>NZ_CP104887.1:2862500-3062500 GCF_026743145.1 Bartonella sp. HY761
AATGACATATGGTACAATAATCGCAGAAGTTTATGATTGTGACCAAGATAATAACGCAGGTGATACAACTATTTTTCAGCAAGGCAATAATAACCGCATTGCCCTCATCCAATTAAATCGACCAGATGCACTAAACGCTATCAATACCCAATTAACCGAAGAGTTTTTGGCCGCCTGTAACGAGTTTGATAAAGACCCAACTATTGGTTGCATTGTTATATCCGGCTCTCAAAAGGCATTTGCAGCTGGTGCCGACATTAAAGAAATGCAGAGCCATAGCTATATAGAAATGTATATGCAGGATTGGTTTGCCCAATGGCAACAGTTCAGCAATCTGCGCACACCCACAATTGCGGCTGTTTCTGGCTATGCATTGGGCGGTGGCTGCGAACTTGCGATGATGTGCGACATTATTCTTGCCGATGAGACGGCTAAATTTGG
Source organism: Bartonella sp. HY761 (assembly GCF_026743145.1). Taxonomy (NCBI): domain Bacteria; kingdom Pseudomonadati; phylum Pseudomonadota; class Alphaproteobacteria; order Hyphomicrobiales; family Bartonellaceae; genus Bartonella; species Bartonella sp. HY761. The sequence continues at coordinate 2,862,942 of NZ_CP104887.1, forward strand.
TCAGCCCGAAATAAAGCTAGGCATCATGCCAGGCATGGGCGCCACCCAGCGCTTAACCAAACTTATCGGTCGGACGAAAGCAATGGACATGTGCTTAACTGGGCGCATGATGGGAGCAGAAGAAGCTGAACGCTGTGGATTGGTTGCACGAATTATTCCGAGCGAAAACTTACAAGAAGAAGCTTTGAAGACCGCAATTTCCATTGCCTCCATGTCGCGTCCGGTCGCGATGCTAGCCAAAGAAACGATAAAAATGGCTGAAGAACTGTCCTTGGAGCAGGGTTTACAGTTTGAACGGCGCATATTCCATTCGCTTTTTGCCCTAGAGGATCAAAAAGAAGGAATGGCTGCTTTTGTTGAGAAGCGCCAAGCGAAGTTTAATCACCGCTGACATAGGACCACATAATCCCGATACCAAGGCAATATCTATAAATTAAAATATAAAAACATTCTAATATTAACACTAAAACAATAACAAGGTAAAAACATGACAAATATGTGGCACGATGGTTATGTCGCTGATATTGAATATACAACAGGTACATATGTCGAACAAACCCCCAGTCATATGGATATGGTATGCCAATTAAACGGTATTGAATTGCCAGTTCCTGCAGATGCAGATTATAATTATTGTGAGCTTGGCTGCGGACGCGGAGAAACATCGCTCCTAATTGCCGCAGCGAATAAGAATGCTAATGTTTGGGCATTTGATTTTAACCCTGCCCATATTTTTGAAGCAAGGCGCATGGCTGAAAAAGCCAATTTAAATAATGTACATTTTGAAGAATGCTCTTTCCAGCAAATAGCCGAAGAGCCGTGTCCTGAAGGTATGCCTTTATTTGATTATATTACACTGCATGGCGTATGGAGCTGGGTAAGCGCGCAAAACCGCCAATATATCGTACAATTTATAAAAAAATATCTAAAGCCAGGCGGCATTGTTTATGTGTCCTATAATACACTTCCTGCTTGGTCCGAAGTGATCCCTTTTCAAAAATTACTGTTCCAACTGGCACTTGAAGAAACTGGACGCAGCGACCAGCGCGTATTAAAGGCAGCCCACAGAATAAAGGACCTCTTACCCGAAAATCTTCGCTTTATTCCTGAGCAATTTGTCCGCGAATTGCCGGATAACGGCACATATCTTTCACACGAATATTTAAATCAAGATTGGGCCCCCGCATTCCATGTCGATGTTGCCAAGGATCTTAGTGAAGCCAAACTAAAATATGTCGGCATTTGTACCTATATCGAGAATTTTGATGAATTTGCATTTTCATATAAACAAAGTAAGATTTTGACGGCGACTGCCCCACAAACAGTTGAAACGCTTAAAGATTATTTTATCAATCGTAAATTTCGTAAAGACCTATTTACTCGGGGCTCCGTTGCCTTACAGCCTAAAAAAGCGCTTGAACAATTAAAGAAATGTGTTTTACAACTTGCTGTCCCAAAAGAAAAAATTCTTTACTCTATCGCCTCTCATGTCGGTGATTTAAGTCTTAACAAAGACTTGTTCGGCCCAATTTTTGATGCTTTGGAAAAGAAACCAATGAGCCTTGGCGAATTGGTAACACTTCCCGGTATTCCAGAACTTAATCCCAATGCTAGACAAATTATCGGCCTTTTACTCGCGGCAAATTATGTTCACATCATCAAACCAATAGAGATGCAGAAATCACGTGAGGAGGTAAGAAACTTCAATAAACTTTATGTCAAAACCTGCCTTGAGCAGGAACGTAAATTGGGCATCCTTGCTTGCGCTGCAAGTGGCAATGGCTTAATGATGAACTTCCTTGACCTGATTGCTTTTGATGCCCTTGCTGATGGCAGCAAGCCAACCGTCAATGATCTTGCCAAGAAAATTTGGAAAAGAGCGATTGAGCGCAGTGATTCCCTATCTTTTGAAGGGAATATCATTCCAACTGAAGCCGATGCTGTTCGTTTGTTAAAACCCGACCTTACCAAAGTCGTTGAACAATCATTACCTATATGGCAAAATCTAGGAATTTTATAGTTAAACGCTGATTACAGCATTATGAACATAAAAGGCATGGTTGTTTAACCATGCCTTTTAATTTTTTATGCACGTAATTTAGCCTAGATGAAAGTAAAAATAGTTTAATTATTTGTCACTTTTGCGGCTTTAGCAAGTGGCAAGTTCATAGTTTTTCTAAAATACCCTAGCACTATTTAGCATTTCCATGTAAACATGGCCACACACACATTCATATATGTTTTAGAGCACTCGCTTTAGAACTATCAACTTACTGGATAGAAAATGCCACGTGATAAAAAATTTGAAGGTGATATGACAGCCGTTGGAACCATGCGCGAGCCACCAGTTTGCCGCGTTGCCAATATTGATCGCCTTTTTGAAGATAGGGCTTTGCGCTTTGAGCGTCTTGCTCCAACTAACCCCGTTTCAAGCTATATCCAATTCTTAACCGATTTAACCAAAGCCCAGCACGAAACAGCACAAAAATTCAAAGACGGTTTTACGTCCTTGACTGATGAAAAAAGCCAAATAAACTTTGGCATGCCAATTATTGACCGCACAGCATTATATAGAAATCCGCTTGCCAATAAAATTACCAAAGATCTTTTTGCCCGTATCGAAAAAATAACTATGCCAGAGGCTTCAATGAAAGCTCTTGCCGCGGTAAAAAAATCAAAAATGATGCAAAAAGAAATTGCTGAAAATCTTAATGACCGCAAATTGCAAGAAGATCAATTACCAGAACATATTTTTATGTTGGCGAGCTTGCAAGTGCTTTATAGTTTGGCTGCATCACAAATTGACGCAAGCAATATCAAACCGCTTGAACAAAATCTATGCCCTGCTTGCGGCGGCACTCATTCAGCATCGCAAATTGTCAATTGGCCAAATGCTGAAGGCACACGCTTTTGTTCTTGCCTTTATTGCGGTACAATGTGGAATTACGTTCGCATAAAATGCACATTTTGCGGTGAAACCGGTGCTGTTGAATATGGTGAAGTTGCTGATGGGCCTGGTAGTATTTTAGTAGAAAGCTGTAGAGATTGCGGCAAATATTGCAAAATGACCGATGCGCAAAAAGATGTTAATCTAGATGTTTTTGCAGATGATATTGGGTCGCTAGCTCTTGATCTCTTGGTTAAACAAGAAGGACGCTTTGTCCGCGGAGCTTTTAATCCATTTTTATATGGATTTTGATAAAGGATAGTGGTCGTGTTTTCAAAGCTGCCTTCGGTTGATTTGTTACTTTCACACAATCTTTTGGCTGATGCATTAAAGAGCTTTGGCCATAAGGCGACAGTTGAAGCGATTAGATCAGTTATCAACAATGAACGCTCAGTGATAAAAGCTGGACGACCAGCGCGCGATACGGCACTTCTTGCAGGACTGGTTCTTGCAAGACTTGAAAGCGAATCCATATCGAAATTACGGCCAGTCTATAATCTTACGGGCACCATTTTGCATACCAATCTTGGCCGTGCAATTCTATCCGATGCGGCCATTGCAGCCGCAAGTGATGCTATGCGCAATCCAGTTGCGCTTGAATATAATTTAAAAAGCGGCAGCAGAGGGGAGCGAGATGACCACCTGCGCCAATTAATTTGCGAACTCACTGGCGCTGAAGATGCAACCCTAGTTAATAATAATGCTGCCGCTGTTTTTATTTGCCTCAACATGTTGGGGGAGTTAAAGTCAGGGCGCCGGCAAGTGATTATATCGCGCGGTGAATTGATTGAAATTGGCGGCGCTTTCCGCATGCCAGACATCATGGAAAAAGCCGGCGTTACTTTACGTGAAATAGGCACGACCAACCGCACCCATCGCGCGGATTATATTAATGCAATTAGTGAAGAAACTGCAGCAATAGCCAAAGTCCATACCTCAAATTTTGTCATTCAAGGTTTTAGCAAAAGCATTTCAACTCAAGAAGTCGCCAATATTGCTCATGATGCGGGACTGCCGCTTTATGAGGATCTTGGCTCGGGCAATATTATTGATCTTCGACAATTTGGCTTACAGGCAGAACCATGTATCCGCGAAGTGGTCGAAGCAGGTGCTGATCTTGTTAGTTTTTCAGGCGACAAATTATTGGGTGGCCCCCAAGCTGGATTTATTGTTGGCAAGGCTGAGCTTATTGCGCGCATTAATCGCAATCCATTAAAACGTATTTTACGCATGGATAAAATACGCCTTGCGGCCCTTGAAGCTACCTTGCATTGCTACAAGAATGAAAGCCTGATGCTAAAAAATATTCCAACCTTACGCTTTTTGGCAAGAAAGCGTCAGGACATTGCTGAAATGGCCGGATTGTTATTGCCAGACATACAAAATAGCCTTGGTGATTTCTTCAATGCCGAAATACTACCATGCGAAAGTGAGGTCGGCTCTGGTGCAAGCCCGGCACAAACCCTGCCAAGTATTGCCATTGCAATCGAGAGCACTGGAAATGAAACCTTAAGCCTTAATCAATTGGCGCAAAAATTGCGCGAACTACCTGTGCCGGTCATTGGTCGTATGAAAGCCAATCGCCTTATGCTTGATTTACGTACATTGGAAGAACCACAGGCTTTTGCCGCCAATTTTGGATTGCTTGATTTATGATTATTGGAACCGCTGGCCATATTGATCACGGAAAAACTAGCCTTGTCAAAAAGCTTACTGGCATTGACACCGATCGCCTCATTGAAGAAAAAAAACGCGGCATCACGATTGAGCTCGGCTTTGCCTATAAAACAGCTAAAAATGGCGAGCGTCTTGGCTTTGTAGATGTTCCAGGCCACGAAAAGCTAATTGCAACCATGGCAACCGGTGCGGCGAGCATCGATTTTGCTTTGCTGGTGATTGCTGCTAAAGATGGCATTATGCCACAAACCCGCGAGCATCTTGATATATTATCATTGATGGGGATTACCAAGGGCGCGGTTGCGTTAACCCAAATTGATCTTGTTGATAGAGATCGACTTATCCAAGTTGAGCAAGAAATACGAAACTTTACTCAAAATAGTTTTTTGCAAGATGCGCCAATATTCCCCGTCTCATCATTCACAGGACAAGGCATTGATGAGCTTTGGCAATTTTTAAGTGGTGAAGCACAAGAATTTAAACATCGTCCAATTGCCGGGCGTTTTCGTCAAACCATTGATCGCGCCTTTAGCGTTAAAGGCGCAGGAACAGTTATTACTGGCAGCGTCTTATCGGGGCAAATTCATAAAAATGACGACATCATTGTAGCCCCACATCATTATAAAGGGCGCATTCGCACGCTTCATGTTCAAAATGAAGAAAAGTCACAGGCGATTAGCGGCGACCGCGCAGCATTAAATCTTGTTGGCGATATGCTCACATTAGACCATATCAAACGTGGCGATATGGTGATTGATCCTTTTTTAGATCAACCAACCAACCGCTTTGATGTAAGGCTTCAAGTTTTAAACAATGAAAAAAAGAATTTGCAACAATGGTTTCCAGTGCGCTTTCACCATGGAGCGCGCGATATGGCTGCTCGACTTGTTTTTTTGGAAAGTGATGAAGGCACGCCAAATAGCAAGCCATTAGTGCAAATAGTCAGTGAAGAACCAATTATTGCTGCCAGTTTTGACCATTTTATTATTCGTGATACATCGGCAAGCAGAACCATTGGCGGCGGTTTTATTATTGATCCCTTTGCCCCAGCGCGCAAAAGACGCAGCCCTCAGCGCATGGCAATTCTTGACGCTTTAGAAAATCACAATCATGCCGAGGCTTTAACCGCCCTCCTTGCAATTGAGCCATTTTTTGTCAATTGGCAAGAATTTTGCCGCGCCCGTAATTTAACCGATAATGAAGCCGAAGATCTTTTAACCATTGTCAAAGTTAAAAAAATTGCCACCAATGACAGCACTGTCATTTTAAGTGATACTTATTTTGCGGCGATAAATGAAAAAGTCAGTGCTATTTTAACCGACTTTCATGCAATGGAGCCAGATTTGCAAGGCATCGGGCTAGAGCAATTGCGCCGTCAAACTGCGCCCGAGTTAAAAGCACCTTTTTTCCGTCTTTTGCTACAAGAAGGCATTAAACAAAAACAATATCGAATTTTTAGCGCATGGGTTGGGCTTTTTGGTCATGAAGCACATTTATCCGCAGAAGATGAGGCAATTTTTCAAAAAATTTCCCCTATATTAAACGGTGATTTGCGATTTAAACCACCGCGCACCCGTGATTTTGCCAATGATCTCACCATTGATGAAAGCCATATGCGTGCTATTTTGAAAGCATCTAGCCGCATGGGGCGCGTTTACGAAGTCGCGCAAGACTATTTTTTCCCAAAGCCTGTGCTCGCGCAAATTGTCGAGATCATGCGTGATATTGCCAGCCAAAAAGAAAAAGGCCTTTTCGTTGCTGCGGATTTACGTGATCGCTTAGATAATGGCCGAAAAATAGCTATTTTGTTGCTTGAATTTTTTGACCGACATGGCGTTACCATTCGCCGTGGTGACGAGCGTCGCCTTAATCCTTATCGACTAGATCTGTTTAGTGACACCAGCCTATAAAGACTAATTATTCAGCTTTTTTTGCAAAGGCTACGCGTTTCCAGCGGGTCTTAGTCAATAGATTAATACCCAATCCCCAAAGCCCCGTCTTGCTGCGCTTTACCAACCGGCATAATTCGCGTTTAATGGTTTGTGCTTTAGTGCGTTTAACTTTCTTGGCTGTGGTGATTTGACTTCGCTCACCTTGCAACGTGCTTGGTAATTTAGCTTGTATAGCAATGGCAGGATCAAGCTGATAGGCTTTCAATTTATCGATAATGCCATAATCAAAATTAAATAACCAATGATCAAAAGGCGCACTTACATGCTGCATTTGCACTAATAATTTTTGCGCAGCCTGTTTTGAAACAATATAGGCAGCCGCCATGATATGAGTTGATTTTAATTCCGCAAGATAAAATTCTTGCCCCTTAAAACAACCAATTTTTTGCCCCTCACCCAGCCAAACTTTTTTGCCAGATGTTTCAAGTTTGATTATATCGCAGGGCGCATTACTTAGAGCGCATTTCGATCTGACTGGATCAGATCGGCGCTCTAATCCTTTGTTTACACCGCGTTTTTTGTCCGAAAACCGCTTCACACTTTTCGGAAAACGCTCTAAATTATTTTTGCTAAAATGCTCAATAATCCATTGGTCATCTTGCAATATATCTTGCGCGCCCTCACCTAGCTCGACATCATCCTCAAATATAGCGCCATATTCATCATCACCGTCAGCGATGAGCTGCAACGCGCGAGCATGACTTAAAAAACAAGCAATTTCACCCTTGGTTAAAGGCTCGCTCCATATATTATTTTTTTGTATTTCGTTTACATCATCATCATTTAAATTTTGCGCGTCAATTGCAGCAACCCGCGTCAACTCAAGCTGCAAGTCACCAAAAATTTCCTGCAAACGCTGTAAGCGCTCTGGTGTGCGATCAAGATTGATGACATAAAGCTTCATAAGATTTCCTAATTTTTTTTAAATCTAGTCTATTTTTTGTCTTTAGCAAACCGACATTCAACAATTCCATTGTCAAAATGCATCACATTTCTTACTTTATAAATAATTACAACAATGGATGGCTTATTTGACAGAAATTAATATTCCTGCCCCTATAGATAAAATTGATCTTTTACCAGAAAAATTTAAAGATTGGTTTTTACAAAAAAACTGGCAGCCACGCCCCCATCAACTCGCCCTCATTGAAAAGGCTGAAAAAGGCCTATCAACTCTACTCATTGCGCCAACAGGTGCGGGTAAAACTTTGGCCGGCTTTTTACCTTCGCTCATTTCATTATTCAACCTATCGCGTACAAAAACAAAAAAAACTACGGGTATCCATACGCTTTATATTTCGCCCCTAAAAGCACTTGCCGTTGATATTCACCGCAATCTTACAATACCAATAGCAGAAATGGCACTTGATATATCGATAGAGACGCGCACCGGTGATACACCGCAGCATAAACGCCAACGTCAAAAAATTACCCCGCCTGATATTTTATTGACCACGCCCGAGCAGCTCGCTTTATTGCTCGCAACAAAAGATGCAAAACGCTTTTTTGAAGATTTGAAATTCGTCATATTTGATGAACTCCATGCCCTACACACATCAAAGCGCGGCCATCTTTTATCCTTAGGCTTGGCGCGATTGTTTAAACTCCAACCCAATTTACAAACCATCGGTCTTTCAGCAACAGTTAGTGATCCAAATGATCTACGTGGCTGGCTTGTGCCGCAAACTTGCGCATCGTTAAGAAATAACCTTGCCGAATTGGTCACTGTAAAAGGTGGCGTTCCCCCGCAAATCACCATTTTGAAATCTCATGCAAGATTGCCTTGGGCAGGTCATTCAGCCCGTTATGCGCTGCCAGATGTTTATGATATCATCAAAACTGCAAAAACAACGCTTATATTTGTAAATACCCGATCACAGGCTGAAATGGTATTTCAAGAATTATGGCGCTTAAATGAAGACAACTTACCCATTGCCCTTCATCACGGCTCGCTAGATGTTGCCCGGCGGCGCAAGGTTGAAGAGGCAATGAGCCGCAATAGCCTTAAAGCAATTGTTGCAACCTCCACCCTTGATCTTGGTATTGACTGGGGCGATGTCGATCTTGTTGTCCATATTGGCGCACCCAAGGGGGCAAGCCGCCTTGCCCAGCGCATTGGTCGTTCTAACCACCGCCTTGATGAGGCAAGTAAAGCAATCCTTGTGCCAGCAAATTGCTTTGAAGTGCTAGAATGTCAAGCAGCCCTTGATGCCAATTATATCGGCGCGCAAGATAGCCCCAACATTAGCAAAGGTGCTTTAGATGTTTTAGCCCAACATGTGCTTGGCATGGCCATTGCCGCGCCTTTTGATGCAGATGATTTTTATGATGAAGTTACCTCAAGCATTCATTACAAAAATCTATCCCGCATTGACTTTGACCGTATTTTGGATTTTGTCGCAACCGGTGGCTATGCTTTAAAAGCCTATGAGAACTTTGCCAAAATTCGCAAAAATAAGGATGGGCTTTGGCAGGTTAGCAATGCAAAAATTTCCCAGCAATATCGCTTGAACATCGGCACAATCATTGAAGCGGCTGAATTGCAAGTGCGCCTTATCAAAAAAGGCAGCCTGAAGCGCACGTCTTATGGTGGTAAGCAGCTTGGCAAAATCGAAGAAGGCTTTGTTGAATCCTTAGAAAATGGTGATACATTTCTTTTTGCAGGCTATGTTTTGCGCTTTGAAGGTATAAGGGATAATCAATGTTTTGTTTCGCTTTCACCAAAGCATGAGGCGCGCATTCCATCCTATGCTGGCGGTAAGTTTCCACTATCAACCTTTCTTGCGGCCCAAGTACGGGCCATGCTTGCCAAGCCGCAAAGCTGGCATAAATTGCCGGACGCTGTGCGGCATTGGCTAGAAATGCAACAACAAAAATCAATTTTGCCAGCACAAAACGAATTATTAATTGAAACATTTCAAGAAAAAAAGCAGCATTTCCTCGTTGCCTATCCCTTTGAAGGCCGCCTTGCTCATCAAACCCTTGGCATGTTGCTTACAAAGCGTCTAGACCGCATGGGGCTTAATCCACTTGGCTTTGTCGCAACCGATTATTCCATTGCTCTTTGGGGGCTTAGTGATTTAAATCAAGCTATTGCATCAAGGCAGTTAGATTTAAGCGAATTATTGAGTGAAGACATGTTGGGCGATGACCTTGAGGCATGGCTTGAAGACAGCCATTTATTGAAACGGTCTTTTCGCAATTGCGCGATTATTTCAGGGCTTATTAATCGCCGTCATTTTGGTACGATGAAAACTGGTCGGCAAGTCACCATTTCAACTGATCTTGTTTATGACGTTTTACGCAATCATCAAAAAGACCACATTTTATTAAAAGCAACCCGTCAAGATGCCGCCCATGGCCTTTTAGATATAGCACGCCTTGGTGATATGCTGGCGCGGATTAAAAATCATATTCACCATCACCACTGCCCCCATATATCACCGCTTGCGCTACCAGTTATTATGGAGATCGGCCGCGAAATGATTCCGGGTAGCGGTCGAAACCTTATCTTGGAAGAACTCGCGCAAGAATATGCTAATTTTGATTTTGGTTGATATACAAAAGTCAATCATTTTATTATTCATATTTACACGGTTTGAATGGTATAATACGCGCAATAAAACTGCATTTTATGCGTAAACATGAAAATGAGCATGGCGTTTTTAAATACCTCATCGCCCAAAAGGCTAAAAATTAAGCGGATAATACAATGTTACGTGAAAACATCCATGATCTTTTGTTGTTTTTTGTTGTTGCAAGAGAAAAAAGCTTTACACGGGCGGCAAGCCAACTTGGCCTTACTCAATCCGCGCTTAGTCACGCTATACGTGGACTTGAAGCGCGAATGAATTTAAGGCTTTTAACTCGAACAACTAGAAGCGTTGCAGTAACGCCAGCTGGTGAGCAACTTATTCAAGATGTTTTTCCCTTGTTGCAAGAAGTTGAAGAAAAACTTGAAACCATTACCCAATTAAGCGGCCAACCATCTGGAACTATTCGCTTAACAACAGTCGATCTTGCCGCACAATATGTTCTCTGGCCTAAATTAAAAATATTTTTAGAAAAATACCCCAATATAAATATCGAAATTAGCAGTGATTACGGTCTTGTTGATATTGTAAGCAGCCGCTTTGATGCGGGTATCCGTCTAGGTGAGCATCTTGCCAAGGATATGATTGGCGTTTGTATAGGGCCCAATATGCATATGGCGGTCGTTGCAACGCCTTCTTATTTTAAACATTTTCCAAAACCAAAAAATCTTGAAGATTTAGATCAGCAAAATTGTATCAATTTGCGGTTGCCCACATCAGGCGGACTTTATCCTTGGGAATTTGATTTGGACGAAAAAACCGTTAAAATACGAGTCAAAGGGCAACTTACCTTCAATACCTACCCGCAAATATTAACTGCAGCACTTGACGGCTTCGGTCTTGCTTACATTCCGCATGACATAGTTAAAAACTATATCACATCTGGCCATTTAATCAGCGTTCTTGAAGAATTTTGTCAGCCATTTCCAGGTTATTATTTATATTATCCAAGCCGCAGGCATCATACAGCCGCCTTTAACCTTCTCGTACAGGCTTTGCGCTATCACCATTAATGAATGCCATTCATAAGTTCAATGATTTTAATACGACTAGTTATTTTTCAAAATCAAGATATTTAATCATTCATCACGCACATCTGCCAGGAATGATAAAAATGCAAGACACATCTTTAATAGTTGAAAATAAACGAGCCTATTTTGTCGCCGAATTTTGGTTAAATGATTTAGAACCTATGCAAACTTATTCATCGCAAGTTCTGGCAACTTTAATACCTTTTAATGGCAAACTAATTGTACGCAATAATCAAACAATTCCATTGGAAGGAGAGTCAATAGCAAACGCAGCTATTGTTATCTTAGAATTTCCTTCAATGCAGCATGCAAAAAATTGGTATTATTCTAAGGCTTATCAAAAAATTATTCCGTTACGCCATAAAGCAGGAAAAACCAACGCCTATCTGGTTGAAGGGCTTACACTACCATCTTCTTAAACCAATTTCTGTGTTCACCAATTTTTTCAATCTAAACAATATAATTTAAGGAATATCACATCATGAAGATTGCAATCGTTTATCATAGTGGCTTTGGCCATACAGAAAAACTTGCCCAATATGTAGCAAAAGGTGCGAGGGAAGTGCAAGGCGCCGAAGTCTTTGAAATTAAACTTAGTGATGAGGCAACACCTTGGCCGTTATTGGAAGAAGCCGATGCAATTATTTTCGGCTCCCCTACATATAACGGAACAATTAGCGCACGTTTTAAGCAATTTATGGAAGAGTCAACCCGCCCTGCTTTTATCAAACAAGCTTGGCAAAACAAACTTGCAGCAGGCTTTACAACATCTGGTGCTTTACATGGCGATAAACTTAATAGCCTTATGACAATGAGTCTTTTTGCTGCTCAACAAGGGATGATATGGGTAAATCTAGGTCTGATGGCAGGAACTGCTGATACTGATTTAAACCCAATTGGCAGCTGGTTAGGTGCGATGGCACAATCAAGTGATGCATCACCAGAAATCACCCCTAAAATGAATGATTTACTCACCGCTCAATATCTTGGCAAACATGTTAGCGAAATAGCAGCAAAATTATCTCGATAACCATCCTAAATGTCTCATAAAACACTTTGGAAGTAGTTTTATTTAGCATTTTATAAAAAGTAAAAAAGCGGGTTAAGGCTATAATACTAGTCTTAACTCGCAATTTTTCGCCTAAAATGTTTGATAATAATAACTAAGCTTTCAATCAAAGTTATTCCCAATGCACCACACATAAGACCAGCAAGGCCAGTTATACTTTCAGGTGATAATATTGCTCCTTGTTCAATTAAATCAAACTTATTTAAAAGATGTAGTGAAATATGGGTGACCGTTGGCGTCATATAAACGGCACAGATAGCCCCACCAATCCATTCACTTAATCGTTTCAACCAACTTTGTTTTGGGCCAGTTATTTGCCGTAAAACAGCGCCAAGACTGCCGGCAAGCCCCGTCCAAAAAAGCCCAAATAGCGTTAGATACCAATCAGGCGGAATATTTCTCTCAGGCATTTTATATCTTTCTACAGTTAAAAAAACAAGTTTTACTTCCTGTCAGAACGCTGACGGCTCATGTGAGATTGGCGTCAGGGGAATCATGCTAGATAAGTTTCATCAAACAAAATCTTAAACAAACTCAATCATGGAGATGAAAAATGTCAGTTAAAACGTTACGAGCCCTTGTTGTTACCTCTGCAATAGCTGCAATTGGTGTTGCTGGTTTAGCGTCCGCTTCTTATGCGCAAAATGCGCCCTATCCTGCACAAACAAGTGCCCGCATCAGTACTTCACAGCTTGCCAGTAAAATTGAACAAGCAGGCTATCAAATTCGTGATATTGACCAAAAATATTACGGCTGGGAAGTTGAGGTGACAGACAGAAACAACCAGCGCCTTGAGCTTCGCGTTGACAATCAAGGCAATATTACCGGCCAAGAATATGATGATTAATCACATCATGTAGGAATATTTAAAAAGATGCTTTTTAGATCGCCGATCTGATTGGATCAGATCGGCGATCTAATCCATTGTTTACACCGCGTTTTTTGTCCGAAAACCGCTTCACACTTTTCAGAAAAACACTCTAACAAGGGCATCTTTTTTCCTTTACTTCCAACAGCCTTGCTTTTGGCCAAAGCGATTGGTTACCACAAGCCATTTGCTAAGTTGCGGCTCTTTCAAAACCAATTGGGCTGGCTCATTTATTTTCGGCGGTGCTGTCCACCCTGCGCAAGAGAGCCTCGCATGGATCATTTTTTGGGAAGGGCTTTGACACCCCATTAAGGGCAAGGCACAAAGCATAATCGCTATATAGATCAACTTCATTTTGAATTTTACTCGCTAATTGGTAAGCTTTAACCGCTGATTTAAGCGCGGCCTCACGCTCAAAATTGCGCCCATAAAAAAAGCCGCTTGATGCGGCGGCAAATAGACAAACAGCAATAATGCCAATTTTATAGGGCCAAACCATTTAAGTATTTTCCTTTTTGATACGGCGAATAAAATAAGCTGCACCAATAAAGGCAGCCATCACCATAACAATGGCTAAAGCCCATTGAAAAGGTCCCCCGCCACTAGCAAAACCGGTTAATCCTGATGCAGCTCCCAATATGGGGGCAATCACTTCTGGCTTAGTCAACGGATTATCCTTAATTGGTTGCGGTTTTATATAATTAGACGAAACAAATTCACCCTTTGCCCATAAACCACCCTCGGCAGATCTTCGATTAACTAGCCCTTGTAAGCGCTTACCGCCAGCATTAACCCATTTCATCAATTCCAGCGGCACTCCATCATAATCGCCTTTGTTCAATTTTTTAAGCAAAGAAGATTTTTTAAAAGCTCCAACCCCAACATTATAGGCAAACGAAACAAGTGCTGCAAATTGGCTATCATTCAATTTAACTTTAACGGCTTGCTCAACCGCTTGTTCAAATTGCCTTAAATCACGCATTAAAATATGAGTGGCCTCAATATCGGTAATTACCATACCCGGCCTTACATAAGGATCACCTGCCATACTGGTATGACCGTAGCCAATTGTCCAAACATTCGCACTATCTTGATAAGCGTTAAGGCGTAAACCTTCCCAACGTTTGATGTGATCCAACCCTTGTTGATTGATTTTTCTAGTCACGAAATCACCTTTCTAGGATAAAAATCTATCCCCAATTATATGTTGGAAAATTCATGCCAAGCTTCATTAAAACTATCCCAGTCAAGCGCCAAACCACCCACAATATGCTGAACTAAGAAATGCTCATGGTCAAAACTCAAACCATAATCCCACTCGATTTGCGCATCTTCTTTTTTAGGCGATGGCAGAATGTTGATCACGCCTTGCACAAGGGGCAATTTATCAAGCTTGCGTAATAACAAACGGATTTGCCGCGCAGTTAAAACAGGATAGACTTTTTCTTGCCCAACTTTCTGTTGATCTATTTTTGGCGGTTGGCGCAAAAGTCCAATTTCGGCAGGGTTACCCAAGGTAGTAATTTCGACCTTGGTGCCATCGCTATCAAACCAAACATCACCGCGATAATCTGCAATAATTTGCCATTTATCTTGTTCAGGCAAAAAAACAACATTTTGATTTTTTTTAAATTTTGGCGGTGGCTGCAAGGTTGAAAAGGCAGGAAATAACCAGACGCCCTCCTCCATTGGCGAGCGATCTGCAAAAGTTGTCCCTAAATATTCAAAACTATTTGGATGATAATTATAAATTTTTGGTGCGTTCATAATTTTTAACCTTAATAACGAATACAAGCTAATAAAGCGATATTGCGTGGGCGATTTTCATCTGCGGTGGGTACAACACTTGACGCATCAAATGTAAGTATACTGCCCGGTGTTGGAACGGATGGATTAATAAAACGAAAGCCTGACGGATTATTAAGCGAAAAGGCGCCGCTCGCAGCTTGCCATGGCACAGCGCTAGAAGACCCCAATCTTGCAGTAATATTACGTATCGCGTCCCCCTGCGCAGTGCCAATTCCACGCCCGGTGTCGATGCCGCGCCCGTCATCAAAACTACGCAAAAACTCACCACGCAAATCAGGAATTCGAAACATCGACACTTCGCCCGTGCCGTAAGAAAAGCACCCTTGGGCACCTGCCTGCCAGTCACTCTCACTAACAACAGCACCTGTTTCCGTGGCAAAAGCCCAAAGGTCAGGGTATGATATTCTTGATATCAATGCGCCATTGGCCTTCAACCAACCAGATGGCGGGTTATTAGCAGGAAAAAAGGCAATCTGGCCAATTAAACTGCGCTGTGCAGCTAAAATAGCAACAATTGCTCGCCTTTCTGTTGTTTTTAAAAAAAGATTGCGGCTCCCTTCGTTAAGGTTATCAGCGTCATAAATATCTGCTGCCACATTATTGGGATCATAGACCGATTTGGTCATATCTCCACCACCCGATCCACTTGCGGTAATTGTGGCCCAACTCCCATCACCGCGTAAAAAGCTCGCGCTATTGGCAGTTCCACTTGCAGTAATGTCGGCAACAACAATTTTGCTTTTACTGGCTAATGCGCCAAGATCGGCAGGTTGGACAGATGTTTGCGCCTTAGCTATCGCGGCAATACTTGTCGCATTAAGTGACAATTCAATCTTGCTCGCACTCAAAGTACCGCCACCGGTTAGACCAGTGCCAGAGGAAATTTGAACCGTTTTAGCTGCCGCATTATCCAATAATGCCTTATCACTTGTAGTAAAGATTTTGTTGGTTGTGCCAGCAACCATATTATCCATATTAAATGCATCAGCATTTTTACCGGCAGGATCATAGACCGATTTGGTCATATCTCCACCACCTGATCCACCACCCGATCCACTTGCGGTAATTGTGGCCCAACTACCATCACCGCGTAAAAAGCTCGCATTGTTGGCAGTTCCACTTGCAGTAATATCAGCAACAACGATTTTACTTTTGCTGGCCAATGCGCCAAGATCAGCAGGCTGGACAGATGTTTGTGCCTTAGCTATCGCAGCGAGACTGGAAGAATTTAATGAAAATTCAATACTGCGATCACTTAAGGTACCACCGCCTGTCAAACCGCGTCCAGGAGATAGAATTAAAAATCTAGAAGCGGCATCATTTGCTTTATCCAAAGCATTTAAAGTTGCTTCTGATAGATTAAGGGTTCTATCCTCACTAAAATCACCACCACCTTGCAAACCATTGCCAGCAATAATTTTACGATCTGGATTAACCGCCCGATCAGCTTTTAAGCCCTGTTCAGATGTTGCAAAAGCCGAAACATCTTCTACTGCAGCACTGCCAAGGCTAGCTGGCACTACAACTTTATCAACTGCAATTCCTGCCACCACCTCTTGTTTGGTTGCGGCTGGCAATTCAAAATTATGGGTGTGATAGGGAACAGCCATAGGTTAACTCCATAAAAAAAGCCGCTTAAAGCGGCAAATAAATTATAATGATGATTTTAAAACCAACGGCCCATGGCCATTCTTTGCGGCGGCTTCATATTACTGGTTAACTCATTGGCATTACGACTAAACAGTACTTTTGCTCTGTCAATCTCACTAATAAGCACAGAACTATTATTTTGCACTGCCAATGGCGTAATTGTCACAACTGGCGTTGACTCGAAAGCAGCTGGAAAAATCCATTCATCAAAGGATTGATTATCGCTACGCCTTACTGACGATACAGAATTTGCCCAGCAAAGCTGCGTACCATCAGCAAATCGCACAAAGTCCCCATTTTCATTGCTGCCACTTGTTATACCAGCTTTTAAAACCGCATTAAGTGGCGCATGCACCATTTCATTATTGGCATAGATAATGACGCGAATTTTTTCCGGCTCTTTAATGCCCGAAATTGCAAAAGGTGTTTGACTTGCACTCATTTTACACCTTTATCGCATATAAAATACCAAGATTAATTGGGCGTGCTTCATTACCACCATCAGAATTAATGGTATGATTATGATCGCCATTAGTTGTTGTGGTGCGTGTTTCTTCACGCACACCAGGAACAAACGCGTTATACCCAAAGTTGCCAGCAGCAATAACGTCTATATATCTATAGGTAAAATTATGAGTATGGTTACCATTAGTACTTGTCACCCCACCATGATTATGGGAGCGATTTTGGCTATCTTGAAACGTTGCAAAAGCACGGCCACTATCAATTCCACGTCCATGGTCCCAACCGCGTAAAAACACCCCACGAAAATCAGGTAGATTGAAACTGGTTTGCCCATCTCCCCACCCCCAAGTGCCACCAATGGCATTAAACAAAGCAGGATAAACAGCACGTGAAACTGCGGCGCCGTTACATTCAAGCCAGCCAGTTGGCGCAAACGCCATAGCAAAAGGTGCAATCATACCTGTAGGAATGGCTTGGCTCGGTGTTGGCGCTGCTAAAAACCAGCCCCCACCACCATTATTTAAACTTTGTTGGTAAACCGCCTCATAAATACCACCAATTTTAATTTCACCACCTACTAAAGCAGTTACACCATTAAAATTAGATTGAAATATTGGACGTGCACCAAGACCGTTCAAATTTAAGGTCGCATTACCATTATTATTGCCAACCGCTCGAAACCGCACCAAAATACCATCAAAAAGACTGGTTATCGTTGCATTGCTGCGTAATTCCACACTATTTGCACTTCCGCCGGCGATAAGTGTACCACCAATATCAGCGATATATTCACGAATACGCTGCATCATTGCCCGCGCCGAATTATTTACCGAACTTGGTGGCTGCCCTTCCGACCAATTGATAATATCATCGGCATTGGCATTATTCGCCGCATTGAGCGACCAATCATAAATTGTGCTCATCACCATCTCCAAATTATTAAGGGAAAAAATTAAAGCCTTTTTAGGCAAGTTTAGAGCGCATTTCGATCTGATTGGATCAGATCGCCGCTCTAATCCATTGTTTACACCGCGTTTTTTATCCGAAAACCGCTTCACACTTTTCGGAAAACGCTCTAATGGACTAATTCCATAGCAAAGCCGATCTCACTATAGTCAACACAATAAAGACCATCACTTTCATCAATCAACACCGCTTGCGGTTTAATCGATAAAACATCTTGCGCCATCACGCCGCGATAACGTTGTGGCTGCCCACAATAATTAAACTCATAAAGCGGATAGCCGTTGCGATTTCCAATTTGAACAATGTTCTCTTTGGCGCGAATATCAGACTTGCCGATCAAACCACCAACGGTTTTCGCCGTATCCAACAGGCTTGGCTTTTTGGTTGTCTGGCTTTGGCTCGAACCACTGCTTGTGCCATAATTGCCCGAAAAACCAGTTGCCGCATTTTGCAAAAGATTAAGCCTACTCCAATCACGGTTATCATCTTCAAGCCATTTTTGCCAATCGGCATCAACTTGCGCCTGCGCGTTGTCATCAAGCGTCTGGCCACCATTTAATGCATTGCGCCAAGCATTGCTTTCATTACCTAAATAATTGGCAGCACCTGCCACTTGCCCTTGATTAGCACTGTCAATCTGACTATTGGCAGTTAGCATATTTTTTACATCTTGATTATATTGGTTGGACAAAGCGGAGGTTGCAACTTGGCCTAGATTATTGGCAAGAACTCCCGAATGCGCACCCGAGCCATATCGCCCAGCACCTGCCATCTGGCTATTAATGGTAGTGGCAGTATTATTCAACGTATTTTGTAATGCTTCGTTAAAAGCACTATTATTGCCAATTAAATCACCTGATGCCATTTTTGTTAAATTACTAGCACTTGAGGTAGGATTATTCATCAATTGGCGAAGATAATCATTATCGAAATTATTAGCACTATTTGCTAAACCATCAATGGCAGATTTTGTTGTATCGCTTAAATCTGCAACGCGCTGCCCTTGATAAACATTACCGCCTTGTCCATTTTGATAGGCCGATAAAGCATCACTTGCCCCTTGCTGAAACAAAGCTTGCGACCAAGCTGGCGGCGCATTGGTCTGGCTTTCCGTTTGTTTTTGTTCGCTCTTACTGTTTTTACTTGTGCTACCACCCATATTAAAGCTCCTTATAATAGCGGACAAACTTTGCCGCATATCCATGTTTTGCTAAAGCTTTGCGCCAACCTAATCGCCCAATCGGGCAAATTTCATCAAAGCCATTATTTCGCGCCCAAACTTCAATTGTCTTAATCAAATCGGCTATAAATGGTCCACCCTCACCCGCCAATTCCAATAAAAGCAAACGCTTCCGCCCGGTTTCAGTCACCTCTTTCTGGCTTGTGACAAAAGCAACAAACTCCTTTTTTTCATCCAAAATGAGCCATAGCTGCTCAACCCCCTCGGCAATGTTGCGGGCAAGATTGGCAATGCTAATATCGTCTGGAAAACGCTGCTCCAGTTTTTTCATGGCTTCGCCTATTGCCTTGCTATATGGCGCAATTTCATCAAAGCTCCACTCACTGGTTAAATAGATTGATAGGCTCATCGCATCCCCGCAAAATTAAAATCAACATCAAAACCCTTTACATGTTTCCAGACCTCACCGGCTGGAACACGCAACCTAAATTTATGGAAACGCCCTCGCGCACGCATGTGATAACGGCCACTATTATAAGAAGGCAATTTTTCTACCCCCCATCGAATTGGGTCATAAAGGTTACGTCGAAATCGTGTTCCAACACTTAAAAATGCCTGATCGGTATCAATGGCCGCAAACACTGAGCTAATTCGTTGCACGCTACCCGCGGTTGAGCCAATCTCTTGCGATGAAACAATCGCCTCCATCCCAGTGCCAGAAAATGCACCAAGGCGATAATCTGCCGAAAACGCTCCTAAAATCGGTGCGCCGCCCTGCCAAGCCTTGCTGTCTAATGAAAATGGAAGATTTTCAAGACTCGTTGATACACGGTCTAAACCATCAAGCGTATAGCCAGCATTATAAATCGGTAAAATGCCGCAAGTCTCAACATTGACCAAAGACCAACGTTGCAGGCCCCAATCATAAATCAGCATTTCTCTAAAAATACCAGTTCCCAGATAATCGGTAATCCAGTAAACACGGCTATAAAATGGATCAATGGCACCAAACATACTGGAAATATCAACGGCATTTAATTTAGAAAAAACACTGCGATCGACTTTTTCAAAGCCAATCGGATTAATTGTGCCATCCATACTTATTTGAAAAAAGCCACCCTCATCAGCATAAAAAGCATAAGAACCCCGACATGCAATCGAAGCGGCTGACTTCGCACCACGTTTATCGTGAATTTTTTGAAAACTAAAAATAATGTCAGAACCGGGCACGAAGGTGGCACGATAAATAGCAGTTTGCAAAAATACAATTGGATTTGTTGTTTCACTAGATCCTTGAACATTGCCACCATCGGGAAAATTTTGATAATCACAATTTTTTTGCCCCACCGTCCACCATTCAGCGTCATTAAGCCCCGACCAATGAACACGGTTTGGAAAATCAGGCAATTGCATAAGACAAACAAAATCACCCCAAACCCGCACTAAACCTGCTCGCGGCGGATCACCACCAAGATTACGAAAACGACTTGCTTGCCCAATGATAAAGACTTGCGGTGCATCGTTTTTATTCACCGCAATAACATAATTGCCAAATGCCGCAAAACTCCAACGCGCATCTTCATTGGCTGAATAGCTAAAATTGTCTTTACCAATATTTTTCCAGGTTAAATCAGTATTATCTAGCATATAAAGACCAGTGTCAGTACCGCAAAATATAAGCGTTGTGCCATCAACAGCGCGCACAGCAATGCCACCTAAGGGCTTTGCCATCAAATTACCGGTAAAAACTTCAAAAGAAGGCATTGGTATATAAGAGCCATCGGCAGGAATAACATTGCGAATATCATCGGTAAATTGACCATTTATATCAGCAACATCTGGGCGATATTCAGCAATAGGAAAAAAAGCCATCGACTTTTCCTTTCAAAAGGCAATTTGCAGAAACATTTTGTGACAAAAAAGCAGTTTTCTTTTCCTAAAAATGCTAAAAATTTGTCGGATAGATGCGGCCTCGGCCATTGCGACGCGAGGTCTCGGCTCTTAATGCGGCTAATTGCTCATAAAAATCATTCAAGGCACTTGCAGCAATATCGCCATCTTTTAAAATGTCCTTATAAAGCTCATATTTCGCCCTCGCGCGAATTAAATCAAAAGCCTCATAAAACCAAGGATTTGGCTCACTCGCCGAAGTAATATTGCGAAATCGCACCGGCGATAATTGCAATCTTATTTGATAGGCTGTGTCAGGAATAGGATAAAACCGTAATTTTTGCCCAAAATAACTATAATAGATAGGTTCCCCGTGCATATTGCTTTGGTTGGTTTCCATAAACTCCGGCGGTTTTGCTGTTAAAGACACATAGTGATTATTATCCCTTTGGCAATAAACCTGAGAAAGACCCGCTAGAGTCGCAATTGCCTCATTATCATTGGCTGAATAAAATTCCTGATCTTGTTTGGTAAAAAAACTTACCTCACGACTTTCATTAAAATAAAAAGGCTCACGCTCACAAAATCTAATAGCTGAAAAAATTGCTTCTTGGATCTGCGCCAAATATTCATTATTGGTATCATCAAGATCGTCAGAAATACTATTGATCAAATCAGTAAACGTCTTAATTTGCGGTGCTAAAACCGTGGGTATGCCTGAAATCGGGCCACCCGTTGTTACGATAACTGCCATTTATCCCTCGCATAGGTCATCATTCAATCAAATGCCAAGAAACATTTGAAAGTGACAAAAAATATTGTATTGGAAATAAAAACTAGATTTTTAAATTTGCTATTGCTTGTCTAAAAGTTAAATATGTAAGATTAAAACAGCCGTTATCCAAAACATATCTAAATATAAAACACAATATTTTTCAAAAAATTTGATTTAGTGTTTGAAAACCAATTGCTGCAGCGGCTAGGAATGCTGCAATACTATTATATCTAAATTGATCTCTTAATGTTTCCCTGACGTCAAAGCCATCAAACTCTACGCCAGAAAGATTAGGCTTTTCACCGTTCTCTTTCGCCCTTTTCTCAATTCTTTCAATTGCTGTTTTACGAGATATCTTAACCTTACCAGCCCAAAACCAAAAAAAGGCAGATGAGAATCCACAAATAGTAGATAAGAACGCCACTATGAAATGAAACGTGGAGAAAAAATCATGAAACATATCGATTCCTTACATTTAAATTGAGCTGCGTCCCCAACAAATATCTTATTTTTTACTTCTCTTTAAAAATAAGGGCAAGATAAACTTGCCCTTACACTTAGATTAAATCTTGAATACTTATGCAGGTGCGGCATAGGTGGAAATAACGATGGAACCAAAGTCTTCATTATTGAACACTGTTTTCTTAAAGCCAAAAACAGTTTTTGCAGCAACACCTAATTCGCGTTGATAATCAAACAACTCTTCAACCAACTTATATTTTTCAGCAGAGCGATCCTTACCAAAAGCAATAACACCGGCTTGCCCACCAAGTAAAACCGCACGGCGCACATTCGGCAATTCAACACCAGTATCGCTAAGGCCAGGCATAATATGTTCAGCTTCGCGCAAGATAACGCCATTATACATACCCAGTGAACCATCAAAAATCGGATTTTTTGACCGAGATCCCATATAGGCAGCTTTTTGAATATCAAGCCATTGACCTGCTGATGTATTGGTGCGCAATGATGTAACCTGTGTTGGGTGCAAATAAAGCACATAAACATTTTCACCATTCATACGCACTGGACGAATTTTAGGATTAGCAAGTTTTGCCTTTTCTACAGCCCGATCAATCAAAGAAAGGTTAAAGCTATCTGCCACCGCAAGTGCTGCTTCATTGGCTTTGTTATTGGCACGGAAAACGCGGTTAACCGTCGGCGCTGTTGGTTGGTTAAAACCATAATGAACCGATGATAGGGTTAGCGAATTCCCTTCAAAATTAAGTGTTTTGCCAGTATAACCACAAAAATGCAAAAATGCTGTCATTGACAAGCGGTCGGCATACCAATCAACCAGACCAGCATTGGCTTCTTCACGCAAGTTAAACGGCACGCGCTGCGCATCAATCGTGCCATCATTTTTTACCCGTACGGCATGGGCAAGTTCGTTAAGCATCAAACTGTCACTATAAGTGCTCAGAGCTTCTTCACGCCCCTCAAGCTCGGTGCCTTCAGTTACACCATCACCAATTAATTGGCGGCGCAGCCCAAAAGTCACCTTATCGCCCGCTCCTTTGGAAGTCTCATCCTTTAATTGGATAATACTGCTAGATGATGTGCCAATCAGCGGCGCAATCGCTGTCGCTTTTGAAATTTCTGCCGCAAGCTGACGCGACCAGGTTTTAACCGCCAAAGGATTATTGACATCAATATTGGTTACAGCCATGTGCTGTTTCTCCTAAAAATGAATTGGAAAAAATAAACACCCAACAAATGAGACCCATGCCCAATTAAGAGCAAAACTGCCTTTTAAACTTTTAAATTTTGATGGGTGATTGCTTAACGCAGCAATAAGCGCAGCTTTAATCAAGCTTTATAAAGTCCTGCTTTTGCAAGCATAAGATCACAAAAACAAATTGCAAAAATACGTCTTTTGCGAAACGAAAGCCTTTAAAAAACAAATCTCACGGCTATCTTAGATTTGCAAAGAAAAAATGCACTGGCTTTCACCAGCGCATTTTTTCTTTAACAATCGATAATTACAATATTGTCTAATCTAAATATTGATCGAAAAAGCTTGCAATATCTGAAAAATGCTGTTGAGTTTCAAGCCCCAAACTCATCATATCATGAATATGTGAAAGCCCTTCAAAAACAATTAAATCGGTTTCAACACCTGCTTCAATTAATTTGCGATGCACACGCACCGTGTTACTTAAAAATAAATCACGTGTCCCCGACGTTAATAAGGTTGGTGGAAAACCATGAAAATCGCCATAAACAGGCGATAATTGCGGGTCTTTCATATCATGACCATTCGCATATAACTTAGCAGCATCGCCAAGCCAGCCATCATAGCGCACAAGTACATTATCAACTCCTTCATTAACAAAATAGCTATCACCTGTTTTAGTCAAATCAGACCACGGCGTGCTCGGTGCAATAGCTGCCGGAGTTACAATGTTCTCACCAATCGCGCGCAACACTAAAGCAAGCGTCATACCACCACCGGTGGACGCTCCAAAAACACCAATTTTCTTTGGATCATGCTGTTTAACCAAACCACTATAAACCGCAAAAGCATCATCCATTGCAGCAGGATAAGGATGATCTGGTGCCATACGATAATCTACTGAAATCACTTTATAACCACCAAGCCCTGCCATTAAAATAGCTTCGGATAAGCCCGATTCATGGGGATAAAGCACATAGCCACCACCATGCAAATTTAACAAAATTCGTGTTTCATTTTCTTTAGCAATTTTTGCTGGTAAAACATGAAAAATGGGCACGCCGCCTATTTCGTCCTTGTCAATAGTTACATTAAGCACATCACATAATTGCCCAATATTATCAGTGACCAGATCAGCATTTTTTTGAACCCAACTACGCCATTCATCATCAGTTTGTGGTTTTTGTAATAAAAGGGGTTCTGTTTCACTGCCAATAAGAATACGTGCAGCAGCACTCACTGTAGATGGTATTGGTAAAGTTCGGGCAACAACGTCTTGTAATTTTAATTTATCCTGTCCACTTAAAGAAGAAACATCACCTACAAGACTATTTTTATTCAAATATTTGCTTTGTTTTTTCATAACCATCTCCCAAGATTTTCCAGATGATTAATCTAAATATGAGAATAGGATATTTGCAATCATTATCTTCAATCAAGCCCGTTAATGTCTTTTATTTACAAACAACCTTATAAAAAATCGAATTTGGATGAGCTCCATAATAAAACTTTGATTATATGGCTCACACAAGCCATATAACCTATTCAAGCATTCTCTCAAGGTAGCGCTAAATATCAGCCACCAAACATTTTGCGGAAATTATCGCGATTATTATCATACCATTTGGCAAACTCCGCTTCTGAAAGTCCAGCAAGCGTTTCTAGCAACATTGGATCACCGGCATCGCGACCATTGGTTGCTGCAAGAGTTCGCGCGGCATTTTGCGCTTCACCCAAAGCCTTGAAACGCGCACCATTTTGTCCCCCATAGCCATAGCCTTTGGCCACTTCATATAAGGCTCTGGCTGGATTTTCACCTTGCTTTAGGCTTGCAGCAACAATATCGCGCAGTTCATTGCGCATTTGGTTTGTTCTAAAACCAGCATCATTAAACCGTCCATCAATACCAGCTAATGCTTTTAATTGATTATCCCGCGCTTGCCCTAAAAAATTCAAAGCTGTATCTAAATCACCAATCTCGCTGCGTGATTGGCTAAGCGCATTATTCCATTGTCCCCATAAAGCATTTTCGGTTTCAACTTGTTGTCGTGCATCATTTTCGCGTTGTTTTTCAGCTGCCATATCCTCACGCAACCGCTTAATTTCATTAGCTTGCCAACGGGTAAAACCAATAAAATCCTTTTCTGGATCAGGCGGAACATCACTCTCATTATTGGGTGATTTTTTTTGCGATGTTGTATCTAATAAAGACTTTAGTAATTCTGCCTCTTCACGTAATTCACTTAACAAAGCCCTCGTTTTTTTATGCTCCTCCCGCTCGGCATGCAAAGCTGCATGAGGTACCGTTTTTTGCATAATAGGTTCTTTGGAAGTCTTGTCATTCAGCGCACTATTATCCAACTCCCCCACATCTATTGCGCTTTCATCTCGCTCCCCACTTTCATTTGCTAATTCGCTTTCATTTACTAATCCGGTGGCGCCACGGCTTTCAAAATAGGCCTGTTCAACATCATTTAAAACTACATCTGCTTCTTGCATTTTGACATCCTTATTCATTGCAGCAAGGGCTGCATGTTATCAAAGAGGAATTTTCAATTAAAAGTTGACGCTGCTATTTAAGAATTGGCGCGTTGGTTATTTACTCGCTGGCGAGCAATAGCATTTCTTTCCTGCGCAACAGCAAGGCTCTGCGCGTCACTTGCCGCTTTTAAAGCAAGATCACGTGCTTTTGCTTCTGCTTCCAATTGCTTCATGTAAAGATCAATGCTTTTTGCCTCAACTTCAAGGCGTTGTTTGGCAGTTTTCCCAGCAATATCGGCTTGCAAACCCTGCAATTTTATATCTGCTTCAGAAGGAGCCGTATTTTGCTCTGGCATTGCCTCTTTTTGTGCTGCCGACAAACGTTGCCAACGGTCAATTAGCGACGCTGGCAGCGGCGAATAGCGCAATATTTCCATACCAATTTCTGGCGTAATATAGTCGCGTAAAATCGGCAACATTTGCTGAATAATTGCAAAGGTGCGTTCTTTTTCATTAGGGCTTGTCGGCGCATCATCAACAATAATATCATAACTTCTATTGGCAATGGTCTCGCGCGTTAACGGCACATATTGGCTTTTATCTTCACCAATAATACGCACAAGCCGCCCATCCGATAAGTAATTTTGCAAAAGATAAAGAACAATGGTTCCTTGGCGTTTGCGGTAACGGCGCAGCGAATTAAACAAAGACGCCAAAAGGTTTAAAGATGATTGACGTCTTTGTGCTTCCAAAACCCCCGGTTGGTTCACTTCTCGCGTACCAATAAATTCTGGCGACAAGCCAGTCACCTGCGTCAAAGCTTCTTTGCTTTCATTAAACAAAGTAAAAAAGCCGGATGGAAATTGCGCCACTGGCTTTGGTTGGATACGCGCAGCATTACCAGATAAAGCCCCATTGCGCATCCAGGTCACTTGGTCGGCACGCGCCAAACTATCCTCCGCTTGACGATCATCCTCAAATGCACCGCGCTCAGCCATAATACCGCCCTTGGCTTGACTGTTTAGCAAATACATCACTTGGCTAAAAAATTTATTTGACCAGCGTTGCGGATCCTTTGCCGGACGGACAACCCCATAAAATTGCCGCTTCATACGATCATAATAGCCGGTAATACATTCCCAGCCAAACATGCCTTTGGGTGCCAAAGGACTATCGGGCGGAGCCAGTAAAGTGCGCCCTAAAAATGCGCGTTTCACCACTTTGCGACTTTGTTTAATAAAAGGAAAGTCCTTAAATCGCTTTAAAATTTCATCTAGTTCCAATTGGCTATATTCACGCGGGTTCCCCGTTAATAAATCGGGGCCACGATAAAAATTCTCACGCTCAACATAGCGGCACTCCACCAAAGTGCACATTTTACGGCCGCTATCATCTTTTGAAAATCCATAATCATTATTGTCATTATAAGCAGAACCAGCTTGATGACTATGCATGCCTTGTGGATCATGAGCCAAAGTCTTAGCCCAGTCAGCATGAAGAAGCTCACTATCAATATCAGGAAACATCGCTTTAACATCTTCAAGCGGCTTTTCATCAACATACCAAAGCCGACGCGCATCACCCAAATTTGCTTTCACAGCACCGCAATCCCAAACCATTTTTAAAGGATCCAAACGCTGGACTAATGGATCACCATCGGGATTATTTTCAAAATCAAGCCGCGTATCCGTCCACCCCATGCCACAAATTACTGTATCGGCAAAAGCATCAGAATCCTCGTCTTCAGCGCCCGATTGATCGCGGAACCACTCACCAGCACCGGTTAATAATTCATTGGCAATACTATCACCAATTTCGCGAGGGATATAACGCACTTGCCGGCGATTATTAATTTCCGAGCCAATCACCGCATTAACCAATGGTGCAACGCGGTTAAACGTCATTACAGGTCGGCGCTGTTCACGCAAAACCGCCATATCTTCAGCCGCCCATTGCTCACCATTATAAAAAGCATAATCTTCACGGGCATGAACACGCCATGCAGCACAATGGGCAATGTCTTCTTGAAACCAGCCAATGAGTTTTTGAGTTAATGCTTCATTGCCAAGCTCTTTGTCAGTATCTTTAGACGCAGCAATATCATGCACGCTAAAGTCAGCATGTTCATTTCTATCCATCTTATAATCCTTGAAAATATGTATCGCAGCGCCAAAATAAATTGGCTCAACTCTTTTAGCCGGCCATCCATGATGATGAATTATATCGACCATTTTGGTAGCGTTGCCTTATCTGTTTGTCATTTGGCGCTTCATAAGCCACGCACATTAAGCCAAAAGCATCAGCGCCATGGCTTGACCAATCATGCTCTGGCCCAAGACCAATTTGGCGGTTATCATCACGCTTTTCATGATACCAGCCAAGGGCATCAATCCCCGCTTTTGTTGTTTCTTCATGAAACCAAATAGCATTAAATAAACGCCGCACTGCTTCAATACGCAATCGCGCCGCACCTACTCCTTGATTGGGGACAATATCAACAAAAAAGCCTGCGTCACGCAGGCTACCAGCAAAACTAACATCATGTACTCGATCACGGGTCACCCCATCATGGGGCAAAATCATCTGCGCATCACCGTAAGAGTTTTGCCGCAACCAATCAATATGGGCGGATAGGGGCTGACCTTGCGCTTCATAATAATTTAAAACCCTAATTTCACGCCCAATAAATTGCGCTATCCAAATGGCCGTTGCATCAGCACGCGCGCCCGTACCGCCAATATCCCAAAAAGCTTTGACACTCATTAAAGGATCGCGCGCTACATGGCCAATGCGCCCTTCTTCACGAGCCGTCAACAAAGATTTAGCAAAATAAGCGCCTTCCGCCGCCCCAATAAAATCACCCTCCCAAATATGGGCATATTGCTCTGGTCGCTTTTGCTTGTCTTCCAAGCGTTCCAAATTTAAAACTTCAGGAAACCACGGATTGTCGCGCCAATTCAATTCAACAATTTTTGCGCCGCTTGGAGGATGTTCACGAAAACGGCAATGGGTTGCACTTGTTTTTCGTTCAGGGTTCCAAGTCACCCATATTTCAGAACTTTCTTCGCGCACACTAGGAATAGCTTTACTCCAAGCTCTTTCGGATAATTTTTCCGCTTCATCCACCCATAAAAGATGGATTCGCGCCTTAGATTTTATCGAATCTAGATGATGTTTTAACCCAACAAAAGCAAAAGAAATCCGACCATCTTTGGTTCTAATATATTTTTCACCCACATCATAATGACGTGCAAGCCAATCCACTGATAAAATAGCCGCTTTTACTTCAGCAAAAGACGATTCTTCCAAGGAATTCATATATTCACGACCAATAATGATAAGCCCTTCCTCACCAGCACAAGAAAGTTGATAACCTTTCACTGCCGCCATTTTTGCAAAAGACCTTGTCTTGCCAGAGCCACGCCCACCATATGCGCCGCGATAACGCGCATTACCTGCAAAAACCGCAACAAGCTTTTGCGGCAACTCAATTTGCGCAATAGATTTTTGATTTTTGGGTGACTTTACCCTTTTTGGTTGTATCATATTACCTCAACATGTCATCACACCTTATCTTCACTTATATCCAACGTGCCAATAGCGTTTTGGACAACGTCTTCAAGTTGCGGTGCAATAATTTCAATATGGGTTATTTTAGCGCCCTTGCTTAATTTATCCTCAGCTAGCACCTTGCCAAGCAAAGTCAAAAAAGGGCTAGGCGTCGCAATCGCTTGTGCTTCTAAATAAGAAACAAGCCCCTTATCGCCAAATTGTTTGCCAGCAGCTTCTGCCGCGCTCAAAACTGCTTTGCAAAGTTTTTCACGCTCAATATTATTGCCATGCGCATTGGCACGGCGGCGCGGCGCACTCCGTTTTACCATAAATCACCTTTTTATAAGAAATTTGCAGTTAAACTTTTTTCAAATAATTGCGCAGTTGCGCAAGCACCCCAAAGCGCTCAAGCCCTATCATCATCACCCAACATAAGATGATTACACAAAGATAGGACAACATCGGCCAAGCAATATTATCGATGAAAAAGCCAAATGATAAAATAAATGGACGCATCGGCAATAAAGAGCCAAGCAAACAGGCAATAATCGCCCAGCCCAAAAATACACTAAATTTCAGACGTCCAGTCATAAAAACCGAAATTGCTAACAAACCGCCAAAAATACAACCAGCTTGTACATAGGCAATCCAAATATTGCGCCATAAATAGCCAATTGGTGGATAACCAATAAAAATAGCGAGCAAAGATTGATTGGTAAAATGCAAAATAATCGGCGCAACAAGCATCATCACAGCAAATATAAAACTAGCGGCGATAACCGACCCTAAAATGCTTTGCCCTTCATAAAGCCAAATATTTTGCCCTAAACCGTCACCTTGCCTTTGACCTATAATGCCAAGCAAATAGAAAACCACTAAACTTAATATGCCAGTCAAAAATGCAAGCCATATAAAGACCCAAATATAAAAACTGCTTAAATCACCTCTCACCTCACTTGGCAAAGCAATTAAGCGCAGCAATAAAAGAACAGCGCAGACCACCCACGGCAAAACCAATATTGCCAAAGGGGTAAGTCGGCCAAAACGCCGCATAAGGCTGGCAATAGCAAAGGCTAGCAACGCCGCTATTAAATAAGCAGTCGTTTCAACTTGCACCTGTTTAATCGGACCAGAAGCAATGGCAGCAATTGCACTACCAAAGGCAAGCTTTACAGTGATCAATAAATATAAAACCGGCGTAAAAATACCATAGGTTAAAGCTGCCCAAAAAGCAGCGATAAGATTGGGGCGCTCATCAATTTGATAACGATCATAAAACCCAGAAAGCACTAAAAGCCAATAATAAAGCGCGCCGCTAGCAGCAAAAGCAACCAACCAACCAAAATTAAATTCGCCGCCAAAGCCTGTATCATTCATCCATTGCGGCCAAAAATACTGCAAAACTGCCGTTATTATCATAATAATGAAGGCACAGATAAAACTGGTTAAAATTGCAAATAAAAGACTTATGCTCCCCCATGTGCCACTGCGAAAAGCTAAAACCAAACCAATAAACAAAGCGGTTAGTAAACTTTTCGGATAAGGTATTAAAGTCAATGCTAAAATTTGCGAAAAAGATAGCTCAAAACCAGAAAAAACACCCGTGATATTTAAATAAATAAAAGCCCATAGCGGCGGCATAAAAACAAGACAACCGGCGAATATAAACAAGGCCTGCACCAATCGCGCATACCAAAATGTTGAATCTTTTGAAAACTCCGCCACGTCAATTGCATCCTTAAAGCCAATTTCGCTAACTCAAACATCTCGCCTTCTATAAACAGGGCAAGGTTTTTTAACTTTTTATATCATCAGCAGGACGCGCCAATTTTAACTTGCGCGCAAGCGACCAACAAATAAAGCCAGCAACAATGCCTTGCACAACCGCAATTAATAAAAGCATAGGGATAAAAGCAGTATGATTTACAAGCACAACAATGACTTGGGTAATTAGCTCAATAACAACGCCTGTAACCACCAAAGAGGTGATTGCAGTTCCAAGGCTCAAAGCCCTACCCTGCGCTGCTCCATAAGCACACCAAAGACCTGCAAAAACAGCCTGTGCCATAAATAATGAATAAGAACTCATCAATCGCGGGACAAAATTTTGTTTAAAAACATTCGTAATTTCAATCAAAAGGTCTGAACCACCAATCCAAGAATGATCAAAAAACACCAATACCAACATTTGTAAGGGTGGCGATATAACCAAATAAATAGACAAAACCAAAATACCACGCCAAGGATGGCTAAAAACCTCGTTAGGATTTGAATTATTTGTCATATTACTCATTAAACCACACCTGATAATCGCTCACATACTCAATCATAGCTTACATAAAATTTTCATAAAATTATCTGCTCGCTACTAATATGTTATTAATCATCAATAGCACAAAAAAATAGCTTTTTCTTTAATAAGCCGATTTATTCTTTTTCAAATTTATGAATTGATCAATTTTTAATAGGCGTATAATCAACCAACAAATGGAAGCTGCAAATATCGCTTGTAACAAGGTGACAAATAATAACAAACCATCAAAAGCCATATCCCGAAAGTAAAATGTTATAATTTCAATCAAAAACTCTGTCGTGAGCTCCAATACACTCAAAGCTATAACTGCTTGCCGCCATGAAAGAGCCTGACCTCTTGCAACGAAAAATGCACAATAAAGCCCAGCTAAAACCGCTTGCGCAACAAAAAATGAATAAGAAATTTTTACATTTGGTAAAAAATAAATATTAAAAATATCAACCATTTCAACAAGCAATTTGGTATCACTACCCCACTCATATTGACAATAAGAAAATAGAAGTAATTCCATTGGCGGTGCAACTATCAAAAAGATAAGCACGACAACAATACCGCGCCATGGATGACCAAAAAACACATCCTCATCAGCATTTTGGCTCATTATATCTGCCAAGACATTTTATCCAATTCATTGATTATAAGAATAACAATATTCTTGACCCTTTGATAAACCACATAAAGTCAACACTATAGTTTATCAATTTTTATAATGGTTTTTATCCGTATATTACAACCAACGCAACTAAGTAGTTTTTACCATATTGATAAAACCAATATTAATCATACTAAAAACACACAATTTATTTTCGATCAATACGCTTTAAATTAATTAACTTTTCAAAAATGACCATGAAATTAAAGCCCTTGGTCAATTGGTTCAAATACAGCTTTACACAGAAGACCAAAGGTCTCAATGATGGAAGTTATACTTACAGAATATCCGCTGTATAACTTCCAAAAAATCAGTATCTAAAATACACTTAAAACTGGATGCGGCTTATAAGATTGTTCAAGAAACTCAATTTCATCATCATTAAGGGTAATATCAAGGGCTTTTACCGCTTCATCAATATGATGGGGTGATGTTGTTCCAATAATGGGTGA
This sequence comes from Bartonella sp. HY761, assembly GCF_026743145.1. Taxonomy (NCBI): domain Bacteria; kingdom Pseudomonadati; phylum Pseudomonadota; class Alphaproteobacteria; order Hyphomicrobiales; family Bartonellaceae; genus Bartonella; species Bartonella sp. HY761. The sequence continues at coordinate 2,895,940 of NZ_CP104887.1, forward strand.
AGTGATAAACGGTTTGCTTAACATCCAAGCAAGGCTAAGCTGCGCCATGGAAATGCCGCGCTTTTTTGCCAAGGTCTCAACATTATCAACAATCACCTTATCCAAATCTTCACTATTACCCCAAACCATCGGCGATACATTATCAATCTTTGAACGATCGGTTGCGGTTTGCCACGGACGGGTTAATCGGCCACCCGCTAAAGGACTCCACGGGATCATCGCCACTTTGCGATCAACACAAAGCGGGATCATTTCCCGTTCTTCCTCGCGATGAATAAGCGAATAGTGATTTTGCATGGAAACAAATTTGGTCCAATTATTCTTTTCAGCAATATTCTGCAATCGCTCAAATTCCCATGCATGCATGGAAGATGCACCAAGATAGCGAACTTTGCCACTTTTTACTACGTCATGCAATGCTTCCATGGTTTCTTCATAAGGGGTTGAATGATCTAAGCGATGAATTTGATAGACATCAAGATAATCCAATTGTAACCGCTTTAAACTATGATCAATCTCGGTCATAATATTTTTGCGTGATAGGCCGCCACCATTAGGACGGTTAGGACGCATTGCAAAATTAACCTTCGATGCCACAACAATTTCATCACGATTAAGATTAAATGCCTTAATATACTGGCCAGTAATCTCTTCGCTGCTTCCCATTTGGTAAACATTGGCGGTGTCAAAAAAATTAATACCAAGTTCAATTGCCTTTTTAAACGTCTCTTTACCCGCGTCAAAATCTTTAGCCCACGGAAATAGTCCGTTTTGTTCGCCCGGTTGGCCAAAACTCATCATACCAAGACAAATTTTTGATACATCTAAGCCAGTGGCTCCAAATTTTACATATTTCATAACAGCTCCTAATTAGCGGCAATGATACAGCGCAATGATCTGCTCATTTTAAAATAATTCTCAAATTGCAGTAACATCAAATTGCATCAAATTTGATTTCACCCATCAATAACCGTTAAATAATTTATTGAGAATGCTATAAAAAGTAATTAGAGTTATTAGTAGAACTAATTAATAAGTAAAAATTTATCCATTAGCCACCAAACTTTGTTCGCTTAACGCAGCTCATTAAACATAGGCAGCGATGAATCACTAATCTCCATTGAACGCTCTCATGAGATCGCTTTTCACATTTTCGTATGAAGCTCACAATAATGTAATCACCTAATTGGTGTTGTATTGGTGACATATCATGACAAACCAAGTATAGTTTTCCAATATCGGGAAAATGCGGCATAAAAATTGGGCATAAATCCTTTCCCAAAACAGGAAAGATAAATGGGGTTTTCTAGTCTCAAGCCTCATAATTTTCATCGCATTACAACCCTATTTGCAAGCATGCATTTCAACAAAACATAGCATAATTTATTTCTAATATATTGTTTTTGGCCAATTTTAATTCGTGCCAATAAATTAGAAATAACTTCAATAAAGAGGTTTGAATATGAATATTAGTAGACGAAAACTAATTTTGGGCGGTGCAGCTATTTGTGCTGTTGGCGTCGGTGCTGGCGTTCTCACCCCCATGCTACAGCGCGAAGGCAGATTGGTTCCCGGAAAGCCACGGGTTGGTTTTGTTGACGGCTCAACGGGACCTCTTCCGCAAAGCGCTGATGCCGTTATTATCGGTGGCGGCATATTAGGATTGATGACCGCCATCAATCTTACTGAAAAAGGTTTAGCGGTTGTTGTCGTTGAAAAGGGCAATATTGCCGGCGAGCAATCATCGCGCTTTTATGGGCAGCTCATCACCTATAAAATGGAAGGCGCAACATTCATGCTCCACCATTTAGGTAAAAAACATTGGCGCGACATGAATGCAAAACTTGGCGTTGATACAAGCTACCGAACACAAGGACGTGTTGAAGTTCCATTTAATGAAGAAGATTTGGAAAATGTAAAAAAATGGATAGCGCAAGCCAAGGAAGAAGCTGGTACAGAAATTCCACTTCAAACTCGTATTATCGAAGGAAGTGAATTAAACGACCGTTTAAAAGGCGCCACTTCCGATTGGAAAATTGCTGGTTTTGAAGAAGATTCAGGCAGCCTTGACCCTGAAATTACAACATTTAAAGTGGCAGAATATGCCAAAAAAATCGGGGTAAAAATTTATACCCAATGCGCAGCTCGCGGAATTGAAAAACAAGCAGGCGCGGTATCAGAAGTAGTAACCGAAAATGGCTCAATCAAAACATCACGTGTTGTCCTTTGTGGTGGTGCATGGTCTCGTCTCTTCATGCAAAATCTCGGTGTCGATCTAGAAACTCTACCAGCCTATCAATCACAACAATTAATTACTGGCGGTAAGGGGCTTCCTGGCGCAAATGTTGCATTACCGGGAAACATATTCTTCCGCGAGCAGGCTGATGGCACTTATGCAACGTCACCGCGCATTGAAGTTATTCCAATCGTCAAAGATTCATTTGGCTATGGTTATAAATATCTTCCGCTCCTTTCTGCACCCGACGCTGCCATTCACATCTCAATTAATAAACAATTGCTTGATTCCTTCACTCAAAAAACCAGTTGGAAATTGGACGAAAAATCGCCATTTGAAAGCAATCGCGATATGGTCGCCGTCCCCGACATCAAAGACTTGGATGCGTCATTAATTGCCCTTAAAAAAGAGTTTCCAGCCTTTAATGATTCAAAAATTATCGATCGCTGGAGCGGCGCTATGGCAGTTGCTCCCGATGAATCGCCAATCATTTCTTTGGTCAAAGAATGTCCAGGTCTCGTTGTCAATACAGCAACAAGCTGGGGCATGACAGAAAGCCCAGTATCTGCATCAATTGCCGCAGATCTATTATTGGGCGCAACGCCAGTGATTGATCCAAAAGCCTTTAGCATTTATCGTTTTTAAAATAGCGATCAATTAAAGTATAAAAACAAACCTACCGCACATTTACAAAAATCTATTAAGAAATGTAAATGTGCGGTAGATAATTCCCTTTTCGCACTTTATGCCTTAGCATCCCTCAAAACATAATTACCAGCGCTACAAGTTTTGCAAAGTGGCCTGAAATTTTTGACAAATGCAAATATAAAGCTCAAACTAACCATTTAAAATATCATCTGCATCATTTCAAAATTGGAATATAACAAAATTGGAACGTAAAATGAGTAACCATCAAGCAAATGATCTTATTTTTGGCTTTTCTATTTCCAACACGCATCTATATCCGGGCTGCCAACTAAAACAGCAAGACGAATTGCCAGACTGTGGCACACTCCCAACCCCGATTAGCGTTGAATTTAGTGACGGCACTATTGTTGTGGCTCATATTCACCAAAATGCACAAGATTTGGATAATGAAAACCAACTTATCTTAACAATGCCAGCCTATAAAACAGCAGCCAAAACCAATATTAATGCTAAAAATTGGCTTATTTCCAAGAAAACCAAAACCGACTGGAATACAGTTAAATTATTAGCTGAATGATATAAACCAAGCCAATTAAAATCTATTACAATATGTCATTCAACCAAGCATCAAATAAATCATCAATCAAGCAGCTGATTTGCCATTGCTTGGTCGTTGGATACAATTTTGCATTTTGAAGATACATGTCATATATTCACCTTTTGTTCTCATTGCAAGAAAAAAATGCAAATCACTGTTAAAAAAATCAAAAACACACAAATAAACCTAACAATACGCATCCAATATATTGATTTTAAATATTATTTTTTAAAAATTAGAGTTGGAAAAGCAAAAATATAATTGGCCGTTCCAATCTATTTTCTGTCATTTAATGTCATTAATACCGCTAAATTAAGCATAGCTTATATTGAATTATTAACGATTCGATCTTTTTTAAGATAAGCAATCATTGAACTTAAACCCGCATTATAATATCACTGAATGCGTTGGGGAAGCTAAAAGCATAAATACTTGCAAGGATGGGTAAATGGAAAACCGCAAATATTTTCTAACCACCCATTGGGGTATTTATCAGCATGATCATGCAAGCCTTTTCCCCTTCTATAAAGATATCCAGCCGGCAAGCTTCGGCACTGATTACCCACAATACAGCCTTGCACCTTGCCGCATTTTAAAACCAGCCATTCGCAAATCCTATCTTGAATATGGGCCAGAAGCAAAAATTGGCACACGCGGCCAAGATGAATTTATTGAAGTGGAGATGGATTTTGCTCTTGATCTTGCAGCTCAAGAAATTGCCCGTATTAAACAAATTTATGGCAATCAGGCAATTTATAGCGGCTCCTATGGCTGGTCAAGCGCCGGACGCTTTCACCATGCCCAAAGCCAATTAAAACGCTTTTTCAATCTCGCTGGCGGTTCGGTTCGCTCAATCCAAACTTATAGCTATGGCGCTGGTGAAACTATTTTACCCCATATTATCGGTGGTCTTAGTGGATTGGTTGCCAATCATACCAGTTATGACGATATTTTAGATGAAGCCGAACTTGTTTTAATGTTTGGCGGTACACCCATTCGCAATGCACAGGTTAACTCTGGTGGACTGTTTAGTCATAACACCCATAGCCATTTGCAAAAACTATGCCAAAAAGGCATTGACCTTATTTCTATTTCGCCCGTTAAAAGCGATAGCGATATTCAAAGCCAATGGCTTTCTTTGCGTCCTAATAGCGACACGGCTTTGTTATTGGCTTTATGCCACCACGTCCTCGTCAATCATCGAGTTGACTATAATTTCATCAATCAATACACGACTGGCTTTGATCATTTTGTTGATTATCTTCATGGCAAAAATGACGGCATCATTAAAGATCATTTTTGGGCAGCGGGCATCACTGACATTAATGCCGATATAATTTTATCCTTGGGCAAACAGATAATTGACAAAAAAACATTCATCATGGTCGCATGGTCGTTGCAACGTGCCGATCATGGCGAGCAAGTCTATTGGGCAACAATTGCCCTTAGTGCTATGCTAGGCAATATCGGAAAAAAAGGACAAGGCTTTGGCTTTGGCTATTCTTCAGCCGGCAATATCGGCATGACTGGCCCCAAAGTTGCTCTACCATCATTACCGCAAGGGGTAAATCCGATCAAAGACGCAATCCCCGTTGCCCGCATTGCCGATATGTTGCTTAACCCCAATGCCAATTATCAATTTAACGGCCAAATCAAAAATTATCCTGATATAAAACTCGTCTATTGGCTAGGCGGCAATCCTTTCCATCATCATCAAGATTTAAATCGTCTGGTTAATGCTTGGCAAAAGCCACAAACAATCATCACCCATGAACATTGGTGGAACGCCCATGCCCGCCATGCCGATATCGTATTTCCAGCCGCCACATTTCTAGAACGTGACGATATAGCAAGTGCCAGCAATGATAGTTTCCTAACTTATGCCAAAGCTCTAAGCGAGCCACCGCAAGGCGTCACAACCGATCATGAGATATTAAAACAACTTGCTCAACGATTAGGTTTTGAAGAACAATTTACCGCTAAACGTAGCGAAGCGGATTGGCTATGTTGGCTATATCAGCAAAGCTGCCAAATTTTTCAGCATCAACATATTAATTTGCCCAATTATCGCACATTTCAAGACATGGGCTATCTTGAACTTCCTAAAAGGCAAATAAAGCCGCTATTGAGCGAATTTCGTCAATCCCCTGATGAAAACCGTCTATGGACACCATCAGGACGCATAGAAATTTATTCAAAAGCCATTGCAGCTTTTAACTATCAAGACTGCCCACCCCATCCAACCTGGCTGCCACCAAGTGAATGGCTCGGATCAGATAAAACAAAGAGTTTTCCGCTTCACCTTCTTACCTGCCAACCTAGCGACAAACTCCACAGCCAATGGGATCACGCGGCAAAACCACAAGCAACCAAACAGCATGGCCGCCAGCCAATCCTTATCCATGAAGATGATGCAAAACAACGAAATATAAAAGAAAATGATCTGGTGCGCGTTTTTAACGAGCGCGGTGCCTGCCTTGCAATAGCAAAACCTAGCCAAGATATAAAACAAGGTGTCACACAAATGGCAACAGGGGCTTGGTTTAATCCATGGCAAGATGAAAACGGTAACAAGCTTGAGCTAAATGGCAATCCCAATGTCTTGACACAAGATCACGGAACATCAACCCTCACCCAAGCCACCAGTGCCAATTCCTGCCTTATTGAGGTCGAAAAATATCACGGCATAGCCCCTAAAACCAATATTTATGAACCACCTCAATTCGGCTAAATACATTACCTAATATAATTAATGTTTAATTCTTAGCTTAACTTAAATAGGCATCAATCAAAATTTAGCAAGCGTTCAAGATATTGGCGTTCCATTTCTGGAGTAAGATTGCCAAGGCGTTTCCTAATTTCATCCAAGATGCGGCGGGCTTTTTGAATATCGCTTTCACTTGGAATTGCATTATCACCATGCTGATTTTGCTCGCCGCCCATCTCACGCCCCAATGGATCGATCTTGCGATCATCATTGGGCGTGCCTTCACCTTTTTCCTTCAAGGCTTCGCGCATTTCAGCCATCATTTCCTGCGCGCCATTACGCATTGCATCAAGGGCATCGGCTTGGCTTTGGGTTGACGATTCGCCATCTTCATTATCTAGCGCTTCTTGCGATTGTTCCATCGCTTGCCCTGCATCATCAAGACCTTCGCCTTGTTTCATGCCTTGCTTTTTTAAATCCTCTTGCAGATTTTTTAAATCACTGGATAAATCTTGTTGGCGCTTTTTCAAATCATCGAGATCTTTAGCAAAATCCTCATCAGATTTTTCACCACGCTGATGTTCGCCAGTCATCTTATTAGTATCATTAAGCATTTCTTGTTGGCGGCGCATTAAATCCGATAATTTATCGATATTTTTCTGCATTTCTTGCTTTGCGCTATCTTTATTCTCGCCCTTACCGCTACCGCTGCCCCCATCACTTTGGGTGACTTGCATATTATCCATCATTTTTTCAAGTTCAGATAATAATTGTTCTGCCGCAGCACGATTTCCGGTTTTAGCAAGATCTTCCAGCTCTTTTAATTTCTTTTGCAATTCATCTTCACTCAAGTCCTGCATTTGTTGGCCGGGCTGTTGTTGCAATTTCTGGCCACTTTGCGCAAGCTCATCCATATAAGCAGACATGGCGTTTTTCAACTCGGCCATTAAACGCTCAATCTCGTCTTGACTTGCGCCATTACGCAAAGCATCGCGCAAGGCTTGCTGTGCAGCTTTTAGTCTTTGTGCTGCTGCGCTTAAGCTGCCACCTTCAACTCCAACGGCAATATCCCATAAATAGTCAGCAATATTGCGAAATTCTTCATCATTATTAGCAACGGCAAGGCGGCGCTTAACACTCGCAAGGGTTATCACCGTTGTGGCATTCTTAATCGTATCTTTTGGACGAATTTGCACGGCATAAAGCATATCAAGAATATGATCTTTATTGGCTGTATCTCCAATCAATAAGCCGCGCTGCTCAATCAAAGCGCGGGCAAGTGGATTGCCAAAACTGCGTTGCGGTAAAACCAACTCCTTAGGCTCACTTGATGCAAGATTACCGGCTGCATCTTGTGCATGCAAGGTCATATAAACCTTAGCGCCGGCCCAAGGATTTGCGGCAAAATCTTTCGATGTACGAGTAATTCCCTTACCATTGCGTGGCAATGTTAAAGTAATATCAGGCACTGGAAAAAGCTGGTGCCCTTTAGATAATGGGATCTCGCCATCATCATCCTTTGCAAGTTCCATCGTTGCCCAAGCTTTAACCGCACCATAATCATCATCAATTTTATAACTTAAATCAAGCAACCCATTAATTGCCCTTTTGGGATCACCTTCCCAGCTAATGCGCGGGGATTGGTCTGCAATTGCATTAAAATTCCAGCTTAAATCCATATGCGGACCAGTCAAGGAAAGCGTAACCGCTTTGGTTAATTTGACATCATAAGCCATGACATCGCTATTATCATCGGCCTTAGCTGCAATGTCTTCACTTTTAAGCGTATTGTCACCATCATGCCAATTGGCAGTAAGTTTTAAGCGCGTATCAGCACTGCTAATACGCAAATTAATAATACTATTGACTGGAACATCAAACTGCCCGTCAGTTTTGGAAGATGTATTATTTTCAATTAAATAAATCGGAGCGCGCCCTGTATATTCAGGCGGCGCAACCCACGCATCAACGCGCATATTGGACCAGTCGGCATGTTTGCCAAAATAAAATGCATCATCAATGCGCCCTGAGGATGGACTAAAACTATAGGCAAAAGCAATAGCAAAACTTAAAATAACAATCGAGCGCAAACCATAGGGATCTTGGCGCGGAATATTGGGCGATGGGTAGCCACTTTGTAAATTATTTAAGGATTTAACCAAGCGTTGGCGATGTGCTTGCCACAATATTTTAGCAACTTCATCACTGGTTGGCGGTAGCGCATCATATTGCGCAAGAATTGGCTGAAACTTTAGCCCACTTGCTTTTTCAATTCGGTTATCAACATCACTACGAGTGGGTGATCTAAAATCCAACAATTTCAGCAAACACCAAAACAGTAAACACGCAAAAACCAATAGCAAGCCAATTTGCGTTAAACCGGAAGCCATTTTAAAAATGCCAAACCATGAAAGCGCAAAAAAGCTCAAAACCACTAGAATAACCGGCAAAACCAACGGCCATAAACGCTCGAAAATCAAAATAGCAAAGGTCAGCCGACGCACACGCGCCAGTTTTGCTTGCCAATTCTGATTTTCAACTTCTATGGTCATAATTCCATCCGTTTGGCATGATTTTGCCATGCAATATAGCAAAGAGGTGTCATAATCAGTCTTTATACAAGTTTTTGTCTTAAGTTTGATTTAAAAAGACAATCATCCTGTTTTTATTTTTAAAATTATATTCCTCATACCATATACTTATTATGGAATAATTTTCTCAGTGATAAAATTAACAATAAGGATATTGTTTAAAAATATCCAACATTTCTGCCCTTTGCCAATGTTGGTTAAGTGCTGGATAGCTTTGTTTGGTAATCAAATCCGGCACGGTATTATAAGAAAAATTCAAAGCAATGGCGGTTGTTATATCACTTTGCATAATTTCCTCACCATGAAGCCAAGGTGTCGATATTTTCTGATATTCTTGCTCTAAAAGAGAAAAAGCACTCAGCATTTGTTCTATTATTCGCGCTAGCCAATTTGGAGAGCGTTCACTTATAGGACGCTTTTCTTCATATTCAATTTGAACGCTTTTATCACTAGCTGCTAAAGCAAGCCCAATAATCCTTAACTCTAGCGCAAGATTATCTTTTGGTAAAAGGCTACGTTGCTTTTGTGTTTGCGCTTCAAGATATTGAATAATTAAAGTTGAATCCATTAAAACTATATCGTCATCACTCACAAAAGAAGGCGATTTCAATACAGGATTATAAGTTGAAAACTCTGGAATATCCCGAAAGACCGAAAGGTTCTTGCGCTCAAATTTAAATCCCATAAAGGCCGCAGAAATTGCAACACGGCGCACATAAGGTGAGTCTAATTGCCCAATCAAAATCATATTATCTCTTCCCCTTTTTAGGTTCTTTATGTTTTTATTTAAACATTTTGATACACAAAAAATCTAGAGTATTTATTCAAAATTGAAAACCAATTTTTCGTCTAGAAACAAAAAAAGCGCTGGCCTAAAATGTTAGACCAGCGCTTTATATTTTCATAAACTTTCAGCTTAAAAAGTAAAACGGCCGCTTAAAAAAAATGTTCGACCAGCCTCTGGATAACCAGCTTCAACTTCATAATTTTCATCGCTAATATTTCTCACCCCTGCTAGCAAGCTTGCATTATCAGTAAAGCTATATTCGGCAGAAATATTGCCGATAACATAACCATCAGCTTTGCGATAAATATTTTGGATTGCGCTGCGTGAATAACGCCAAGAAGCAATTTCGATGCTAGGTGAAATGGTGAGCTTTTCAATCGGTGTCCATTTACCATAAATGAAAGCTTGATGTTGCGGCTTACCCGTCACCAATGTTTCGCTTTCATTCGGCGATGTGATCCTGCCTTTCAAATAGCTATAATTTCCACCAAAAAGTAGGTTTTCATTAATTTGCCATTCAGCCTTTAATTCAATGCCGTAATATCGAGCTTTACCAACATTGCGACTTTGTGCCATTTCACGGCCCTCGCTGTTCATAACGCCAAGATAGACAGAATCAATCATATCCTCAACATTATTGTAAAACACTGCAGTGCTTACCTCAAGATCAGAGGTTACAAAGTCTGACCAGCCAATTTCATAATTTGTTGCGCGTTCCGCCTTCACCCACGGATTTGGAACAGCCGCGCCAAAGCGACTTGAAAAACGTTCTTTAATAGTTGGAAAGCGTGTGCGGCTAGAAACGCTAGCATGCCACTCTGCAGTAGTGGTTGGGCGATAAATTGCTGCCATTTGCCAGTTTATTGCATCATCATCAGAAAGTTCAAAATGCCCAATATCACGAGTCCCTTTAATGAGATATTCAGCATTTTTTAAATCACGATAATCATAGCTAATACCACCAACTAAGTCGAGCTTGTCCGTGGCATGAAAAGTATTTTCAACCGCGATTGAAAAAATATTTTCATCTTGCCCCGTTACCGGATCATATATAGCGGTTGGCTTAGAAGGCTGATTGATATTATGCTCTTCATGCTCATCACGGCGAAAATGGAAAGCAGCTTTTAAATCATTGCGTTCAAATAGCTTGGTACCAGCTTCCATGCTCATACCATAGCTTTTGTCATGATAGGTTGAGCGAAAAGCCTTACCCTTAAACTGGCGATTAAAGTGATAGTCATCATAAGCTGCAATGGTATTGTCAAATTCAGCATAGAAAAACCGCGTATTGAGATAAGTATGCTCGCCAAATTCAGTGTGGCTTGACAATGATATGGTTTCAACATCCCATTGCGGCCAATTCCAATTGGCTTGGTAACCAAGACCTTTAGGCGGTTTGGTTGTTAAACCATCAACAGGCGCAAAAATTGAATAGGGCGAATCCTTGTGGCCTTCTTGCTTGGTATAATTAATCGTATATTCATCGGTATCATTTGGCGTAAAGCCAATTTTCAAATTACCGCGCCAATCTCTTGATGATGAAAAATCACGACGGCCACCATTTTCAATAATACTATTGCCAATAACCACTGGATCAAAATGGCGGGAGAGAAAAAAGCCATCATTATCGCTATAAACACCACTTGCTTGTACATAATAAGTGTCTTGCTTACTGCCAACATAACCATAGGTGGTATAATTGGCAACCCTACCTGTATTGCCAAATTCAACAGTTGGACGAAATTCAACTTCCAAGGTTTTTTCTGGACGGCGGGTCACCAGATTGACAGCTCCGCCCATGCCACCAGGGCCATTCAGTACCGATACATAGCCCTTTTGCACCTGAATTTGTGATAAATCAGGTGTCAAAAATCGATTAATATCAAGACCATTATCATAGGGCAGATAAATTTGGACGCCGTCAACCATCAACGGCGCCTGATTCATATCAAAACCACGAATATAATAGCGGTTTTCATTGCGCCGCCCGCCAGAACTATGAACTATAACACCAGGTGTCACTTTGAGTGCATCGCCCAAAGTGTTGCGGTTATAAACACGAATATCTTCTGATGTAACAGTGCTTTCAGAAACCGATAAACCGCTCGTAGCAGCATTAGCTCTTGCGCCAAAAACTGTAATTGTACCAAGGGTAAAGACACCGGCATTATTATCATCATTGCGGTTTTGATTTTCTAAACTGCTTGATGACGATGACGAATTTTGGTCTTGCCCTTCAACTGGCGCCGCCAATGCGGCTTGCGATAAGGTCAAAAACGATACGGCGGCAAAAAGCATAGCCTTTATGGGGCTATGCAGTGTTTTTTGGTTGTCTTTCATTTCCAAGACCCCTCAAGGAAAAATATGATTAAGAAATATACGACTAAAGTGCACAATGCGCCAAAAAAGTTTGCAAAAAACCACCCCTTGCATGCCAGTATATTAGACATGAACAAAGGTGATATTTTTTCTATTTAACCTTAATGGCTACTTGAATTATAAATCGTTATGTAGTTTACCTATATACCGTAATGTTTTTTAGAGCTAGTGTAAATAGTATTTTTTTCTAATGCATAAAGTTTTGCGAAAAACTCTGTTCAAAAAAACGAGCTCATAGTGGAAATAGAGGTCTGTGCAATGGTCTTACTGCGTTATTTATTCATAATCTTAATATTGGTTCCAAGCTTTGCAAAAGCGGCCGAAATAATTGATGCAACAGGCACAGTTGTAAAAATACCAGACCAAATCGCCAAGGTCGCCCCCGCAGGGCCGCCAGCCAGTGTTTTTCTTTATACGCTTGCACCAGATTTAATGATGGGTTGGCCAAGCGAAATTGGTGAAAAGCGCCGCACATTTTTAGGGCAACGAGCCGTTGACATGCCGGTCATTGGCTCTCTTGGCGGACGAGTTGGCAGTGAAGCCAATATTGAGCGTTTTTTATTAGCAAAACCTGATGTCATTATTGATTTAGGAAATGTGGGCACGGTTGACCTTGAACTTGCCCAAATGGTGCGTAAGCGCACTAATATTCCCTATATCCTGTTTGATGGCAGTTTAGACAATTTCCCTAAAGCCTATCGAGAGATTGGAAAAGCAATCAATAAACCAGATGAAGGTGAAAAACGCGCTTTGTGGCTTGAAAACCATATGAAAGCGGTAAAAACCGCAATAGATCAGATCCCGCAGGATAAGCGTCCGCGTATTTATTATGCCCGTGGTGTCGATGGTAAAGAAACGGGGCGCAGCGGTTCTATCCATGCAGAAGTGATTGAACGCGCTGGCGCAATCAATGCAGTTGATGCTAATGTTGGTAGCCAAGGCATATTACAATTATCCATGGATCACATTTTGGCTCTTGATCCTGATATTATCATTGCTTCAAATCCAAAATTCATGGAAACCATCGCCAGCGATCCCTTATGGCAGCACTTGCGTGCGGTTAAAAACAACAAGGTTTATCTTGCCCCATCCATGCCTTATAGTTGGATTGATGTTCCCCCTTCAGTCAATCGGGCCATTGGCGTCATTTGGCTTACCCATATTCTTTATCCAGAAACCTATAATGTGGATATCAAAGCCACCGCTGGTGAATTTTATGACCTATTTTATCATATCACGCTTGATGATAAGGCATTTGATGACCTCATGATCAGCACTCAACCGCAAAAAACTGGTTCTCAATGAAAATCAAACTTTTGCAATGGATAGGGCTGCCGCTATTTTTAATTGCTGTTATTCTCATCAATTTAAAAATTGGCGCCTATCCAATATCAGCATCAACATTTTTACAATGGTTAGAATGGCGTATTTTTGGCGGTGAGCGACCCAATGATACGATAATCAGTATCATTGAAAATATTAGAGCGCCGCGAATTTTTGCCGCAATTTTGATTGGCGGCGCATTTTCTTGTGCCGGCGCTGCCTATCAAAGCATTTTTCGCAATCCCCTTGTTTCACCAGATATATTGGCGGTTTCTTCAGGCGCAGCTTTTGGCGCATGTTTAGCCATTGTTGCCTCGTTAAGCCTATTTGCCATTCAGGTCGGTGCTTTTTTCGGCGGCATTGGTGCTGTTGCTATCGTTCTTCTCATTGCTCGACTTGTACCACGGCGCGATGTCACTTTGGTGCTTGTTTTGGCTGGTATTGTTGTTGGCGGCCTGTTTGGTGCAGGCGTATCGCTTTTAAAAATTATTGGTGACCCTTATGAAAAACTACCGATTATCACCTTTTGGTTGTTAGGAAGTTTGAGCCGGGTAGAGCTTGATAATATTTTGCTATTAGCACCATTTTTTATCATTGGTATTACTATATTAATCGCCATGCGTTTTCGCATTGATGTCATGACCCTTGGTGAAGAAGAGGCTAAAACAATCGGCATTAACACAGGACAAATCCGCCTTACCACTATTCTTTGCGCCACTTTCCTCACCTCAATTGCCGTTTCAATTGCTGGTATTATTGGCTGGGTTGGGCTTGTTGTTCCCCATATTAGCCGCATGATTGTTGGCCCAAGTTTTGGGCGTGTTGGTCCAACATCAGCTATTATTGGTGCAATATTTTTACTCTTTGTTGATAGCTGCGCCCGCTCACTTGCCGCAACTGAAATTCCGCTTGGCATTTTAACCGCCATTATTGGTGCGCCAATTTTCATTTGGCTGTTAATCAAAGGAAAATAAATGCAAACTTTGATCAGCGTTCAAAACCTTACTATTGGTTATCATCGCAAAATGATCTGTCAAAATATTGATTTTTCAATCAAGCAAGGCAGCGTCCTTTGTATTCTTGGTGCTAATGGCGAGGGTAAAAGCACTTTACTCAAAACCTTACTTGGCCTATTGCCTCCCTTATCAGGAAAAATTTTCCTTAACTCTTGCTCAATTAGCAGCTTAAATTTGCAAGAACGCGCCAAAGTCCTTTCCTATGTGCCGCAAAATATGCAAATCGGCTTTGCTTTTAGTGTATTGCAAATGGTAACAATGGGAAAAGCTGGGCAAATGAGCGTTTTTGCTCACCCCAACCAGAGGGATGAGCAACAAGCCCGCACTATTCTTGATCAATTAAATATCTTGCATCTTGCCAACCAAGACTATGCCAGCTTAAGCGGCGGGCAACGACAACTTGTTTTGATTGCCCGTGCATTAATGCAAAATGCCCAAGCAATCATATTAGACGAGCCAACCGCAAGTCTTGATTTTTACAATCAATCCCATGTCATCCAGCTACTTGGCGCGTTAAAACACCAAGGACGCACGATCATTTTTACAACGCATCATCCAGACCAAGCCTTTGACATTGCCGATGATGTTTTAATGATCAAGGATAATAATATGCTGTGTTGCGGTAAAACCCATGATGTCATGAACGAAACAATGCTAACCAATCTTTATAAAGCACCTATCGGCATTATTGAAGTTGAAGGTAAAAAAATAAGCTTTATCAAAAATAACCATGAAATAAACCAATGATAAAGCCTTGAAACCTCATCTTAAACGAAACGCTTATATTTAAAGTTTTTTAAAATCGCAAAAATCGCGGCTCTTCTTCATCAATTAAGTTGAAATTCTCTTTAATTATTCTACCGTTATAAATAAGCTATACCACCGCTTCCATCAATCAAATCGAACTTAGTTTAAATTTTGTATAATGTATTACGACTAATAAAAGGGGAGAAAAGAAAGATGCAATTTCAATTTCCAGAATTTAAATTAGAAATTGATACCCTTGAAAATCAATTAAAACAGCATGATGAAAAATTGTGGAAAATATCATATTTAGATCCATGGTGGGATTACCAACAAGTTATTATAAATATTGTAATATATAATAAAATTGATGTTTATAAATGTTATGATAAATTTTACGAGCTATATTTAAAACATGATGGACTTAATAAATTTATTAAACTAAATTTAAATTTCTGGGTCAAAAATCAAAATGATTATTACCAATTTCGTTTTTTATCATTGAAACGCTTTTTAAATAAAGAAACGTTAGAGGGACCATTGGACAGTAATCTTTATGAAATAATCCCCAATAATGAAATGCCAGGACTTTACTAAAGGACAAAGCCCCTAATAGGATAAGATATGTTTGGTTTTATTAAAAATATATTTCAAGGATCAAAGGCGGATGATAAGCACATTCAATTAGTCGATAAGACAGCCGCTATTTTGCATGAACACTGGAATAGTATTGGCAAAATGGATGATGGCATTGTGTCATTAATCGTACAGGGCGAACCTTGGCCAACAGTTGTGCAAAGTTTTGCTTTTGTGCGCCGCACCAACAGCATTATTGTTTCCAGTAATGGGCTATCATGGCCGCAATCAAGTAAGGCGAAAACGAGCGGTTTCGGTTTTGAAGTGTTTTTGGAGACCAATTCCATCGCCCCTGAATATCTTAGCCATGATGGCAATAAAAATGGTTTGCAATATAGTTTTGCCTATAGTGTTGTTGTCAGCACCGCCGATGTTGCTGCACAAAATCCAAACCTTGCTGATATGGTTGAGCAATATGGTGCGGTTTCTATTGAATATCCAGACTTTCAAAGCGCGGAAGTTGCAAACCAAGTACCATCACGCTTTGTCTTGGATAATGGTAATCTTGGTATTCTTATCGGTGCACCGCAGCCTGACTTTACAACCACACTCGCTATGCCCTGCGGCCCTATTCGCTTGTTAGCAATCACATTGCTTACCGCTAAGGAACTGGCCTATATTCAAGAACACGGCGTAAATGGTCGCCTTGCTATTCTTGAAAACCTTACTGCCTTACCTTATGAGCAACGCATCAGCCTTGATCGTCCGGATGTTACGCCACAATAAAACTATTATGAGATTATATTAGGCGATTTTAACCCATTATCCCAAAATACCAAGCATTTACGATGATGGGTTAAACAACGTTCCTATATTTTAGTACTCTCTCCTCTTAAATATTATAGTTCCAATTATTTGGATATCCTTGTATGCTCTATCATCAAACATTACATTTTCAGAAATTTTATCAACATATTCATTTATTCTTATATCATCCGCTAAATAAGAAGAAATTTCGCCTCCGGAATCCAAGTCATAATCAGAAACCATTCTATCTGTATAAATATTATATTTTAATTCTCTTTTATTAGGGCAAAATACGATAGATATTATTCTTATATTGTTATAAATTTCACCAAAAGTTGCTTCAACGCACAATCGAAAAAGTCTATCTGATAACATATATTTATCTTTCTTAATAGAGATTATGTAGCTACATAATGCATTCATTAAAATCTAACCAAGAAAAACGGCCTTGTCGCAAATATTTTACGCTAGAATTTAATTCTCAAATAACTGGTAAAACTTTTAATATTTCCCGTTTCAGTCTCTAAAATTGAGTAATTTGATGCTTTGGCGTATTATTTAGACGGGCAATATTGCCATTATATGAAATATTATTCTAATTTTTACAGTCTTAAAAAAGTTTGCAACATGGCCAATAATCATAATTATGATTGGAATAACGGCCCATCAATGTAGAATATCATCGTGATAAACTATGATTCTTAAAAAACGTTGGCTATATCATATTGATAATAATCATTGCCCGCGTTTTTGTTCTTCGTTTCCTAATCTAATCGCAGTCCCCACTTTCTTTCATCAAATAGATCCGTTTTTGGATCATAATGCGAAAAATAATTTTTATTTAAGCGGTCAAATTTTTGCGGCTTTTTAGCGCCCAGATAATCAACGACATCAAAATTAAAATAGAAATTATCGCAGCTTATAAGCTGTTGAGCGCCATCAAGGGCGGTAAAAATAAACTCGGGTACAGGGCGAAACTCGTTTTGAAGAATAATTTTTAAAAAATCATTATTGGTGTTGAAACTCCACTCGACCGAACAATTGGAATAACAATAATCATTTGAAAAAAACTCGCAAATATGATGCTTTTGAAAATCATCACTAATTGCTAAAAGCAGATTAGTTGAACACCACTCATATATTTTGATGCGCAAAATCTGATTAGGCCAACGTTCACGCAAATAGCCCATGATGGTTTGCGCTGTATGATTATCAATTTCCATCATAAAATTCCGATACTTAAAACAATTTACTAACTATACGCTCGCCGGGCTTTAAATTCTCACGTTCATAATAAAAAACCATATGAGGATTAAAATTTAAACTTTTCCCAATAAACCTTAAGAGAATACCCGTATCTGAGAGTATTTCTAAACGTATAAAATCCTGTTTATTTTTTTGAAATTTGAAGATGCGTAAATAATCCAGATTAAAGTCCGTTGACCACATAGCTTCGCAATGAATCAATTCAACACCGTCCATAATAAATTCGCAATTATGATAATAGCAAAAATCACTACTGATGGCGATTATTAGCTTATTTTCAGCATATTCATAAATATCAAAAAAAAGCGGAAATCCTAATGAAATAATTTCAAAAATCTTAACTTTATATTTTTCCTCAAGTTCATAATCGCGAATTTCCATAGCTCACCTTTCCTAGACAAATATAAGCGAAGTTTATGAAAAAAATCAAACTATGATGATAATACTTTATCAAAAAAGACAAATAATGGTTCATTAAAATAAATACAGAACTTAGAGCATCGTAATAAAAAAGCATTTTTAGTTGAAATCTTATTGGTGCCATCAATTTTTAGCATATTTTACTTTATTTTTTTCACAAAAAACAAATGAATAGAAGTTTTAAGGCATTACAATGGTAGATTTTATCGCTCATAAGGGACCAAATATCCTTATAAATATGCAGATTGACGGCTCTTACGCTTTTGTTGATAATGGCGATCATTATACCCTGCACACCCATAAAGATCCTAAACATTGGTCTTTAATCTATTATCCTCAAAGCCCCGATTTTAAAAAAATTAAAGATATTTATCCGCAAAACAATATGTTTAATGAAATAAAATGCGCCTTTGAAAGCAGAAAATTTGCACCTGCAGCGCAAAATCCACAACATTCAACTTTGTCTGAGATAAGTTTTTTTCGGGATTTGAATTTTAGTTACATAGAGGGAGCAAACAGAGCTATAGAAGACAATTCATGCCTAAGAAAATTATATACCTATGTAATTTTTGAGCTAAGATTGGGATCAAGTTTACGATATAGATTTGCAGATAACTAATATTAAACAATATTTTTGAGGCGAAACTGTCGTTACGCCTCAAAAAAATTTCATCTTTATATTTATAAAATATCAGTTTTAAATCAGGCCGCTTTGTTAGCGCCACCCCAATTCCGGTGCAATTTTTGTCAAAATATTTTCAATAATTTTAAGGTTAAATTCAAGACCAATGCTATTTTCAACCGGAATAAAAATAGTATCTGCTTCAGAAATTGCGGCATCATTTTTGAGCTTAGCAATTATATCTTTAGGGCGCCCACAATAGGTGCTTTGAAAAACATCACGCGCTTTCTTATTATTGGGCCATAATTCCACCAATTCATTATTGATTTGTTGCAACCAAGCGTCTTCTTTTTCATCACAAAGCGGTACAATCTCACGAATAATTGCAGCGCGTGGTGCATAATTATGCTTAGCTTTATCCCAGGCTTTTTTATGGGCAGTTAAAAACTCGACTTGCTCTGAAAACATAAATTGACCGGTATCAGGATTGCGATGGGTGGCACATTGAATATGCATGCCATGTTCAGCTGCCCAGATGGCCGATTCCATCGTGCCAGATCCCCACCAAATACGCTTGTGTAACGTGTCACTATAGGGTTCCACTCTTGCAATGCGGCGCGTTTCACCAGCGTCGGCAAAATTATATTCAAGTTCAAATGTTTTTTCGCCGCGTAATTGGTCAAGAAAAAACAAAGCGCGTTGCTGGGCAAGTTCTCTTTGGCTCAATTCCTTATTCATGCTTGGTGCAAAAAATTCACTACCATTAATGGATGCAAACGGCGCGCCGCGGCCAATACCAAATTGTATTCTTTGGTCAGCAATCATATCTGCAGAGGCGATATTTTCGAGCATGGAAAGCGGATTTTCATAACGAAGATCAACCACACTAGTGCCAATTTCAATATGTTTGGTTTGCATTGCGATAGCTGCGAGCAAAGGATAAGGCGCACCCAATTGTTCGGTAAAATGATGAACACGAAAATAAGCACCATCAGCACCCATTTCCTCCGCTCGAACTGCCATTTCAATTGCTTGCTTATAGGATGCCTGCGGTGTCGTTGTTTTGGAAAGTTCATGTTGTTTCCAACGTCCAAAAGAAAGAAAGGCAATCTTTTTCATCATCTTTTCCTTTAATGCGCTATCAATTTTATAATAGCTTTCACAACAATTTTACACCCGTTATGTATAAAATCTATATAACGATATATAAATTAATGCAAGAATTTTGCAAAACAAAATACTACGGTTAGATGAACAGTTTAAATTAGCGATAAGCGCCTTTATGTAGCTTAAGAATAATGTAGCCCTATATGACAAATTTTAAGATCAGCGATTAATAATCCGTTGACAACATCATAAGGATTCCAAACAGCAGGCACAATTGCGGTTAGTCGAGAATTAACCAACGGATAGGCCTTGTCATATTTTTCCGCCCAATCAAGTAGGGCAATATTATAATTAACCATAGCCTGCCCACCAAAACGCTGATATAAATCGTCAAAGGCTTGATTTAACAAATCAAAATCACAGCAGGTCTCTTCCACGGGATTATCTCCAAGTCGAAAATGGAATGAATAAATCATCGCATAAACACCACAACCGAATTTTTCTTTGGTAACTTCAATGGCTTTGCGAGCAAAATCGTCAACATCTTGCATAGATGAACCGAACCAACGCGGCAATAGCCGAAAACCATGATCAATATAATGGGTAAGATTATCAGGATCTAAAGCAAGAAGTGTACAAAACAACTCATTAAGATATTCAATTCCAGCACCACCATCGCTATATAATTTATAATGTGCTAAGTTCCATAAAAGGCAGTTGTCAGACCCTGCAACGCTGTCTTTGAGGACATCCCACATTTTGCTCAAACAACCTTGATAGCTATTTAAACCAGTCTTACCGACATCTTGGATATATCCGCCGCCGCGCGCAATCCAACCGGTGTGATAAAGACATAATGCATAAAGCCCACCAGCAAATGAGCTTTTATCTTTTTCCCACCAATTTTCCAAATGTGAAATTTTCTTCAATGCTTCATCAAAGCTACAGTCTTTAAATATATTTTCAAGCCCATCAAAGACAAGGCCGCTTTTCAAAAAGCCATTGGCAAGAAGCTCATCATTGCGGCGCAATTGCTCGAACCCTTGCCGAAATGCGTCAAAATGATTTTGTAAAAAATGGTCTGTGACTTTTTTAACTTCAAGCCCAGCAGCGCCATATTCTTCAAAACGATCAATAATGTAGTTAAAATTTCGCTTTTTTAAATAACGTCTATTTTTAAACCTAAAAATAGGCATGTAGATTTTTAAAAATAAATTTTGTAACATATTGTTCCCCGGCTTATGCTATAATCCACGTTTTAAACTGCGATATTTACCTAAAAAATCAAAGATTAGCTAATATTTTTTTCAATAAATTCTTGTGCAGACATGACCATTGCATGTCTTGGAAAATGCTTTTTGATTAAAATATCATGCATTTCAAGATCACCATCGGTACAAGCATCTTCAATGACCGTTAAACCATAATCAAGATCAAATGCTTGGTTGAAGGTCGATAAAACAACATGCGAGGTTGCAACCCCAGCAAGCACCAATTCTTCAATATTATTAGCGCGCAAAATCATATCAAAATCACTGCCTGAAAATGCACTAATGCGATGTTTGCCAACAATTGGCTCATCACTTTGCGGCGCAAGTGGCGCATAAATTTTCATCTCGTCACCGCCGGGAATAACCCGCTTATTGGCCTTAATATCACCAAACATGACATTGCGTGAATTAATTTCAGGATAGCCTTGGCGAAAACTAACATTCACATGGATAACCAAAACACCTGCTTGGCGCGCCCATTGAAGTAGCTTTGCAGCATTTTGCGTCACATGTGTCGCTTGCTCTAGTGAAATAAAATTCTCCAAAATAAATTTTTGAAAATCCATCAAGATTAAAGCGGTCTTTTTAGGATCAATAACTTTGTTTTCCATAGCTGCCTTCTTTATCTTCTATATAAAAATAATATAGAATTTTAAGTTACTGCATTTTTTTAAGCGCGCTATCAAGCCCTTTAATAAGCGCATCAATGCCACCATTATCGGTAAAGACTTTCGTCACCAACTCATTGGTGCCGCCCTTGGTAGAATGGTCAATTTCTAGTTGTTTATAGTCAATTTTTGGTCGCGATTGCGCTTCATGGGCAAGGCTTGCAAATAATTTGCTGATAAATTTGGTTGAAGTATTTTCATCAATGCCATGGTCAATCAACCATTGATTGGCACTGCCTGCAAAACGATAATAGCTGCCCATAAGTGAGCCTGCAATCATGAAAATTTTCAATTCTTCTTCATTGGCAAGACTAAGTGCGCCGCCAATCTTGGCAAAAATTCCTTCAACGTCCTCATCTTTTGGAAAAACCGGCGTGGCGCTTTGATGATCCATCACGAATGGTAACGGCACCGCGCGAAGAATGTCCCCCTTGTGCCCACTCCAAGCGGCAAGATCATCAATTGAGGCGGTTGCAATAAAACTAACCAGTTTTTGCTGCGGCTTAAATGCTAATTGTTTAAGCAAGTCTTGCGCGTCTTGTACTCGCAAAGCGATAAAGACAATATCCGATTGGTCGACCACCGCTTGATTATCACATGCCACATGCACAAGGTTTGGAAAATCTGTGGCAAGCCTAGCTGAAATAGATTGTGAGCGCGGTGACACAATGATTGATTTAACCGCCCCTTTTGATTTATCAAGGCTTGATTTGGTAATATCCGATTTAGCAAGACCACGAATAATAGCATCAGAAATTGTGCCAGTGCCTAAAAAACCAATATTCATCTGTCGCTTCCACCTTAAAAACTCAATATGATTAAGCCAATATTATGAATATAAGCTTATATCCATGGACTGGCAAAACTGCCCAATAATGTATTTTTAACATCAAAAACAAAAGGGGCAAAATTGCCCCTTTTTTAAATATGTTTAAATGTCAAATAAGCTGGCGTGCGATTTTCGCGTATCGCCTTTGCTTCATAGCGCGTGCCCGGCCATGCTTCATAGGGCGTGTGCCAATCACTGGCATTATCCGCTACCCATTCAAAACCACCATGCTCACGGCAATGCAATAATGTCCAGTTAATATAGGTATCAATATCACTAGCAAAACGAAACAATGCCCCCTTTTTTAAAACACGGGCGAACCGCTGCAAATTTTTCTCATTCACAAAACGCCGCTTCCAATGTTTTTTCTTGGGCCATGGATCTGGATAGAATAGATCAATACCATCAAGCGATTGATCAGGCAGCCAATCAAGCAGTGCAGTTGCATCATCATTATAAAGACGCAATGAGGATTGCAAATCAGGCAATTCATCAAGACCAGCTAATAGCTTTGCCATGCCGTTAACAAAAGGCTCAACCCCAATAAAACCGGTATTGGGGAAACGACCAGCCTCATGCAATAAATGCTCACCGCCGCCAAAACCAATTTCAAGGCGTACAGCTTCAACGGGCTTTGCAAATAATTCTTTTAGCGATTGCGGCGCTGGTTGTTTGAGGTCAACCAACACCTGCGGCAAAAGATCTGTTTGCCGTTTAATTTGGTTATCCCGTAAGGGCTTGCCTTGACGTCGGCCATAAAAAGCCTCGCTCATACGGGTTCTATGTGGTGTTTTATCCGATTGCATTACTGAATTGCTGCCTTTAACGCACTGCCAAGGTCGGTTTTTTCCCAAGAAAATGAACCATCGCGGCCAGGTTTACGACCAAAATGTCCATAGGCTGACGTTTTGGCATAAATGGGTCGATTAAGATCAAGATGTTTACGAATACCGGTTGGGCTAAGATCCATTACTGCGCGAATTGCTGCTTCAACCTGCGCCTCTGAAACCTTGCCCGTTTCATGAAGGTCAACATAAATTGAAAGCGGTTGGGCAACGCCAATCGCATAGGAAATCTGGATGGTGCAACGCTCAGATAGGCCAGCAGCAACAACATTTTTAGCTAGATAGCGTGCGGCATAGGCAGCGGAACGGTCAACTTTAGTGGTATCCTTACCAGAAAAAGCACCGCCACCATGCGGCGCAGCCCCACCATAAGTATCAACAATAATCTTACGACCGGTAAGCCCCGCATCACCATCAGGCCCACCAATAACAAATTTTCCAGTTGGGTTAATATACCAATTGCAATTTTCTGAGATTTCAATGTCATGTAAAGCATTGCGAATATAGGGTTCAACCACTTCGCGCACTTTTTTCGAATCCCAATTGGCATCAAGATGCTGGGTTGATAAAACGATTGACACGACCTCTGATGGCTTACCGTCAGCATAGCGCACAGTCACCTGACTTTTAGCATCTGGTCCCAATAAACGAGCTTCGCCATCACCTTTATGACGAGCGACAGCAATTTCTTCCAAAATTTTATGGGCATAATAAATGGGCGCTGGCATTAAATCTTCAGTTTCACGGCAAGCATAACCAAACATAATACCTTGATCGCCAGCACCTTCTTCGCCTTGGCGGTCAGCAGCATTGTCAACACCTTGGGCAATATCGGCTGATTGTGAATGAAGCAGCACATCAATACGGCAGGTTTTCCAATGGAAACCCTCTTGTTCATAGCCAATTTCTTTAATGGCACGACGGGCTGCCGCACGAAAACGCGATGGATTAATTTGCGGATTGCCCTGCTCGTCAACAACCAAATTGCCCTGCTTATCTTTTTTCAAGAATGTATCAGGTACACGAACTTCCCCAGCAATGATAACACGATTTGTGGTTGCCATTGTTTCACATGCAATACGCACACTCCATGGATCAGTACTGGTTTTTCGCGCTTCCTTATAAATCATGTCAACAATTTCATCAGAAATACGGTCACAAACCTTATCGGGATGACCTTCTGAAACGGATTCACTAGTAAAAAGATAAGAATGACGGTGCACGGGAAACCCCTCTAGAAAGATAATATTTGCAATTCAATCCTAAACTTTGCAATGACACTGGTGGTGACACTTAATGGTGACTAGTGCTAGTGACAATGGATAGTTTAGTAAAAACTTAAACATTTAATAGCATATGCCGCATTTTTTGCCACATATTTTTGCTATTTGCTGTTTGTGCCAACAATATTTAGTGTCGTCAATGTTGTTTTCCAATATCCCAACAAATTCTATGTGATTTTAAACCTATTACAATCAGGAAACTGCAAAAGGATAAGATGCAATATGTTCAAATGGAATCTATAAATCACTATAAATTATAACAAGACATAGCATCTTTTGTTAAGATAAAATCTAAAATAATAGTCAAAATGATACAATCTTCAAATAACGCATGGATTGACTTAATGTGGTTTAATCAAATCACTAATTGGTGCAGTTAGGTGATAGCTAAAACCATTTGGTGCATAATCAAGTTTTGCTTCACCGTTCAAGCTTGCAGGCAATAAGCGTTCCACCAATTTTGCCCCAAAACCCTTGCGGGTTGGTTGTTTAGTAATTTCAGGCCCACCAATTTCATGCCATGCAAAATGGAATTTTCCATCATCAAAATCCCATGTAATGTCCACCCGCCCTTGTTCATTCGATAAAGCGCCATATTTTACTGCATTGGTTGCAAATTCATGCAATGCCAGAGACATGGAAAGCGCCGCCTCACTATCAAGCGCAGCTTTTGGGCCATTACAGGTAAAGCGATTGGTTAGGCCAATATTGCCCTCAAGGCAATTGACGATGATCTCATGCAAATTAATACTGGAGGAGGCTCCGTGCGTTAATATATCTTGTGCATCAGCAAGGGCTTTTATGCGTGCGGTTAAAATGCGGCGCGCTTCTTCAATGTTCGCGGCATTATTTAAGCTTTGATTGCAAATACTTTGCACCATAGCTAAGGTATTTTTAACCCGATGGGCTAATTCTTGCGCTAACATTTCTCTTTTATCTTGAGCAAGCCGCCTTGCAGTTACATCTTGAATAACTCCAAGAATCGGGCGATGCCCTTGCATTTCACCAATATCAATTGGTGCTTTTTCTGCGCGAAAAGCAATCCAACGTCTTTCATTATTGTCACTGCGTTGAATTTGAATTTCTAGCGATACTAATTTATCATCTGGTGGATTAAGCATCTGACTGGCAATATAAGACACATTGGTAACGATTACATCTAAAAATTCTTCAATTGCAAGTTCTGGCTTAATTTCAAGTCCTAATAGTTCCATAAATTTGGGTGTAGCAAGAATAATACCTCGATCCACATCAATGGAAAAAGACCCAATGCCACCGGCCTCTTGCGCGAGATGGGCGCGTTCCTCACTTAATCGGAGTGCCTCTTGATGTTGTCGCTCGCTGGTCCTATCCCGGACAATCTTCAAAAAACCCCAAGGTGCGCCATTTTCATCTTGAAATAATTGCAAATCACCCGATGCCCAAAACTTACTGCCATCTTTGCGTAAATGCCAGCGCTCAACCGGATCCAACCGGTGTTGACGGGCCATTTCGCGTCGCTTTGCTGGCAATCCATCCGCTTGATCTTCATATGTGAAAAGCGTGTCTAATGATTTTCCTATAATTTCTTCTTCGCGCCAACCAAATAAATTATGCGCGCCCGCGCTCCAACTATCAATAACTCCATTCATATCAGTGGTTAATATGGCATAATCTAAAGCATTTTCAAGAATAAGCCTATCACGCCATTGGGTTCTAGCTGCGCGTTCCATATATATATTCCAACATATTAATGAATAACTATCTCATTTAAGCAATTGCGATCAAATATAATTCATTTATAGCAAAAATTACAACAATTCAAATTAAAGAATTACAAAGAAAGCTTTATTACTAACCACTTTGATATTAGATATTAATTTCGCATTCACTTAAGCGATGATAACGCATGAATATGCATCGAAGTTCCATAGCTTAGGGACAAAACTCATTATTTAAAATGAAGTTTTGCATATTTCGCTAAGGAACAAAACAGTTGTGATGTAAAGTGCGTAAAAATTTCACTGTTGAGTACCATTTATGGTGTTGCCTGCGCCTCAATTGCAAGAGCATGAACCTTATCAGCAAGCTCGTCTTTTAATACATCGTTAATGGCACGATGCTGCTCTACCCGTTTCATGCCGATAAATTCATTTGAAGTAATTTTTATTCTAAAATGTGTTTCACCTTCACCATCAAAAGAGCTACCGTCGTCATGACTATGACCGGCATGTAATGCACTTTCATTGATAACTTCTAAATGTAGGGGCGAAAAAGCAGCGCGCAATTTTTTTTCCATTATTTCTTTAATCGTGCTGGACATAATTATTTTCCCAAACCATATCGTAGCTCTTGCAGTTTTTTTATAATTGGTTAAAATCGCCAATCCAAATATGAAACTGCAACGCTTTCAGTTTAATTAAGTTTAAAAGTTTAATTTAAACCCCATATATAGCGTAGTATCTTTTATTAAAAAGGACAAAATCATTGTTTGATCGTGTTTTCTTGAAAGGGCATTAGTTTGCCTTGTATAAAGTTTGGTGCGATTTCATTCAATTGTCAAACATTATTACACTATAATCCATTCGGAATGACCTAAATATCATGGCAATTAATTCAAAATTCTTTGACTCTATACGCATTAGTTCAGGCAAAAAGGCGAAGGCCGAACCTGAAACAATGAAATGCCAATGGGAGGGCTGTGAAAAGCCTGGTCCCCATCGTGCACCTGCTGGTCGTGGCCGAGAAGGGCAATTTTTACATTTTTGTATTGACCATGTGCGTGAATATAATAAAAATTTTAATTATTTTTCCGACCTTAGCGATGCGGAAATTGCTAAGTTCCAAAAGGATGCTGCAACCGGCCACCGCCCAACAAGGAAAATAGGCTCTAACCGCACCACAGCCACCAAAACCTCGCAGGAATTTTCCAGCATTCGCTCTGGTTCTGCCGTTTCGCAAAAGCGCTTACGCAACCCTTATGGGCTGATTAATGAAAAGCGCGTTGAAGCTGCACCTAAACGTAAATTGAAAGTGCTGGAAGCAAGAGCTTTTGCTACTTTAGAACTAAAAGAGATGGCAAGCAGCGAAGAAATCAAATCGCAATATAAGATTTTAATCAAACGGCACCATCCTGATGCAAATGGCGGCGATCGCAGTTCTGAGGAGCGTTTTCGCGCAGTTTTGCAAGCTTATAACCAACTTAAACAAGCGGGATTTTGCTAAGTTTTGCAAACCGTTTTGGGTAAAAAATCATAAAAATTTACAATCAAGGCTATACTTAAAACATAGGCTTGATTTTTTATGCATATACCGCACGCCCTCATGATTAAGCGACACGGATGTGTTATAATAGTAAATTACATAAAGCGTTGCTATTCACTTTAAAACGGAACTGTCATGACCTCGCTAAATATCGAAAATGAACTTCAAAATATCGAAAAATTGTTACAAACACGCTATGCTCTTGCGCAGCAATTGGCAAAAAGTGCGGGCAACCTTGCCTTAGACTATTTTAATAACCGCGATAAATTAATTATTGAAACCAAACAAGATCCGCAAGATTTGGTTTCAATGGCTGATCGCAATGTTGAAAAGCACATTCAAGAAGCAATTTATCGCCATTTTCCTGATGATGCATTTTTAGGCGAAGAAAGTGGTATTAGCAACCATCAATCAGATTTCCTATGGGTAATCGACCCTATTGACGGCACGGCGCCTTTTTTAGCAGGAATTGGTGATTGGTGTGTTTCGATCGCCGTTTTATATCAGGGCAAACCTGCAATTGGCGTGATCTATGCACCATATAATAACGAGTTTTATCGCGCCATGACTAATGATGGTGCATTTTTAAATGATAAGCCAATTGAAGTAACGAAGAAAAATACCATTGCCAATGGACTTACTGGCTTTGGCTGCAATCATCATATTTCAACAGAGCGCAAAATTGATGTTTTACAAAATCTTTTGGCTGCGGGCAGCAATTTTTATCGTAATGCGTCAGGCGCATTGATGATTGCTTATGTCGCGGCAGGTCGCCTCGTCGGCTATGTTGAACCCTATATGCATTTATGGGATTGTGCAGCTGGTTTTTGCCTTGTGCAGGAAGCAGGCGGCAAAATTATGCCATTCCCCACCGATCGTGAAAATCTTAAAAAAGGGCATCCTGTTCTTGCTGCTACGCCCCATAATTATGAACAATTGAAAAAAATTGCCAATTTTTAAAAGCATGGTCACAAAGCGCCGCTTTGTTAAATATCCAATTTGTTAAATATTCAATGTAAATAAAAAAGCCGTTTTAGTTTTCAAAACTAAAACGGCTCATTATTTTTAAATCTTATTCCATCCTTTGGCGCAGTTTACTTTACTTACACAAATGCAGGCATGAGCGATGTTGCAATCAACATTTGCAAAAAATAAATCCCAAAAAAGATAATAATAGGCGAAATATCGATCGGGCCAAGATCTGGCAATATACGCCTTATTGGTGCTAGCATAGGTTCAGTTGCTGTATAAAGGAAATTACCAATCATACCGAAGAGCTGACTGCGCGGATTAACAATATTCATCGCATAAAGCCAAGAAATAATTATTCTGCCTACAATAAGTATCCTAATAAAGTCTAATATAAGACTTATAGTCGAAAAAAAAGCATACATCTATCTCTCCTGGGCTAAAGCACTTTAATTAAAGTCACTAAAATGCTCTAGTTTTTTGCTTTTACGTATTTTGGCGACAACGCCTCATATTTTTGCGAAAATATTCTGATCGCTAGATTTAGTGGCTAAATCCAATTTCGGCAAGACCTTAAAATAAAGCTTGCTCAAATCTAAAAGCAAATCCGTTTCATTTTGAAATGGATTTGCTCACAATTTTATATTTTAACAATATGGAATTTAATCCCTAGCTTGTTTAAAAAGCGCTGGCATTAGTCAAATGTGTTATATCGTCATTGCTTAGTTTAAGGGTCGTTGCTTTAACAAGGCTTGCCAATTGTTCAAGACTTGTAGCACTAGCAATAGGTGCGGTCACTGCCTTTTGTGCAATAATCCAAGCAAGCGCCACTTCAGCATTGGTTGCATTATGTGCCTTTGATATGCCATCAAGCACATCAAGAATATGCAGGCCACGTTCATTGACATATTTTTCAACCATGCGTTGGCGCGCTTTGCCCTCAACATCTTTTTGGCTGCGATATTTTCCCGAAAGAAAACCAGATGCAAGACTGAAATAGGTGATGACACCCAAACCTTCTTGGCAGCAAAGATCGGCAAGTTCGCCTTCAAAACCGCTGCGATCATAAAGATTATATTCAGGCTCAAGCACTTGATAGCTTGGCAAATTCAAGGATTTTGATGTATCAAGCGCGCTCTTTAAAAGTTTTGCATCATAGTTAGAGCAACCAATTGCACGCACTTTACCGGAATTTATAAGGTCTTCATAAGCACGCAATGTTTCTTCATGGCTGGTTTCTGGGTCAGGCCAGTGGGATAAATAAACATCAATAGCTTCACTTTGTAAGCGTCTTAAAGAATCTTCAGCCGCTTGTTTTATCCAACGCGCCGATAGCCCTTTTTTACCAGGCTCCAACATATCCGAGCCAACTTTAGTAATAATAACGACCTTTTCGCGCTTCGTTGGATTTTGCTTTAGCCAATTGCCAATGATGGTTTCAGATTCTCCACCCTTATTGCCCGGCGCCCAAGTTGAATAAGCATCGGCTGTATCGATTGCATTTAAGCCTGCATCAACAAAAGCATCAAGTAAATTAAATGAGCGTTTTTCATCAACAGTCCAGCCAAAAACATTGGCACCAAAAACTAAAGGCGCAATGTTAAACCCAGTTTTTCCTAATGCACGGTATTCCATAATTTGTTCCTTACATAAAATTTGTTTAACAAGCTTATAGGAAATTGCATATGATTTTTGTTATTATCTGGCAAAAACCATTTAAACTAAGACAGACGCTGCATCAAAAGCCTAGCAAATATTTATGATAAATCAATTCACTCATTTATATCAAAAACATATATATGGATAGACGCATATTTTTTTGCTATGCTTTAAGCCATACAGCGAGTAATATCTAATCATTATAAAATAACTTACCAATAACACTATCGTTATTTAAATGAGATTTGGCAATTTGCGGGGGATTTATGTCGTCTTTTTCAAAAACTGTTCTTCAAAACTTAACCCAAAATAGACGTGCTTTAGCAGCACTACCGATAATCGGGCTACCATTTTTATGTGGTTGCACTGCCAAAGCAACAGCGTGGAGCGAAAAAATCGCATTTTCGCAACCATCTATGCCAACCCAATGCGCTGGTTGGCAAAAGCTTGAGATTAAGAATAGCACGCGTTATTATTTACTGGAAAAAGACCAGCGTCTCCTTGTCGATCTTGATGCTCATAATTTGCGAGGTCGTCAAATAGGTTGTTGGCAATAACGACATTTTAAAACGCATTCAAATTTCATCTTAGCGCAAAGGGTAGGCACGCAATGTATCTTGATATTCACTCTTTGCAAAAGTTTTATCAATCGCCTTTAGGTAAAAAGGTGCAGCAAAATTTAAATAACGCACTTCAGCCACATATTCCAATCCGCAATGATGAAAGGATTATGGGACTTGGTTATTGCGTTCCTTATCTTGAACCATTTCGCCTAAAATGTGATTGTTGTTTTGCTTTTATGCCGGCGCGGCAAGGCGCTTCAACTTGGCCAGATAGCCAAAATGTTGCAACTGCCTTGGTCTTTGAAGAAGATTTGCCCCTCGCCGACGGTTGTCTTGACAAGATCATCCTTGTGCATGCCTTAGAACAAACTGAAAACGCGAGCGAAACCCTGCGTGAATTATGGCGGGTTTTAGCTCCTAATGGCAAACTCATTATTATTGCACCAAACCGACGTGGCTTTTGGGCAGGTTCTGATGCAACTCCCTTTGGCTCCGGCGAACCCTATAGCCGTGGCCAACTAAACCAAATTGTGACCAATGCTGGTTTTACATGTCAATCACTTAGCGAAACGCTGCATTTTTTACCGCAAAGAAATTTAAATATCCGGCGCTTTTCCACGCTTTTTGAAAAAATGCAAAAGCGTTTTTTTCCTTATTTTGGTGGCGCTCTCGTTCTTGAAGCAACCAAGCATATCAGTCAAGGCATCCCACTGTTAAAGCGTAATTCACGGCGGATATTTTCACCCGTTTTTACCCCGCAAACAACGCTTACACGTGGTGAACAACATTTAAAACAATAAAAAAGACCTATCTGATCGATCATGAAATCAGATAGGCCAATTGGTTAGCTTGATTTTAGCTAACGGGGATTTGTGAAATTCTTAACGCAAGTTTTGTGGTGCAATTTTAGCAACATTAATGCGATTGTGGTTTGCAGCCTTTGCTTCTGACTTTTCAGGAACAATGGTGATTGAAATATTTAAGCCAGCAGATGCTGTACGGCCACCAGTTGCAGCAGAGCCGCCTGCACCACCGCTAACTGCCATTGTGCGAGCACGGCTATTTGCAGCAGCTAATTGCGTTGAAAGCTTATTGGTTTCAACCCAACCTTTTTGGTTGCCTGCAGTTACATAGCACCAAGCTGAATTGCAAACGCCAACATTAACTTGAGTACCCTTAGCAATATTGCTGGTTACGGCCGCACTTGTTGCAGGTGCATTATGCAATGATAAGGCAGGAGCTGAAAGTGTGGTTGCTTGTGCAGTAAGTGCGCTAGCGATTACAGCTATTGCTAGAGTTGAAGCAGCGATGATTGATTTTGCAAAACGGTTCATGATCTTTATCCTTAAATTTGTTTTGGAAGAACCGCCCAACCGTGTTTAAACAAAGCTTTCTCGTTCGCAAAAGCTGGTTTTGCGTTAAATCACTTTAAATTTAGGCAAGGTTAGATCGTTAACGGGAAACCAATTTGCTTCCGTTTATTAGATTCTTCTAAGTTATCTGATTAATTGTTTAAGTTTCTCGGCTTATTTACCTTTTGTTAGCCTTGTTGCACCGTTAACGGTTCGATCACGAAAAAGTTCCAAAGTTTTTTGAGAAAAATTCATTATTTTTTTACTTTTATTATAAGCTATTGATAAAAAACAATAATATTAATTTTAAAAATTTTTCTTTTGTAGCACCACAACGCCCAATGATGGTACTAAGGCAATATTATTGACACCGGCGTGATAATATTCAATATTTAAAAACTCATTGCTCTCAAGTATCGCAAATTGCTTTAAATCTAAAGCGCGCGTCGCCAGAGCATCGAAAAGACCAACAGCTTGGCTAAAATTTTCGTCTAAAGTAAAATTCTTTTTAAAATTAAATGCAATGAGCTGACAATTTTGTCTTATTGGTGCTTTATCTTCACATTGATAAAGTGGATTGCGAAAGGCAATGCTTAAATTAAAACTCTCGATATAACAATCTGATTTATCGGTCACTTCAAGTGAGATATGAAAAACTTTACTCAAGGCATCATTATATTCTAAAGCTCGTTTAATAAGCCTTCCGTAACTTCTATATCCATAACTTTGAAAAAAAGGGGAGTTATAATCAAACTGGGTGAACTGTCGATTAAAACAGTTCATAATAGCAAAAGATTGCGCATTAAAATCGCTAAAATGATAATTACTCTTGATATGTCCCCAATAAGCGTATGATAGCATTAAGTAATTTCCTAAAATAGCCATATTCTATTTATTTAAATAGTCTAACAAATATGACCATTGTTACCTGTTATTACTATACTTTCATCAAAGAAAAATTTAGTTTATAATTCAAATTGGCTAGACAACCGTTTAAGCTGATCGTCTTAGCATTAGGCTTGCTTTAAGCAATGTCTGGTCTTTTTGCTTTAATTGATCTTTACTCTCTACATGTTCTTTTAGCTTAGATGGTTCTTGCCGATCTTCATTATCAAACAAATCCATTAGTTTTTGCATGGCAATTTGTGCAATCAGCGCATAATCTTGTGCAACGGTTGTAAGGGGTGGTGATGTATAACGCGCAAGCGGATGGTCATCATGGCCAGCGATGCGTAGTTCGCTGCTTGGTAAACCATGCCCCACTTTAATGCCCATTTCCCATGCAGCATGCAAAGCGCCAAAAGCAATGCGATCATTAGCACATAATATTGTATTGGTTGGCAGACCGCTTTTAACGTTTTTTATTGTTTGCTCATAGCCAAATTTTTCGAATTCCCAGCTATTTGAGCTATCAACTGGCAATATAAGAGGTTTAAAACCGTTGCGTATCATCGCTTCTTCATAAGCGTGGCGGCGTGATGTTGAATTGGCATTCACCCCCGGCATACCCAAAAAGCACGGCGGTTCTCCTGATCGGCATAAATAATCAATGATAAGGCCAAGGCTTTGGCGGTTATCAGTGCCAACAAAGGGTACATCACTTTCTTCCTTACTATCGACATAAACAAGGGGAATGCGATCAGCTAAAGAATTTAATTTATCTTGGCTTGCCGAATGGGCAATTGGTGCAATGATTGCACCAGCAATATGCATGGATTGCAATCGTTCAATCGCATCAGATTGTCTTGATACTTGCCCTTGCGAGCTCAAGACAACAGCAAAATAGCCATTTTTTTCGGCAATTTCTTCAATTTTGCGGGTAAGCTCCATATAAAATGGATCAAGCGTATCTGGAATAATAACGCCCAAAATTTTAGTACGCCGGCGCTTTAAATTAACCGCAAATAGATTAGGGCGAAAATCAAACTCAGCTAAAGCGTTTTCAATGAGTAAGCGTGTTGAATTTCTAATCGATGTTGGATCATTAAAATATTTGGATACTGTTGGGCGTGATAATCCGATATGGCTAGCAAACTCTTCCATTGTACGAATTTCCGGGGTACGAATTTCAGGTATCGAATTTATTTTTTTCATTTTTAATCTTTTACCCAACAAAAAGTGTTATCTTTTATTTTTATACAAATACCTTCAGGCGTTTTAATCTAAAAAACATGTCTGGCTTTCACTATCGTTTCAACCAAAGCCAGACAATGTCCTTAATTTTGCAATTTAAGCTTGCCAACAAGCAGCAATATAATCATTGATTGCTTTTTCAATGCTTGCGAACACCAAATCCTTGGCATTAGCTGGCAGGCGTTGGCTACGCACATCATGATAAAGGCCGCCAAGATATTGCCCGATAAGAGTTTCTGGCAATGTGACATTGTCAAATAACCCCAAGAGTTCTTCAACCGCACGATTAGCTTTTTCATCAGGCCAATAATAGCGGATACGGTCGCTATAAGAAAAATGGCGCTGCAAGGCCAATTCATGTTGATCACCGTGATAATAGCGATCCCAATTAGCAGGAGAGCTGAGCATGACCTCTTCCATGGTTTGGCGCAAAGTCTTCTGACGTCGCCCTGCAAAAAGCTCTTCTGCAATCATATCAAGACCATATAAGGTTTCACGCATAACAAAGGTAAGGCCGGGGCCAACTTTTAAAATACCAAATCCATCATTAACCAAAGCCGTTAAAGCGGCGCGGGTTTGATAATCGGTGGAATGCGCCTCAAATACAATATTCGACATAAGCGGCAATGCAGAACAGAGAGTGACTGCAGCTTGCGGATCATAATCAATGACATTATGATTGCCAAACTCAACACCTGGCTGCACAACAAGGCCAATAACTCGTGAAAAAGCATCACCTAAGCCTTGTGCTATAAATGCCTTCTTATGAATATCATAAGTTGTAAGGGCGGCATCTTTGTTCGTTACCTCAAGTCCCTCGATTTCCTCCAAAGCACCACCAGGCACTGGTACTTCAGTTCCAATAATGTAAACAGGGGCGATTGCCCCTTGTGCTCTTGCTTCTTCTGCAGCCTTGGCAAGTCGGGCAGCACGCAGCGCAATAATATTATCATCAAGTGCCAAAGGTTCATTAAGACAGCCCATGGAACAATCTAAATGCAACTTGGTAAAACCGGCAGCCGAATAGGCACGGATCATGACTTCGGCTTTATCCATAGCTTCTTCTGCGGCTAAATTTTTCCACGGATTAGGTCCAAGGTGATCACCACCAAAGATTAAACGTTCAACTGGAAAGTTACAGTTTTGGGCAATATCTAGCACAAAATTTTTATAATCTTGTGGTGTCATGCCAGTATAGCCACCATCTTGATTAACTTGATTGCAGGTTGCTTCAATCAATAGTGGCAATGGCGTTGGCATGGTTGCACGCATTGCCGCCTCAATAACCATGGGGTGCGCTGTGCAAATAGACGGTATGCCAGATGGCCCCGATTGTTGACGCCAATTTGAAATGGATTGCAGAGGATTTTTAGTCATGGAATATCCTTTTACGAGTGCAGGTTTAACAAATTTTTGTCCAAATGATCAAAGTGCTTTTTGCGCAATAAAGCGCTCGAGATCGGCAAGGGTTGACGTTCCCTCCATAGGGCCAATTTCGCTAACCGCACGCGCACCTGCAGCATTGGCAAAATCAAGCGCTTGTTGCGGATCGGTATTTTTGAGCCAAAAACTCAAAAATGCTCCGCCAAAACAATCACCTGCGCCAGTTGGATCTTTTTCCTCAACTTTAAAAGCTTGCGCGTCAAACCGCTTGCCATTTTCATAAAGGCTCGCACCTTTTTCCCCACGCTTCACCACAATGGTTTTAATACCACGCGCCAATAGATGATTGACCGCTTCTTCTTCATTGCCAGCTTTTTCAAATAAGAAAACTTCTTCACCAGACGGCATAAAAAGATCAGTGATAGATAGAATAAATTCGCAAGATTGTTTAAGACCAGGGGTATTCAATAATTCAGGGCGCAAATTGGGATCGAAGGAAATTGTGCCACCCTTATGTTTTATTGCCTTTGCAGCTTCAATAACCATGGCGCCAAGTTCAGGCGCTGAAAAAGCCGACCCCATAACATGAAGATGATCGCAATCCTTAATCATATCCTTAGCGCTTTGAGTGGTGTTTAAAGTGCCACATGCACTATAGCGGATATTATAAACAAAAGCGCGGCTGCCATCCTCGCGATAGCGCACAAAAGCACTGCCGGTTGACTCACCTTGGGCAATCTCAATAGCTGAAACATCAACGCCATCAGCTTTTAATCGATCGATATTGACGCGGCCAAAATCATCATTTCCAACGCGAGAAATAATCGCGCATGGTGTATCCAATTTGCCAACTTGATCGATAAAAATAGCTGGTGCACCCGATGGAAACGGTCCAATAAGCGGCTGCGCACTTAAAAAACCATCACCTTTAGTCGTTGCAACAATCTCTACCAAAATTTCGCCGATGGTTAAAACTTTACCCATGATTAACCTCTTTTTCTTTTGGCTCTTACATCAAACCAAACAGCGATTAAGATAACCAAACCTTTAACAATAAGCTGGAAAAAAAAGGGAACAGACATCATATTCATGCCATTGTTCAACACACCAATGATAAGTGCACCAAACAAAGTCCCAACCATGGTACCAACACCGCCAGATAGACTAGCACCGCCAAGTACAGCGGCAGCAATGGCATCAAGTTCATTATTTACGCCCGCATTGGTTTGCGCCGAATAAAGGCGTGATGATAATAA
Organism: Bartonella sp. HY761; assembly: GCF_026743145.1. Taxonomy (NCBI): domain Bacteria; kingdom Pseudomonadati; phylum Pseudomonadota; class Alphaproteobacteria; order Hyphomicrobiales; family Bartonellaceae; genus Bartonella; species Bartonella sp. HY761. The sequence goes on from NZ_CP104887.1 coordinate 2,933,221, forward strand.
TATACCAGCAATGGCAGCCATAACGCCTGATAAAATAAAAATTTGGATTTTTAGGCGGTCAACCTTAATTCCTGAATATAAAGCAGCTTCCTTATTACCACCAGTTAGATAAGTACGTCGTCCAAAAGTTGTTTTTGATAAAAGAATATGATTAAACAAAAACATTGCAACAACAATCCAGATGATAATCGGCAAATTTAAAAAATTGCCAGAACCAATAGCAATCCAAGAAGGATCTCTAATCATTTCTGGTGAGCCGTTGGTTGGCAAATTAACAAGACCGCGATAAATCCCCATTGTAGCAACGGTAACAATAAAGGACGGCAATAGTAATTTCGCGGTCAATGCACCATTGATAAAGCCCATTAATGCCCCAGCAAGTAAGGTAATAATAATTGCAGGCACAAATCCATAACCAAGAGCCAGTATTTGCGCACCAACCATGCCAGCGACCGCAATAATTGAGCCGATAGACAGATCTATTTCACCAAGCAAAATTACCCAAGTCATACCAAATGCTGCAATAGCAACCACAGCAACCTGCTGTAAGATATTAGAAATATTGCCAAAAGTTGCAAAGCTACCTTTGGTATATAAGCTAAAAATGACGCAAAGAATGACCAGAGCCATTAAAATGCCACCATAGCGCTGGATAGAATTTTTTAATTCATTATTTGGTGATTTTAGGAGTTGTGCGGACTGTTTCATTTAACTATTCCTGTGGCAACCGTTCCGGTGGCAAAAGCCATAACATTTTGTGGTGTCATATCTGCACCATTAAGCGTGGCGGTAATGCACCCTTCAGTCATAACGATGAGACGATCAGCAAGGCCCAAAACCTCGGGCAGTTCTGAGGAAACGAGAAGTATTGCTGTTCCCTCATCAGCTAATTGTCTAATAATTTTATAGATTTCAAATTTGGCGCCAACATCAACACCGCGCGTTGGCTCATCTAAAATGAGAACCTTAGGATGGGTTAGAAGCCATTTAGCAAAAACGATTTTTTGTTGGTTTCCGCCCGATAGAGTATTCACCACTGTGTCTAAACCACTAGCTTTTACCGACAGGCGCTCTGCTTCTTGAAGCGCAACTTTTTTCTCTGCGCCAAAGTTCATGAAGCCTAATTTATTGGTAAATCCTTTAAGCGATGCCATAGAAATATTATGCATAACATTCGCATTTAGGATCAAACCTTCCTCTTTGCGGTTTTCTGTTACAAAGCCAATACCGGCAGCGATAGATTCCGCAGCACTCTTAAAATTAACGGCCTTACCCTCAAGGCGTATGGTCCCACTTGCCTTTTTCATGCCGAATATGGCATTCATCACTTCAGAGCGACCAGAACCAACCAGACCAAAAAAGCCTAATATTTCACCCGGACGAATGGCAAAAGAAACATCTTGAAATTCATCTTTATACGATAGTTTTTCTACTTCTAAAATTGGAGATATTTTTTCAAAATTAGGGCTAGAAAGAGCGGGGGGATAGATTTCATCCATTTTTCGCCCGACCATCATCGCAATTAATTCATCAATATTGGTATCCTGACGACGTTTTGTGTCGATATATTCGCCATCACGTACAACCGTTATATCATCCGATAAACGCATGATTTCTTCCATGCGGTGGGAAATATAAATGATAGCTGTTCCACGTTCTTTTAAACGGTCGATCAGTGAAAATAAGATTTCGGCTTCTGAATCGGATAGTGATGAGGTCGGCTCATCAAGAATAAGAACTTTAGCTGGTTTACTCAAACCTTTGGCAATTTCGACCAATTGGCGCTGGGCAATTGAAAGGTCATTAACTTTGTCTTTAGCACGGATTGGTAGCTCTAAATAGGCGATCAACTCATCAGCTTCTTTGCGTAATTGCCTGTCATTAATAAAGCCAAAACGTTGTGGCTCATGGGTTGCAAAAATATTTTCAGCAACACTCATATTATTGCAAAGGCTTAACTCTTGAAAAACAATCGATAAGCCTTTAGCAACCGCTTCACGCGGATTTTTGGGGCTATATGGCTCACCATCAAATATGATTTGCCCTGCCGTTTGCGGATAAACGCCCGCAAGAATTTTCATTAAGGTGGATTTACCGGCACCGTTTTCACCCAATAAAGTATGCACAGTTCCTTGGCGCACAGTAAGTTGCATATTTTTAATAGCTTTTACTGGGCCAAAGTACTTTTGAATATCCTTCAAGGAAAGGATGATTTTATCTGTCCGGTCCATCATTTAACCTATTTCTGCTTTGTATAAACACCAGGAACGATTGGCTGCTCAGCAGGTACTTCTTCGCCAGCAATGACTTTTACAGCCGTATCAACGGCAAGTTTACCCATTTGATCAGGGAACTGTTGAATGACGCCCACCATTACTGGATCACTATCAACTGCATCGCGCGCTTCTTTCATGCCATCAAAGCCGATAACAGCAACCTTATCACTCATATTCGCAGCTTTAACGGCAACAGCTGCGGCTAGGGCAGCATCATCACCAAAGCCGAAAATACCAGTAATATTATTATTGGCTTGAAGGATGTTTTGCGCCACAGACAAAGCATCGGCACGAGTGATGCCTGCTTGTTGAGCAACAATTTTGATATCAGGATAGCTTTCAAGCGCTTTTTTAAAGCCTTCGATACGGTTTACAACCGACTGCACGGTTGGATAATCGATGATTGCAACTTCACCCTTGCCATCAAGGATCTTGGCCATCAATTCACCAGCTTTAACGCCGCCAGTATAATTATCGGTACCAATATGAGAAATAACATCACCTTCCGCGGCAGGAACATCTACCGTAATTACCTTGATGCCAGCGGCATTGGCTTTTGCAATTGCCGCATAAACGCCTTTACTGTCAACCGGTGAAATTATGATAACGTCAACGCCTTTGGTAATAAAATCTTCAACATCGGATAATTGCTTATTAAGATCTTGGTTTGCAATGCTTACTTCCAATGCAACATTTTTTTCCTTGGCTTCAGCTTTCATAGCATCTGCAAGTTCAATATAAAATGGATGCTGCTGGGTAAGGAGTGAAGCACCAATACCATCTGCAAAAGCATTTGACGTAAAGCAAGCTGCTGCACTTAACATCAATGTAAAGATTGTCTTTTTAATACCCATGTAAATCTCCATAATATTTGCACGAAACGCATTTGCGATCATTAAAGACATCCAGACATTTGGATAATCCCAAACATTTGGACAACCAAAGCATCAGAACAGCTTAAATATGAGTCCGATTTTTTAAAAAGCTTTTTATATGCCAAACCATTGTAATTAAAGAATTGTAATTGCAGAATTTCGCTAAAATAGCTTGCTAAAACATCCAATAACTTAATTTGATAGGCGAAAAAACGCCTTTAATAAAATCCGCCAACTCCTCTGCTTCTCACGATGCTGAGTGTAAGGGTAAATTTTTACTCGTGTCAAATTTAAATTTTATTCAAAGCACTTTTAAATCGGTTTAATGTAAAAAATGCATATATATTTTTTCATATTTTTGCTTTTCCGCATCCAAATTTGCGCAAAAACCATTTTATCTTGCGTATTTTTTAATAAAATTTATGTGAATCACTTTGCAGTCTTGATGGGCTATTGATTGAAATCACTTCTCAATAACATATGGTCAAACTAACAATTGACACCTCATCAATCATTGGGTCGGTTTTATTAATATTGTCTCCACCAAACCAACGGCTACGGTTATATTTTTTGTAAATGAATTTAGAAAAACAATGTGATGATGAATAATCGCATTTTAAAAGTGATTTTATGAAACCAATATATACTCTATTTAAGATTTTAACATTTACAGCAAGCTTGGTTTATTTTCCAACAATGACAGAGGCTAATGATAGCGGGGCTAAACTGGTTGGTGGTGGTCTTGTCTTGCAAAAACTTGAAAACATCGCCATGATCTCCGAAGATCTTTATATTTCTGCAGACAAAATTATCGTCAACTATGTTTTTGAAAACAAATCTAACCGCGATATTAATACCATTGTTGCCTTTCCCTTACCGCCCCACCCCGTCGAACCGGAAAGTGATACGGGCGCCGGAGTAACAGCAACGCCTGATGCAATTGGTGATAACTTCGTTGACTTTAAAACCTTTGTTGAAGGCAAACGGGTCAACACCAACTATAATAAGCAAGAAACAATAGGCTTTGGTGAATATGCAGATCAGGAAGTTTTTCAAATAACCTATTACTGGCATCAAAATTTTCCAGCAAATAAAAAAATTAAAGTCCGCCATGAATACAGGCCAATTACTGGTAGCGCTGTATTAAATCCAGTACAAAATTTAACCGAAATGGCGACGAGCGAGTATTGCCCCGATCGCGGATTTTTCAATGCAATGGCAAAAAAACAAAAACAGGGTCTAGATGCCTTATATGACGACATTGGCTATATTTTAAAAACTGGAGGCAATTGGGCAGGTGGAACCATTGGTGATTTTCGCTTGGTCGTGGACAAAGGCGATCCCGATTCCATTGTTACCTTTTGCGGTAAAAATGTCAAAAAAATTGGATCTACCCAATTTGAAATGAAAGCCAAAAATTATACACCACGAAATGACCTTTATATTCTCATCATTGGAGGTTGGGTAAAAGATGGAAAACCATTTTTTGAATAATAGGAAAATATAAGAGAATCGAATTGAGTCGTTTTTTAATAAAAAACTAAAAAACCTTCAAATTTTAATCAAGTTTTTCAAACGATTAAAACTATATTTTTACACATTTTTTTCTATTTTCTCAATCTTTTGATCGAAAAAATGCTTTCTTGCTTTGACGTGAATCAAATTCCGCATTAGAAGCAAAGCAAGCTGAGCGGCGTTTTGCGCCGTTGCCAAGCCGTACGCCCGTGAACGTGACCTTTAATCCGCTTCATCAGGCAGTCGGTCGAATGTGTGAGAATTTTTTCTTACACGGCAGAAAAAGCTGTTTTGATTCTTTAGAGAATGGAAACGGATTCATTATTTTGCCGATATTGTTTTTTGCAATATCACGATCACATGTCAGGTCAGGAACGCTCATGACAGATACGACACCTTCTGGACGGCCTCTTTCACCCCACGTTCAGATTTACCGTTGGCCGATTACGATGGCAATGTCTATTGCCCATCGCGCGACAGGTGGCGCGCTTTATTTCGGCACATTTTTATTTGCTGCTTGGATTATTTCAGCATCAATGGGTGAAGTTGCTTTTGAAAAAGTTAATTGGCTCTTTGGCTCATTTTTAGGGCGCACGGTACTATTCCTTTATACTTTGGCACTTGTTCACCATCTCGTTGGTGGTGTGCGCCATTTATTCTGGGATACCAACCCTGCTCTTTTAGAGAAAAACTTAGCCACCAAAACGGCTTGGTCAACCATTGTAGTTTCAATTGTTCTGACACTCCTTATTTGGATTGTCGGCTATATTGTGCGCTAGGAGGGTGTGATGAAAGATTTTAGAACACCGCTTAATAAAAGCATTGGTCTTGGCTCCGCTAAACATGGTACTGACCATTTTTGGCGCCAACGTTTGACAGCCTTTGCAAATGTGCCGCTATTTATTTTCTTTATCATCTTGCTCATCATGTTGGTTGGTAAAGATTATGCAACCGTTATCAGCTATTTATCAAACCCGATTATTGCAGTTGTTATGGCAGTAATGGTTATTGCTGGCATTTATCATATGAAATTAGGCATGCAGGTAATTATTGAGGATTATTTCCCTAATCATTATCTCCGCGTTTTTATCCTATCGCTTAATATTTTCTTTTGTTTCATTATGGGTGCAGCCTGCCTTTTTGCACTCGTAAAAATCGCTTTGGGAGGTTAAATTCCATGGCAAGTAATAATTCAAATGCTTCGGCAGCGCAGGATAAAAAATCCTATCAATATATCGACCACGAGTTCGATGTTATTGTTGTTGGCGCTGGTGGCTCTGGTTTGCGTGCAACCTTGGGCATGGCCGAGCAAGGTTTTAAAACCGCTTGTATTACCAAGGTGTTCCCAACCCGCTCGCATACAGTAGCCGCACAGGGCGGCATTGCAGCATCCCTATCCAATATGGGACCTGATAACTGGCAATGGCACATGTATGACACCATCAAGGGCTCTGACTGGCTTGGCGACATGGATGCGATGGAATATCTCACCCGTCAAGCACCTGCTGCGGTTTATGAGCTTGAACATTATGGCGTGCCATTCTCGCGTACCGAAGAAGGCAAGATTTATCAACGCCCCTTTGGTGGCCATACCACTGAATTTGGTGAAGGCCCACCCGTGCAGCGTACTTGCGCGGCTGCCGACCGTACTGGCCACGCTATTTTACATACGCTTTATGGCCAAAGCCTAAAACATAATGCGCAATTTTTCATTGAATATTTCGCACTTGATCTCATCATGACCGACGGTGTTTGTACTGGCGTTGTGGCTTGGAACCTTGATGACGGTACAATTCACCGTTTTTCTGCCAAGATGGTTGTGTTAGCAACTGGTGGTTATGGCCGCGCTTACTTCTCAGCAACTTCTGCCCATACCTGTACTGGTGATGGCGGCGGCATGGTTGCACGTGCAGGTCTTCCTTTGCAGGATATGGAATTTGTACAATTCCACCCAACGGGTATTTACGGCTCTGGCTGTTTGATTACTGAAGGCGCACGCGGTGAAGGCGGGTATCTCATCAACTCTGAGGGTGAGCGCTTTATGGAGCGTTATGCGCCATCTTTCAAGGATCTCGCATCGCGTGACGTTGTATCACGCTGCATGACCATTGAAATTCGCGAAGGACGTGGCGTTGGTCCAAAGAAAGACCATATTTTTCTCGTTCTTAGCCACATTGATCCAGCTATTCTTCATGAACGCTTACCTGGTATTTCTGAATCAGCCCGTATTTTCGCTGGTGTTGATCTTACCAAAGACCCAATTCCAGTATTGCCAACCGTTCACTATAATATGGGCGGTATTCCAACCAATTATTGGGGCGAAGTGTTAAATCCAACTGAAGAAGATAATGATCGCGTTCAACCAGGCCTAATGGCAGTGGGTGAAGCAGGTTGCGCTTCAGTTCATGGTGCCAATCGTCTTGGCTCTAACTCGCTTATCGATTTGGTGGTTTTTGGTCGTGCTGCCGCTTTGCGGGCTTCAAAAGTAATTGACCGCGATGGTCCAATTCCTGAGCTTAATATTGAAGCTTGTGACAAAATCATGGAACGCTTTGACCGCATTCGTTTTGCCAATGGCTCAATCCCGACAGCCGAGCTACGTGACAAGATGCAACGCGCCATGCAGGAAGATGCGGCTGTTTTCCGTCAAGAAGATTCGCTAGTAAGTGGTTGCGAACGTATTTCTGCTATCTGGAAAGAATTACCAGATGTGAAAGTGACAGACCGCTCGATGATCTGGAATTCAGATTTGATGGAAACATTGGAACTTGATAATCTGATGGCCAATGCAATTTGTACCGTTTACTCGGCTGTTGCACGTAAGGAAAGCCGGGGCGCTCATGCCCGTGAAGACTTCCCAGATCGCGATGATGTCAACTGGCGTAAGCATACACTATCTCATCTTTCACCGGAAGGCGAAGTTAGTCTTTCCTATCGTGCTGTGCATGTGGATCCACTTACCCGCTATGAAGATGGTGGTATTGATCCAAAGAAAATCGCGCCTAAGAAGCGCGTTTACTAGGGGAGCAAAATTATGGTTCAAATGACCCTTCCCAAAAATTCTACGGTTAAGAAAGGCAAGGTCTGGCCAAAGCCAGAGCAAAACCAGAACTTAACGGAATTTCGCATTTATCGTTGGTCGCCAGATGATGGCGAAAATCCACGCCTTGACACTTTTTATGTGGATCGCGATTCATGCGGGCCAATGATTTTGGATGGTCTTTTATACATCAAAAATCATGTTGACCCGACTTTAACGCTACGCCGTTCTTGCCGTGAAGGTATTTGCGGTTCATGCGCCATGAATATTGATGGCTCTAACACCCTTGCTTGTATTACCGGCATGGATGAAGTTAAGCACCCAATTAAGGTCTATCCATTGCCTTCAATGCCAGTGGTCAAGGATCTGGTACCAGATCTTAATCGTTTCTATGCCCAGCATCGTTTGATCGAGCCTTGGTTACAAACCGTATCGCCAACCCCTGAAAAAGAATGGCTACAAAGCCATGATGACCGATTGAAACTTGATGGGCTTTATGAGTGCATTTTATGTGCTTGCTGCCAAACATCTTGCCCAAGCTATTGGTGGAATGGTGACCGTTATCTGGGGCCCTCAGTTCTATTGCAGGCCTATCGTTGGATTGCAGATTCACGCGATGAAGCAACTGGTGACCGCCTTGATAAGCTTGAAGATCCCTTCCGGCTTTATCGCTGCCATACCATTATGAACTGTACGCAAACCTGCCCTAAAGGCCTTAATCCTGCCAAGGCAATTGCCGAAATTAAGAAATTAATGGTCGAGCGTCAGGTCTAATTAAACATTATCTTTATTTATTAAAATGCCCTGAATGAAAATTCAGGGCATTTTTTTGCTACAAAGTTTCTACCATTTGGAATTTACGCACAATAACGTATAGATTGCATTCAAAACACCATATGAAAATAGGGCGTTTTTGATCAAAGGCTTTTGTTAGGTTATATATTTAGCCGAAGACAATTAGCAATCCACTGCATTAAATCCATGAGTCAACAAGTTTAAGAATGGTTAAAAACAAACGTTATTATATACGAGCTTAAACTGCGATTTTATGGCTGACAGCCGTTGATCCTATTAAACGTTTGCGATAAATTTCTTGGTGAATATCAGCTTGCGCCACGCTACTACCATCTTTTGTATAAAGCCAATAGACCATGGCTCGCTTAGGCTCTTTATCTTTCAAAGATTTCGAGTTTGATAAATCTTCTTCATTTAATTTTTCTGGCGCAGAACAGCCAAAAGAGCCAGCCTTGTTAGTAGTTGAAATACCGAAACTAGGTGTCAAAGATAATAGCGTTAAAGCGGCACTACCTTTTAAAACAAGTCTGCGAACCATCTTATTTTGCATGCTTACATCCTCGTCCTATATTTCTAAATCGCCGTTAGATTCGCTCATAATTATCATTATTTTTCTAACTATATATTGCAATAAACGCATTTTCAGCACGCATATACAGTTCTACTATGGGATATTGAGCGCACCACATATTGGCACAGCTATCACTTTGCAATTTATCAAAAAGCGAATTCATGCATTATAATTTCGCTTAAACCTTAGCAAAAGTCGTTGAGTTGTTAAATTAATATTACAACTATCAAATGAGATGTAAAATTAATAGGCGGGCAATAGTTTATTCATTTTATCCATTATGAAAATGTTTTTAATAAATTAAAGGGCGCTTAAAGCGCCCTTTAAAAAACGATAACCATTAAATCTTAATATTATTGGTTTTGCTGTCGCAATAACATGGCACCGATGACATCAGCATGACGGGCTTCAGGAATTGCATAACCAAGGGCAACAGTCTCTTCATGCTCGGCACGCGGCGATGGCATTGGCACGGGGACATGCTCGATAATTGCTGCAACCGCATCCTGTCGCACTGCATGAGTTTGTGATTGACTAGCGATTGGTGCAGCTTCACGCATAGCAACTTGCTGCATTGCAACAGGCTTAGCTGTTTCAATGTTTTGGGCAACTGCAATGGCTTCGCTACGAGTTTCAGCTTCTTGACGGATAACGCGATCAAATTTCGGCGCTGCGCCGTTCTTTTCCTGAGCAAAGGCTAAAGCAACATTATAAGGCTGATCATTAACTGCAAGCTGCAAATTGCCATCGCGGCCACGTTTTTCATAAAACGCATTGCCACCGGCAACCAAAGTATAATGCATATTGCGATAAGGGAATTTAAGACCAGCAGTATGGAAGAACATAGCATTCTTCAATTTTTGGTGGCGTTCACCGCGCAATACGGCATCAGCAGCAGCTTGAACATCAGGCATAGCTTTAGAATTCATTGGACGGGTCAATACGCCTGGCGCAAATTGCTTAGGCTGACCAACTACGGCACAAATGGTCTTTGGATAATGACTTGAATTTACGCGGTTCATAACCACAGTACCAACAGCAATCATGCCTTCACGGCTAGAACGGTTAGACTCAAAAAACATTGCGCGCTCTAAACAAGTGCGCTCACTTAATGGGTAAGAATAAGTCTTTTCACCACCAAGGCTTGCAATGCTCTTCCCACTATTGGAACAACCTGTAACAACAAGCGGAGCAAGCAATACTCCCACCAGTGCCATCCATTTCGCTTTAATTGAAAACCGCAATAGACTTCTCACTCTTTAATTTATCCAAGGCATAGTGCCGGATTACACAATCGTAATATATATGGCGAAAAAAAGGCAAAATGGCAATTTTGTCATAAAAAACACCAAATCAACGCAATATAATCGCTTTATACTCAATTTTGGCGTTATGTTCCTAAATAAAAGTTAATGACAGCACTGCGCTACAAAACCAATGCTAAAACATGTTCTTATGTTTAAGAAAGAGTTAACATCCACATATTTAATCCAATTCTAAAACAAATTATGCAATTTTAACGTAGCATAGATCTGGCGCCCAAGCACTTATCCGAATGAATAGCCAGTGCCACGCACTGTGCGAATAAGATCTTTTTCACCAATATTAATCGCTTTACGCAACCGGCGAATATGAACATCGACCGTACGGTCATCAACAAAATTATCATTGCCCCACACTGCATCTAATAATTGCGTTCGCGTAAAGACGCGACCAGGTGCCATCATAAAAAACTCAAGCAAGCGAAATTCTGTCGGCCCTAGTTTTACTTCAACATCTTTGAAAAAAACGCGGTGCTGTTGCCGATCAAGAGTTAAATCATTATTGGACAAAACATGCGCCAAAGTACTTGGATTAACCCGCCGCAATAATGCTTTAACGCGTGCCATTAATTCTGGTATTGAAAATGGCTTAGTCACATAATCATCAGCGCCCACCGACAATCCGCGTACACGCTCATTTTCTTCGCCGCGCGCAGTTAGCATAATAATCGGTAAATGAGCGGTTGAATCACGCTGGCGCAAGCGGCGGCATAATTCTATGCCGGATAGTCCAGGTAACATCCAATCCAGCAAAACAAGGTCAGGTCGGTTTTCCTCCAACTCGAACTCGGCGTCATCCCCCCGCATAATGACTCGCACCTTATAGCCCTCAGCTTCAAGATTGTAGCGCAATAAGATTGTTAGTGCATCTTCATCTTCAACAACCGCAACTTCTGGTACTCGCGCCATATTTTCCACGTCCCTCACAAAAAACCATGAGTGGTTAATCAAACATACAATAATTCTATGGCTCAATATAATTTTTCACAGGTATTTATGCTGTGACATGCCATAACAATATTGTTCGTGATCCCCCTCATGGATATCACGTCTAAAAATCTAATATTTTAGGCCTATTAAGAATAAATATTCACTCCAACATTTTTAACGAGCTGATATATTCTATTGTTACCCTTAATCCTTATATGGGAAAGTCCACTCCCCCAATATGAAACCAAAGTCTTATTTTTGTTCCAATTCTTCCGTCACCAAAGTATGAGTTAAATCTTCGCGGTGTCGTTCATTGGTCGGATAATTACCACTGATGATATAATGAACCGTCTCAGCAATATTGGTCGCATGATCGCCAATGCGCTCAATATTTTTGGCGCAAAATAATAAATGCGTACAAGCCGTAATATTGCGCGGATCTTCCATCATATAGGTCAACAATTCACGGAACAGCGATGTATAGATAGCATCTAGTTCCTCATCTTTCTTGCGCACAATATCAATGCGCTCAAGCGAGCGCATGGAATAGGCATCAAGGACCTCTTTCAACTGGTTTACAGCAAGAGACGCGAAATTTTCCAAGCCACGATAAAACGAAGTTGGTTGACGATTTTCAGAAATCGCTGCAGCACGCTTGCCAATATTCTTCGCCATGTCACCAACGCGCTCCAAGTCGGCAGCAATGCGAATAGCGCCAACAACTTCACGCAAATCAATCGCCATTGGTTGGCGCTTAGCAATGATTGTCACTGCACGTTCGTCAATTTCGCGTTCAGCTTCATCAAGAATACGATCTTCTGCTACAACCTCATCAGCAAGCATTAAATCGTCACGAATAATAGCATCGACCGAGCGTTCCACCATGCGTTCCGCATAGCCACCCATCTCGCCAATTCGTTGGGTTAAATACTGCAATTCTTCATCGAAAGAGCGAACAATATGCGTAGGCATGAGCTTTATCCCTTATAAATCAGCCAAAACGGCCCGTAATATAATCTTGAGTCCGTTGTTCCTTAGGCGATGTAAACATCATCTCAGTTTCACCAACCTCGACCAAATCACCCAAATGGAACATTGCAGTAAATTGCGAAACACGCGCCGCTTGCTGCATCGAGTGCGTCACAATAACAATTGTATAATTTTGGCGTAAATCGTCGATGAGTTCTTCAATACGGGCGGTCGCAATCGGATCAAGCGCCGAGCATGGCTCATCCATCAAAATGACTTCGGGGCTAACAGCAATAGCACGCGCAATGCAAAGACGCTGCTGTTGGCCACCAGAAAGACCCGTTCCAGGCTCTTTCAAGCGATCTTTAACCTCTTCAAAAAGACCAGCTTTAATAAGACTTTTTTCAACGATTTCATCAAGCGCGGCTGCATTTTTAGCCAAACCATGAATACGCGGACCATAGGCCACATTTTCATAAATAGATTTTGGAAAAGGATTTGGTTTTTGGAACACCATACCAACCCTTGCGCGTAGCTCGACAACGTCAATACTAGGATCATAAATATCCTCATTATCAAGGGTCAAAAGACCGGTTACGCGTGCACCGTCAATGGTATCATTCATACGATTAAGGCAACGAAGAAATGTCGATTTACCGCAACCTGATGGCCCAATCAAGGCCGTTACCATGTTTTCAGGCACATCAAGATTTACGCCGTGTAACGCTTCCTTGTCGCCATAAAAGACCCGCACATCTTGTCCACGCATTTTGATATTCATCTTGGGCTCCATCAGCCATTTCCTTTAAAAGTCTATTTGCCATATAATTTTAGTTTATCCCGAACTGGCTAAAATTAACGTCAAAAATTCACTTTAATACCTTAAAATTTGGTTTTGTTCCAACCGCTCACTACCAACGGCGCTCAAATCTGCGGCGCAAAATAACGGCTGTTATGTTCATCAAAGTCATAAAGGCAAGCAAAACAATAATACCACCCCATGCGCGCTCTTGAAAACCACGTTCAGCTTCAGAAATCCACATGAAGATTTGTACCGGCAATGCGGTTGCAGGATCATTCGGCGTTACCGGATAATTGGCAACAAACGCCACCATACCAATAAGCAATAATGGTGCGGTTTCACCTAAAGCGCGTGCCATGCCGATAATTGTACCCGTTAGTACTCCAGGTGCTGCCAATGGTAACACATGATGGAAAACCATTTGGGTTTTTGATGCACCCACACCAAGAGCCGCTGTGCGAATAGATGGTGGAACAGCACGTAAGGCAGAACGCGTCGCAATAATAATGGTTGGCAAGGTCATCAAGGTTAAAACAAGCCCACCAACCAATGAGGAAGAGCGCTTAATATCAAAATATTGACCAAAGAAATTGATAAAAATCGCAAGACCAAGCAAACCAAAAACAATCGAGGGAACAGCTGCAAGATTATTAATATTAACCTCAATTAGATCGTTGAACTTGTTTTTCTTGGCATATTCTTCCAAATAAATTGCAGCCGCAACACCAATTGGTAATGCCAGTATTAACACGATTAACATCATGTAAAGCGAACCAATGAAAGCGACACCAAGCCCAGCCATTTCAGGACGGCTTGATGGTGGATTAATAAAGAAGCCAGTATTAAAAGCTTTATATAGCGCGCCATCCTTAGCAAGTTCATTCATCCAAGCTACTTGCTGATCACTTACTTTTCGGTTTGTTTCAGGAGCTGAAAGATCAATATGGCCTTTATAGGCTTGGTCGATATCACTTGACGCTAATACTTTTACCGTTTGGGTTGAACCGATAATGCTTGGATCTTTAGTCACCATTTCACGCAATTGCACACGGACACCATCAGAAAACATCGCATTAATCTGGCGCAATTTAGCGCGGTCATCCAAGGAAACCTGCAACTGTTGAGCCAATGAGTTTCTAACCAATAACGGATAATTAGCTGTCAGCAAAACATTTGGATTGGTCGCCCGTTGATCTTTCGGATCAATAATCGCCTTATCAAGTTTGACAGATAGGATCATGGTCGTTTGCCCAAAAACCGTATAGCCATTTGATAGGATCGAGGTCATCAAAATTACGAGAAATAATATGCCAATTGCAATTGCTGATATGCCATAGGCCTTGAAACGACGTTCGGCACGATAGCGCTTTTTTAAACCAATATCACGACGAGGTTTTGGGGCGGCACTCATTGAGATCTCACTCATTCATATTGCTCCCGATATTTGCGCACAATGTAAAGGGCAAAAATATTAATAACAAGGGTGATAAAAAACAGCGTAATGCCTAGAGCAAAAGCAACGAGCGTTTGCGGCGAATTAAACTCAAGATCACCCGTTAGCTGGTTGACAATTTTAACGGTAATTGTGGTCATGGGTTCAAAAGGATTAATCGTAATATTAGCAGCAACACCAGCCGCCAAAACAACAATCATCGTTTCACCAATCGCACGTGAAGCAGTTAAAAGTAGCGCACCGACAATACCAGGCAAGGCGGCAGGTAATGTCACACGTTTGATTGTTTCAGATTGGGTAGCGCCTAAACCATAAGAACCATCACGCATTGCTTGCGGAACAGCGTTAATAATATCATCGGATAGGGACGACACAAAAGGAATAAGCATAATTCCCATCACAAGACCGGCGGTTAGCACACTTTGCGACATGATAAAGGCGTGACCACCAGCAAGTGCTGCTGAAATATCACGCAAAAATGGTCCAACCGTTAAAAGCGCAAACAAACCATAAACAATTGTGGGAATACCTGCCAAAATTTCCAAAAGTGGCTTAACAACGCTGCGTACCTTTGGCGAGGCATATTCTGACATATAAATAGCAGCAAAAAGACCAATGGGAACAGCAAAAAGCATTGCAACAAAGGCGATATAAAAAGTACCGGCGAGCAATGGCAAAAATCCAAACTGCCCAACAGCATCAGATCCTGCAGCTGAAAAGCGCGGATCCCAAACTGTGCCGAGGAAAAAATTACTTAACGGCACAGATTTAAAGAATGAAATCGTTTGAAATAGCATTGAGCAAACAATGCCGATCGTCGTAAAAATAGCAATAACCGAGGCAATGATTAAACCAACCAATACCATTTTTTCTACTTTATTACGGGCACGCACTTTGGCTTTTACACCACTTAAACCATAAAAAAAACCACCAAGGGTTATTAATATAGCCAACAGATCGCCAATCATAATAAGGTTTGTTGCTTTTTGTACCCAATCAACGGCCATAGGCACCATATAATCTTGCCCTTGGCCGGAAAGAAAGATTCCTTTTTCTGCGAAATCTTTACTAATATCATTATAGGAGCGGGATTTATAGGCATCAAGATCGCCGCCTACTTTGGCAATTCCTCCTGCAAGATTGGTAACCATCCCCTTCAAAAGGCTAAGGTTTTCGACATTCCCAACCTCTGTGCCAGTATTACCTGCTTGTTCAATAACTTTAGATATTTGCGAAGAAACACTTTGTTTAAGCGTCACATTTACGCCAAGATCCCAAACGGTTAATAAAATTAGCGATGGAACAATAGCCAATAGTAGCGTCCACCACGCATAGTAATTTGGCCGCGAATGAAGCTTACCGCCGCTCCGTTCAATGGCAAGGGAGCGCGAACGACTAAGAATATATCCTAAGAGGCCTACACCCAAAATAACAATTATGACCCAAGAAATAGTCATCACTCGCCTTTCCCAAAAAAATCCGGCGCGAAAACATCTTCGCGCCGGCTACTCATCACTTAAATTACTTCTTAACAGCCATTACTGTACCATCTTCAAATGCTTTACGTTGTGCTTCACGCTCGCTTTCAGGCGCTGCAACAAGACCATAAGCAGCCAAAGGACCATCAGGGCCAACCATTTGGTCATCAAGGAAGAATTCTACATATTCCTTAAGACCAGGAATAACACCCAAATGTGCTTTCTTAACATAGAAGAACAATGGACGTGATACTGGATATTCGCCACTTGCAATGGTTTCAACCGATGGTGAAATGCCATCAATTGTTGCAACTTTCAAGCGATCCGCATTGTTTTCATAAAAAGCAAGACCAAATACGCCAACACCAGTTTTATTAGCAGAAATACGTGCTAGAGTTTCTGAATAGTCACCATCAATATCAACGGCTTTACCGTCTTTACGCACAGCAATACAAGCTGACTTTGCAGCCTTTTCATCAATACCAGCAGCCTTCATCGCATCCAATGCGCCGCTTTCCTTACAACCTTCGGTCATAAGCTTTTCTTCAAAAACTTCACGTGTACCGTGTTTTTCGCCAGGAATATAAGCAGCAATATCCCAAGCTGGAAGATCGGCATTTACTTCATTCCATTTGGTGGCCTTATTATCAACCAATTTGCCATCAACAATAACTTGTGCTGCAAGGGCTTTATAAACATCAACTGGCTTCAATTTCCAATCTGGACCAGCAATATCGGTTGCAAAAACAATACCATCATAACCAATACGCACTTCCTGCACATCGGTAACGCCAGCAGCAATACAAGATTCCAATTCGCTAGTTTTCATAGCACGTGACGCATTGGCAATATCAATGGTGTTTTCACCAACGCCACGGCAAAATTCTTTAATGCCAGCACCAGAACCACCTGATTCAATAACAGGAGTTTTGAAATTAGGGAATGTTTCGCCAAAAGTTTCAGCAACGATTTTTGCATAAGGCAAAACAGTTGAAGAACCAGCCACTTGAACTTGATCGCGGGCTTGCGCTGCACCAGCAGCAAAAGTAACGGCAAATGCCAAAGCGGCAGCAGTTGATAACAATCTGTTCATCCATGAACTCCTTGCATATGGACTGAAAATGTCCTGACAGTCATTTTAATCAGGTTGTAGTTCCATTTAAAAAGATGCTGTTACCGTTCTATGACAGGTTTATTACAGTTTTATGACAATTGATTTTACTAAGAATGTATGTAGCATTTTAAAAAAATTATCAAAATAACAATATGAAACAATAACTTGCTCGTAAACAACTAATGAAATCCGTACACATATAGAATTTATTTATGACAAGATAAACGGCGCTTCATAGTTAACCAATTTTTAATGCCGCTAGGATTTTCAAAAAGCTCAAAAAGATCCAACCAACTGAAACAATTGTAATAATCCAACTATTTAAATTAGATAAAAAGACAATATTAACCGCATTAATAGCGTCAAAGGCAAAAATAGCGATATTACGCCTAGCATAATATCGCTATTAATAATGTCATATTTTATCCAAAAGAACTAAAAATAGTTCACAAGCTTTTATGCTCGTTTCTTGTTTTCCACACAATCCCAAAACAAGGCTGCAATATCAGCGCCGCCAAATTTGGCAACTTCACGTACACCGGTAGGTGAGGTCACATTGATTTCGGTCATATAATCGCCTATAACATCAATACCAACCAAAATAAAACCACGTTCACGCAAGGATGGACCGATACGCGCGCAAATTTCTTGCTCGCGCTTGGTAAGTTCAGTCTTTTCAGCTCTGCCGCCAACATGCATATTAGAGCGCGAATCGCTTTCAGACGGCACGCGATTAATTGCGCCAACCGGTTCGCCATCAATCAAAATAATGCGCTTATCGCCGCCGCGCACTTCATTTAAATAGCGCTGAACAATAAAGGGCTCCGGAAACATTTGTGCAAACATTTCCAAAAGCGAGCTTAAATTACGATCATCTTTTTTAAGATGGAATACACCAGCGCCACCATTACCATAAAGCGGCTTTACAATAATATCACCAAATTCTTCTCTAAAAGCCGCAACTTCCAAAGGATCTTTAGTAATTAATGTTTGCGGCATCAAATCAGGAAATTCGGTCACAAATATTTTTTCTGGCGAATTCCGCACCCAAGCAGGGTCATTAACAACTAAAGTTTTAGGATGGATTCGCTCTAAAATATGGGTTGTGGTAATATAATTCATATCAAAAGGCGGGTCTTGACGAAGCAAAACCACATCCATTTCTGCCAAATTTGTCCGCTGCGCTTCACCAAGGGTGAAATGGTCGCCAACAATATCACGCACGCTCAACGCTTCAACCCGCGCACTCACCTCACCATCGCGTAAGGAGAGGCGATCGGGTGTATAATGGAAAAGACTATGTCCGCGTTTTTGCGCTTCAAGACATAAAGCAAAAGTCGTATCACCTGCTATATTTATGGAAGCTATATGATCCATCTGGACAGCAATTTTCATTGAAACCTACCTTTTATGACCCATTTTCTAAAATAATGGTCTAATTTCTTATATTATGCTATTGTTGCTGAATATAGTGAGCGCACTTGATTTTTACAAAAATCAAGTAGAAAAGACGAACCATAGTAAAAATATATATACTCCGCAAATTCATTTTTAAAATGTATGACGTATATAATATTTCAAGGGTAGATTATGACGCAACAAAATGAAATTCAATTAAGCAATGATGAAATATCACGTTATGCCCGTCATATTGTTTTACCCGAAATTGGTGGCCTTGGCCAACAAAGACTAAAAGCTGCCAAAGTCATGGTTATTGGCGCCGGCGGTCTTGGTAGCCCAGTATTGCAATATCTTGCTGCCGCAGGCATTGGCACTATCGGCATTATTGATGATGATCATGTATCATTATCCAATTTGCAGCGCCAAATTATTCATGACAGCGATAAAATTGGTGAGGACAAGGTAACAAGCGCAAAAGCCGCTCTTGCAAGAATCAATCCCCATAGCACTATACATGCGATAAATGTGCGACTTACCAACGAAAATGGTCGTCAATTGCTTGAAAATTACGATATCATCGTTGATGGTTGTGATAATTTTTCAACCCGTTACCTTCTTGCAGACCTTTGCGAAGATATAAGTCGCCCTTTGGTCAGTGGCGCAATTGGTCGCTTTGATGGCTCGGTTACAGTATTAATGCCCTATAAGGATAATAATCCGCGTTACCGTGATCTATTCCCCGTAGAACCGCCAGAAGGAACAGTGCCAAGCTGCGCCCAAGCAGGCGTAGTTGGGGCGCTACCGGGCGTTATTGGGTCGCTGCAAGCTATGGAAGTGATTAAGCTTATCACTGGTGCTGGCCAGCCATTAATTGGGCGATTACTGCTTTATGATGGGCTTAATGCACGTTTTGATACCATTTCTTATAAGCGAAAAACCACTTAAAGCTTTATTTTTTAGCAAGACAAAATAAGCCCTTACAGATATAGACAAAGAAAATCGTTTATCGATCTAGTCATTAGACACATCAAGGAGAATTGCCCATGTCCAAAGCATCTATCGCGGTTTTTGGCAGCATTAACATTGATATGACCAACCGAGTTAGTGCACTGCCACAGGCGGGCGAAACCATTCATGCGCAAAGCTTTGCCATGGGCCTTGGTGGTAAAGGTGCTAACCAAGCGGTCGCAGCAAGCCGCATTACACAAGATAGCGGTATTGAAGTGCGCCTTGCGGGTTGGATTGGTGATGACGCTTTGGGGAACTACGCGCGCGCTCACCTAGAGGCAACAAGTCTCAATCTTGCCGGATTAAATGTCCACCCAACTGAAATAACCGGCATTGCCTCAATCAATATCAACGAAAACGGCGAAAATACCATTGTTGTTGCAGGCGGCAGCAATATGGCACTTAGCATCGATGATGTCGATACTATCAAGCCAGTGATTGAAAGCGCCAAAGTATTGATGATGCAGCTTGAAGTACCAATGGATACGGTTTTAAAAGCGGCACAAATTGTTAAAAATGCTGGTGGTATCATTATTATGGATCCAGCACCTGCGCCGCAAAGCCTGCCCGATGAACTTTATCAGCTTGCCCATGTCATGACCCCCAATGAAACGGAAACAGAAAAGCTCACCGGTATTCGCCCACATGACCGCGCATCGGCGCAACTAGCGGCAGATGTTTTTTTAAGCCGTGGCCTTGATATTGCTATTATCAAACTAGGAAGCGAAGGGGTTTGCTACTTCACCAAGCAAGAACGTGGATTTTTACCGCCCTTTAAAGTGACTGCGATTGATAGTGTGGCAGCAGGGGACAGCTTTAATGCTGGCCTTGCAACCGGCCTTGCTAATGGTCTTGCTATTGATGAAGCTATCCGCATTGCAGGTGCAGCTGGTGCTTTAGCAACCACCAAAAAAGGCGCTTCCGAAGCTGCTCCAACTTGGCACGAAATTACCCAATTGCTAGAAAGCCAAACTGATATTAAATGCGAAAAATTTTAAGTTATAAAACGCCATAATATACATTTAGATAATCAAGCAACATGATGAATAATCGTGTTGCTTTTTTGATTGCAATTGCATATTTTTATTTTAAAATCTACCTTTCAATACTATATCGTTAAAAAGTCACAATCTAATCCGATTAATAGCAAATGTATTAATTCTATATTTTTATTTATATAGTCAAATTAGAGGTGGCAATGAAAGTTTTTTTCAAGAATAAAATTGTTTTTATCCTTTGTTTATTGCTCATTCCCAATTTTTCTCATGGTCAAGATGCGAAATCCACTAATGACCAAGTAGGAACCGTTTTAATTGGCGATCAAACCATCGCCTTGAACAGTAGCTTTGTATATTTAACTCCCCCTGTGTCGGGTTACACGCACCAGGATTGGCAAAATCTTGCAAAACTAATACAATTGCATACACTTAATATAAAAGGCAAAGGTTTAAAATCCTTAGCCAATTTTCCAATATTGCCTAATCTGGTTGAGCTAAAAATTGAAGAAACACGTCTAGAAGACATTAGCCCTTTAAAAAATGCCCGTAATTTGAAAAGCTTGAGCTTAAGGCATATTAAAAGCCGTACAATATCCGGTTGGAGCGAGTTAACAAGCTTACAAAATCTTACAATTAATTATACCATGCTTGATGATTTTAGTTTTTTAACAAGTCTGTATCATCTCAATTATCTAAATCTTGCTGATAGTAATTTTTCTTCTCCGCGCTTGATTAGTGCAAATGCTGATATTGCCATATTAGATCTTTCAAGAACAAATGTTCGTAACATAAGATTACTAGAACATTTTAAAAATTTACAATTTCTTTGGCTAAACGGCTTAGAACTTAGCAAACAAAACCTTCCGTCATTCAAGAACACAGCCCTCACCTATTTGAGTATGAGTGAGGTGAAAGTTGAAGATCTGAATTTTTTAAAACGATTTCCACGTTTAAATTATCTCAACTTAACGGACGTTATAGTGGACGATTATGCTCCAATAGCCGATTTACCTGATCTTACAACCTTAATTCTTACGGGAACAAAAATTGACGATTTGAGTTATTTTAAACAAAAAAATTTAAAAACCCTCCTCCTTAATGATACAAAAATAAGCAATTTAAATAAACTTCCCTATTCTTATTACACGCTTAATCATTTAGATTTGCGCGGCACTCTTGTAGAAGATGCATCACCCCTTAAAAAAATCAATTGGCTAGATTGGCTGCTATTATCCAATAGCAAAATTAAAGATCTTTCCCAAATACCAGTCTCTAAATATCTTGACCTACGGGGTTTTGATGATGCCAGCTTAGCTAGTACACGCTTGCATTATTATTATATTGCGACCAAATTGCCTAATATTCTACATGGTAAAGCACCGAGCAATAATCGTGAAACCAATTTTATTTATAATCCCGAAGCTATCATCGACGACGAATATTTCATACCTTCAGAACAAACAGATGATTTTGTTCACCAAAAACGCGGCGATAAAAAAATACAATTTATGGGCGGAGATTTTTGGGTAGACCATGAAGATATTACGGTTTGCTATAAGCCCGACAAATTAGAATATCCACTTAGTCACTTTTGCCATAATAAAAACTACGCCGACAAGCCTTTACAAACAGACCAATTATTAACCAAAGCAGAGCTTGCAAAATTAACAGAATTCAAAAATCTCAAAAAATTGCAACTTATTAATTTTCCAAATTTTGATCCTAGTGAATTACCAACCATTCATAACCTAGTTGTGCTAGATCTTAACCGCACGAAAATCACCAAAGATAAGCCATTTAATCACCAAGAAAAAATTCAATTTCTTATTCTTGACGAGAGTGAAATAAAGGATTTAGTTCTTATTAGCAATTTTACCAGCCTTAAAGTCTTAAGTTTACGCCATACACCTTTAACTAGCCTTGTTGGTCTTGAAAATGTTTCAAAGCTTGAAGCGCTTGATCTTTCATTCACCAAAATAAAAGATTTTAAAAACCTAGAAAATTTAACTAAACTTGAGACATTATTATTGGCAAATACTTCCTTTAATAAGCTATCCATTCTTAACAAAATGGGGAGGCTAACCAATATTGACCTAAGCAATGTAGCTGCACTTGATCTTAGTGATTTGAAAACAAAGACGATGAAGATTAAAATAGGTATAGCCGAAGAAAAGCTTACGCCCTTATATCACAACGAAAAGGAGCTAGTGCCTCACAGTTTTCTAGACGATCCATTTTTTTATCGTCCAAATGATGTCCGTAAATTTTAATTTCATTGTTTAATCAATAAATGCGTTAATCTTACCAATGATAAACTTCATAAATCCAAACTATTTTTGAAGCACAAGAGAATTGCACTTCCAAGTAAGCAATTCAGCACAATAAAAAATCAGGGCGATAAAAATGATCAACATAGATTGATCTTATTAAAAGGTAAAATGCCGCTCTGTGCGCACGCGACTTTTTGGCGCAGACGTAACAAAATAAACCCAAAAATCTGCGCTTTTTATAACTTTATTTCTAAAATAAAAAAGTGCTTTTTAATTTATATCTTGACTAACTTTATCATGTTTGATAGCCAAAATAAAAATAAATATAGGCTAGATAAAAGTTTATCTCGATAGTTGTCGAAAAATAAGAGTTTGTATTACCTAGTCATATTTAAGTTATGATCGTTTATATAGCCCGTTAAAAATCTAATTAATAACTATATTTACTTAACTTGATTTATTGGTGATAGTAAAATGATAAAAATCAAACCAAAATTAAAAACAAAACTTCTATTAACCACATTTTTGACATTATCAATATTTTATGAAATTGCTACATTTCCAGCAATAGCGGCACAAGAAACTGAACTTGACACCGTTGTTGTGGAAGCTGAAAAAAACCAAAATATAAAAAATAAAGGTGTTTTAACCGATACGGTTACATCCAAAGACATTGAAAATAAGCAAGTTGATAATGTCAACGATATTTCTCGGCTTGATCCAGCAATCAATTATAATCGTCAAAATGACAGTTTTAATATTCGCGGTCTTGATGGCAATCGTGTCACCACCATGATTGACGGCATACCTATTCCTTGGCTTGATGATATTACACGTGGTGTAAGGGGTGGGGCGTCAGCCTTTGATTTTGGTAGTTTATCAGCAATTGATATTGGCAAAGGAGCAGATTCAAGTATTTACGGTTCTGGCTCGCTAGGCGGCATTGTGTTAATGCGTACCTTAGACCCTGAAGATCTTATTAAAGACAATAAAAATTGGGGATCAATTACCAAAGGCAGTTACGATTCAGCCAATCGCAGTTGGCACATTAACGAAGCTTTCGCAGTTAAATTTAATCAAACTTATATGCTGTTTCAAGGCGGTTATATTGGCGGCAAGCAACGCGCAAATAATGGCGATGATGGCGGTTATGGCGTATTGCGCAGCATGCAAAACCCTGAAGACTTCACTAGCAAAAATTACTTATTTAAGATTCATCAATATATTAACGATCAACACCGCTTGGGCTTTACCGCAGAGCGTTTTGACAATGACCGTGACACATGGGTGCTAAACCAAGCAAGCGCTCAATATAAACCAGCGAGCACCTATCAAGAACAAAATCGCAAGCGTGAGCGTTATTCAGCTTCATATGATTATTATGGCAATGGTGATGGTTGGTTAGATCGTGCCCGCATCATTGGCTATTGGCAAGAAAATAGTGCAAGTTCTGGAACCGAACAAATTCGATTAACCACACCCAAAGGGGATTTTTATCGAATTTCCAATACGCAAAATCGAGATTACGGCTTAACATTTGATGCAATGAAGGTATTAAATTTTGAGCACGTAACCCATACTTTGCGCATTGCAGGTAATGGCTCGTCTTCGCGCTTTGAGCAATATACAACGGGTCATGATACTTGCCCACCGCCACCCTATCGTCCACCCTATATGATGTGCAAATTTTTACTTAGCGACCAATCTGAAATACCAACTACCCGTTCAACAAGTTGGGGCATAAGTATTGAAGATGAAATGGCATTTTTGAACAATCGCCTTAGAATTACCCCTGGCGGTCGGTTTGACTGGTTTAAACATAAGCCCTCAGCCACCAAAGGCTTTGAATCCAACGTATTTTTCCACGGCTATGCAGCAGAGGTTAGCGATTCGCACTTTTCACCCAAATTACGTGGCGAATGGGATGCAACCGATAATATCATGCTTTATGCGCAGTGGGCACAAAGTTTTAGGGCGCCCAGTTCATCGGAACTTTACTTAGAGTTCGCCAATCCTGGCATTTATCACCTTTATGGCAATCCTAACTTGAAGCCTGAAATTGGCAATGGCTTTGATATTGGTGCAAAATATACAAGTCACAACTGGGGTGGTTCGCTTGGACTATTTAGCAATTATTATAAAAATTTTATCGGCCGCAAAGAACTTGGACCATCGCTTATGTTTCCCAGCGGTGAGGCTGTTTATATAAACCGCGCTAAGGTTCGTATTTCCGGCGTAGAAGCAAAAGCCTATTGGCAAATAACTTCCAATTGGCGCACAGATTTCAGCCTTGCTTATATGGAAGGCAAGGATCGCGAAACGGACGAATATTTAAACTCTATTCCACCCTTTAAAGGAACGCTTGGTCTTGGCTATGCCCAAGAAATATGGGGCGCGGACATAAGAATGACGGCGGCGTCAAAACGCAACCGTGTAGAAAACAAGTCAGATTACGCCAAAGCACCCGGCTATGCCGTTTTTGATATTAGTGGTTGGTGGCGTCCGCTTGGTGAAAAAGGGCCAAAACTACAAGCAGGTATTTATAACATATTTAATAAAACCTATTGGAATGCACTCGATCTACCATCAAGCGCCAATTATAAAAAAGCTTATTATAGCGAGCCGGGGCGCAATTTTAAAATCTCATTTGTGCAAGAATTTTAGCCAATAACGTAACAAAGGGCAAAGTTTTGAACAATTAACAAACCTGCAAGACACAGCGATAAACAAAGTGTCCTGCTTCACATGCCGCAAAAATGAAAAGGATAGGTTATGACAAAAACACTTAAGACTGTTACCAAAAACCGAATTTTTAAAACTTTTATGCTTGCGGCATTTGCACTGGCGACCAATAGTCAACCGTCTTTAATACAAGCTAGCGAAATCTTGATTAGTGATAATGCTAAATTAGTATCGATCGGCTGGCCGGTTACCGAGACAATTATCGCCCTTGGTGATAAAGATCGCTTAGTCGGTGTTGATAAGCGCAGCACATTTATGAAGGAGGGACGCGATCTTACAAATATTGGCGCTGCCGCAACTATTGACCTTGCTGCAATTAAAAAAGTTGATGGCCAAACTGTCTTGGCTTTAGAAGGCGCTTTAAATAAGGATAATTTAACCTCTATTGAAAACAACAAGATTCCAGTTCTTATTATTCCAGATGATCACAGTGAAGATGGTGTCATTGAAAAAATTAGTTTTATTGGCCATGCACTTAATCATGAAGATAAGGTCAATGAGTTAATTGCGCGGATAAAAAACGACTTTAATAAAGCAAACAGCATAAAGGCTGAACTTACCACTAAGAAAAAAGTGCTTTTTCTGTTGACTGTACCTTCAGGCGACAAGGAAGTTGGACCCATATTCATGGCAGGTAAAAACACCCCCGCCAATGACATTATTGTTCTTTCAGGCGGAGAAAATGCCGCCGCCAATCTTGAATCCTATGTGCCTTTAGATAAAGAACAAGTAACTAAAATGGCACCCGACCTTATTTTATCTATGAGCAATGATGGCTTCCCAACGGTTGAAACATTGCTAGAGCAAGCGTCATTACAAGATACTCCGGCAGTTAAGAATAAAGATCTCTTACGGTTGGATGGTTTAAAGCTACTTGGCTTTGGCCCCGATACCGGTATCATCATGCAGGAAATCGCCCAAAAATTGGTAGATATCCAAAATCGTTAATTTAAGTTATGTAAGACAAATATATAAGCAAGGGTATTGTTAGCTTAAACCGGCAAACAATACCCTTGCTTTTTAGCCTTTAAAGCATTTAAATCAGCCGCTCCCGTCATAATCAAAAATCGATAGCACGGCCTTTAATTTCCCAATCACCATAGCGTGCTGGATCATGACCACCGCGCCCACCAAGTTCTCGCTTCGTCTTTTCAGCGGCAAGGGCTGCCTGCTCACGGCGCTCTTGTGCTTCGGCTAAAGCACGTTTTGCTGCCGGTGCAATGAGCTTTTCCTCAGCCCCATCATCATCTTTATTGATTATTTGCTGTTCTTCCGTCATTTTTTCACCAATCCATTGAAAAAATTCTTACAAATCCACATTTTATATAAAATTGGTAAATCTTGCCAGCTTATTTTTAAAGACAAGCTTAGGAATATTCCTATGCTTCAAATAATCACCAAAACTGCCTTATTAGGCATTTTTTGGTCATTATAATATAATAAGTGGGTAAGTAAATTTACAAAATACGAACAGAAACGAATTAACAATGGAGTTTTGTAGATGAACATTATTCGGACCGCCATGCTTTTAGCATTCATGACGGCCCTTTTCATGGGTGTAGGTTATATTGTCGGTGGCCCTTCGGGCATGATGATCGCCTTTGTGATTGCAGCTGGCCTTAACCTGTTTTCTTACTGGAATTCAGATAAAATGGTGTTGCGCATGTATGGTGCCCGTGAGGTTGATGCACGCTCTAACTCTGAATATTACAATATTGTCAGCGATTTAGCCCGCAAAGCAGGCCTGCCACAACCACGCGTTTATATTATGGAAAACCCGCAACCCAATGCTTTTGCAACGGGTAGAAATCCACAAAATGCGGCAGTTGCAGCAACAACTGGGCTATTAAACAGCCTAACACCGGAAGAAATTGCTGGCGTTATGGCGCATGAGCTTGCCCATGTGCAAAATCGTGATACTTTAACCATGACAATTACCGCAACGATTGCTGGTGCTATTTCAATGCTGGCAAATCTTGCCTTTGTTTTTGGTGGCAATCGCGATTCCAATGGCAATTCTACCAATCCACTTGGGATAATTGGAACGGTGATTATCATGTTTGTTGCGCCTTTTGCTGCGATGCTCGTACAAATGGCAATTAGTCGTACCCGTGAATATGCTGCTGACAGACGCGGCGCAGAAATTTGCGGCAATCCTTTATGGCTTGCATCGGCTTTAAACAAAATTGCTCGCGGCGCCCATGAAGTGGTTAATGACGAAGCCGAACATAATCCTGCAACCGCCCATATGTTTATTATCAACCCATTATCAGGTCGTGGAACAGATAATCTCTTCTCAACCCACCCCAATACTGAGAATCGTATTGCAAAATTGCGTGAAATGGCTCAAGAGATGGGAACACAGTCAAACAGCACCTTCGACATGCGCAACAATAGCCCAAGGCAAACCATGCGCAAAACTGTTGAGCGGCCAAGCTGGATGAAAGTTAAAAAAGATAATAAGCCAAGAGGTCCATGGTCTTGAACAACGCCAAAGCGCAAAAAAACAATAATCAGAAGCCAAAACGCGATAGTAACAAACAAGATCGCCAGCCCAAAGTGGCTGGCATCGCTGTTCGCCAAGCAGCCTTGCGTATGCTTGGCGCAGTGATTGACAAGGCAACCTCGCTTGATGGCTTAACCGATAATGAGCATGGCCACCCTCAATATTTAGCACTGGATATGCGAGACCGCTCTTTGGTACGGGCAATTTTGGGTGCAGCTTTAAGAAATCGCGGTGCTATTGATAATGCGATTGACCAATTTGTCGATAGGCCATTACCGCAAAATGCTAGCGCATTAAAACATCTTATTCATATTAGTGCCGCGCAAATTCTTTATCTTGATGTACCAGATCATGCGACAATTAATCTTGCTGTCACCATTGCCAAATCCGATCCGCGCCTCACCCGTTTTTCTGGCCTAGTAAACGCTATTTTACGCCGCTTTACCCGCGAAAAAGATGCAATTTTACAGCAAGATGATGTTCTATCCAATGTGCCTTTATGGTTTGCGCAAATGCTTGAGCGCGATTACGGTAAAGAAAAAGCCCAAGAGATCATTAAGGCACAAGCCTATGAGCCGCCTTTGGACATCACAGCAAGTGGTGATGTTGAAGCAATAGCACAAGAACTTGGCGGCGAAGTGCTACCCTTCCTATCTATCCGAATTGCTGAGGTTGATTGCTCTATTCCAGAATTACCGGGCTTTGCCCAAGGTAAATGGTGGGTGCAAGATGTTGCAGCAAGCCTACCTGCCCGCTTAATGAAAGCTGATAAAGGGCAAAATATTGCCGATTTATGTGCGGCCCCTGGTGGTAAAACCGCGCAGCTTGCCAGTACTGGGGCAAATGTGACTGCGGTTGACGCCTCGACAAATCGCATGAAACGGCTCATTGCCAATATGGAACGTTTAAACTTAAATGTTGCCACTTATAATGGCGAATTGCAGGATTTTAAACCAGAACAGCCTTTTGATGCACTATTGCTTGATGCGCCCTGCTCATCAACTGGCACTATTCGCCGCCATCCCGATGTATTGTGGACAAAATCCCTTGATGAAATCGGCAGACTTGCAGATTTACAATTGCAACTTTTAGAAAAAAGCATTGATCTGGTTAAAATTGGCGGCATGATATTATTTTCCAACTGTTCTTTAAGCAAAAGAGAAGGCGAAAGACTGGTTACTAAGTTTTTGAAAAACCGCACTAATGTTGCGCTTGTTCCCTTCACCGTTGAAGAACTTTGCCAAAGCTTTAATAATACGTCCGATGAGGCTAAAAATATTTATGCAAATATTTTAACCGATGAAGGATATTTGCGCACGACGCCTGCCGATTTACCCAATGAAAATCCAAAACTTAGTGGCATGGATGGTTTTTTTGTCGCCCGTTTTAAGCGTTTAAGTTAAGGATGAAAGCGAAACTTTTGATTTTATCTTAGGTTTTTAAAATACCCAAAAAATACACAAAATTGATAAGCAAACAGCTTGAAATCAAAGACTTCCATTGTTCAGATATTGATAATCTTGAAAAATGGAAGCCACTTGATAATTGTGTCTTTTATTCACTTGACATGTATATTGGCTATAGGGATGAAGATGGCTGTGATATTTATAGCGTGATGATTGCAACAAGAGAGGGCATTGCCCAATTAAAACACAACCACTTGGATCGTCCTTATAAAATCATTTTAATTGAGAAATATAGCTGGCAAAAGGTCAAAGATATTATTCAAAATATTTTTCATGGGAATATGAAGGCATGATTAATCGATAGGCGCTTATTTATCATTGCTAAATGAGAAAATTGGCGGTGGAGAATAAAATGATGAAAAAGCTTTTCCATACGGCAATAGACATTGTTATTTGATATTTAAGCATTGCATTTCATTGGCTTTCAGCGATATTAATTTTAGCCAATAATTTGCAATAAAAAAGAGGTCAAATCCATGCAAGAAAATAAGACAATTATTGATGAAACAAAGCTTGACCGTTTAGCAGAAGTTGCGGTGAAAGTTGGGCTTGGCTTAAAAGAAGGACAAGATGTTGTCTTAACTGCGCCGATTGCAGCATTGCCTTTGGTGCGGCGCATTGCCCATCATGCCTATAAGGCCGGTGCAGGCGTTGTAACCCCTTTTTTTGGTGACGAGGTTTTAAGCCTAGAACGTTTCCATAACGGCCATGATGCAAGCTTTGACCGCGCCGCTTCATGGCTTTATGAAGGCATGGCAAAAGCTTTTGAAAATGGCGCAGCTCGCCTTGCCATCGCTGGCGATAATCCACTTTTACTTTCCAACGAAGATCCTGAAAAAGTATCACGTCTTAACAAAGCAACCTCACTTGCCTATCAACCAGCGCTTGAAAAAATTGCCGGTTTTGATGTGAATTGGAATATTGTTTCCTATCCCAATCCATCATGGGCAAAAGTTGTTTTTCCCCAGTTGAGTGAAGATGAAGCCACCCATCAATTGGCGGAAGCTATTTTTAAAGCAAGCCGTGTTGATAATGATGGTGCGGTTGAAGCTTGGCAACGCCATAATGCTAATTTACGTCTGCGCGGTTCATGGCTCAATGGGCAAAATTTTTCTGCGCTGCATTTTAAAAGCGCAATTACCGATTTAACTGTAGGCCTCGCCGATGAGCATGAATGGCATGGCGGTGCATCCATGGCTAAAAATGGTATTATTTGCAATCCAAATATTCCAACAGAAGAAGTATTTACCACACCCCATCATAGCCGTGTTGATGGCTATGTACGCTCAACCAAGCCCTTGTCGCACCAAGGCAGCTTGATTGATGATATTTTCATGCGTTTTGAAAATGGCAAAGTGGTTGAAGCAAAAGCATCTAAAGGCGAAGCTGTTTTAAACAAGGTACTTGATACCGATGAAGGTGCCCGCCATTTAGGTGAAGTTGCCCTTGTGCCTCATTCTTCACCAATTTCTGCAAGTGGTTTATTATTCTATAATACCTTGTTTGACGAAAATGCCGCTTGTCATATTGCGCTTGGTCAATGCTATTCCAAATGCTTTAAGGATGGCGCATCATTAAGTGCTGACCAAATTGCAGCGCTTGGCGGCAATCGCAGCTTTATCCATATTGATTGGATGATTGGCGGCAAAGATATGGATATTGATGGCATTAAGGCCGATGGTAGCCGTGTTGCCGTCTTCCGCCAAGGCGAATGGGCATTTAACGTTTAACGCTATAACGCAAAAAAAATAGCGGATGAAAAAATCATCCGCTAAAAAAGCAAAGGCCGGGAAATGGAGTGCCCGACCTTTTGTCAAGCTTTGCCAGTACATCCGTGGTCAAAGCCATGACAATAACACCGATGATTTATTTTTCGCATAGATTTATTGCATTCATATGACAGATTGACCACCTATTGAATAAAACTAACGAATAATATGCCGAGCAGTCTATAATTATTCGTGACAATATTTTTCTTACAAAACCAAATACGCTCACTACAATAGGAATTAGAGACTATAAATGCCAGAACTACCCGAGGTTGAAACGGTCCGTAGCGGTCTTGCACCAGATCTTGAAGGCGCACATATCGACTATATTAAAACCAGTGATAAAAAATTGCGTTTGCCCTATGCAGAAAATATGAAAGACCTCATTAAAGGGCAAAAAATCAGATCCTTAACACGGCGTTCTAAATATCTTGTTATCCATCTTGATGGTGGCTTTTTTATTGTTAGTCACTTAGGGATGTCGGGGTCATGGCGGCTGCGTCAAAGCGGTGATGATGCACCAAAAGATAAAATAGTCGCCCATGACCATGTCATTTTAGGGCTTAATAAAGACGGTAAAATTTTTGAAGCCGTTTATAATGATCCGCGCCGTTTTGGCTTCTTCACCCTTGAGCTAGACACAAATTTTGCTGACTATGCAGCATTTAAGAAACTAGGCATTGAACCCTTAGGCAACGTATTATCAGGCGACTATCTGCGCGATGCCTTTAAGAATAAGAAAGCTCCCCTTAAAGCCTTATTATTGGATCAAAGCATCATTGCTGGCCTTGGCAATATTTATGTGTGCGAATCCTTATGGCGGGCGGGACTATCGCCGCAATTAAGCGGTGAACATTTAGCCAATGGTAGTGAATTTGCGTTGCAAAAAAGTGAAGCATTAGCCATTGCCATTAAGGATGTTATTGCTGAAGCAATTAAAGCTGGTGGCTCGACCTTGCGTGACTATCGCCATGCGGATGGTTCACTTGGCTATTTCCAACATAATTTTGCTGTTTATGGTCGTGAAAACCAACTATGCACCAATTGTGGCACAATCATTTCACGCATTGTACAATCGGGTCGCTCAACCTTTTATTGTTCATCTTGCCAAGATAATGGTTGAAGATCAATTTATTTGATCACGAAGATGATAGGCCCAAGCTTATTTTTAACTGCGCACTTGCTTGAAGTGTTTTTTTTAGCTTTAATACTGCTTAATTATTTAACAATTTTTGGAAAGTGGATTTATGATGCTGGAAAATGTTCTTAAACGCCTTGATGGTAATCTTGATCAAAGCCTTGAACGGCTATTTGATTTGTTAAGAATTAAATCTATTTCCACCGACCCTGCCTTTAAGGAAGATTGTAAAAAAGCTGCTGATTGGCTGGTAGAAGATCTAAAATCCATTGGTTTTGAAGCATCGCGCCGCGATACGACCGGCCACCCAATGGTGGTTGCTCATCATGCAGGCCCAAGCGAAAACTGCCCTCACGTATTGTTTTACGGTCATTACGACGTTCAGCCAGTTGATCCGCTTGCCCTTTGGGAGGATGATCCGTTTGACCCAAAAGTGAAAGAGCGCGATGGGCAAAAAGTTATTACTGGTCGTGGCTCATCTGATGATAAGGGTCAGCTTATGACCTTTGTTGAAGCTTTGCGGGCTTTTAAAGCAGAAACTGGGCAATTACCTGTTGCAGTTACCATTTTATTTGAAGGTGAAGAGGAATCGGGTTCCCCTTCCTTAAAGCCATTTTTAGAGAGCCACCGCAATGAATTGCGTGCTGATTTTGCCCTTGTTTGTGATACATCGATGTGGAATGAGACAACGCCTTCCATTTCAGTTGGATTGCGCGGTCTTGTGGGCGAAGAAATTATTGTAAAAGCTGCCAATCGTGATCTTCATTCAGGCTATTATGGCGGGGCTGCCGCTAACCCTATCCGTATTTTAAGCAAAATTCTTGCCGATGTGCATGATGAAAATGGCGCAGTGACTATTGCCGGCTTTTATGATGGTGTTGAAGAAACCCCTACCCAAATTTTAGCACAATGGGACAATCTTGGTCTTGGGCCAAAAGAATTTTTAAATCCTGTTGGCCTGTCTTTCCCAAGCGGTGAAAACAATCGCAGTCTGCTTGAACTTATCTGGGCGCGTCCTACTGCCGAATTTAATGGCATTAGCGGTGGCTATGAAGGGGAAGGCTTTAAAACCGTTATTGCTGCACAAGCATCGGCTAAAATCTCTTTCCGTCTTGTCCATAAGCAAGACCCGATCCAAATTCGCAACGCTTTCCGCAAATTTGTTAAAGAACGCATCCCTGCTGATTGCTCGGTTGAATTTATCGAGCATGGCGCTTCCCCTGCTATTCAATTGCCTTATGATTCAGCAATTGTTTCCAAGGCTAAAATTGCCCTATCGCAAGAATGGGGTAAGCAAGCAGAATTGGTTGCCATGGGCGGCTCTATTCCAATTGTTGGCGATTTTCAAGATTACTTAAAAATGGAATCCCTGCTCGTCGGCTTTGCTCTTGATAGTGACTGCATCCATTCACCCAATGAAAAATATAATTTGACCTCTTTTCACAAGGGGC
Source organism: Bartonella sp. HY761 (assembly GCF_026743145.1). Lineage (NCBI taxonomy): Bacteria > Pseudomonadati > Pseudomonadota > Alphaproteobacteria > Hyphomicrobiales > Bartonellaceae > Bartonella > Bartonella sp. HY761. Next base: position 2,967,110 of record NZ_CP104887.1, read on the forward strand.
AACGTTCTTGGGCACATATTTTGGCGGCACTTGCTTAATATTTCAAGCCGTGCAAAGAACAGCTTTGCACGGCATATTTAATAACCATGTTTTAGGAAAAATTTGATGACTGATATTCGTGTTCATCGGGGTGATTTGCCAAATCTCGACCATTATAAAAATGTTAAGGCAGTTGCCATTGACACCGAAACTTTGGGGTTGCAACCTCATCGTGACCGTTTATGCGTTGTACAAATTTCCCCTGGCGATGGTACTGCCGACGTTATTCAAATTGCTAAGGGGCAAAAAACTGCACCTAATTTGGTGAGCCTTTTAAAAAATCAAGAAATTGAAAAAATCTTCCATTTTGGCCGCTTTGATATTGCCGTTTTAAGCCTTGCTTTTGATACGGAAGTAAAGCCAGTATTTTGCACTAAAATTGCGTCAAAACTCACCCGTACCTATACCGACCGCCATGGTTTGCGCGACATTTGCATTGAATTATTGGATGTTACAATTTCCAAGCAGCAGCAATCATCTGACTGGGCAGCCTTTGAATTAACGCCAGCGCAAATTGAATATGCGGCATCTGACGTCCTCTACTTACATCGCTTGCGTGCAATTTTGGTAGAACGCCTTGCCCGTGAAGGCCGCACAAATGTTGCAAAAGCCTGTTTTGAGTTTTTGCCATCAAGAGCAGAGCTCGACCTTATGGGTTGGTCTGAAAGTGATATTTTTTCCCATAGCGCTTAAAAATCTATCTATTTGCTTTTAGAGCGTTTTTCGAAAAGTGTGAAGCGGTTTTCGGACAAAAAACGCGGTGTAAACAATGTATTAGAGCGCGGATTTGATCCAATCAGATCGAAATGCGCTCTAATATATCTTTAATCGTTGTAGCATTTTGTTGCTGCAACGATTTTTTTAAAAGTCAAGGCATGAATAAATTCATTTTGATAAAATATTAAGATTTATTCTGCTTACTTTTATTTGGACAAATTTATTATCAAGATAGCTATAGTCTAATAAAAATTCATCATCAAAATAAAGCCCATTTAAAAACAGCGAACCATGGCTGTAATAGCCATAAAGGGTATAGTTAAAACCGTCCCCATCACGCTCGATCCTGACATTATTACCCTTGGCCTCTTCTAGAATTTCATTATCAAAAAAATCAAGGTCAATTTCACAAAGATAAATTTTATTTTTATCAAATGCCTTTGGCATATAGCCACAAAAGCAGACAAGAGTAAATTCGCCGATAGAGATGGTGATCTCTTCGTTTATAACATCATCAATATCAACTATTTTAGCATAACAGATCATATGTTTTCTTAATTTTCACGACCAATATATTCAAATTTAAGCATAAATCCTGTGTTAAAACTCGTATTTTTATTTTGATAAAATGACTTCTGATATGTTTTTTGTCAGCAATGCGTTAAAATTTAAGGCGTTGGAAAGCCTCCCCATCCAAATGGGAAAGCACTTTTCGTATGAATTTAATGGTCTAAGTAACAACTAATATCGCTAGATGATATGCGAAAGCATTGTCATAAATTTTACGATTAGAGGTTGTTAATTTTATGAACAATATTTGTTAAACACCAAAGCGCATTTTTGGTGTTTTATAGTTTTGGCATAACTTTCCCGTTATTTAATCGCGTATTCATATTAAAAGCAGCGGCCATAAGGGTTTTGGTATAGTCTTCACGCGGATTAGCAAAAATATCTTTTGCGGCCCCCCGTTCAACCACTCTACCATCACGCATCACCATCACCTCATTGGCAAGGGCTTTAACCACCTTTAAATCATGACTGATGAAAAGATAAGAAAGATTGTGTTTTCGTTGCAACTCGCGCAGCAAATCAACTACCTCGGCTTGCACACTCATATCAAGAGCAGAGGTTGGCTCGTCCAACATAACAAAACGCGGATTTAACACCATGGCACGCGCTATCGAGATACGCTGCCTTTGCCCGCCAGAAAATTCATGGGGATAGCGATGGCGCGATTGCGGATCAAGGCGCACCTCCTCCATCGCGGCAATCACCCTATCCTCGCGCTCTTCATAGGACAACTTTGGCTCATGAATAGAAAGCCCCTCGGCAATAATTTCCCCCACCGACATGCGCGGCGACAATGAGCCAAAAGGATCTTGGAAAACAATTTGGATATCGCGGCGCAATGGCCGCATTTTCTTAAAGCTTAAAGCATTAATATTCTCACCATCAAATTTGATAATGCCTTTTGACGAAATCATGCGGATTAAAGCAAGTCCTAAGGTCGTCTTTCCTGAGCCTGACTCACCAACAACACCTAAAGTTTGCCCTGCTTTTATGGTAATATCAATGCCATTCACCGCTTTGATATAATCGGTTGTTCTACGAAAAAGCCCGGTCTTTATCGGGAACCACACCCGCACATTTTCGCCGCGCATAATAATTGGTGCATTTGGATCAACCGCAGGCGGACTACCCTTTGGCTCTGCTGCTAAAAGCTTTTTGGTATATTCATGTTGGGGATTAGCAAATATTTCATCCACCGGTGCCATCTCAACAATTTCACCCTTGGTCATGACCGCAACACGGTCGGCAATTTTTCGCACAATGCCAAGATCATGGGTGATAAACAACATGGACATTTTATGTTGTTTTTTCAAATCAGCCAAAAGATCCAAAATTTGCGCTTGCACAGTTACATCAAGGGCGGTGGTTGGTTCATCAGCAATCAATAGCCGAGGATTATTGGCTAATGCCATAGCAATCATGACCCGTTGTCTTTGTCCACCGGATAATTCATGCGGGTAAGAGCGTAGCCGCATTGCTGCATTTTTAATGCCCACCTGCTCCAAAAGTTCAACCGTACGCAAACGCGCAGCATTAGTGCTCATACCTTGGTGGATACGTAAAATCTCACCAATCTGCTGCTCCACTCGATGAAGCGGATTAAGCGAAGTCATTGGTTCTTGAAAGATCATCGAAATATCTTTACCGCGCACGCTTTGCAGCTGCTTTTCGCTATATTTCATCAAATCCTTGTCCCTATCATCTTGGCGAAATAAAATTTCGCCCGATGGATGACTAGCCATAGGATAGGGTAATAATTTTAATACCGATAAAGCCGTGACTGATTTACCTGACCCTGATTCACCCACCAGTGCAACAGTTTCACCGGGCAGAATATCAAAGGACACATTTTTTACCGATAGTTTTTCTTCACCATCTTGACGAAAGGCAACAGAAAGATCGCGAACTGATAGCAATGGCGTCATTGGAGTGTCTTTCTTGGGTCAAATGCATCACGCGCCGCTTCACCAATAAAGGCAAGCAAGGATAAAAGCACGGCAAGAGTAATAAAGCCAGTTATACCAATCCACGGCGCATTAATATTGTTTTTTGCCTGCAGCATTAATTCACCAAGCGAAGGGGAGCCGGGCGGCAAACCAAAGCCAAGGAAGTCAAGTGAAGCAAGGGCTGAAATGCCAGCAGTTAACAAAAATGGTAAAAAGGTAATGGTGGCAACCATAGCATTTGGCAATAAATGACGGATCATAATCGTGATATTAGAAACACCCAGCGCACGTGCGGCATTAACATATTCAAAATTACGCGCTCGTAAAAATTCGGCCCGCACCACGCCGACTAATGTTACCCATTGGAACAGCAGCATAATCGCCAGCAATACCCAAAAGCCCTGTGCAAAAAAAGCCGATAGAATAATTAACAAATAAAGCGTTGGTATAGACGACCAAATCTCAATAAATCGCTGGAAAATAAGATCAACCCAACCACCAAAATAACCTTGCACCGCACCGGCCGCAACGCCAATAATTGTGGAAAATACGGTTAAAATAACCGTAAAGGCCACCGATACGCGGAAGCCATAAAGAGCGCGGGCAAAAATATCGCGCGTTTGATCGTCTGTCCCTAGAATATTCCAATTGCCAAATTTACATTCAGGATTTGCTGCACCACCATCATAAAATCTGCAACGCTCATCCTTACTTTGCATCCAAAAGGGTGGAGATAAAGCTTGGGTTTGTTCGCTCGGTGTATCATAAGAATAATGAATAGGTGGCCAAATTGCCCAACCATGCTCATTTATTTCTTTTTGAATATAGCCATCACGAAAATAGGCAGCAGCCAAAGTGCCGCCAAATTTTTCATCAGGGTAATCAACAAAGGCTGGAAACAGCAATTCACCCTTATAGGACGCAATAATCGGTCGATCATTGGCAATAAAGGCAGCCCCAAACGAACAAAGGCATAAAAATAAGAATAACCAAAGAGACCAATAACCACGACGATTTTTCTTAAAATTACGCCAACGCCGTTGGTTTAATGGCGACAAAAACGGACGGCGATGTTTTTGTTTATTTTGTTTTTGTTCGCTTGAACGATGAACGTCCTGCGCAATTTCGCTTGCTAAACCATTAGCGGTATTTTCACCCGCCATAATATTTGAAGGATTACTCGCCATTATACATCCCTCTTTTCAAAATCAATACGCGGATCAACCAACATATAAACAAGATCTGACACAAGCGCGACAACGAGGCCAAGCAATGAAAAAATGAACAAAGTGCCAAGTACAACTGGATAGTCACGATCCACAACTGCCGTGTAACTCATGAGCCCCATGCCTTCTAAGGAAAACAGCATTTCAATAAGCAGCGAGCCGGTAAAAAAGGAATTAATAAATGCTGCAGGAAAGCCAGCAATAACGACCAACATTGCATTGCGGAAAACATGCCCATAAAGCACTTTACGATCACTTAGCCCTTTGGCGCGGGCGGTTACCACATATTGCTTACGGATTTCTTCCAAAAAGCAGTTTTTAGTAAGCAATGTTGTTGTAGCAAAAGCCGAAATTGCCATAGCAGCAACAGGCAAAGTGATATGCCATAAATAATCAAGAATCTTGCCACCCCATGATAATTCATCAAAATTATCGGAGGTTAATCCGCGAAGTGGAAACCAGTCAAAGAACGAACCGCCGGCAAAAAATACAATCAGCATAACGCCAAACAAAAAGCCCGGAATAGAATAGCCGATAATGATAACCGCACTTGTCCAAACATCAAAGGCAGAGCCGTCTTTAAGCGCTTTGCGAATACCAAGAGGAATGGAAATTGCATAGGAAATGAGCATTAACCAAAGACCAAGTGTCACCGAAACAGGCAAGGTCTTTTTAATCATATCGATAATTGGTTGGTCTGAAATGAAAGAATTACCGAAATTAAATGTGCTATAATCGCGCAATAAAATGAGATAGCGTTGCCAAGCTGGTTTATCAAAACCAAATTTTTCTTCAAGCTTTTTGATATAGGCTGGGTCCATACCTTGCGCACCGCGATAGATTGACTGGCTGGAACTTGTGTGAGCGCCAACATTTTCAGCGCTAATGCCCATATCACCGCCACCGCCAGAGATACGGTCTAATGGACCATTTCCGCCACCTTGCAATTGTGCAGCAATGGTTTCAATTGGCCCACCAGGGGTAAATTGCAAAATAACAAAAGTAATGGTTAAAATGCCAATAATGGTTGGTATAATCAACAATAAGCGGCGTAGGATATAAGCGGCCATTAATATCTCCCCATTATTGCTAGCGGCTCTATCCGCGCCATTGATTTCATTGCCATTTTCTTTCTTCAATATGCAATTGATTTTTACCAATCAGTCACAAAACGAAATTCGCCTAATTTTGTTATAATGATAAAACGTAACTCTAAGCAAATATGGTAAATAAAGTGCAAAATAAATGCTGCGATTTAAAACCATAATTACCGATAAGATTATTGACCTGACGATTTTTGCTGTAATGCTTGTTCTTTTTGCGGATCAATTGACCAAGAATAAATATCAAACCCCGATGCCTCTGGCTGCGGTCGCGGAATGTCAAATTTATCCCAATAGGCAATATTAATCTTTGATGATGTCCATTGCGGCACCACGTAGTAATTCCATAATAAAATTCGATCCATTGCCCTTGCCGCTGCGACCAGATCATCACGATTTTTGGCATAAATAATCGCATTAATCATCTTATCGACTGCAGGATTTTTAATGCCGACATAATTTTTACCGCCATTTTTATTTGCCATGGTTGAGCCAAAATAATAAAGCTGCTCATTACCTGGTGAATCTGATTGGCCGATGATGCTAGAAATAACATCATAATCATAATTATAAAGACGGTTTTGATATTGGGCAGTGTCAATTGTGCGCATTGTTGCATCAATACCCAAGCGCTTTAAATTGGCAATATAAAGGGCAGTTACCCGCTCGAAAGCTGAATTATCTAACAAAATTTCAATTCTAAAAGGCGCGCCTTGCGCATTAACCAATTGATTATTTTTCAACTGCCAACCAGCATCTTGCAACAATTTCATGGCTTCGCTTAAATTTTTACGCAGCTCTGTTGAATTCTTATAAACAGGCAAGGTAAAAGGCTTTTCAAATACTTCTATTGGTACTTCCGACTTAACGCTTTCCAATAATTGCAATTCTTTACCTTGCGGCATCTCTTGCGCGGTAACAAAATCGAGCCCATAAAAATAGCTGGTGATGCGTTGATATTGATCAAAAAACAAAGCTCGGTTCATATGTTCAAAATCAAAGGCTAAAGTTAAAGCCTTACGCACTCTAACATCATCAAATTTTTCACGCCGTAAATTTATAAAATAACCCTGCATGCGACCAGAGCTATGAATTTCAAAGCTTTCGCGTTTAACCAAACCGTTTTTAACTGCAGTAAAATCATATTTTTGCATCCAAGATTGAATACGGGTTTCTTGCCTATAATCACCAATACCGCCTTTTTTAAAGGCTTCCCAACTGGCGTTTTCATTCAAATAATAAGTGTTGCGAACCGCATCAAAATTATTGCGGCCAATGTTGACCGGCAAATCCCTACCCCAATAATTATCCACCCGTTTATAAAGAGAGGATTTGCCAAAGTTATAGTTTTCCAAACGGTAAGGGCCAGAGCCAAGCGGTATTTCACGCAAAGGCTTAGAAATATCACGCGGTTTACCATTAGCGTCCTTTGCCTCCCACCAATGTTTTGGCAAAATCGGCAATTGGCCGATAATATTAGGCAATTCGCGGTTTCCTGCTTCAGCAAAAATAAATGTGACTTCGTCTTTTCCGGTGACTTCCGCCAATTTTACACCACTATAATAAGAGCTATAAATGGGCGACACACTTTTTAATGTATTAAATGACCAAGCCACATCTTCCGGCGTAATCGGTGTACCATCATGAAATGTCGCCTTATCCGTTATTTTATATTTCACCCAAGAATAATCATCAGGATATTGTAAGGCCGTAGCGATAAGCGGATAGTTTACACTATTTTGGTCCGTTGAACGTGCCATCAAAGTATCATAAATCAACATAATATTGCTATCAACATTACCATTAGGAATGAAAGCATTTAGATTATCAAAAGTTCCAGTTACAATAATATTAAGAGTTCCACCCTTTTTCGCAGCAGGATTGACATAATCATAATGTTTAAAATTAGCATCATATTTGGGTGCATCGCCAAGACTTGAACTTGTTCGCCATATTGGTTCAGCTTTAGGTGAGCTTTGCTGCGTTATATCAGATTGCACACCCAACTCTTGTTGGTGATTGGCGGGCTCGGCAAAAGCGTTAAGCGCGACATTAAAAGGCATTATTAAAGCAGTTAAAAGTATGATTTTAAAAAATGTCGCTACTCTTTGCATATTGAACCTTTGCCTATCAATTCATTTGTCGAGCATCTATGAGCTATAGTTTAAATGCTATTATCATGTGCTTTTTGCCAAACTTATGGCAAATTCTTCATAATTAATTATCTTTAATAAATGAATAAGATGGACTTTTACACCAACAAAATAGTGCAAAACTACTGGTCTTCACTATCAATTGCTTTATCAACCTTTGGTAGGTCCTGCGGATTATCACTTAAAGAGCGCAAATAAAGTAACAGATCAGCGCGATCTTGTGCATCTTTCATGCCCTTATAGGTCATGATTGTGCCTTTTAATGTGCGTTGTGGCGCGCTTAAAAATGCATCCAAGCTTTGATAATTCCATTTTGCACCGCTTTGCCCCAATTGGCGCATGGCACTTGAATAATTAAAGCCATTAACCGTACCTGCTGGACGACCGACAATCTGCCACAAATTAGGACCTAGACGATTTGGGCCATTCTCAGCGGGTATGTGACAAAGACCGCATTCACCAAATAATTTTCGCCCATGTTCTATATCACCTGTTGCAAGGCGGGTTTCTAAAGTCTTAGTTGTTGTGGTTGTCTTATCAGCGATATTATTTGCGCTTGGCTCTTGCACAAGACTATTTTCACTTTTTATTGGATCAGGATTGCTATAAATTGTCTCACTAACATAATAAAGTGTGATAAGCACAATAAACCATAACAGGCAGATAAGAATAAAATTATTAATGGTAGCAACTGAAATGCGAAACATGAGACAAAGAAAAACCTTTTAAAAATAGCTTTGGTAAAATAGAACTTTTGTAATAAGACTGCAACGTCTATAAAGTCGCAGCAAACCTACCATCGGCAATTATTTAATGTGGCAATGCTGTTTTTGAGGATATTTCATGACCCAATCCGCCCTTATCATTATTCCAGCCCGTTTGGCCTCTACCCGTTTACCCGGCAAGCCACTTGCCGATATTTGCGGCAAGCCAATGATCGTCCATGTGGCTGAACGCGCGAGAGCTGCCAATATTGGCCCAGTTGTTGTCGCAACCGATGATGAAACCATTAAAGCGGTGGTGCTTCAACATGGTTTTGACGCAGTAATGACAGCCAAAGACCATGAATCGGGTTCTGACCGTATTTTTGAAGCGCTACAAAAAGTCGATAGTGATGGCAAATATGATGCGATCATCAATGTGCAGGGCGATTTGCCCACCATTAGTCCAGATGAAATTGGTGCTGCCTTTGCACCTCTTGATGACAAAAATGTTGATATAGCCACCCTTTGCGTTGAAATTACCCGTGAAGAGGAAAAAAACAACCCCAATGTCGTCAAAGTGGTTGGCTCACAAATTGCACCGCAACGCTTGCGCGCCCTTTATTTTACCCGCGCCACCGCACCAACAGGCGCCGGCCCACTCTATCATCATATCGGGCTATATGCCTATAGGCGTGAAGCGCTAAAGCGCTTCGTTAGCCTAAAACCCTCCCCATTGGAGCAACGCGAAAAGCTCGAACAATTGCGTGCATTAGAAGCTTTTATGCGTATTGATGTTGAAATTATTGATAGTATTCCCCTTGGTGTTGATACACCAGAAGACCTTGAACGCGCCAAAGAAATCATAAAATTAGAAAATGGAAAGGCTTTAAAATAATGGCTACACAACCAGCGCAACCAAAAGCAAAAATTGCCTTTCAAGGGGATTATGGTGCTAATTCCGATACGGCTTGCCGCAATATGTTTCCCAATATGGAGCCTTTGCCTTGTGCAACTTTTGAAGATGCATTTAGCGCCGTTGAAAGTGGCGAAGCAAAACTTGCGATGATCCCAATTGAAAATACGCTGGCTGGTCGTGTTGCTGATATCCATCATTTATTGCCACGCTCACCTTTGAATATTATTGGTGAATATTACCTGCCTATCCATTTTCAACTTATGGTTTTACCCGGTGTAAAACGTGAAGAAATTAAAACCGTTCACAGCCATATTCATGCACTTGGCCAATGCCGCAATATTATCAAGCAAAATGGTTGGAAGCCGATGGTTGCAGGTGACACCGCCGGTGCCGCCAAACTGGTTGCCGAAAAGGGCGAGCGCAGCATGGCAGCACTTGCACCATTTTTAGCGGCAGAACTTTATGGCCTTGATATTTTGCAAGAAAATGTTGAAGATTCAGCCGATAATGTTACACGCTTTGTGGTTTTATCCCGCGATGCCCATCGCCCCCAATATGATGAAGCTGACGAAAATATTGTTACAACAATTGTTTTTCGCGTCCGTAACGTACCAGCCGCGCTTTATAAGGCATTGGGTGGTTTTGCCACTTGCGGTATTAATGTTACTAAGCTTGAAAGCTATCAGCTTGAAGGACGATTTAAAGCAACACAATTTTACATTGATATTGAAGGCCACCCAGAAAGCCACCTTGTTCATTTAGCGCTTGAAGAGTTAAAGTTTTTTTCAAGTGAATTGCGCATTGTTGGGGTTTATCAGGGCTCAAACTTACGCATTGAACAGCGCAATATTTAAAATTTTTGATAGGGGAAAATGATGGAAAATGCCGTTAATATTCGTTATTTACAACAAGCAGACCACGAAGCATGGTTAGAATTATTTCGCCAATATATAATTTTTTATGATGTTGATCCTGAGACAATCGAGTTTGATATTGCTTGGCAACGCATGATGGACAATAATTTTCCCATCTTTGCAGTTGGTGCTTTTATCAATAATGAATTAAGCGGTATTGCCCATTTTGTCATTCATGCTTCAACATGGACAAGCAAACCCTATTTTTACATGGAAGATTTGTTTACCGCAGAAAAATCGCGGAAATTGGGTATTGGCGGCAAGCTTATTGATTTTATCCATAGTGTTGCCCAAAATAATGGAGGCGAACGACTTTATTGGGTAACCAAAGAAAGTAATAAAGCCGCCCAAGCCCTTTATGATCAAAAGGCACAAAAAAGCGATTTCATTCAATATCGCATTAAAATCGAAGCTTAATTTACTTGAACTTATCTAATAAAGGCATTTCATGATGAGTATTCAAAAAAACAATGCTAAAACCTTGCTGCACCGCCGCCATTTTTTAACCCTAGGCATCGCGCTTGCACCTAGCATTTTATTGCCGCAAACAAGCTTCGCCCAGCTTGGTAAATTCTTTAAAAAAGAAGATGAAGTTACCCAGCTTTTTAATGCAATCCGCAAGGAAAATCGCTTATCCTCTATGAGCCCAGATCCATTATTGAAAAAAGCCGCCCAAGACCAAGCAGAGCGTATGGCACAGAACCAAAAAATGGGACATTCGATTGGTTGGGGCAATGATTTTGGCGCACGGGTGCGCAGATTTGGCATAAGAGGCGCAGCGGCTGAAAATGTTGCGGCTGGCCAACCTGACCTTGCAACAGTTTTTAAAGCATGGATGAATTCCAAAGGCCACCGCAAAAATATGCTTGATCCAGAATTTAGCCATTATGGTCTTGCCTACGCCGTATCACCGCAAAAACCAAACTATCGCTATTGGGCTTTAGTGCTTGGTAGATAGGCAAGATTTATCGTAAATTGTGTTGATAGCTATTTTGGAAAAGAAAAAATGCGCTTTTAGCTTTTACAGCTTTCTTTAGAGTAGCACGTGATAGACCATATTGAACTTGCAAACCGCCCAAAGCTATCACCACAATATATCGGAATTGATTTACTTAGCGCAAGTTAACTTATTTAATGACCCAAATGAATTTAAAGATTTCGACATTTTGAAAAGCAATATTAAAATGTCGCAACCTTGCATTGAGAATGAAAATTAATATCGTATTATTTGGGCAATCAAATACCTAAAATACAGATTATATTTATTTCTTGAAAAATAGGTTTCTTTCGCATATATTTTTACTTAATGGAAATTATCCTTGGTGTTCGCTTGCTTTTAACAAGCCTAATTTTTAACACATGCCTTCCAAAACAATTCAATCCATTTTAAAGTGCGGATGTGTCATGTTTATAATCAAATATTTACAATATCACCAGGTTGACGAAGAATATGGCAAGGATAATGCTAAAATTGCAATAAATCTTCTTAAATGCCGATCGACCTCCGAAGTCATTAATGCATTTATCGCTTTACTAAATGGTGAAAAATTTACCTATTTTGCAGAAGGTGGACAATCAAAATTCGGCACATATGGCTTGAAGGATGTATTTTCAGATTGGATAAGCGAACACGCGGAAAAAGGTAAAACATTAAAAATTCTTATTAATTCCTTTAAGTTGAGTGATAAAGCAAAACTTGATGGTGTGTTAGATTTTCTTGATGATGGCTTTTTTTCCGGCTTTTTATATTCTGATGTGGCTAAGGAAGATTTAAAGCTAAAAATGGAAAAAATGCGAGTTACCGTCTATATTATCCATTAACTCAACGCCTCAATTTTAATTTTTCTTTTGGGCATCGATATTCCAAATGGTAAAATTGTTTTGCCACCCGTTTATCACTGATAAACTCCGCTCCCCATAGGTTGAGGGTTTTAAAATATTTTATTGCAAAATTATGCCTATAAATGCAGTTGTAAAAATTGCTTGCCCGATAATCGGCGGACAAGGTTGAAAAAATACTTTATATTGATTTTATGAGCACAATTTTTTTAAATAATAGCGACCAATTATATGAAGCCCTTTGCGCATCAAGCCATGCCTATGATGGGCATATATTTGTTTGCGTTAAAACAACGGGTATTTTTTGTCGTCTTTCTTGCAAGGCACGCAAGCCCTTACAAAAAAATGTATTTTTTGCCGACAATGCGGCAAGTTGTTTGGAGCAAGGTTTTCGCCCCTGCACTAAATGCAAACCTTTACAAAGCCTTTCTGAGAAAGACCCATGCTATTTAAACCTGATGCAAAGGCTTGAAAGCAACCCCGACCATATTTGGGGTGAAGAAGATATCAGCGCACTTGGCTATGAATTATCAACGGTGCGGCGGATTTTTAAGCGCACCATTGGCATGACCTTTCTTGACCTTGCAAGGTTAAAGCGCGCAAGCAAAGCTGCCGCTCAATTAAGCGCTGGCGATTCAGTCATTAATACCCAACTAGAAACTGGCTACGAATCATCAAGCGGCTTTCGTGATGCGATTATTCGACTGATTGGTGAGCCGCCACAGGCACTTAAAAACCGTACCCTCCTTAAAGCAAAATGGATTGATACGCCGATTGGTCAAATGCTAGCAGTGGCGGATAATCAGTTTTTACATTTGCTTGAGTTTTTTGACCGAAAGGGGCTACCCAATGAACTTAAAAAACTACAATTATCGACGAAGTCAGCAATTGAGTTTGCCAATAACGATATTTTAGATCGGTTGAGTGCGGAACTTGATGCTTATTTTAGCGGCCAATCCTGTATGTTTAAAACACCGCTAGCCCTTCATGGGTCGCCATTTACCGCCAATGTTTGGAGAGCGTTGCAAGAAATACCCAATGGCACTACTTGCTCTTACGCAGCTCTTGCCAAAGATATTGAACGACCAACGGCAATGCGGGCAGTGGCAAGAGCCAATGGCCAGAATCAGATTGCCATCATTATTCCATGCCACCGCGTTATTGGCTCAGATGGGTCTTTAACTGGCTATGCAGGTGGTTTATGGCGCAAAGATTGGCTATTAAACCATGAAAAGCGCTTCTTTTCGTGAACACTTGCTTGCTATTTTACCCTCAATAGGCTATGGAGCAAGCGTTCAAGTTGTCCGGCAGGGCATGCCGTGGTAACTTTTGAGTAGCTTGGAATTGGCTCTGGTCAGCCTTTTCCTTTAATTTTTAACATATGGAGAGCAAAATGCCCAAGATGAAGACCAAATCTTCTGCCAAAAAGCGGTTTAAAATTACTGCAACTGGCAAGGTCAAGGCTGCTGCCGCTGGCAAGCGTCATGGCATGATCAAACGGTCCAATAAATTCATTCGTGACGCACGCGGCACTATGGTGCTTGCTGAGCCGGATGGCAAAAAGGTTGTAAATTTTTATCTTCCTAACGGACTGTAAGAAATTATCGCACTCTTATTGAGTGTTTTTTCAAGGATATCATGACATGGCACGTGTAAAACGCGGCGTAACGTCTCACGCCAAGCACAAAAAAGTTTTAAAGCAAGCTTCAGGTTTTTATGGCCGTCGCAAAAGCACCATTCGTACTGCGAAGGCTGCGGTTGACCGTTCAAAGCAATATGCTTATCGCGACCGTAAAAATCGTAAGCGTACATTCCGCGCATTGTGGATTCAGCGTATTAACGCTGCCGTTCGCGCTGAAGGTTTAAGCTATGGCCGCTTCATTGACGGTCTTAACAAGGCTGGTATTGAAGTTGACCGTAAGGTTCTTTCTGATCTTGCAATTCATGAACCTGCAGCATTTTCTGCTCTTGTTCAGTCTGCAAAGAAGGCTTTGGAATATCTTAAAGACACAACTCCAAATGCTTTTGAAGCTGCTGTGCAATAAGCCAGTGGTTCTAAAAGGATCTTGAGTGAAGATCAAGCCCGCACTGGCAAAACCGGTTGCGGGCTTTTCTTTTAACTTTTTAATCAAAAAAAGCTAAACCCAAAAATATAAATTTTATCAAAAGGCTAGACTTATAGCATTGATAATGCAACAAAAGGGCCGATTTATTTTTTTGCTTTCAATGGAATTTAAGCATAGTGGAAACAAACATAGTTTTTGTTAAGCATTGCTATCCATTATTTACACCCAATACCTCGACATAAATAAAGGCACGAATAAGCGCTATCATGTTAGAATTTTCTTTTTCCGATCCCTATGCATGTAGTGAGGCTGACAAAGTTCTCATAGCGGCAAGTGTTGGAAAAAGAACAAGCTATGCCATGCGTGGTGATGAGCGGGTTTTTATCAAACGCCATGATGTTGGCGGGCCCCGTCTTGGGCGCAAATTACACGGGTTTCTATCACCGATTTTACCAGCACATTTTTTGCGCGCCTCGCCGATTTTAAGCCCCGCTGATATGGCAAAACGTGAATTGCGCAAGATAGCTCTGTTTCAGAAACACCATATTGATGTACCAGAGGTTATTTGCAGCGATGGTAGTGCAATCATGATGGGTGACGTTGGCGAAAATATTCAAACTCGTTTAAAGCAATTACGCGAATTAAACACCCATCTTCACGATAGCCTATTGATCCAATGCTCAGCTGCATTAGGCGATGTTCATGCGGCAGGTCTTTGTCACGGCAGACCACATCCGGTCGATATGTTTTTAGGCCAAGCTAAAATTGGCTTTTTTGATTTTGATGAAGAACCAGAAACCGTGATGAGCCTTGCGCAAGCACAAGCGCGCGATGCATGGTTGTTGTTTTTCCAAATCGCCACGCAGGCGGTTGATCAGGAACGAACGCCCCATGCGGCATTTGGTGCATGGCGGCGCAAAATCTCGTTAGAAACTTTGGAAAACTTGAAAGAGCTGGTTTTATTTTTTAAATTTTGCATCCTACCTTTAAAATTGGCCAAAAATATACGGCTTGGTGTTGATGGACAAAATATGTTAAATGCAATGGAATTTTTTATGCTGCACTTGGGACTTAAGGCAAAATCATGAGTGATATTGAACAAATTGAAAAAGAATTAACCGCTGCGATTGAAAATGCCAATGACGAACAGGCATTAGAAACAATCCGCATTGATGCTTTGGGAAAAAAAGGTGCTATTTCTGAAAAGATGAAAAGCCTTGGTACCATGTCTGCTGAAGAGCGCAAAGAGGTTGGGCCAATATTAAACGGGCTTAAAAACCGTATTACGGATCTTTTAAGCAATAAGCGTGATGTGCTTAAAAAAGCGGCTATTGCAGAGCGTTTACGCAGTGAAACTGTTGACGTTACCTTGCCGGTGCGTCCATCACCTGCAGAACAAGGCCGCATCCACCCTATTTCGCAAGTCATTGATGAAATTACCGCAATTTTTGCAAATTTAGGTTTTGCTATCGCTGAAGGCCCAGATATCGAAACCGATTATTATAATTTTACCGCGCTAAACTTTCCGGAAGGTCACCCTGCGCGTGAAATGCATGATACGTTTTTCTTCAATCGTGATGAACAAGGCAACCGCAAATTATTGCGCACCCATACAAGCCCTGTGCAAATTCACACCATGGAAGTACAACAACCGCCTATTCGCATTGTTATCCCTGGTAAAACCTATCGCATGGATTCAGATGCCACCCATTCACCAATGTTCCATCAGATTGAAGGCTTGGTGATCGATAAAACCTCCACCATTGCCAATATGGTTTGGGTTTTTGAAGAATTTATTAAAGCGTTTTTTGAAGTACCATCGGTTAAAATGCGTCTTCGTCCATCCTTCTTCCCATTCACCGAGCCATCCATGGAAGTTGATATCCAATGTGACCGCTCTGGCGGCGAGATTAAATTTGGTGAAGGCAATGATTGGTTGGAAGTTTTGGGTTGCGGTATGGTTAACCCCAATGTTTTACGCAACTGCAATTTAGATCCTGATGAATATCAAGGCTTTGCTTGGGGTATCGGCATTGATCGCCTTGCCATGCTTAAATATGGCATGCCGGATCTACGTGCTTTCTTTGAAGCGGATGTTCGCTGGCTTAACCATTATGGTTTCCGCCCGCTTGATATTCCAAACTTGCTAAGCGGTCTTAGTCAATAAGCCTTGTTAAATATTGCGTGATTGCGGCGCCAAGCGCCATACCGAAAGGTTAAAAAAATGAAATTTACTCTATCTTGGCTTAAAGAACACCTTGATACGACAGCCAGCCTTAATGAAATTACTGAGCGTCTCACCTCTATCGGTCTTGAGGTTGAAGATGTTGATACGCGTGAAGCCTTTAATGCCTTTGTTATTGCCAAGGTTGTTAGCGCACAAAGACATCCTGATGCCGATAAATTGCAGGTTTTATCAGTCGATACTGGTGATGGCAAACCGTTGCAAGTTGTTTGCGGTGCACCTAATGCGCGCGCCGGCCTCATTGGTGTTTTTGGTCGCCCCGGTGCTTATGTACCCGGCCTTGATGTAACACTTGCTGTTGGCAAAATTCGCGGCGTTGAAAGCTTTGGCATGATGTGCTCTGAACGCGAATTATTGCTTTCCAACGAGCATAATGGCATTATTGATCTGCCAGAAGATGCACCAATTGGTAGCTCTTTTGCGAGCTATGCAGGTCTTGATGATCCAATCATTGATGTATCAATCACCCCCAACCGTCCTGATTGCACGGGCGTTCGCGGTATTGCCCGTGATTTGGCGGCAAGTGGGCTTGGCACTTTAAAGCCGCTCAATGTTCCAGACATTCAAGGCAGTTTTGAGCCATCGATTGATGTTAGCCTTGATTTTGCAGATCAAACACCGCTTTGCCTAGGCTTTTCATGGGTTATGGTAAAGAATGTTAAAAACACCCAAAGTCCACAATGGATGCAAAAGCGCCTTACTGCCATTGGTTTACGGTCAATCAATGCCGCAGTCGATATGACCAATTATATCACTTTTGATCTTGGTCGCCCATTACATGTTTTTGATGCCGATAAGGTTAAGGGTAATTTGACGGTTCGCCGCGCAAAAGATGGCGAAACCATTATTGCCCTTGATGGCAAGACCTATAATCTTAACAATAAGATTTGTGTCATTGCTGATAGCGCCCAAGTTGAATCAATTGCCGGTGTTATGGGCGGCGAAGATAGCGGCGTTGATGAAAATACCACCAATATTATCATTGAATCAGCGCTTTGGGATCCCCGCAATATTGCAATGACTGGCCGTGAGCTTGGCATTGTTACCGATGCGCGTTATCGTTTTGAGCGCGGTGTTGACCCTGAATTTATGGTTGATGGCTTAAAAATTGCCACCAAATTGCTAACTGATATGGTTGGCGGTACACCAAGCACGCTCAAAACAACTGGCTATGAAGCAGCAGACCTAAAAGTTGTCACTATGCCATTCAGTGAAATCAAGCGTCTTACTAGCCTTGATGTGAGCAAGGAACAAGCTGCACAAATTTTAGAAAGTCTTGGCTTTAAGGTTGCAATCAACGGTGAGAGCGCTAATGTAACGGTACCAAGCTGGCGCCCTGATATTGATGGTAAGGCTGACTTGGTTGAAGAAGTGATGCGTATTTATGGCATTGATAAAATTGTGCCAACACCACTCGCAATGCCAGCAGGCGTTGGTGAAGCAATTTTGACAACGCTACAAATTCGCACCCGCCTTGCACGCCGCTCGCTTGCTGCTCGCGGTATGATGGAAGCCGTCACTTATTCCTTTATTTCAGAAAAAGCAGCCAATGCTTTTGGTGGTGGCGATAAAGCGCTAAAGCTCGCAAACCCAATTGCTAGCGATATGTCGGATATGCGCCCATCGCTTTTGCCGGGTCTATTATTGGCAGCGCAGCGTAATGCTGATCGCGGCTTTAATGATCTTGCACTTTTTGAAGTCTCTGGCACCTATCAAGGTGATACAGCCGACAAGCAGCGCCGTGTTGCAGGTGGCATTCGCCGTGGTAGCGCGAAACTTGACGGCTCTGGCCGCTTTTGGTCGGGCAATGCCAAGAATGTTGATGTTTTTGATGCAAAAGCCGATGCTTTAGCTGTGCTTGATGCCTGCGGCCTTACGACTGACAAGGTGCAAATTGAAAATGGCGCCCCAGCTTGGTATCACCCTGGGCGTTCTGGTACAATTAAATTGGGACCAAAAGTTATTCTTGGCTATTTTGGCGAATTTCATCCAGAAACACTAGAAACCCTTGATGTATCTGGTAGCCTATGTGGTTTTGAAGTATTTATTGATGCGGTGCCAGAACCACGTAAAAAACCAACAAAGACTAAGCCTGCCTTGCAATTATCACCTTTCCAAGCAGTTAGTCGTGACTTTGCTTTTGTGGTGGATAAGAATGTCACTGCCGCTGTTATTATCCGCGCTGCCCTTGGCGCCGATAAAAAGCTAATTAGTGGTGCCAAGGTCTTTGATATTTTTGAAGGCGCAAGCCTTGGCCAAGATAAAAAATCAGTAGCGATTGAAGTGGCAATCCAACCAGTTGAGCGCACATTGACCGACGCTGATTTTGAAAGTTTGGCGAAAAAGATCATCGATAATGTGGTGAAATCCACAGGCGGTAGTCTACGCGCTTAAGGCTTAAAATGGCTTGGAATATTGAACCCTACTTTCAATATTCCAAGCCAAACATTTAAGAAGCAAGAATCATCTATTTAAATGAAATGACGGCATAAATAAAAGCCACAATATTTTCATAAAACCAACCAATTATACGTTTAATAAAACTAATGCCGTTTTATTGAGGGGGTAGTTTTATGACAATAGATAGTAAAAAATCCTTGAAAATAGATGTTAATTCGGCCAAAGACAAGAAACCTATTCAAGAAAAATATAATAGTTTCAAAAAAACAAAAATAGGTAAAACCATAAAATTTACATTTTCTGGCATTTTACTGATAATTAGTTATATCCTCTTCATTGGTTTAACTATTCAATATATTGCATTTTTTTACGACATATTTAAGTGGTTATATAATTTAGTATTTTAATTACAATCACTTTTATTATTTATGTAACCATCATAATTACGGCGGTAGCTTGCACGTTGAAGATAGAAGATGTTAGCTATTACAAACGCGGATAATCAATCACCAATAATGGCGTGGCTCCAATAGATTGAGAAATAATGAGCAAGCGTAGATTTTGAAAGCTTAGCGAAAGAATCTATAATAGAATATAATCCACCAATTGTAGGCTTTTCATGTCGCATGCGCCAATTGCGTAGTTTAAAAAAAGATAATAACAAAGCGAAAAATCAATAATTTTTACGTATTATAATCATTAATTACCCCAATATACTGTTAATAAAGCAAGAAAAATCAATTTTAGATTTTTCTTTTAATATTGAATAAATATAGTCAACTTGCTTAAATACTAGGCATTAATTTTATATTACAAAACACTAAAATACAGAGGTTTTATTATGAAAAAAATTATTCTTGGTTTGGTTTTTGCTTTAACGAGCACAGCTGCATTTGCTGCTTGCACTCAAGAAGAATATACTGCCAAAGCAACTGAATTATCAACCAAATTTCAGCAAGTCATGATGAAAGATCCTTCCAGTGCACAAAAATGGCAAACACGTATGAGTGAAGTTGCGCAAGCTGAAGCAGCTAAAGGCAATGGCAATGACATTAATGCAGCATGCGATATGATGGATAATCTTATTAAAGAACTCGAATCTGCACTTTAATTTTAAATACTGACGCATTATGAAAAGCATATATTGTTTTCAATATATGCTTTTTGTGTTTTGAACCCTTAAACAAAATTGCCATTTTAGTTATGGGGTCGCCAATTAGGATAACGACATTGCTATTGTAAGGAAATTGGTTTCCCTATCACCTGTGATGATAATTTGCTGCGCATCCTTTAACACCAACACCTTATCCATCATATCACTTTCAAGACCACAACGACGATGAATAAAATAGCTTTTGTTTGATCGTTATTACTCATCTCATCATTACTGTGAGCTTTACCTGATTTTCCTCTATTATCGCGTGATAGTGATAGTCACCGTTAAAACTATCAAATATCCTGCCCTAATCAATTATTGCCATTATTAACTCATCGCCTAATAGCCAGTTTTGCTTGTTACTTTAATATACACCATTTTCATGATGGGCATTTTAATATAAATGACTGAAATTCAATTCATGAGGGGTTTATAATGAAAAGAACTATTCTTTCTATCATCTTTGCAATGTCGACAACACTCGCTTTTGCAAATTGCACTGAAGATGAATTACGAGCAAAGAATATGGAGCTTAACCAAAAGGTAAATAAAGCTATCACGGACAATCCTGAAAATTCGCAAAAATGGTATGCCCGTATGGCAGAACTTAGCGAAAATTGGACGTCTGAAAATGATGATATTAATAAATTTTGCGATATGCTTGATAAGCTTATCAAGGAAGTTGACGCTGGATTATAAGGATTAGCTTCTCCATTACAGTGATAAGAAGAATATATTGGAAATATTATACTCTTTTCTTATTTGTTTTTTGTTTAAACAAAATTACCTTTCCAATCAACCGGACGCCAATTAGGATTATCATACCAATCCTGTAAGGAAATGGGTTTCATCCTATCACCTGTTATGGCAATTCGCCTCGCATCTTTTAACGACAACAACTCATCCATAACATCGTTCTCAAGACTACAACCAAGGCGAATAAAATAATTGCCCGCCTTATCGGCATTGTTCACCTTAATATTACTTTGAGCTTGGTCTTGCCCTGCCCTATTATCTTGCTCGATAGTGATGGTTACCTTTAAAAAGCTATCAAATATTTTACCCTTAATCGGATAGCGCCAAATCGACTTATAAAATTCAGAATCAATAATATTTTGGTGTGTTGCAGCTTGACTTGCCAAAAAGGTGTTAGCGTAGCCTTGTTTTTGAAATTTTAGAGCGATATCGTCAGCCATAAGATTAGCATCGGCTAGGCTTACTGACTTCATCGGAATATCAATGGTATAGCCAGTAATATATCCTGCCTCTATGTTAACGATGAATGTTGCACTTAGCGGCAATTGAATAGGGGAACTATTATAAAGCCAAATATCATAGACACCCAAAAAATCGCTGCTAACGTCATTTTTTCCAAACAAAAAACCCGGCCATGAATCATCATGCAGCTCATTATTATGATTATGCAATGCATCAAAGGGATCGATGTCATTATTGATAAAAAAATCTCGAAAGGGTTGTAATACTTGTAACCGGATTGTCTTTATGACCGTCGACTTCTTAGAAAAAAATTTAACGACACCAAATCCAGCAAGCGCAAGAAGCGGTAGCCCCAAGAATATTCGCCGTTTTACAAAAGCCATCTTAATCATAAAACCTTCGACAACTCGTTAAAATGTGATTGAAGATTATTTTTCATAAACTTACAAATATTAGGCATTATTGAAGGTAATTTGATATTGAACCTCGCACAAAATAATTGGGCAGTTTTGCCTTCGGCAATTAGAGCAGCCTTGTAAAAACCTTCCTATAATTTTTATATACTAACCTTATAGCAGATTAAAAAACTCTGGGAAGAGTTTTTCATTAAAATAAATAAATTCAATAATTTAGCTTAAACTAACAATATAATATAAGAAAATAAAAAGGCATGTAATGTTTCCAATACATGCCTTCATTCAGTGCAACAGCATCAGACATTTAGTCCGCCTGATTATTATCACCGTTATTTATTTTGCTTGGCCAAATTGCGCAAAACATATTGCAAGATACCGCCATTATGGAGGTAATCAAGCTCTTCTAGCGTATCAACACGGCAAAGAAGTGGTACTTCCTTAATGCTGCCATCACCGCAAGTGATGGTTGCCTTGGTCATCTGGCGTGGCTTGATTTCATTCAACCCCTCAATAGTGACAGTTTCTTCACCATTTAGCCCAAGAGTTTTCCAACTCGTACCTTCTTCAAAAACAAAAGGCACAATACCCATACCAACTAGGTTGGAACGGTGGATACGCTCAAATGATTGGGCAATAACCGCACGCACACCTAGAAGATTGGTGCCCTTAGCTGCCCAGTCGCGCGATGAACCATTACCATATTCAATACCGGCAAATACCACCAATGGAACGCCTTCATGCTTATATTGCATGGCTGCATCATAGATGGATTCTTCTTCCTTAGATGGGTAATGAATAGTGTAACCACCTTCACGCCCGTTTTCACCAAGCATGAAATTGCGAATACGAATATTGGCAAAAGTACCGCGCATCATAACTTCATGGTTACCACGACGGGTACCATATTGGTTAAAATCTGCAGGCTTTACACCATGTTCCATAAGATAACGGCCAGCTGGCGAATCTGCCTTAATCGAGCCTGCAGGTGAAATATGGTCGGTAGTAATTTTGTCGCCAAAAAGACCAAGAATATGTGCCTTTTCAATGTCTTTTACTGCGGTTGGTACGTGTGGCATATTTTCAAAATAAGGCGGATTACGCACATAGGTTGAATTATCATCCCAAGCATAGGTTTTACCTTCTGGCACTTTTACTTGCTGCCAGTTAATATCACCCTTGAAAACATCGGCATATTTTTCCGAAAATAGCTTACGTGTAATATTTTCTTCAATAAATTCTTGGATCTCTTTCGATGATGGCCAAATGTCTTTAAGATAAACAGGTTGCCCATCAGAACCGGTACCAATTGGATCCTTGGTTAAATCTTTGCGCACGGTACCTGCAAGCGCGTGAGCGACAACAAGTGGTGGGCTTGCAAGATAGTTTGCCTGAACATCAGGTGATACGCGGCCTTCAAAGTTACGGTTACCGGAAAGAACCGCCGCCGCAATAAGCCCCTTATCATTAATGGTTTTTGAAATTGGCGCAGGCAATGGGCCTGAATTACCAATACAAGTGGTGCAACCAAAACCAACAAGGTTGAAACCAAGCGCGTCAAGATCTTTTTGCAAGCCTGAACTCTTTAAATAGGCTTCAACCACTTGGCTACCTGGAGCAAGCGAGGTTTTCACCCAAGGCTTAGCTTTCAGCCCCTTGGCAACTGCATTACGAGCCAAAAGACCTGCAGCAATCAAAACGCTTGGATTTGATGTATTGGTGCAAGAAGTGATTGCGGCAATTACCACATCACCATGGCCAAGATCGAAATCTTCACCTTCAACTGGATAGCGATCCTGTTGACCTGTTGTTTTCTTATATTCATTTTCAAGCGCGATATCGTAATTAGCACCAACATCTTCAATTGGCATACGCCCTTCAGGACGCTTAGGGCCAGCCATTGATGAAACAACGGTGCTGATATCCAATTCAACCACATCGGTAAAGATTGGATCAGCCATGCCAGCTTCACGCCATAGCCCTTGCGCACGCGAATAGGCTTCAACAAGCTTGATGCGATGTTCGTCACGACCCGTCATGGTAAGATAACGTACGGTCTCGCTATCAATTGGGAAGAAGCCACAGGTTGCGCCATATTCAGGGCCCATATTAGCAATAGTCGCACGGTCAGCAAGGGTCAAATGATCAAGGCCGGGGCCGAAGAATTCAACAAATTTGCCTACAACGCCTTTTTTACGCAACATCTGGGTTACGGTCAAAACCAGATCGGTTGCGGTAATGCCTTCGCGGATTTTACCGGTAAGACGGAAGCCAATAACTTCTGGAAGCAGCATGGATACAGGCTGACCAAGCATACTTGCTTCAGCTTCAATGCCGCCAACACCCCATC
Organism: Bartonella sp. HY761; assembly: GCF_026743145.1. Lineage (NCBI taxonomy): Bacteria > Pseudomonadati > Pseudomonadota > Alphaproteobacteria > Hyphomicrobiales > Bartonellaceae > Bartonella > Bartonella sp. HY761. The sequence goes on from NZ_CP104887.1 coordinate 2,991,085, forward strand.
CAAGAACACCAAGACCATTGACCATGGTGGTGTGGGAATCGGTACCAACGCAAGTATCAGGATAAGCAACGGTTTCGCCGCTATCTTCACGGATCCAAACTGATTGGGCAAGATATTCCACATTCACCTGATGGCAAATACCCGTACCTGGGGGCACAACGCGGAAATTTTTAAAGGCTTGCTGACCCCATTTCAAAAAGCGATAGCGTTCGCCATTGCGCTCATATTCAAGGTCCACATTGTGTTTAAATGCGAGTGGATTGCCGAAATCATCAACAATAACCGAGTGGTCGATCACAAGATCAACCGGTACTAAAGGATTAATAGATTCAGGATCATCGCCAAGCTTAACCATCGCATCACGCATGGCAGCAAGATCAACCACTGCAGGGACACCAGTAAAATCCTGCATCAATACACGAGCTGGGCGATAGGCAATTTCTGCCCCTGCACTGCCCTTATCATTAAGCCATTTGACAACGCTTTCGATGTCCTCTTTCTTGACCGAGCGACCATCTTCAAAACGCAAAAGATTTTCAAGAAGCACTTTCATGGAAAAAGGCAGTTTTGAAACCCCTTCAAGACCATTTTTTTCAGCTTCAATTAAACTATAGTAAACATATTCTTTGCCATCAACATCAAGTGTTTTGCGGCATTTAAAACTATCAACTTGCGACACGACTGTTCGTCCTTATGCTTGCGGGCCAGAGAACGAACCAACTCACTGCAGGTCAAGGCTACAAGCGAGGTGCGGGTGCAGTCATTTCCGCTGTCCGCCCCTTTCAACCAAGATTTTTAAAATATTGTTTTTAAAAATTAGATTGGGAGATCGGCCCAAAATCGTCAACCACGCCGACCGCTGGCATGACTGTTCTTCTTATAGAGGTTTTTTTGGAACTGTTCCAGAGTTAAATATTCAAAAACGAATGACTCAATAAAAATTCCTCCACCTCTATTGTTTGTAATAAGTATTTTAAAGTGATTTTAAAAGAGCAAAACTAGCCTTTTTCGGAAAATACCGTTAAACCAAGTCTTTAATTGTTTAAATTGGGCAAATTTTTCAAAACTCCAACCAAAAAACGCCCAGTGACAGAGGATAGAATGCAGCTTATTGGTGAAAATCTTTGTATTGAGCGGGGCGGCGAAATCTTGTTTTCTTCAGTCAATTTTTTGTTAGAAGAGAATCAAATACTGGTTATAACCGGTGCGAATGGCGCAGGAAAATCCACCCTATTGCGAATCATTGCCGGACTTTTATCACCTCTATGCGGGACAATAAAATTTTTTGATGGTGTTTCTCATTTTGAAGTGGCGCCTTTTGCCCATTATCTTGGGGAAAAAAATGCTATGAAGCCTCATTTAAGCGTTGCTGCCAACCTTAAATTTTGGGCGCGTTTTTACCAGCCATCACTCACAGCATCAGCCATACAGAGTTTGATCGAAAATGCCCTTGATAGGCTTAATCTTCGCCATGTGATCAACCTACCCTTTGGAGTACTTTCTACCGGCCAACGCCGACGTATTGCCATTTGTCGGCTATTGCTTGATGATCGGGTTTTATGGATTATTGATGAGCCGACCAGCGGCCTTGATAGTGCGGCGAGTGATATATTTTCAGCTTTGATGCAAGAGCATCTCGATAATAAGGGTATGATTATCGCGGCGACCCATTTACCCCTTGGCATAGATACCGGCCATAATCTTGTTCTTGAACCGTTTACCGGTAATGATGAGGCCATAAAATGACAGCTCTTTTTTGGCGCGATATTAAACTAAGCTTTGGTGCAGGTAATAGCATTATTATTTCACTGCTGTTTTTTTTGGCTGTAACAACCATTGTGCCTTTTGCCGTTGGCCCTGATCCAGAGGTCTTGCGAAAAATTGGTGCTGGCATGGTATGGGTTGGTGCGCTTTTATCAATTTTATTAAGCCTTGAACGAATGTTTCAGACAGACGCCCAAGATGGTAGTCTTGATCTTATCATTATGGGGCAAGATTTTACCACCCTAGCGCTCATCGTCTTTAGCAAAGCCATTGCCCATTGGATTGGCACGGTATTACCGCTGATTATTGTTGCACCGCTTTTTGCCCTATTCCTTAATCTTGAACCTTATTCAATCTTGATTGTTGTTTTAACCCTTATTCTTGGCACACCAGCCATTACCTTCATTGGTGCAGTTGGGGCTGCCCTTGGCGTTAGCTTGCCGCGAGGAGGCATGCTTATTTCGGTGATTGTGTTACCACTAACCATGCCAATTATGATTTTTGGTGTTGGTGCGGCTAATAGCATTTTTTCGCCAACCGATAGTTTAATGGCACCTTTGATGTTTCTTAGCGCTTTTAGCCTGATATTTTGTCTCATTGGGTCAATTGCTGCAACATTTACCCTTAAATATTTGTCGGAATAAGCAAGTTATCATTGCAGTTATATTATTAAACACTTAAAATGATTCTATAAAACAGAATTGAAGTAAGCATATGGACATGACAAAGCAAAGCTGGTGGCAAAAACTTGGCACCCCTACCTATTTTATGGAGCTTTCAAAAAAGCTTTTACCTTGGTTTGCTATACTAAGCATTATTGGCTTAGTGATTGGGTTATACCTTGTTTTCACCGCTCCTGATGACTATCAGCAAGGCTCAACGGTTAAAATCATGTTTATCCATGTGCCTTTTGCTTGGCTTTCCATGCTTTGCTATACTGTAATGACCATTTCGGCGCTTGGCGCTCTTATCTGGCGACATCCTTTAGCCGATGTTAGCATCATCGCAGCAGCGCCGATTGGCGCGGTATTTACCGCCCTTTGTCTGCTAACCGGTTCGATATGGGGGCGGCCAACTTGGGGCGCATGGTGGGTATGGGATGCAAGGCTAACCTCTGTGTTGGTATTGTTTTTAATTTACCTTGGCATCATTGCTTTATCTCATGCTTTTGATGATTTTAGCAAATCTGCCCGCGCCAGTGCAATTTTAACCTTGGTTGGCTTTATCAATATTCCCTTGATTAAATTTTCAGTTGATTGGTGGAATACCCTTCATCAACCAGCCTCGCTTTTACGCAGTGGTGGCTCGGCAATTGAATCATCGCTGCTTTGGCCGCTTTTAGTGATGGCCTTTGCTTTATCGTTTCTATTTGCTACCTTACATCTTATGGCGATGCGCAATGAGGTCTTAAATCGCCGCCTGATTAATTTACAAAAAAAGGCAGCCCGCCAGAATCGCTCAATCAAAGGGGAAGCTGCATGAACCATTTAGCCTTTATACTTGCCGCCTATGGCGCAGCAGCTTTTGGCATTATCGTCCTTACAATCTCAATTATTTGGCGCGGTCGTATTTTAAGTCGCAAAATAGCTCTCTTAGAAGCTGTTGACCCAAGGCGGCAAAAAAACAAAAAGCCTCTTTCAGCAAGCCTACAAGATGATCAACCATGAGTGATAATCAACGCCCTAAGCGCCGCCTTGCACTGTTTATTCCGCTTGCTGCTTTTATGCTTTTTGCGACCATCGCCCTTATCCGCATTACTTCAAACAATCCTGATACCGCCAATTCATTGCCCAATGCTTTGGCAGGACAAGAAGCACCACAAACGCAATTGCCAATATTGGCTTTACGCGAACCAACTAGCGAGATATTTGACCCGGCACAATTTAAGGGCCGTGTTACCTTAGTAAATTTTTGGGGTTCATGGTGCCCCCCCTGCCGCGAAGAGCACCCACAACTTTTAACCCTTGCCCAGGATTCTCGCTTTGACCTTGTTGGGATTAATTTTAAAGATAATCAAGAAAATGCCACTCGGTTTCTTGGCGCTTTTGGCAATCCGTTTAAAATAATTGGCTTTGACCCACGCGGCCGCGCCGCTATTGAATGGGGTGTTTATGGCCCGCCTGAAACTTTTATTTTAAACCGCGAGGGTAAAATAGTTTTTAAGCATATTGGCCCAATCATGCCAGATAATTTAGCCAAAACCTTGATGCCTGAAATTGAAAAGGCGCTACAATAACAGCGCCTATCAATCCATCATCATTTTGTATTTAACCAACGGTTGGTTGTACTATGATCAACATTGATACCGCGCTCCAATAATAGCTCTTCAATATCTTTAGCTCTAACAATAACGCAAATACCAATTGATAGCTTGAAGAATGATTATTGCATCAAAGTGGCAACCTTTAAAATCATTCCCTGCACGATGAAATAATTTATTCTTTAATTTTGCTAGCATCTATGGCTCCCTAAAATAGGCAGGCATAGTCTCAAGTTTTCATATTTTTTACGTTAATACAAATTACGAATAATATTTGCTACAACGCGGGAAGTTCCGAGTAAAACTGATGCCGCAAGGAAATTGGTAAATAAAATGAAAAATGCAGGTAGTCAAATCACAGCATGCTGTGAAGGTGGCAAGGTAGTTTTCGGTTCAGGTAGAGTTAAAACGATACCTAATTTACACTTATAGGATTAATGATTATGCTATTTCATTCATATATATTTTGGGGCACTATCCGCAAAGATAGTCAATTCAAGATAATTAACGACCAAGCAAATGAAATATTTGCTGATATGGGATTGGATATTACTCATATTAGTTATGAATCTTATAAATATAATAGTAAGGTTTTTCGAAATTACAGTAGAATGAATAAAAAGTTAATTAATTTTAATGATAATATTAACAGAATATATATCGCCAATTTTGTTAATACCGGAAAAGAATCTGATTTTTTATATGAGTATGAAGTAGAATTTGGGTTCATTAATAAACATTATGAAAAATATATTTTAAATAATGAACAACAAAATGATATATGCTATCTTACAATTAAAAAAGATTATTTAAACGATGAATTTAAACTAAGAGCATTACCCAAATTTAAGTTAATCAGTGGATACATCTTAGATAAATTTGAATATCAACACGTTACTTGTAAAAGTCGTATTAAATCTATAACATATTCACTTGAATACCAAAATAAAAGTTATTCCAAATCAATTAATATTTTGGAGCGTGAAATTTATAAATGAACGTTAAAGATTAAATTCCCTCAACATTATTGGCATTTGCCATATGGGTTGCCTTTATCACCTGTCCTGGTTGCTGAGGGCGGTTGCGATAAAACATGATGGCAGCATTAATCTCGGCGCCAAGAATAGAAATTGAGGCGATGATATAGAGGAAAATAATTGCCACCATGATCGAGGCAAGACCTGCATAGGTTGAAACATAATTAGCAAAGGTTGCAAGATATTGCGCAAAAAGCATCGATGCCACCAACCATGTAATAATGGTAAAGGCAATACCCGGCAAAATATCCACCAATTTGCGTTTTCCAGCAGGTAGCCATTTATGGGCGGTAACTAAGGTCACCAATAGAATAATAATAGCAATGAAATATCGCCAAAAGCGGATTGTACCGACATAAGGCGCAAGTGCTGGTACTTCGCGTTGTGCAATGGCGATTACGAGAGGTGCAAGAACTAGCAAAAAGCTGATAGCCATAAGCCCTATCGTGCCAATAATCACAAAGACAAGACTTTGTAAGCGGCAAAATATAATGGTACGATTATCTTTTACACGGTAAGCACGATCAAGCGCTGTGCGTAAAGCTTCGACGCCATTAGAGGCAAAATAGGCCGCACCGATCGCCGAAAGGGTCAATAATCCGCCGCGCTGAACCGTTAAAACATTGGTAATTTCCTTGCCAATTGGCTGTTTCAACGCATCAGGCATCATTTCCAAAATATAGGTAACGCTCGTCGCTGCATAGGCTTGCGCACCCAAAAAGCTCGCTAAGGCGGTGGCAAAAATCAAAAAGGGAAAAAACGCCATGAGGCTTGAAAGTGCGACATAACTAGCGAAAGCAGAACCCTGTTCAGTAAAATAATGCCCAATGGCATTAAAAAGTATTTGCCAGCAATATTTAAACCAACCAACGCGTTCTTCGTCTTTTTCTGCCATATTGCAACCTCAAAAGATATTTACCTTGATGCATTACACCAATTTTGTCCGGCAACCTTAAACTATTTTTAACAAAATGGCTAAAAACTCGTAAAAAATTTTTGTTAATTTTGAAATCACTTCGCTGAATGTCAATTATTTTTACCATTTTGCAAACGGCTAAGATAAGGTTGGATATGTTGCTTGATAAAATCTTCAGGCAAGGTTTCCAATTCTGCACGGGCAGCATGGGGATTGATAATCCCAAGAGGCGCCGCTACCAGCAACCAATTGATAATATGGAAAATCGGCAACCAGCTATTGCTTGTATAAGCTTCAATATCAATCACCCGTGGGACACGCTGCGCACAACAAGCCGAAAATTCTTGATATTGCGGTGAGCGTGGCAAATATTGGACATCACGCCAATAGGCTGTATCATCGCGCGGTGTATCATAATGGAGGCGTAAAAAATCGCAAATTTCATTCCAACTTTGATTATTAGCAATATTAAATCCATCGATAATATTTTGACCAATAACGCCGCGGCAATTATTAATGATGCGCTCAATATTGCGCAAAGTTTCTAAGCTTTGACCAATGGAAGCTGCCTCTAAAGGCTCGACAAAGCCTGCAGCAGCCCCAAGAGCAATAAGATTATTGCACCATATGCGTTCAAAATTACCTTGATTAAAATTTAAAACACCTTCGAATGTAACGGAATTGCCAAATAAAGCTTCTATTTCATCGGCTGCATGGTCTGCACTGCTATGGCGGCTTGAAAAAATATAGCCGGCACCAATGTGCTGTCTTAACGGCGATTGCCAAATCCAGCCAGACTTCATTGCGCGAGCAGTTGTAAAGAATTGCGGATTTTTACTTTTTTGCCGAAGGGAAAAGGTCACAGCTTTATCATTGATCAACTGGTCGCTAAAGGAGCGCCAATTTTGGCCATAGGTCGCGCCAATACCTAACCTTTTCATGCTCGATGCATCAATGACGAAATCAGTTGGCAAAACAGCTTCATCGGTTTTAATCGCTACAACATTGCCGTTTTCTGACAATAATAATTGTCGAACGTCAATCGCGCTTTGTTTAATATTTCTGTTGAGCGCTTTGCTTTTTAAAAAATTTTTAAATTTATAACGATCAAAATGAAAGGAAAGCGCCAATCCAGTATTGGCAGTTTGCAACTCAGCAGCGGCATCATATTGTGAAGCATTTTGTTGAATTAATTTAAATCCTGGGAAAAAATCGTGCAGATTTTGCAAGCTTGCAATGCGCGAAATCAATAAGGGATTGGTTCCAAAAGCTTCTAGCGTCAATTCTGGTACATTGGCATCTTTTTTAGGGAATAAATGATAATATGCTTCATTTTCACCATTTGAACGCCAATTTTCAAATTTTGTCCCAATTTTAAAGGTGGCATCAACTGTGCTGTAAAACTCATCCATCTGAATTTGGTTTCGCTGCAATGTGGATAAAAGGTTGACCAAACCTCCCTCGCACATATCTCCAATTGGTTGTGTGTCGTCGTCAAAAACGGTGATCTCAACCAAAGGCCCAAATAGCCGGCGAAATGTTAAAGCGGCAAGCCATGCAGCAATATCACCACCAATAACTGCTACTTTTTTGATAGAACGCAAGTCCAACACAATATTGGCCTTTCCTCAAAATTTATCGAAAATTTGAATAATTAAAGACCGTGATTTTGCCTCTTTGGGGCAGCATCACCGACACCTTAAACAGCACACCTTTGAAACGTCCAATAAATGATAGATAAAATAGAATGCGAATAAGGATTATGCTTGCAACCATTATAGCTAGGGCAAGATCATTTTTTGCAAATGATCTTTAATAAAAAATAATCGCAAATATAAAAAAGGCAAAACCCTTAATATATTTGCGATTAATAATAAAAAGGTCGGGGCAGATACCCCGACCCTATTGGTTTGGTTAGACAACAATCTGACCATTGGCAAGCAAGGTTGCAAGATCAGTAGTTGTATTGTTGAGTGTCAACAATGCTGTTGATTGGAACGCGCCACCCGTGCCGTCACGATCAACGTATAGGACAGCATTACCACCATCTTGTACCACACGAAGATAATCACCAATATTGTCACCAACATCGATTTTGGCAGTGCCATTTGCGTCAAAATGGGCTGGGCCATCAGCATCGCGAACATAGCCAATCAAGATATCAGTAAGGTCAATACGGTCAGCATTGGCATTGGTTACATAATTGCCAAGCGTGAACTGGTTGACAGTATCCTGCCCGTTACCAGCAGTTGCATCAGCATTATCAATATTTTCATAAAGCAAGGTGGTATGACCCGTACCAGTCAATGTAAAGGTATCATTACCACCACGTCCATTGAGAACATTGTTACCATTACCATCAGTAATTGTATCATTGCCGCTAGTGCCATAGATTGCTTCAATGTTGACGAGACGAGTGGCAAAACCAGTTGCAACGGTTTGATAGTCTGTTGTATTCGCAAGGCTTACATTTATACCTAGAGAACCAACCGCGGCAAAGTCTGCAATATCCAAACCACTATTTTCATTCCAAGTGCGTTCGCCATCACCGACGTTCCAACCGCCACCGCCATTATAGAAACGGGTACCCGCACCAATAAAGAAGGTATCATTGTAACCAGTACCAACAATACCAACACTGGAGCTATAATCAGTTGTATTGTTAACTGCTCCATCAGCTTCAGCTGTTAGAACATAACCATTATAAGGCTCTGTTGCTTTAAGGTTAGTCCAGCTAGAATTTACATTTTCAACTACATTACTACCATCGCCAACAATTGCCTTGCCACCAAAGTCTTGCGAATCTCCATTTTTGTTAAAGCGCATCACCGCGGTATAGGTTTCATTGCGCTCAAGACCATAGAAATGAACAATTGCCGAGCTATCATTCCAACCCGTACCATATTGCGGATTAATAATTTGACTTGATACACGCACACCAGCGGAGTTGTATAGCTCAACTGTGTTACCGTAGAAAGTATTCGAACCATCTGGACGCACAATACGCAAATGCATGGCAGTGCCATAATCTGGCGTATTAGGATTGGTGATAACAATAGAGGCTTCAGTGGTATTAGCACGTGATATGATCAAATCTTGATCACCATCCCAATCATAATCCATTGCAGCAGCACTTGCACCATTAACCGCAGCATCAAGTGCTGTTGAAGTCATGATGGAACCACCAGCCGTAGCAACACCCATATCCTTGATGTTTTTAATATCCCAGACAACTTGGCCACTATCATCAAGCGTACCAGTATTATGGTAATAAAGCGATGTACCGATAGAATATTTGGCTTCAGGAACCTCAACAAGGTCCATTTTACCATCACCATCCCAGTCAATTGCAAGGGTTGATTTACCCATAATACCATCAGCAATGCGTTGCGGATCCTTAAGATTACCGGTACCATCATTATAGAAGATCATACTATCGGTACCAGTTGTATTAGCTACATTGGCAACACCAGCATTTTTGGATTGGCCAATGAATAGATCCATATAACCATCGCCGTTAAAGTCACCCCAAGTCATGGAAATAGTACGTTCAAATGAATCTCCAGCTGGGTTTTCACCACTCGTATTAAAAATCGACTGCCAACTTTGGCTAATTGTCCAATTCGTTCCATTTGATGATGAAGTGCCATTGTTGCGCAGAACCGACATGGTATAAGAATTTTGACTAGTTTTATTACCATGAACGACTACATCAACAGAGCCACTATTGTCTAAATCTACTGCCGACATTTCATGATCAACAATAAAGTAACGCAATTCAGTCGCTAATGTAGATCCCCAGCCCGTTACACCATAACCGTAAACATCCCATTGGCCACTGGTCATATTACCATTGCCTTGGTCCGCTTTATTTTTAAAGAACGTAGCACTATCGGTACCTGAGTCACCAATGACGACATCAAGCCAGCCATCACCATCAAAATCAAGCGAAATTGTACTACCAAAGTGGGTAGCAGTCCCAGTGTTTACCAAAGTTGCCAAAAAGCTGCCATCAGCTTGGCCGACAAACATAGTAGCATTATTACCACCAATATAACTTTGATCAGTTAGGAACATATCCATATAACCATCACGGTTATAATCACCATAAGTGTAAGAACTAAATAACTTTTGAGTACGATAAGCTCCCTGATTAATAGCGTTATCAACTGTATTACCACCAGCAGCAGCAATAATATTATCCCAATTCAATGCCGTAGGATCTTTAAAATCACGGAAATCCTTACCATCGGAAGAATATTCAGCCATATCGGTCATCATTGTCCAGCCACCATTATTACCAAGCCGCAAGGACATGGAATAAGTAGCGTATTTGCCATCTGCACCAACATTTGGCGCCATATTGCTATCGGTTGTATCAATAGCAATTTCAAAAGCATCTGATAGTGAGCCGTTCACACCGGATCGACTTTGCACTGCCGCATAATAGGTGTAGAATGTTCCATCTGACAGTGCTGTTGGCTGCGTAAAGCTCCAAGTCAAGCCTGTCACCGTGGCATAACCAACAAAAACGCTACCGCGGTAAATTGCAATCGCCGCACCTTCATCAAGCTCTTTGGTCAAAGTACCATGCAAAGTTGGTGTCGTATCATCGGTATAACTACCTGATGGTAAACTATCATAAACTTGTGGTGCCTGATCATCGCTAAAATGGGTAATTTTAGTGGTAGCTTCAGGAACCTTATTATCAATAACAACTTGTTGGCTGCTTTCAGTCCCTAGGTTCCCTGCCGCATCGATAACACGAGTTTTAAAGGTGTAAGTACCATCAGCAAGTAAGGTATCTGTATTATCCAGCGTCCAACTATCAGTAGATGCTGCATAGGTAGCATCGCGCCAAGTTGTGCCATTATCTAACGAAATTTGTACGCGTTCATTATCGGATAATGTACCAGTAACCTTGGCAGTAATAATCAAGGTACCATCGCGTGTGACATAATCATTGGTACCATTACCAGTATCTTCAGTGATAGAAGTAATATTCGACAATGCCGTTGGAGCAGCTGTATCGAAAATAATACCAAATTGATTAGAGGTCGCACCTTCATTGCCAGCAGTATCAGTTACAACCGCTTGGAAAGTATATTGGCCATCTTTGAACGCTTGTGCCGCAGTTACCTGATATTCCCAAGTTCCAGCTGATACGACAGCCACACCTAAAACAGTTGTTACACCATTTGCATCAGTTACTTTAATGACAACACGTTCGCCATCGGCAACACCAGCAATCGTTCCTTTAAGCAACGGTTCGGTATCATCGGTATAGCTATTATTGGCCGTAACTTCGCCTTGAATCAAACCAACATCATCAGTAAAGCCAGTAATTGAAACAGAAACACCGTCAATTGGTGCAGTCTTATCAATAGTTACAGTTTGTGAGCCACCTGTGGTGATGTTACCAGCTGCGTCAACAACGCGGCTTTCAATCTTATGATCACCTTCTGACAAGGCATTGGCCTGATTGTCATAACTCCAAGTTTTATCTGTTGCGTTATAAACAGCATCAACCCAAGTACCGCCATCAATACGGATTTGAACCTTTTCACCCGCATTTAAGGTTTCAGACACGCTACCATGAATGATGAGCGTATCATCACTGGTGATATAATCGCTATCGCTAAAGCCCGTATCATCGGTAATACCGGTGATTGAAGATGTAGCGGTTGGCGCGGTTAAATCAAGATTAAGATCAAAGCCAGTTGACGTTTTACCCTCATTGCCTGCCTTATCAGTGACAACAGCTTCAAAAGTGTACTTGCCTTCGGTTACAAATTTCTGTGCTTCTGTAACTTGGTATTCCCAAGTTCCATTGGTCACAGTTGCATTGCCAAGAATGATCTTTGTGCCATCAGGACCGGTAACTTTGATAACAACTTCATCACCCGTCTTGATACCTGTTACAGTACCTTTCAACAATGGTGTTGTATCGTCGGTTGATGTGCCAGATGTGGTCATATCACCTTGGATCAAGCCAACATCATCAAAGAAACCAGAAATGGCAACTTCATAGCCTTCAACTGGGCCAGTCTTATCAATAGTTACAGTTTGTGAGCCACCTGTAGTGATGTTACCAGCTGCGTCAACAACGCGGCTTTCAATCTTATGATCACCTTCTGACAAGGCATTGGCCTGATTGTCATAACTCCAAGTTTTATCTGTTGCGTTATAAACAGCATCAACCCAAGTACCGCCATCAATACGGATTTGAACCTTTTCACCCGCATTTAAGGTTTCAGACACGCTACCATGAATGATAAGTGTATCATCACTGGTGATATAATCGCTATCGCTAAAGCCTGTATCATCGGTAATACCGGTGATGGAAGATGTAGCGGTTGGCGCGGTTAAATCAAGATTAAGATCAAAGCCAGTTGACGTTTTACCCTCATTGCCTGCCTTATCAGTGACAACAGCTTCAAAAGTGTACTTGCCTTCGGTCACAAATTTCTGTGCTTCTGTCACTTGGTATTCCCAAGTTCCATTGATCACAGTTGCATTGCCAAGAATGATCTTTGTGCCATCAGGACCGGTCACCTTGATAACAACTTCATCACCCGTCTTGATACCTGTTACAGTACCTTTCAACAATGGTGTTGTATCGTCGGTTGATGTGCCAGATGTGGTCATATCACCTTGGATCAAGCCAACATCATCAAAGAAACCAGAAATGGCAACTTCATAGCCTTCAACTGGGCCAGTCTTATCAATAGTTACAGTTTGTGAGCCACCTGTAGTGATGTTACCAGCTGCGTCAACAACGCGGCTTTCAATTGTATGGTCACCTTCTGACAAGGCATTGGCCTGATTGTCATAACTCCAAGTTTTATCTGTTGCGTTATAAACAGCATCAACCCAAGTACCGCCATCAATACGGATTTGAACCTTTTCACCCGCATTTAAGGTTTCAGACACGCTACCATGAATGATAAGTGTATCATCACTGGTGATATAATCGCTATCGCTAAAGCCTGTATCATCGGTAATACCGGTGATGGAAGATGTAGCGGTTGGCGCGGTTAAATCAAGATTAAGATCAAAGCCAGTTGAGGTTTTACCCTCATTGCCTGCCTTATCAGTGACAACAGCTTCAAAAGTGTACTTGCCTTCGGTCACAAATTTCTGTGCTTCTGTAACTTGGTATTCCCAAGTTCCATTGGTCACAGTTGCATTGCCAAGAATGATCTTTGTGCCATCAGGACCGGTCACCTTGATAACAACTTCATCACCTGTCTTAATACCTGTTACAGTACCTTTCAACAATGGTGTTGTATCATCAGTTGATGTGCCAGATGTGGTCATATCACCTTGGATCAAGCCAACATCATCAAAGAAACCAGAAATGGCAACTTCATAGCCTTCAACTGGGCCAGTCTTATCAATAGTTACAGTTTGTGAGCCACCTGTGGTGATGTTACCAGCTGCATCAACAACGCGGCTTTCAATTGTATGGTCACCTTCTGACAAGGCATTGGCCTGATTGTCATAACTCCAAGTTTTATCTGTTGCATTATAAACAGCATCAACCCAAGTACCGCCATCAATACGGATTTGAACCTTTTCACCCGCATTTAAGGTTTCAGACACGCTACCATGAATGATAAGTGTATCATCACTGGTGATATAATCGCTATCGCTAAAGCCTGTATCATCGGTAATACCGGTGATTGAAGATGTAGCGGTTGGCGCGGTTAAATCAAGATTAAGATCAAAGCCAGTTGACGTTTTACCCTCATTGCCTGCAATATTGGTAACGACGGCTTCAAAACTATATTGACCCTCAGTTGTAAATGCTTGCGCATCAGTTACCTGATAGCTCCAAGTTCCCTCAGTAACAGTCGCAACACCGAGAATAATTTTTGAACCGCCCGGTAATGTTACCTTGATGACGACCCGATCACCATCTTGAAGACCGGTTACAGTACCCTTCAATAGTGGGGTTGTATCATCGGTTGATGTGCCAGATGTGGTTATATCACCTTGGATCAAGCCAACATCATCAAAGAAACCAGAAATGGCAACTTCATAGCCCGTAATTGGTAAAGACGTATCAATAGTTACCACTTGAGTTGAAGGAGTTGATGGGTTACCTGCTGCATCACGGACAACGGTTTCAATTGTATAACGACCATCAGTTAAGGCGTGGTCTGCATCATTATGATTAACACTATAAGTGCCATCAGCATTTTTAGTAGCTTGGATCCATTGGCCAGCTGTGCCGCCCTCTGGTTTGATGCGCATCCAAACAGTGTCACCCGTTTCCAATGTACCAGTTACCTTAATTGTATAGATCAAGGTTGTATCATTGGTAATAAAGTCGGCTGTATCAAAACCTGTATCATCACTGATCGATTGAAGGGCAGCGGTTGCTGATGGACCTGTTGTATCAACAATAACATCAAACTGCGCACCATCACTAACATTACCAGCCGCATCGGTTGATGTAACGGTAAGATTATGTGTGCCTTCAGCAAGCTCATCAGTTGTAACCGACCATTTGCCATCACTATCAACGGTGGTTGTACCAACAACTGTACCATCCTTATCCTTGATAGTGATGGTTGAACCAACTTCACCTGTACCACTAAAGGTTGGTGTTGTATCATCGGTTGATGAACCAGACGTAATTGGCCCTTGAATAAAGCCAACATCATCGAGAACTTCATTGATAACTGGAGCTGATGGTGCGGTTGCATCAATCTCAAGTGTGAAGCTTACTGTGCCTTTAACACCAGCAGCATTTACGGCTTCAGCACTAAAGCTATATTTACCATCCGCCAAATCAACTGATGGCGTCAAGCTCCATGCACCCGTGCTATCGGCAGTTGTTGTACCAACAACAACCTTCGTACCTGCTGCATTAACATAGCTAACCGTAACTGTTGCATTGGCGCTTGCGCTACCAACCATAACAGGTGTGCGGTCATCTGAGATACCACCACTCTTAACATTGCCTTGGATTGTACCAACATTATCTTCAAAGTGGCTAAAGCTCACAACAACATTGCTGGTATCAACGGTAATATTAAAGGCAGGACTTGCAGCACTTTCATTACCAGCCTTATCGGTAACTGTTACCGTAATTGAATGGCTACCATCGCTAAGACCTGGTGCTGGCGGTGTAAAGCTCCATGAGCCATCGGCGCCAACGCTGGTTGTACCAAGAACGGTATCACCATCCTTAATGGTTACTGTGCCACCGGCTTCTGAACTACCGGCATTACCAGAAAGAACAGGCTGTTTGTCGTCAGTAGTATCATTGGCAGATAACGCACCAGTAACATCACCAACATTATCAGTAATGGTTGGTTGGCTAGGTGTTGCAGGCGCAGTCGTATCAAGAACAACTGGGAAGCCACCGGTCATATTACTTAATTGGCCGGCAGAGTCATTAGCCTGTGCCTTGATCGTATAAGTACCATCACCCTTACTAAAGGCAGGAGTAATCTCAATAGTCCAGCTACCATTGGCATTTACAGTGGTTGTACCACCAACAAAGCTTACGCCATCTGGACCTTCAACATGAATGGTAATGGTTGAGCCAGCTTCGCCGGTACCCTTAACAACAGGTGTTGTATCATCGGTAACGCCGTTCTTTTGAAGGGCTCCTTGGACTGAACCTTCATTATCGCTAACGCTGGTAATGGCAGGATCAGCTGGTGCATCACCAACAAGCGTGAAGTTCCAATCCGTCGTCGCTGGACCTTCATTGCCAGCCTTATCAACAGGACGGGCGGAGAAGATATAATCACCAGGCGTTAATGGTGGATTTGGATCAAAGCTCCAAGAACCATCAGCATTAACACTGGTTGAGCCAATAAGCTTAACAACGCCACTTGCATCCTTATTATAGATATTAATGCTTGATGCATCATTGGCATCAACAGAACCTGCAGCACCACTATAGGTTGGCGTGCGATCATCCGTTGGATCACCACGATTGATCGTTCCTTGAACAGGACCAAAATCATCAACCAAATCCATCTTAGATGTATCAATCGCTGCTGGTGCAGTCGTATCAACATTAAGATCAAAGAGACCAGATTTGGAACCTTCATTGCCAGCCTTATCGGTGACAATAGCTTCAAACTTGTAATCACCCTCACTAAGAGCTTGTGCATCAGTTACCTGATAGCTCCAAGTACCACCGGTAACAGTGGCTGTACCAAGAACCTTGGCAACACCATCAGAGCCAGTTACCTTGATGACGACCCGATCACCATCTTGAAGACCGGTTACAGTACCCTTCAATAGTGGGGTTGTATCGTCGGTTGATGTGCCAGATGTGGTTATATCACCAGTAATTGCACCAACATCATCAAAATAGCCGCTAATCGTAACCGTGCCGCCAGTTGGGCCTTGAGTATCGATTTCGATATTTTGAGTTGATGGAGTTGATGGGTTACCTGCTGCATCGCGGACAACGGTCTCAATTGTATAACGACCATCAGTTAAGGCGTGGTCTGCATCATTATGATTAACACTATAAGTGCCATCAGCATTTTTAGTAGCTTGGATCCATTGGCCAGCTGTGCCGCCCTCTGGTTTGATGCGCATCCAAACAGTGTCACCCGTTTCCAATGTACCAGTTACCTTAATTGTATAGATCAAGGTTGTATCATTGGTAATAAAGTCGGCTGTATCAAAACCTGTATCATCACTGATCGATTGAAGGGCAGCGGTTGCTGATGGACCTGTTGTATCAACAATAACATCAAACTGCGCACCATCACTAACATTACCAGCCGCATCGGTTGATGTAACGGTAAGATTATGTGTGCCTTCAGCAAGCTCATCAGTTGTAACCGACCATTTGCCATCACTATCAACGGTGGTTGTACCAACAACTGTACCATCCTTATCCTTGATAGTGATGGTTGAACCAACTTCACCTGTACCACTAAAGGTTGGTGTTGTATCATCGGTTGATGAACCAGACGTAATTGGCCCTTGAATAAAGCCAACATCATCGAGAACTTCATTGATAACTGGAGCTGATGGTGCGGTTGCATCAATCTCAAGTGTGAAGCTTACTGTGCCTTTAACACCAGCAGCATTTACGGCTTCAGCACTAAAGCTATATTTACCATCCGCCAAATCAACTGATGGCGTCAAGCTCCATGCACCCGTGCTATCGGCAGTTGTTGTACCAACAACAACCTTCGTACCTGCTGCATTAACATAGCTAACCGTAACTGTTGCATTGGCGCTTGCGCTACCAACCATAACAGGTGTGCGGTCATCTGAGATACCACCACTCTTAACATTGCCTTGGATTGTACCAACATTATCTTCAAAGTGGCTAAAGCTCACAACAACATTGCTGGTATCAACGGTAATATTAAAGGCAGGACTTGCAGCACTTTCATTACCAGCCTTATCGGTAACTGTTACCGTAATTGAATGGCTACCATCGCTAAGACCTGGTGCTGGCGGTGTAAAGCTCCATGAGCCATCGGCGCCAACGCTGGTTGTACCAAGAACGGTATCACCATCCTTAATGGTTACTGTGCCACCGGCTTCTGAACTACCGGCATTACCAGAAAGAACAGGCTGTTTGTCGTCAGTAGTATCATTGGCAGATAACGCACCAGTAACATCACCAACATTATCAGTAATGGTTGGTTGGCTAGGTGTTGCAGGCGCAGTCGTATCAAGAACAACTGGGAAGCCACCGGTCATATTACTTAATTGGCCGGCAGAGTCATTAGCCTGTGCCTTGATCGTATAAGTACCATCACCCTTACTAAAGGCAGGAGTAATCTCAATAGTCCAGCTACCATTGGCATTTACAGTGGTTGTACCACCAACAAAGCTTACGCCATCTGGACCTTCAACATGAATGGTAATGGTTGAGCCAGCTTCGCCGGTACCCTTAACAACAGGTGTTGTATCATCGGTAACGCCGTTCTTTTGAAGGGCTCCTTGGACTGAACCTTCATTATCGCTAACGCTGGTAATGGCAGGATCAGCTGGTGCATCACCAACAAGCGTGAAGTTCCAATCCGTCGTCGCTGGACCTTCATTGCCAGCCTTATCAACAGGACGGGCGGAGAAGATATAATCACCAGGCGTTAATGGTGGATTTGGATCAAAGCTCCAAGAACCATCAGCATTAACACTGGTTGAGCCAATAAGCTTAACAACGCCACTTGCATCCTTATTATAGATATTAATGCTTGATGCATCATTGGCATCAACAGAACCTGCAGCACCACTATAGGTTGGCGTGCGATCATCCGTTGGATCACCACGATTGATCGTTCCTTGAACAGGACCAAAATCATCAACCAAATCCATCTTAGATGTATCAATCGCTGCTGGTGCAGTCGTATCAACATTAAGATCAAAGAGACCAGATTTGGAACCTTCATTGCCAGCCTTATCGGTGACAATAGCTTCAAACTTGTAATCACCCTCACTAAGAGCTTGTGCATCAGTTACCTGATAGCTCCAAGTACCACCGGTAACAGTGGCTGTACCAAGAACCTTGGCAACACCATCAGAGCCAGTTACCTTGATGACGACCCGATCACCATCTTGAAGACCGGTTACAGTACCCTTCAATAGTGGGGTTGTATCGTCGGTTGATGTGCCAGATGTGGTTATATCACCAGTAATTGCACCAACATCATCAAAATAGCCGCTAATCGTAACCGTGCCGCCAGTTGGGCCTTGAGTATCGATTTCGATATTTTGAGTTGATGGAGTTGATGGGTTACCTGCTGCATCGCGGACAACGGTCTCAATTGTATAACGACCATCAGTTAAGGCGTGGTCTGCATCATTATGATTAACACTATAAGTGCCATCAGCATTTTTAGTAGCTTGGATCCATTGGCCAGCTGTGCCGCCCTCTGGTTTGATGCGCATCCAAACAGTGTCACCCGTTTCCAATGTACCAGTTACCTTAATTGTATAGATCAAGGTTGTATCATTGGTAATAAAGTCGGCTGTATCAAAACCTGTATCATCACTGATCGATTGAAGGGCAGCGGTTGCTGATGGACCTGTTGTATCAACAATAACATCAAACTGCGCACCATCACTAACATTACCAGCCGCATCGGTTGATGTAACGGTAAGATTATGTGTGCCTTCAGCAAGCTCATCAGTTGTAACCGACCATTTGCCATCACTATCAACGGTGGTTGTACCAACAACTGTACCATCCTTATCCTTGATAGTGATGGTTGAACCAACTTCACCTGTACCACTAAAGGTTGGTGTTGTATCATCGGTTGATGAACCAGACGTAATTGGCCCTTGAATAAAGCCAACATCATCGAGAACTTCATTGATAACTGGAGCTGATGGTGCGGTTGCATCAATCTCAAGTGTGAAGCTTACTGTGCCTTTAACACCAGCAGCATTTACGGCTTCAGCACTAAAGCTATATTTACCATCCGCCAAATCAACTGATGGCGTCAAGCTCCATGCACCCGTGCTATCGGCAGTTGTTGTACCAACAACAACCTTCGTACCTGCTGCATTAACATAGCTAACCGTAACTGTTGCATTGGCGCTTGCGCTACCAACCATAACAGGTGTGCGGTCATCTGAGATACCACCACTCTTAACATTGCCTTGGATTGTGCCAACATTATCTTCAAAGTGGCTAAAGCTCACAACAACATTGCTAGTATCAACGGTAATATTAAAGGCAGGACTTGCAGCACTTTCATTACCAGCCTTATCGGTAACTGTTACCGTAATTGAATGGCTACCATCGCTAAGACCTGGTGCTGGCGGTGTAAAGCTCCATGAGCCATCGGCGCCAACGCTGGTTGTACCAAGAACGGTATCACCATCCTTAATGGTTACTGTGCCACCAGCTTCTGAACTACCAGCATTACCAGAAAGAACAGGCTGTTTGTCATCAGTAGTATCATTGGCAGATAACGCACCAGTAACATCACCAACATTATCAGTAATGGTTGGTTGGCTAGGTGTTGCAGGCGCAGTCGTATCAAGAACAACTGGGAAGCCACCGGTCATATTACTTAATTGACCGGCAGAGTCATTAGCCTGTGCTTTGATCGTATAAGTACCATCACCCTTACTAAAGGCAGGAGTAATCTCAATAGTCCAGCTACCATTGGCATTTACAGTGGTTGTACCACCAACAAAGCTTACGCCATCTGGACCTTCAACATGAATGGTAATGGTTGAGCCAGCTTCGCCGGTACCTTTAACAACAGGTGTTGTATCATCGGTAACGCCGTTCTTTTGAAGGGCTCCTTGGACCGAACCTTCATTATCGCTAACGCTGGTAATGGCAGGATCAGCTGGTGCATCACCAACAAGCGTGAAGTTCCAATCCGTTGTCGCTGGACCTTCATTGCCGGCCTTATCAACAGGACGAGCGGAGAAGATATAATCACCAGGCGTTAATGGCGGATTTGGATCAAAGCTCCAAGAACCATCCGCATTAACACTAGTTGAGCCAATAAGCTTAACAACGCCACTTGCATCCTTATTATAGATATTAATGCTTGAGGCATCATTAGCATCAACAGAACCTGCAGCACCACTATAGGTTGGCGTGCGATCATCCGTTGGATCACCACGATTGATCGTTCCTTGAACAGGACCAAAATCATCAACCAAATCCATCTTAGATGTATCAATCGCTGCCGGTGCAGTCGTATCAACATTAAGATCAAAGAGACCAGATTTAGAACCTTCATTGCCAGCCTTATCGGTGACAATAGCTTCAAACTTGTAATCACCCTCACTAAGAGCTTGTGCATCAGTTACCTGATAGCTCCAAGTACCACCCGTAACTGTGGCTGTACCAAGAACCTTGGCAACACCATCAGAGCCAGTTACCTTGATGACGACCCGATCACCATCTTGAAGACCGGTTACAGTACCCTTCAATAGTGGGGTTGTATCATCGGTTGATGTGCCAGATGTGGTTATATCACCAGTAATTGCACCAACATCATCAAAATAGCCGCTAATCGTAACCGTGCCGCCAGTTGGGCCTTGAGTATCGATTTCGATATTTTGAGTTGAAGGCGTTGATGGGTTACCTGCTGCATCACGGACAACGGTTTCAATTGTATAACGACCATCAGTTAAGGCGTGGTCTGCATCATTATGATTAACACTATAAGTGCCATCAACATTTTTGGTAGCTTGGATCCATTGGCCAGCTGTGCCGCCCTCTGGTTTGATGCGCATCCAAACAGTGTCACCCGTTTCCAATGTACCAGTTACCTTAATTGTATAGATCAAGGTTGTATCATTGGTAATAAAGTCGGCTGTATCAAAACCTGTATCATCACTAATTGATTGAAGGGCAGCGGTTGCTGATGGACCTGTTGTATCAACAATAACATCAAACTGCGCACCATCACTAACATTACCAGCCGCATCGGTTGATGTAACGGTAAGATTATGTGTGCCTTCAGCAAGCTCATCAGTTGTAACCGACCATTTGCCATCACTATCAACGGTGGTTGTACCAACAACTGTACCATCCTTATCCTTGATAGTGATGGTTGAACCAACTTCACCTGTACCACTAAAGGTTGGTGTTGTATCATCGGTCGATGAACCAGACGTAATTGGCCCTTGAATAAAGCCAACATCATCTAGAACTTCATTGATAACTGGAGCTGATGGTGCGGTTGCATCAATCTCAAGTGTGAAGCTAACACTGCCTTTAACACCAGCAGCATTTACGGCTTCAGCACTAAAGCTATATTTACCATCGCTAAGATCAGCTGATGGCGTCAAGCTCCATGCACCCGTGCTATCGGCAGTTGTTGTACCAACAACAACCTTTGTACCTGCTGCATTAACATAGCTAACCGTAACTGTTGCATTGGCGCTTGCGCTACCAACCATAACAGGTGTGCGGTCATCTGAGATACCACCACTCTTAACATTGCCTTGGATTGTGCCAACATTATCTTCAAAGTGGCTAAAGCTCACAACAACATTGCTAGTATCAACGGTAATATTAAAGGCAGGACTTGCAGCACTTTCATTACCAGCCTTATCGGTAACTGTTACCGTAATTGAATGGCTACCATCGCTAAGACCTGGTGCTGGCGGTGTAAAGCTCCATGAGCCATCGGCGCCAACGCTGGTTGTACCAAGAACGGTATCACCATCCTTAATGGTTACTGTGCCACCAGCTTCTGAACTACCAGCATTACCAGAAAGAACAGGCTGTTTGTCATCAGTAGTATCATTGGCAGATAACGCACCAGTAACATCACCAACATTATCAGTAATGGTTGGTTGGCTAGGTGTTGCAGGCGCAGTCGTATCAAGAACAACTGGGAAGCCACCGGTCATATTACTTAATTGACCGGCAGAGTCATTAGCCTGTGCTTTGATCGTATAAGTACCATCACCCTTACTAAAGGCAGGAGTAATCTCAATAGTCCAGCTACCATTGGCATTTACAGTGGTTGTACCACCAACAAAGCTTACGCCATCTGGACCTTCAACATGAATGGTAATGGTTGAGCCAGCTTCGCCGGTACCTTTAACAACAGGTGTTGTATCATCGGTAACGCCGTTCTTTTGAAGGGCTCCTTGGACCGAACCTTCATTATCGCTAACGCTGGTAATGGCAGGATCAGCTGGTGCATCACCAACAAGCGTGAAGTTCCAATCCGTTGTCGCTGGACCTTCATTGCCGGCCTTATCAACAGGACGAGCGGAGAAGATATAATCACCAGGCGTTAATGGCGGATTTGGATCAAAGCTCCAAGAACCATCCGCATTAACACTAGTTGAGCCAATAAGCTTAACAACGCCACTTGCATCCTTATTATAGATATTAATGCTTGAGGCATCATTAGCATCAACAGAACCTGCAGCACCACTATAGGTTGGCGTGCGATCATCCGTTGGATCACCACGATTGATCGTTCCTTGAACAGGACCAAAATCATCAACCAAATCCATCTTAGATGTATCAATCGGATTTGGAATGACTGTATCGACATTAAAATCAAGTGAGCCGCTTGGGGTACTTGTATTACCGGCAGCGTCAGTTGCAGTTACTGTAATTGAATGATTGCCATCGCTTAGGGGATTTTCAGGTTTTAACGTCCACTTACCATCGCTATCAGCAGTAGTTGTGCCAATGACCGTATCACCATCTTTAATTGTGATGGTTGAACCTGGCTCGCCTGTCCCTTTAAACTCAGGTTTCGTTTCATTGGTGCTACTACCAGCAGTAATCGCACCAATGACTGGCTCCGTATTATCGGTCGCAGTTGGCGTTGATGGTGTTGCTGGTGGCGTTGTATCAACGGTAAAATCAATGGGCGCGCTTGGGCTGCTAACATTACCAGCTGTATCGGTTTCAGTAACTGTAACAGAATGACTACCTTCAGTTAAAGGCGCATCAGGCTTAACTGACCAATTACCATCGGTTCCAACCGTTGTCGTTCCAATAACAGTATCACCATCTTTAATGGTAATGGTAGAACCTGGCTCGCCAGTACCTGAGAATTCAGGCTGAGTATCATTTGTGCTGCTACCAGCGGTAACAGGGCCGGTCACAGGCTCTTGATTATCAGTAACACTTGGAGCAGATGGTGTTGCTGGTGGCGTTGTATCAACAGTAAAATCAATCGGCGCACTTGGGCTGCTAGCATTACCAGCCGTATCAGTTTCAGTAACCGTAACAGAATGACTACCTTCAGTTAAAGGTGCATCAGGCTTAACTGACCAATTGCCATCGGTTCCGACCGTTGTCGTCCCGATAACTGTATCACCATCTTTAATGGTAATAGTTGAACCTGGCTCACCTGTACCTGAGAATTCTGGCTGAGTTTCATTGGTGCTGCTGCCAGGCGCGATAGGCCCAACAACAGGCTCGGTATTATCGGTTGCAGTTGGAGCAGATGGCGTTGCTGGTGGCGTTGTATCAACGGTAAAATCAATCGGCGCGCTTGGGCTGCTAACATTACCAGCTGTATCGGTTTCAGTAACTGTAACAGAATGACTACCTTCAGTTAAAGGCGCATCAGGCTTAACTGACCAATTGCCATCGGTTCCAACCGTTGTCGTTCCAATAACAGTATCACCATCTTTAATGGTAATGGTAGAGCCAGGCTCACCTGTACCTGAGAATTCTGGCTGAGTTTCATTGGTGCTGCTGCCAGGCGCGATAGGCCCAACAACGGGCTCAGTATTATCGGTCGCCGTTGGAACAGATGGTGTTGCGGGTGCAGTCGTATCGACAGTAAAATCAATCGGCGCACTTGGGCTGCTAGCATTACCAGCCGTATCTGTTTCAGTAACTGTAACAGAATGACTACCTTCAGTTAAAGGTGCATCAGGCTTAACTGACCAATTGCCATCAGTACCGACCGTTGTCGTCCCGATAACAGTATCGCCATCTTTAATGGTAATAGTTGAACCAGGCTCACCAGTACCTGAGAATTCTGGCTGAGTTTCATTGGTGCTGCTGCCAGGCAAAATTGGACCAACATATGGCTCGGTATTATCGGTTGCAGTTGGAGCAGATGGCGTTGTTGGCGCAGTCGTATCAACAGTAAAATCAATCGGCGCGCTTGGTTGGCTCACATTACCAGCCGTATCGGTTTCAGTAACCGTAATCGAATGATTACCTTCAGGAAGCGCAGCATCAGGCTTAACTGACCAATTGCCATCAGTACCGACCGTTGTCGTCCCAATAACAGTATCGCCATCTTTAATGGTAATAGTTGAGCCAGGCTCACCAGTACCTGAGAATTCTGGCTGAGTTTCATTGGTACTACTTCCAGGGAGAATAGGACCAACATGCGGTTCGGTATTATCCATAACCAAAGGTGTAGTTGGCGTTGACGGCGCTAAAGTATCCACTGAAAAAACGAAGGGATCGCTATGTGCACTTTCATTACCAGCACCGTCAGAGGCTGTATAAGTAATTGAATGAGCACCATCGGCAAGATCCACCTCAGGCTCCCAGCTCCAATGACCATCACTTGCAGCCACTGTCGAACCAATAAGCTGCCCATTATCATAAAACTTAATAACAGTTCCAGGCATTGCAGTACCGGAAAAAGTCGGACGAGGATCATTCGTACTGGTTCCGGCAACTATTGGACCAACAATAGACTCAACCTTATCATAAACATTATCAAGAGATGGAACACTAGGCGGCGCCGTATCAACAACAGGCGGTGTATAGTTATAATCAGAACTACTTGAAAAAGCTATCGCAGCAGCAATACCGCCCGCACCAAGCAAACCAATCAATATGCTTGTAGCATCAACATCATTTAAATTATGATAGATAACATCTGGATCATTAATACCATCTTGACCAGACAAAGCTTTACTAAAATCAACTAGCAGAAGCGTTCCACCGTCACTCAATAATAAATTATTAAAGTCTAACCCATTTACAAAAAAATTCTTAATAACAAGCTTTTGACCATCTTTAAACTCGATAACCAAATCACCGCCTTCGCGCGCATAATTTGCTATATCACCCTTTGGCGCATCAATATAAAAATTACTAGCACTTTCTGGCGCATCTACAACACCCGATTTACTTGTGACTTTTAAATTGGCATGACCATTCAAATTAGACTTACTAACCACTATTCGATCCCCGCATACTTAATGTAATACTAATATAAAAATATGCTGTTATAGTACAGGCAGATACAAATATATGTCAATAAACTAAATCAATTAATTGATAATATTTTATATAATACAGATAAGAAGATACCAATATAGATGATAAATATCAAGGATATCCGGCTTAAACAGCGCCAATTATATTATAAATTAGAAAATTATAATATAATAAAGCCAACTGATTTTAATGATTTCTATTTTCTCCAAAAATTGTATTGAAAAATAAAGAAGTATAAGGATCACAAAGACTATTGCATTGCCTATTACTCCCTTTTAAAGCCACCTATTTCAACCACAAAAGATGAAAGCCATCTTGCGCCAAACTCACCAAAGATCCTCACAATAAAGTCAAACAATCATCGACTGATAGAACTTTTGTAAAGATAGAAGACATAAAAAAACTGGCTCTTTTCAACCACATGAAAAGAGCCAGCCCTTAAATATTTGTAAATATTAAACGATTGTTACATTAACACCTGCTTGGATGTGAAGGCTTTCATCACCATGAGCATAGACACTATAAACAACACCAGCACCATCCGTATAGCTGCCGTCAGTAAGTGACCAGCTATTATCAAGCTTAACAACATCGCTACCGTCACCCTTAATATTAAGACTTTTATCATCAAAGCCATTATCAAAAAGCGAACCGTTAAAGCTTAATGTATTTTTACCATTACCAGTAAGGTCAAGCGCTGTGACTGCAGAGCTAAAATCATCACTAAACAGATTTCCAGCATTAATATTGCGACCATAACCGCTAATATCAACTTCAAGACCAAGCTGATTATTGTGATTTTCGTTAAATTCATTAATCAAAGTGCCAAGCCAATCAAGACTTGCAAAGCCAAATGATTTTACAGCGTCAACGCGCAATACATCAAGATTGCTATTTGCCATACCATCTGTATGGAACATGTCGGTTAGCCATGTTTGATAATAAGTATTAAAGCCAGCAACAGTAAGCGAGTTAAGCTCTAATGTGTCATAACCCTCGCCGGCATTAATTTGCAACGCACCTTGCTGAATAAAACCATTAAGCGAAATTCGGTCATTGCCATCACCGGTATCAATAAGGTTATAGCCTGTTCCAGATGCTAACACCTTGCCATAAATCTCGACAACATCATTGCCTTCACCAGCGAAAACTTCGTTTTTACCACCATTTTGCGCTTCAAGACCGCGACTAAACACAATCTTATCGTCACCCTCGCCGGCATCAATGTGATTGGTTCCAGCAGCAATCACTTTATTCGTAAATAGCAGTGTATCGTTACCTTCGCCTGAACTAATACTATTAATACCGTTTTCATGGCTAACCATACCGCGAGCAAAGGTCAAGAAATCATCACCAGCGCTCGTTGTAATTTCATTAAGATGATAGCTTTCAACAAGACCTGAAATGGTTAGAACAGTTTTGCCGCCATTTACTGTAAAGATATTTGAGCCAGTATTGCTAGCAGTAAAGTTACCAACTATAGTTACAACATGATCGCCAGCACCGATAACAAATTGATTAAAGCCACTTGCATAAACGCCATTAGTTACCGTTAAAACCGTATTACCATCACCAAAAGTTAATGAATTTTCACCGCCAACGCGCGATTCAATACCGCGGGCAATAGTAACTACGTGATCACCTGCAGCTGCGGTAATTCTGTTCGTTCCACTGGCAAGAAGACGGCCACCGATAGATAAAACCGTTTTTCCAGCACCAAAAGAAAAAGAATTTACGCCATTTGAAGCGGCATCAATACTACCCCAAACACTTGCGATATGGGTACCCTCACCCATTGAAAACAGATTTGCAGCTTCACTCGCTGCTGTAACACTACCCGTAATTTTAAGCGTTTTTGTTCCATCACCAAGTGCGACCCGATTTTGGTTACTTGATTGTACATTGCCTAAAATAGAAATAACATCCGTGCCATCACCCAAACTAATGGTGTTGCTACCAAGATTATTGGTTTTCATACCCCAAAAGAAGGTTAAACCATGATTGCCATCGCCAAATACAATGCTATTTTCAGCCCCTGCTGTAGCATCCAAACCACCCCATACATTAAGGAGCTTATTGCCATCGCCACCGGTAATCGAATTTGAGCCACTCCCCTTTAACCGACCACCAACAAAAATGCTATCATTGCCATTGCCAACATCAATACTGGTTGATGCGCCTGCAGAACTTTCAACATTTGACCAAACCTTGATAATATCATTATTATCACTGCCGCTAATCTCCTTTACACCTGCAGTAGATGTAAAATTCCAACTAGACCAGAAATTTCCTAAAGCCATTTAAATGCCCCACATGGTTAAAAATATTAAGAAAGAGAATGCTATGCTAGCTAAGTTAAATATATAACTATACATGGTAAACTATTGCGTATAGTCACAAATATAAATTAAAGCATTGTTATATTTATTACAGCATCAAATATTATTCAACAACAATCTAACCGTACATATATTTTTATTGATATTTCTAATTATATATTATATTAGTTATATATTATATATTTTTTTCTTTTAAAACGAGAAGCAATCAATAATTTATCTATATTAAAGCTTATAAAAATACTAAAAATCTTATATTAATTTTACTTAAAAGCTAAAATAACGCATTCCCCACCTTAAACTTATTCCTGCCTTTTTAACCACATTTCGATTCCATCAATCGTTTGAAAATCACCAACTGCATAAGCAGACATTGCAGGATAATAACTTTTAATCATATTTGCCAATGCGTTACCCGGACCAAGATCAAGGATAGACGTTACCCCTTGCTCACTCAATGCCTGTAAAACCGCTTGCCAATCAAGCCGCTGAGCAATTTCCTCGGCAAGTTTTTTTAAACCATCTTGCACTTTAAAAATGCGGCCGCCATCAAGACCACTAAAGAGCAAACGATTATCATCCATTGCATTAAATGGCTTTGCTGCTATAAAATCATAAAAGGGTTGAACCGCATTTGCAAGAAATGGCGTATGCGAGGGAATAAACACATCTAGAACATCACAGCGCGTTGCCCCTATATTGCGCAAATCTCCGCATAGTTTTTCAATATCATTTTCATTGCCAGCAAGTATAAAAAAATTATCTGGATTATGAATAGCAATGACACAATTGGCTTGATGCAAAGGCGTTTGCAATTGTGCTTCACTTAGCCCCATAACAAAAGCTAACCGCGCCTTTATCGCATGAGCGCTATCCATCAAGGTTGCCCGTTTTAATGTGATAGCCAATGCTTCAGCTGGCTGCCAAATATTGGCAATAGCAAAAGCTGCAACCTCGCCAACACTATAACCAGCCACGCATATGCGTTCTGGTAAATGATCCTTAATTAAATTATAATGGCATAGGGCAGTAAGTACAGAAAAGAATTGGTTATAATAATTACTTGACCGTATTTGCGGATCACTTTCACGTAAAAACTTTAACGGATCATGACCTAATAAAACGCCGGCAGCATGAAGCAAATCACTATTTTTCGAACTATTTGCACCCAAATCTAAGGATTGCGGCGTTAAACGTCCTTGCCCGCCGCACAATAAAGCAAACATTTTCTATCCATCCCCCAAGCAATCTAAAAACACGGTAGCAGCCAGCATATCGGCAACGCCGCCCGGCGACAAATTGCGTTTAATGAAGTTATCATGTATTTCCGCGGCCTTTTTTTGCCAATCAATCTGTGTAATAGAACCATCTTCGATAAATTTTTGCGCAGTGTGCTGCGCAAAAGTCATACCTTCGATACCTCCGCGATGCAGTAAATTGGTGTCGCAGATTTTGGCTAACAATCGCATCGTGACATGAATCCGTTGTGCTTCTTCCACCTTTGTCCACTTGCGCGCCTCATGTAATGCGGGCAAACCAATTTCATATAGGGATGGATAGCCCCTTGCCGCCTCTTCACGCGCACCACCTGCGCCATATAAGCGCAATACTTTGGTGCCATGACTTGTCAAGCTAATTGGCCCTTGTGAAATATCATGCCCCCACTGATTGGCGATAATAATACCTAGCTTTATCGGCAGCGGAAAATTTTGCGTTTTAAACCCATAGGCTGCGCATAGTAAACCAAGAGCAAAGATTGCGCCACGATGGGCATTTATACCATTGGTTGCCTGTATCATTGCCTGTTCGGCAGCTATACCGATGCGACGCAGCTCACTCATTTGCGCGCTTTTTGTACCAACAATAAATAAATCTTTAAAAAACGGTCGAATAGCACCAGCGCTCCTTGCCAATATTGCATAATCCATATCTGCATGCGCGCCATTATCTATATGACTTACAAGGCCGGGTTTTGGATAAGTTTGCAATTCCTTGATGAGGGCATCATATGCTTTATTGGCAATGGCATCACCTTGTTGCCCAATATCATTAAAAACCATACTGCTTTTCAACTGACCAGAATGTTTGTTTAACTGATAAGTCATCTTCATTTTCCCCCACCCATGTTGCAAAAGGCATCAGCATCACACCAGTATTGGTTTTTACGATTATATCATCCTTATATTGACGTAATATTTCTTGATAATGAACGCCGCCCTTTGGTCTAATCAGTTCCACATCAATACGCACCAATGCAGTTTTATTGATATTTTCAATGCTATTACATAGATTTAAAACATAATCTTGCCTTGGTAAGACAGTTAAGCACAAATCAAGATCGGAAGCTTTACTGATATAATGCATGTTGGTTAGCGCTTGCCAGCATAGACTACCAAACACTCTAAAATTTACGTCAATTTGTATCATCGCCTTAATCAGGTTTTGCCAATCATAAGGTGCATAATGCGCTATTTCACTTAGCAAAGGTGGCGGAGTTGTTTTGCTTATGTGATGTTTATGACTTATGAGCGATATTCTTGCCTTGCCCATGGTTGGAGGCAAAGGCAAACCAAGCAACAGATCATCATTATTTTTCAGCATTGGTTGTTGCGTAACAATGAGGGGGAAGTTTTTTGCCTCCCACTCTTTCAGAACATCAAAGTGATATTGCTCATATAAAGCTTGCCAACCTGTCGCATCAAGCCAAACAAGGTCATGACGATGAAAATCACCCATCACAATTCGCAAGTTTTATAACTGCATTTGACAAAGGCAATGTCTTTAATCGTCCCCCTCTTTCCAAGCCTAACTGCGCCCTTTTATCATGAGGGCGCTGCCCCTCAAGACTTTGATAAAGGCTAAGGAGTTTTTGAGCCTTTATATCGACATTGGCGTCATTTTGCCAGACCTCATCTATCCCGCCAGTCTTATAAAGGTTGAGAAGCCCTGGAGCAAAAACCGGCGTTGCCTTGGCCATTTCGGTCAGTTGATCAATCGATAGTTTGGTAACCCGCGCCATTGATGGCAAATCCATCACGGCTGGATATGCATCAGGCAAGGCAATAAGTGATTGGGTGGCAAGAGCGCTGGCAATAAAAGCACCTGCCGCACTATGGCCGTATAAAACACCAATCGTTACATGCCCATTAAGCGAGGCAAAAATCAATGCTTTGGCCAATTGTGACAAATATTGATTAAGACCCAATAATTCATCACGTTTGCTCATATTTTGGCTAGCAGAATCCACCAACACTAAAATTGGCTGTTTGAGATGATTTTCAACGATATTGATAATATGCCGCGATAAAATATTGGCATCATCAATGGCAATTGGTGCACTATTAGCAATGCCAATAATATGACACGGCGTGCCATTTAAACTTGCTTGCCCGATAATATGATTATTACTCACCGTTACCGTAAATTGGTCTGCAAACAAAGATGATAATAATTGATTTAACCCATCAGGCAATGGCTGGGTTGGCGTTGCAGTAGTTGTTGTGACATTTTTTGATGCATCACTGCAATAAGTTTGTTTTACGCCGCTTAAGAGTTGTAAAAATTGATCATCAGAAAGCGATGGAACTTCTTGCGCGTTGCTAATACCCAATTTTGTCCAAATATCGATTGCATCTTTAGCATCACCAAAATTATTAAGCCGGCTTTCAAGCTTTTCTTGCTGTTGCTTTAAAGCGGCAAATCCAAATTGCTCATCTTGATCTAAAGCAGTAATTGCAGCGTGCCTAAAGGCTAATATGTCATCGGCAACAAAATAGTCCGCATCTTGCATTAGGCTGCGATGTTTACCGCCCATAGTGCGCCACACAAGCGCACGATCGCGCGAGTCAAACTCCTCAACTCCTTTGTTGGTTTCAATAACTTCAGGGCCACTTACACTCATGCGCCCATATTCGGACATAGCAATTTTACTGGCGCAAGCACTGATAAGACCAGCGCCCCCATAGCAACCAGAACGCCCGCCAATTAAAACCACAACCTTGATGCCAGAAAGCCGCGCCTCAACAACTGCCCGCATAATTTCAGCAATCGCAATTTCACCAGCATTGGCTTCTTGCAATCGCACGCCGCCGCTATCAAGCAAAAGCACAAGATCATGGTTTTCATGCTGTGCCGCCTTTATCAGCCCTAGCAATTTTGCACCATGAACCTCGCCAATTGCACCGCCCATAAAACGCCCCTCTTGCGCGGCAATGAATATCGGCTTTTGCTCAAGCATGGCACGGCCAATAACAATACCATCATCAAATTGTTCTGGCAGATTGAACAATTTAAGATGTGGGCTAACAACTCGTTGTTCTGGGCCGATAAATTCTTGAAAACTATGCTTATCAACCAGATAATCTATTCTTTGTCGCGCACTTGCTTCATAATAGCTTATAGATTCATTTTGATTGGAAAGTTGAGCTGAATTCGTCATTCGACTTCCTCCATTAAACGCATGGCTTGTGCAAGACGCAGCGACACCGTATCAGGTCGCGCCCCACCATCATTAATAGATATGCGCAGGCCACCAACTGCATATTGCTCGACAAAATCTCCCATCACCGCTTGCCATATTGGCTCAAAGCCATGCGAAGCTGTTTCCACATCAATAATGCAACGGGTTTCATCATCAATGCGCTCCACCAAAGCCTCAAGATTACCCGAGGCAACAACGCCGATAATGACTTGCTTTCTTTGGGGTTGCGCAGCTCTATTGGTTAAAAACTCAAATTTCATGTTTTCCATGATTGCTCCCCTCACCAATTACGAAAACGGCTAGGAGGATTGTAAAGCCCCCCTGATTGCACCATAATATCCTTGATGGAACGCGCGGCCAAGTAACGCCGATCAGCATCAAGCGGATCAATGCCTAAATCAATGGGGCGCTGAATAACACCGCGCGCCCTTAAGGTTTCCACCATTTTTTTATCACGCTGACGACCAATATCCGTATAGCCGGCAACACCGCGAATGGCTTGCTCGCGCTCAGTTGCATTGCGGCAAAGCAATAAATTGGCAATGCCTTCTTCGGTTACAATATGGCTAACATCGTCATTATAAACCATAATTGGCGCAAGATCGAGGCCAAGCTTTTCGGCCAAAACTTCGGCATCCAACTTCTCGACAAAAAGCGGCACATTATTAGCACCAAAGGTTTCTCCAAGTTGCACGACAAGCTTTCGACCACGGCGTAAATTCGCAGGAATGTCTGGTTGTGCTTCTTCCCCTGCCTTTAACCAAGCAGGGCTACTATGACGGCGACCATGGGGATCTGACCCCATATTGGGCGCACCACCAAACCCCGCCACACGATCAGTGGTAATGGTGGAGCTATGGCCATTAAGATCAATTTGCAAGGTTGAGCCAATAAACATATCACACGCATAAAGGCCTGCGGTTTGGCAAAAAGCTCGGTTAGAGCGCAGTGAGCCATCAGGCCCCGTAAAGAAGACATCCGAACGCGCCCGAATATAGTCCTCCATACCAACTTCAGATCCAAAACAGTGGATCTGCTCCACCCATCCCGCTTCAATGGCTGGAATTAGGGTTGGATGCGGATTTAAGGCAAAATGCGTGCAGGATTTGCTTTTTAGCCCCAGCTTTTCGCCATAAGTAGGCAATAATAACTCAATAGCTGCCGTACTAAAACCAATACCGTGATTAAGTCGCTTGACCTCATAGGGAAGATAAATGCCTTTTAGCGCCATCATCGCAATCAAGATTTGCGTTTCTGTTATTGCACCGGGGTCACGGGTAAATAGCGGCTCAACATAAAACGGCTTTTGCGCATCAACCACAAAATGCACAAGATCACCTGGAATATCAACACGGGGAACCTTATCAACAATTTCGCCCACTTGCGCAATAACCAAACCGCTTTTATAGGCGGTTGCCTCGACAACTGTTGGGGTATCTTCTGTATTGGGGCCAGTGTAAAGATTACCATGCTTATCCGCGCTTACGGCGGCAATTAGTGCAACATTAGGTGTTAAATCAATGAAATAACGGGCGAATAATTCAAGATATGTATGCACTGCGCCAAGTTCAATTTTGCCGCCAAACAGCATGCGGGCGATACGCGCCGATTGCGGCCCCGAATAAGAATAATCAAGCCGTTTGGCAATGCCTTTTTCAAAAACATCCAAATGCTCTGGTAAAACAATGCCCGATTGCACCATGTGCAAATTATTAAGCTGGTCGGCATCTTGCGCAGCTAGCGCTTTAGCTAATATATCCGCTTGTTTTTGATTATCCCCCTCAAGGCAAACACGGTCGCCAGAGCGGATCACCGCCGCCAATAATTTTTCAATATTTGTCCGCTCGACAATTTTACCTTTAGCAAAGGCGCTCCCCGACGCAATTCTTTGCTCCAATGCTTGTTTTTGGCAGTTCCAGTTTCTCATCGAGTCCTCCCGCATACAAATATAAAGATAATCTATCTCAATGTATTTATATTGTCCATAATATTTTTTTGTGTATACTATAAACCATATTTATCCAGTGGGAGGATACATAAATGAGGAAAAAATCTAAAACGCAATACATTTTTCATCCATATGGGGAAGCTGTCCTTTGGGGGAAACTGCAATTGGCAGCATGGGAGGGGTAAATGACTATATCAGGTGTCGCACTTCTGGCGATTTGCACCCTATTGGGTGGTTTTTTAGGAGATTTATTGGGTAAAATTCTTGGCGTGCATGCCAATGTTGGCGGTGTTGGTATAGCGATGATGCTATTAATCGCTATGCGTTTATGGCTCAAAAATAAAAATATTTTAAGTCGCGGCGTTATTTTTGGCGTCGAGTTTTGGGGTAGTCTTTATATCCCGATCGTGGTCGCCATGGCAGCCAGCCAAAATGTTGTTGCAGCGGTTGAAGGTGGGCCACTCGTTGTTATTGCTGCAGTGAGCGCTGTTGCTGTTTGTTTTGCTTCAGTTGCAATTATCGGCAAAATGAGTGGCACAGTAGAAACCATGGACGAGATTGAAGCACGCGAAAAAGCGGAGGGCAAAAATGGTTGAGATGATTATGAGCGTTTTGCAACATAATGCGCTAATTACTGCTTTTGCCTTTATCGGTATTGTCATGTGGATTTCAGCCATGCTGTCCAAATATCTAACCTTTGGGCGCGTACATGGGTCAGCGATTGCCATTATCATCGGCCTTGCCCTTGCCTTTTGGGGCGGCATCGCGACCGGCGGTCAAAAGGGGCTTGCCGATGTGGTTGGCTTAACCGGCATTGGCTTAATGGGCGGCGCTATGTTGCGCGATTTTGCAATTGTTGCCACCGCTTTTGAGGTGGATGTTGAACAAGCAAAAAAGGCAGGTATTATTGGCTTTGTTGCATTATTACTTGGAACATTTTTTCCCTTCATCGTGGGAGTAATCATTGCTTTTGCCTTTGGCTACACCGACCCGATTGCCTTAACAACAATTGGCGCCGGGGCAGTTACCTATATTGTTGGCCCAGTAACAGGTGCGGCAATTGGTGCCGATTCTGCCGTTATGGCGATATCAATTGCGACTGGCGTTTTAAAAGCAATTTTGGTAATGATTGGTACGCCCTTTGTTGCCAAGATGATTGGTCTTAACAATCCACGATCAGCCATGGTTTTTGGCGGGCTCATGGGGACGGTCAGCGGGGTTAGTGGTGGCTTGGCTGCAACGGATAGGCGTTTGGTGCCTTATGGCGCCCTAACCGCAACATTTCATACCGGTCTTGGTTGCCTTTTGGGGCCATCAATATTATTTCTTGCAGTAAAAATGATCTTTTAAAGAAGTTGAATATGAGTGAAAAATTTGGTGGCGATGAACAAACGGTTTTATTATCCGAACGCATTAGAAATGCTTTAAGCGATGAAATCACCGATGGCACCCTGCCACCAGGCTCTGATTTGGACGAGCAGCAACTTGCAATAAAATATGGCGTTTCGCGCACCCCCGTGCGCGAAGCTTTACGTCATTTGGAGGCCAATGGCCTTGCTGAAAAACGCGGCCGGCGCGGTCTTATTGTTACACCGCTAACTGCTGAGCGCATTATGGACATGTTTGAAGCAACGGCTGAAATTGAAGCGATCTGCGTTCGCCTTGCCACTTATAGAATGACACCGCTTGAGCGGTGTACCTTAATGGAACTTCATGAACAATCACATGACATGGTCATTAACAATCAAATCGATGATTATGACCGCATGAACCGTAAGTTTCATGAAAAAATCTATCATGCCACCCATAATCGGTTTTTAGAAGAACAGGCCATTGCTATTCGCTCCAAATTAAGTGCTTTTCGCCGCCTGCAATTGCGCGAAAACAATCGTATTAGTAGATCTCGCCAAGAACATGATATGGTTATGCAAGCCATATCGCAAGGCGATGGTGAAAAAGCAGCTCTTTACATGCGCGCCCATATGTTAAATGCCGCCACCGCACTTGCCCATTATATTGAACAGCGCATCAATAAAGAGGCAACTTAATTTTTTACGTTTTTATCTCAGCTCTATTTATCAAACCCACTATTTTAGCGGCTGTAAATAGGGCAAGGAGCGCAATTTTTGCATTGCTTGGTTAAGTGCATAAATAAGCGTCAATAGCGGATATGCAAGCTTTGCAAATTCACTATCAGCAAAATCTTGTTCAGCAATAATGGTCGCCATATTGGCAAATTTGCTGAACCCCGCCTGTTGAAGGATAGAACCAGCCTTTTGCAAATTATCCTTATATCGTTGATTTGCAAAACCAATTTCAGCAATCGATTGAATTTGGTCCAAAGCATCAGCAAGAACAAAATTTGCGCGATCACTTTGTTGAAAGTCAAATCGCTTATTTTGAATAGCGTTTAAAAATCGATGCCAACTCCAATTTTTATTGGCAGTTTTGCCATCTAGCCCTAAATTTTCAATCATATTTTTGCAAACAACCGCAATTGGCCGCAAGGCAAAGCGCCCTTGCTCAACAACAACATTAGCGACAATCGCATCAACTTTATTGCCTGAATGTAATTCAACCGCAATAATGCGCGCTTCCTTATCACTATTATGATCCAATGTTAGCGCCAACCATTGGCCATTACTATCCATAATTGGCCAGATCACTTGTTGACGTAAATCATCAAAATAATATTCAAAATTATTGCTTGGCACTAGCAAAACGGGTTGTATTGTCGGGGCAATATTATAAAGTCCTTGCATAAAAGCCTGTTGTAAATCATCAGCCAAAACCTGCCAATCGCTATAGGCACAAGCAAGCTCGGTATAGGTGCCAGTAAAAAGCTTGACATCTTTTGCTATAACGCCTTGCGACATTGATAAACGCCCTTGGGGGGATGCCAAAGCGCCGGTTAAAGTCAACTGGCTGCGGCTCAAATCCCTTGGTGATTTGCCAAATAAATGCCCAGTATAATAAGCACTATCAGGTATAAAGGAAGGATCGACACCCGATGGACGCGCCAAAGCACCACTATACCATTGTTGG
Source organism: Bartonella sp. HY761 (assembly GCF_026743145.1). Lineage (NCBI taxonomy): Bacteria > Pseudomonadati > Pseudomonadota > Alphaproteobacteria > Hyphomicrobiales > Bartonellaceae > Bartonella > Bartonella sp. HY761. The sequence continues at coordinate 3,028,519 of NZ_CP104887.1, forward strand.
TTTTGTGGCGCATAAAAAATTGTACTAACACCGCGTGCGCCAGTGGTTGTGCGCCAAATTTCAGCCCCCATCCCCACTAAGTCAATATCACCAATTGGCAAATAATCTTGCCGATAAACACCTGCAAGTTTTATGAAATTTTCATCATCTATATTGGTTTTTCTTAAAATACGCACCAACATGGCAATATGAGCAATAAATGGTAAATATTGCTCAATTTCAAATGATAAAGCGCGTTTTCTGCGCTCGCGAATACGATTTGCTAAAATGCGTAAAAGCGCCGATAATCTTGGTAAAGCATCCGCTCGTGATGATACAGAAAGCGCAAAGATACGCTCCTCTAAGGCTTTGGGTGCAATATTTAACCCTGTGCGCAAGGCATCTAATAAGGCTTCATCAACACTATCAAGAAAGCCGCTATCGGGTGCTTGCTTTTTAATGATTACCGCGTTCTCTTCGCTGACATCATCATTAATGTGCCATTTTCTACGGGCAATCAATAAGGCAGCAATATGAAATGTTTTGCGCTTAGCAGGCGATATTTTCGAGACCATCCCCTCTAGCCCCTGCCCCAAAAGATAGCAAATTTCCTCATCCATGATGAAAATACGAACGCTATTTTTTTCCTCTTTGACGATTGCCCCCTTAGCCGCAATATCATGAGCTGCCTGCCATCCAGCTTTGCCGGCAAAACGCTGCAGAATAGCTGATGAAAACTCGCAAATCTCGTCACGAGCGCTTTGGCTTTGCTCCAAGATTTGATCCTTGACTTGATCCTTGGTTTTAAAGCCTTCCTCAATCGGCAATGCGCGTAAAAATAATGTTGCTGCAAGCTTATGGCGGCAAACAGACGCGGCAGGGCAACTGCATTTTGCCTTAAGGGGGCCAGCTAAACCCATTGCAACGCTTTCTCCATCCGCCGTAACCGTTGCAATATCACCGTCACAATCGATAAATGTAACCTTGCCGCCCTCAATATCGCGGGCAGCACGACGCACCAAACCCTTATTCGCTAAAAGTTCAAGCGCACTTTCGTCAAAGGCTACTAAAGCTTGATGGAGAGCGAGCGATATCATGAGGATATAACTCCCCCTAGCCAATCTGCCAACCTATCTGGTGTAAGTGCCGCCACCTCCATACCAGCCTTTGCCAAGCGTTGTGCCATGCTTATATCATAATCAACAATACCATCATCATTAAGGGCTGCAACGCCAAGCATTGTTACTTGCGCACTAGCAAGACGACGAATAGCTGCCAATAATTTAGCGGGTGAACCACCTTCACAAAAATCGCTAATTAACACAAAAATGGTTTGGCGTGGTTGCTCGACCAATTGCTCACAATAATTCACCGCCATGCCAATATCGGTACCACCACCAAGTTGCACCGACATAAGCACCGAAACAGGATCAGCAAGTTGATCGCTCATATCAACAATGCGCGTATCAAACAGCACCAACTTTGTTTTAACCGATGAAAGACCACCTAAAATAGAAGCCATAATGGCGGCATAAATAATAGAGCTGGTCATTGATCCCGATTGGTCAACACATAAAATAATAGTCTTAGAGAAATAGGATCGTGATCGCGAATGAAAGCGCAGCTTATCAGCAATAATGCGGCGATTAACAATATCATAATTTTTAAGATTATCGCGAATGGTTGCCCGCCAATCAAAATCCTGCATACGCCGCAAATGGCCGCGCCGAAAACGATTACGCCGCCCTGATGCAGCGCGCTCTAAGCGTAATTTTAAGCGCTTTTTTATATCTTCGATAATTTTTTTGGCAATATCGCGAATAGTCGCTTGAATAGCGGGATTAGCTCTATCCTTATAAAGCATCAAGCTACGCAAAAGATCTGTGTTCGGAGTTAACGTTTTTAAAGTTTTAGGATCGCTCAATAATTCGGTCATGCCAAGATTTTGCAAAGCATGCCCTTCAACCACTTCACATACTGATTTTGGAAAAATCCCACGCAATTGTTCCAGCCAATCAATCGGCTTAATACCACTTGAATCGCGACCTCCTAATGGGCTTTTTTTCGCATTTTCTTGGCGCAATCCTCTTTGTTTTAATTCGCGTGAATAAAGATAATCAAAAGCTTGGTCGCGCTCAATGTCGACACCTCCAAGCTTACAATCACTGCCTAGTCCCGTTTCACTATAGCGACCAAGCACGAGGCGCCAACGGCGTAAACCTTCAACCGAATTGGTCATATAAGCTGTTCCTCCTGCATTTGCGCCAATACATCTTGCTCAAGAGCCAATCGTTTTAATACCGTGTTTTCATCAAGGCTAGAATGAAGCAATAAAAAATCTTCCTGATGATAATATTTACCAATATTTTTACCAAGCCGATCCAATTCATCTGGATCCAAGCGGCTAAAGGCCAAGCGCAAAAAGGGTAATATTTCAAGGAAACTATCGTCATCAAAACTCGTCAGCAGCATATCTGCCTTTTCCATCAATTGCGATACACGCCACAATAATTCACGCGAAATCGTAATCACCCCATGAAGCCAACCAACGCGCTCTTCACTCGTGCTATAAGCTGCCTGTATTTCCCCTGCAAAACGCTCAACCAATTGTTCATCACTTATTTGGCCATTAAGACAAGCAAGGGCAGCAATAGCACCACGTATGGCGGGCGGCGCATCGGTATTAGTGAGTAAATTTGCAATTCTTTCCTGAAATATTTCCCCATCAAGCTTTGTTGCTTCCCGTTCACTTAAAATAAGCAATTCCCGTAAATTCGCTAATGCATCAACAAGAGCCATGCTTTGTTCGTTGTCAGCATGAATAATATTGGGTAGTAAAAACATGGCGCGGCGGTAGCAAATGGCAATTAAATCACGCACCACTTGCTCATCATCCAAAGCCAGCCATTTACGCGCTTGCCATAAGGCGAGCACCGATTTTAACCCATCAACAACACTTACAAGATTAGCATCTGCAATAATTTCTTGTTCAATAAGCGGTAATATTTGCTTTGCAGCCCCTGATAAACCAGCTTCACAAGCAGTGATAAAAAGCCTAACAGCGCTTGCCGTCTCCCCACCATGCCCATTTTCTTTTAAGGCAGTAATATTGTGAAATAATTGCAACAATAGCGATTTTTGTAATGTGTCACTTTCACTTGCAAGCTCGATTAAACGCGCCTCGGTCAAGGGTGACCATTGAATGGTCCAGCTTTCAAATAAACGATCTGTTGCATAACCATTGCTAAAATCTGGCCCAGCGGTGCGACTAGCAAATTGCACATTTAAAAACTTCATTCCATGTAAAAAGCGGCTAATAGCGCGATGTTTTGGTTTGCGATAAATATCAAGAGTACGATTGCGTGCCTCCCCATCATCAATCTTAATACCTAACGCACGCGCTTTAGCAAAAAAATCGCGTAAAAGTGGTGGCGCAGCTGCTTTTGACGATATTGCACCAATGGTAGAGCCCGTTAAAAACGAATAAAATTCTGCTAAGATTCCACTGCCTTCGCCACCTTCATGCCCTTTTAGTAAAGCGGTGCGTAAAGCATCTATAATATCACTGCGCATTGGCCCTTTATGGCCACGCAACTGCGCCAAGCCATTGGCCATTTCCAACGCATTTACTAAAGCTGGAAATGCGATACGCTCATGGCGCATATCTTTGCGCAAATGCGCAATAAATTCGATTACAATTTTTTCTGCAATAATTTCAAAAACGTTACTTGGCTTTGTTTTATCTTCAACAATGCAATTTTGTTGTTGCCAAAGCCGATCATAATACCAAGGAAAAGGCAAACCACTCATATAGCCCGTAAGGGCATTTAACTGACGAAAGCCATAGCGGATCAAATATGATTCCTCTAGCGTTTCCACGATCTTTGCTTGTTGTGGCGCACGCACCAAATCCAGTAAAACAGGTGCATGGAAACCACCAACAATAATTACGATGGGACCATTTTTTTTAGCGCTCTCGCGGGCAATAATTGCCGCCATTTGCGCTTCACGCTCCAAAGTGCCATCACGTTGCAAAAGTTCATCATTAGTAGATTGACGCATATGATCACAATAAACACCAATCCCAGAAAATAGACCGCGCCAATCGCTTTCACCAAGCTGTGTTTCAAACATCTGGTCCCATAATTCATCACCATCGCGGCAACCAATTTTTTGACAAAGTGCCTTGGTATAATCACTACTATCAAAATAGTCCTTGCTTAAGGGAACGAACTTATCGGCAATATGGCTTTGTTTTTCTTCGTCACTTTCATCATCGCTAATGTCATTATTATCATTATCGTCAGATGTATCATTTTGAAATCGGGAAAAAATGGGTAGATCAATAAAATGCGTCTCAACCTTGTTTTGATGTGCCCATAATAGCCCAACATATTCAGGGCTATGGCTACAAATTGGATAATAGCTGCTACCTAACGCATTTTTAGAGGGAAAAGTAACAATGGCGACTGGCGGAACAGTGCCATCATCAATGATTTGATCTATAAGGCGATCATAATGATTAGGGCCTTCAATCAGCACCGTTTTGGGCTTGATTTCGTCAAGCAATAAACGCACAGCAAAAGCACATGCCGGACTATGATGGCGTACCGGCACAATGGTAATCTGCAACTTTTCATCATAAAGAAAAGACGGATGTTTTGTCATGTGAGTTTTAAGGCTCGTGCTGCGCTGTAAAATTCCCTCCAAGGGCCTTTTTTACCGGCGCGATCTTTAACTATATAATCAATATAGGCTTTAAATCTTTTGCCATCCTCCGGCTCATCTTTTAAAATAACCCCTTGTATTTGGTGGGCGATATGGGCCCCAGATACACTGCCATTATCCAAAAAGGCCGCTTCCAGCGCGGCAGCCTGCATAACATTTACCGCTTCTGCCGTTGACATAACCGCATCAGGCTTGGTGAGCGCTATCCCCTCACGCGTGCGGCCAGTGCGCAAATCCTGAAAAGTTTCAACCAAAATATCTATGGTTGCATCTATATTGCTAACCTCAATGCCAAGCGGTGCTAATCGCGCATCAAGCTGTTGGCGCACCAAGGCGCGCTCTTGCTCGCCATCACTGATTGGATGAACAATTTCAAAATTAAAACGTCTTTTTAAAGCGCTCGACATTTCATTTACGCCGCGGTCACGTAAATTGGCCGTTGCAATAATATTAAACCCAGGCGCTGCACGCAAAGCATCATTTGAACCAAGTTCAGGTATTGCTAAAGACTTTTCGGACATGATAGAAATCAGCGCATCTTGCACTTCGGGCGGGCAACGGGTAATTTCTTCAAAGCGGACGATGCGCCCTTCTTTCATAGCTGAAAAAATCGGGGAAGCAACCAGCGCTCGTTCACTTGGCCCTTCAGCAAGCAGCAAAGCATAATTCCATGAATAGCGAATATGATCTTCACTGGTACCAGCAGAACCTTGCACAATAAGCCCTGAATGACCGCTAATGGCGGCGGCTAATAATTCTGATAGTAGCGATTTTGCCGTGCCCGGCTCTCCTGCCAACATCAGCCCTTGCGCACTCATCAAGGAAACAATAGCACGATCAATTAAACTATCTTCGCCATAAATCTTACGGGAAATGCCCTTTTTTTCATCACCAACAATGAAACACCGAACAAAACGCGGCGATAATAGCCAACCTTTCGGCTTTGGTAAATCATCAAGGCTTTTTAATCTTTGCAATTCATCCGCATAGATTTCTTCAGCAGGTTGCCGCAAACTGGCCTTTTTTTCCATAGACTATGACCTTTATATTATAAATATAAGAATACACTAATATTATTTTAAAAAAATTATAATTCTTGTGAATTAAAACATATACTAAAAACTATAATTTACATTGATTTGTAGTCTTGCTGCCTCATTGAAAATAGATATTATACTTTGCAAGGATCACGTCAATTAAAAAGGGGTAGCTATGAACAGCTTAAAGCTAGGCAGCAATTTGACTGTTGAAAATACAGCGCCCAAAGTTTCATTGGATCGCTACCGGATTACCTCTGGATTAAATAGTATGCGCATGGGAGATTTAACTTTAGCACCAGCCTTATGTGATTACATAGAAACTGGCAAAAATGAAGCAATCTTGCTCCAAGCTAGAGGTAAGGCTACAACAACCTATTGCAACCTACATAATGGCAAAATACTATATGCATTAAATTATAAATGGCAACCATTAGCTTTTATACGCTTAGGCAAAGTGTTAGCTTCATTATCGCCAATAACAAGTACAAATTATAAGATGCGCGGCACTAGCATATCACCAGATTGGTGGCGTTATAGCGTATATTACTTGCAAAATTTAGATCATAGCTCAATTGCGGCTGCCTCTGATGAATTATATGCATTAATTCAAAAACCCGGAAAACTTTTGTTAGAATTGGCTGATATTGGCGGCTTAGGCGTTGAAGATATTTTTGACGTATTTATTCACAACTATAATGGTTATCGCAATGAAGTAATCCTAAAAGACTTCTACGGCATTGAAGATTGGTTCATAGAAAATAGACAAACGATCATCTCTCTTGCCAAGAAACTCCCAAGCAATAATATGATTGAATTTTGCGATTCTCTTTACAAATTGAATCTCGTCGAACCTTTTACTGATTTCCTAATTGAAGAAACAATGAGTAAAAGCAAAACTGTTCGCCAAAAAGCATTACTTTCACTAAACCATGCTGATAAAATCATATTAAAAGAACGCATATTGCAGCTTTTTCCAACACAGCCGAGTGCGAACCAAATTTTATTAGTAAATGCAGTGATCGTACTTTTTAACGAGCAAGCAAAATCAATATTAGAAATATGGAAAAACGATAAAAATCCACCCAAACTTAAAAAAACAATTGAAGAGCAGTTAAACTTCCAAAACGCCACTGCGCACTCAGCTCAACAAGATTTTTCAAATAGTGGCGGTTCCTATCTTGCTTTAGATGGCAGTATCGTCACTATTCCTGCTTATGATAAGGCAAAGGAACAAGTCCATTTCGCTATTAATCCTATTGATGAAAGCTATTTTTTACCGGTTTTTGATGCACTTGCAAATTATAATCACCATTTTGATGAATCCTTGGCAAGACGAAATCCAAACGATAAATGGCATTGGACTAAAAACGCAAAAAAACTTGACAAACAGCAGGTCAATAAAGAGCTGCACGCTATTTTATCGGGAAGTTTAGATAAAGCCTTATCGAGCCATAACTTATTTGACACCCATCAAAAGCGCAATTTTGATACCTCAGGCTTGAAAGAATTTGCGCAATGTAAAGACCTTTCGCTTTACCAACTCATGCTATTGTTAAATATGGAACATTATGTTGATCATTTATCGAATTTAAGCACTTTTGGGGAAAATATTTTTGGTCCTGTTATTTTAAAAAAAATGCGTGAAATTGGCGATTGGCGAGTTTTAAACCATATTTGTATTAAACAACAAAGACGCCCAATTTTGGAGCACCTTTTAACTGCAATGGAATGTTATGATTTGCCCCTTATTCCATTTATAAAGGCTGAAGATCTTTGGACGCTTGTTGCCGAAAATCTTGATCTTCTTGACCAAGCCTTTAATATTGCTCCTCCAATTGATAATGTCAGCTATCGTTTTGATATTGCATTTTATCTACTAACACTATTACCCAAAGTTCCAATGCGTTATGCGACAGCCCTCATACTGATGGTGACTGGTAACAACTTGAATGGCAATAGGATAACTCAGCAAGAAAGACAGCAAGCTCGTACGTTATTAGCAGCCTCACCACAGCTTGATCCTGCTATTTCAGGGCTTTTAGAAAATGAACAAAAAGAAATACGCATTAAAGCAGCCGATTGGCTAAAAAGCCGTAAAGCCGTTTCGCAAATTCCTGCTTTGCAAGCAGCACTTAAAAAAGAAAAAAATGATGCAGTACGCGGAGCACTTCTTTCTGCACTTCAACATTTAGGTGATGATATTTCCAGCCACTTTGTAGCAGAAAAATTACTAAGCGAGGCACAAAAGAGATTGGAAAAGGCCAAGGGAAAAGAACTTGATTGGTTTCCTTTTTCCCAATTACCGCAGGTTACTTGGAACAACGGCAATGCCGTTGACCCTGTGATTATCCGTTGGCTATTAATCCTTGCCACAAAGTTAAAGCAACCGCAAGGCAATCCGATGATAACCTTGTGGCTTGATCAATTTACAAAAGAAAGCGCCCATACCCTTGGGGCTTTCATTGTGGAAGCGTGGATTGCCTATGACACGCCAATGACAACCAATGAAGAAGCGACAAGTTTTGCTATAGCTCATATTGATCAGCGCTTACAAACCAATTTACAATTAGTTAAGGCAGCACCACAATCTGCATCTTTCTATACAACCGACCGCGATTTACTATTTGAAGAACTTCGCCATGAAAAATTAGGCAAATACAAACAAAGCGCAATTGACAGTAAGGGTATTTTAGCCCTTGCAACTCGTACTGATGGCGCAACCATTGCAGCCATTGGCAGTAGCTATATTAAAAAACATGGTAAACGCACCGCCCAAGCCAAAGCAATCATTGACATGCTGGCAGAAAATCCGGCCACTGCTGCTATCCAAGCAATTTTAGCGGCAGCAACCCGCACCAAACAAAAAACGGTGCAAGACCATGCACGCCAAGCCATTAATGACATTGCTGAGCAGTATGGTTGGACCTTAGACGAATTGGCTGATCGCACTATTCCAACGGCAGGGCTTGATGATAATGGCGAAGCAGAGCTTGCTTGTGGCAAGGGGCGAATTTTTAAACTTAAACTTAATGAGCAAGGCAATCTTATTATTTTTAACGATAAGGGCAGCCAAATAAAAAGCTTGCCAACCGCAAGTAATGCGTTTGAAAGCCAAGAGATTGATGAGGCCAAAAAATTTATAGCCAATGCGCAAAAGGAAATAAAGCAAGTTGGCACAGTACAAACAGAGCGGCTTTTTGAGGCCATGTGCTTGGAGCGTGTTTGGTCGGTTGAAGAATGGCAAAACTATCTTTTCAACCACCCTGTAATGCGGAAAATTATCTGCGGGCTTATTTGGATTGGTATGGATAATGATGGAAAACCACTATTAACATTTAGACCAATGGAAGATGGCAGCTTTACCGATAGTAGTGATGAAGCGGTTGATTTAAATAAAGTATCAACTATTAAACTTGCCCATATTAGCTTGCTAAATAATGAAGAAGGCAATGCTTGGCGTAACCATATAAAAGATTATGCATTAACGCCGCCTTTTAGGCAATTGCGTGAAGATTTACCAATCATATCGAACAGTATAAAGCAGCAATTCGAAATCACCGATCGCAACGGCTTTATGGTTGAAAGCAATAGCTTGCGCAACTTGGCTAACAAGCTTGGCTATCAGCGCGGCGATATCGTCGATGGCGGTTATTTCACGAATTATATTCGCCGCCATACAAGCCTCAACCTTGTTGCTAGCATTAATTTTACCGGCAATATTTTGCCTGAAAAAATTATATTAACGGCTTTAACTAGCCTTTGCTTTTATAAAATGAGCAATAATAAATATTCTGCAAATATGGAAATCGCTTTGGAAGAAGTTCCACCCGTTTTACTTGCTGAAACTTATGCCGATTATCATGCTATGGCAGCCGCAGGAACTGGTTTTGACAAGGATTGGGAAGCCAAATCTGAACTTTATTAACGTTATAAAACCATCACATATTTTTAATTTAGCACGCGTAAAATTAACAATTAAACTCGTTTGTCATATTATCATCTGAAAGGGATTAAGATGAGCCTATTTAGAAAACTATTAAATAAATTTTCTAATAAATCCAACAAAGCAACCCTTTATGAGCAAACAAGTGAAACCATAATTGTAAAGCGTAAATCTTTTGAAAAGCTGCTTGGAAGTTTAGGGCTAGAAGATAAAGACCTGATCCAAGACCTATACACATATTTGGAAACAGGACAAAACCAAGCCATATTGCTAAAAGCCGCCCAATCAACCGATAATTTCTATTGGTATGATACCGGACTAATGCTCTATCTTCCGCAAATTTTTGATTATAATTGGCAACCGCTTGGTTACCTAAGAATGGCCAAGATAATAAAAAATTTGATCCGCCATCCGGTTAACTCTTATCACGTCTTTGGTGGCGAGGCATCATCCGATGAATGGCGTTATTTTGTAACTTGTGCCATACTTGCGAGCAAAGACCGCAATGCGCCACCATCAGGGGGTAGCTTACAAGGCTATAAAATAGATTGGCAGCAATTTGAGCAATTGGCCAATTTATTCAATGCTTCTATGGCTGAAATATTCGATCTTCTGGTCACGGACCATCCAGCCATGCGTTTTTCGCAACAAATACGCAACCCTGACGATTTAAAGCAATGGTTTATTGATAATAAGCAAGAAATCATTGCACTTTTAAAAACAATAAAAGGCGAAAACCTCACCAATTTTTGTAAGCTCATTCAAACCCTTAAACTTTGTGATGACTATTTAGACGAGCTTTTGCAAATCAGCATGAATAGTTCAAAAGCTGTAAGAAGCGCAGCTCTTACAGCGATTTCAGCTGCCGATAAAAACCTATTTAAAGAAAAAATAGCTGCAATTTACCCTGACCAATCACCAAGCAACCGAGCTTTGCTAGCTTTAACAACGGTTACTATTTTAGAACGTGCGTCACTACCAATATTGCTAAATTGGCAAAGCACCGAAACAGCGGCAAAACCAAAAGAAACCATTAAACAACAATTGTCATTTTTAGGCAGCAATGGCGTTGAAGCTGATGATGGACTAAATAGTGATGACCGCTTAACCTATACGGCTCTTGACGGCAGTGTCATTACCGTACCGCCATGCGTATTTGATGATGAGCAAAAGCAAAGTGAACTTGGTGATATTGATGAAATATTTTATACTAATTTTGCCAATGCGATTGATAATTATAACCAACACCTAGCGCAATTAAAAGCAAAAAGAAAAGAAAATGGTGGTACTTGGCATAGTTATGACGGCAAACAATTAGATAAAAAAATGATGTTGACGCAGCTGCGCAATGTTATGAAAGGCGAAATTGGTAAGTCTAAAGATTTAAACAAGGCTTTTAATATTTTATGGAGAAAAGACGTTGATCTTTCGGGAATAAGTGAATTTATCGCCAATCCTCAGCTATCACTTTATCAGCTTTTGGCATTATTGCTATGCAGTACCGATCATGCGCTCTATTACTTGTGCCATAATCATGAGCACTCAATATTTCGCCAAGCAATCATCAGTAAAATTAAACAATTAGGCGATTTGCGTGCTTTTGAGCGCATTTGGGTCAATAAATTCAAGCAGCCATCGTTTTTGCAGCGATTGCTATCAAACACCTATTACAATAATGATGAATTTGACTTTTTAAAGGATTGCGCTGAGCAAACAAGCAAGGACGCTGTTTCTTACTTTATTGTTGATGGCTTTGATCTATTTGATGAAATTTTTGGATTAAAACCATCGCAAAATAAAGATCACTATGATGTTTACAAGGCTTTTTTACTATTAGAAATGCTGCCTAAAATACCGAAGCGCTATGCAACGGCATTAATGATAGTAGCAACCGGTGGCGCCTTATTTAGTGGGAGCATCAATAAAAACACTAGAATTTTAGGCCGCAATTTATTAGAAAGCATGCCACACATCAATCCTGCTATTGCCAAATTATTGCAAGACGGACAACAAAATACGCGAGTGGAAGCGGCGCAATGGTTAGTTATACGCAAGGCAAAAGATGAGCTTCCAGCGTTAAAAACAGCTTTAAAAAAAGAAAAAAGCGATGTTGCCCGCGCCGCCATGATATCAGCACTTGGTGAGTTGGGCGGTGATGTTAGCGAATATTTGGCACCCGACAGATTATTATCAGACGCACAAAAAGGTTTGGAAAAAAATAAGGTCAAAGGCATTGACTGGTTTCCTTTTGACCAATTGCCAAAAGCTGAATGGAAAGATGGCAGCGCGGTTGAGCCGATTATTTTACAATGGTGGATTGTGCTTGCTGCCAAACTAAAAGAGCCACAAGGCAATGCCATGCTAAGCCTTTGGCTTGATCAATTAACTCCAGAAAGTGCCGATAAATTTGGTATTTTTGTTGCAAAAACATGGGTCGCCCATGACACATTGGCGGTTGGCAGTGATGAAGCCAATGCTTATGCATCTGCGCGCATTGATCAAGAGCTGCAAAGCAACCAACAAGCTGTAAAAAAGCACCCGCAATATGCTGAATACTATACCACAGACCGCGATTTGCTCTTTCAAGAGCTTCGCCGCCATGTATTGGGTAATTATAAACAAAGTGCAATTGATGCTAAGGGTATTTTAGCCTTGGCTGCACGCGGTAATGGTGCAGAAATTGCTGCTATTGGCAGTCAATTTATCAAAAAGCATGGCAAACGTGTTTCACAAGCCAAAGCAATTATTGACATGTTAGCGGCAAATCCTTCCCCTGCGGCCATTCAAATTGTATTGGCGTCGGCTAACCGTACCAAACAAAAGACAGTTCAAGAGCATGCGAAAAAGGCGATTGATGAAATTGCTGCAAAATATGGTTGGAGTTTAGAGGAACTAGCGGAACGCACCATTCCAACCGCTGGACTTGATGAAAATGGTTGTGCTGAACTTGAATGTGGTAAGGGCCGCATTTATAAATTGCAACTCAATAGCCTTGGTAATTTAATAATTTTAAATGATAAAGACAAAGAAGTAAAAGCCCTGCCAACACCTAATCCTAATGATGAAGAAGAAAAAGCTGAAATCTCCGCATCGAAAAAATTTGTCACCAATGCCAAAAAAGAATTAAAGCAAGTTGTTACCTTGCAAACCGAACGGCTATTTGAAGGCATGTGTTTGGAACGCCTCTGGCCCAAGACCGATTGGCAGGATTTTCTTTTAAATCACCCGATAATGCGGCAGATTGTCAGTTCATTGGTATGGATTGGCCTTGATAAAGACGGTAATAAAATCCAAACATTCAGGCCACTTGAAGATGGCAGCCTTACCGATAGCAATGATGAAGAAATATCACTTGATGCCATTCACATAATCAAGCTTGCTCATATCACTTTACTTAGTGAAGACGAAAACAAGGCTTGGCGAACGCATCTTAATGATTATGAAGTGAAACCAGCTTTTATGCAGTTTCGTGAAAATCCTTTTATCCTTACCGACGACATGAAGAATTTAGTCGAAGTCAATGATCGCCAAGGTTGGATGATTGAAACCTTTAAACTACGGACCTTAACTGGTAAATATGGTTATGAACGCGGACAAGCTGAAGATGGCGGTTGGTTTACCACCTATATGCGCCGCTTTGCCAATGCCAATATTGTCGCTATCATTGAATTTACTGGCAATTATTTTCCTGAAACGAGCAGGCCTGCTGCTTTGCTTAATATTAGTTTTTCTAAATATTCAAGTACCGGCTCTGATTGGGGGCAGGTTATGACATTGGGTAAAATTCCACCTGTATTATTGACCGAAACCATGGCCGATTATTACGCCATTGCGGCGGCAGGTACTGGCTTTAATCAGGATTGGGAAAAACTAACCTCATTATAAGACTGCATTATTACAATACAGCGAAATTCAAAAATATCTATGACTTAACATAGTTTGAAAAAAAGTCTTAAAATACGCATGATTAAACTTAAAATTGATAAATATACAAACAAATTTGAATGCATATAACTAACGGGAAGAGATTATTATGAGCGAAGAGACTAATAAAAATTTGCAGCAGGCGGGCAAACTAACCCTCAATCGCGATAAAATATTTCGCATTTTAAAAAAAATGCATATCATTGATAACAAGTTTGTTGAAGATTTAGTTAATTATATTGAAAGCGGAGAGAATGAAACTAGTTTACTTTCAATCTTCAATGCTGCTAATGGCGGGCATATTTACACCTATGAAATAATCGAGCTACTCGTCGGCGCGCTCAATAATCAATGGCAGCCCCTTGCTTATGTCCGATTATCCAAGATTTGCGCTCTTTGGTTAGCACCACTGCCAAATAATAATAATTCATTTTTAGGGAGTAATGCATCACCTGACTGGTGGCGATATTGCGTAACTTTTGCAAATTCTACAAGCAATACAAATGCTTGTTATGGACCAAAAACCCGTAAAGATGGCTATGAAGTAACCGCGGATAGGTTGTTTGAATTAGCACAGTTAGGTGGTGCGACAAAAGCACATATCCTTGATGTGGTTTTGACAAAAGGAAATTATTCCGATCAGCAAAACCATATTGAAAGTTTTAGCGGAATCGAGAAATGGTTTCATGACGAAAGATTGGAAATAGCAGCAATTGCCCCACATTTATCAACGGAGTATTTAACTCAATTATGTCTGGCCATTCAACAACTATCGTTAAGCAATGAATATCTTGATGTTTTAGTTGATGCGTCACTTAATAAAGCCAAATCTGCACGCAGCAGCGCCGTTAATGCGCTTATCGGCGTTGATAAAAATGCCCTTAAAACACGACTACGCACCATTTATAGCAACCAAACGCCGGCTAGCCGTGCCTTGCTCGTTTCAACGGCTGTCACATTATTGGGCGATGAAGCGAGCGATTTATTAAATGAATGGGCAAAAGCGGAAGATAATGCAAAGACGAAAGAAGCTATTGAACAACAACTTGCCTTTTTAAATATTGATACAACTGACCAGCAAAACTTAACCGATGATGCATCGCGTTATATTGCCCTTGATGGCACGATTGTAACAATTCCCCCTTGTGAATATGAAAGTGAAGAAAAACTATTTGAGTTAGGCACAATTGATGAAATTTTTTATGACAATTTTGCCAAAGCAATTGATAATTATAATGCTCATGTAGCTGCCATAAAAAGCGGAGAAAAAAAGACCCACAGTCATTTGCGCGCTAAAGAAGCCAAACCATTGGATAGGGAGAAAACTGTCAACCAATTGCGTCAATTGATGAGCGGCAATAAAACAAAAACTAATCTTGTAGCAGAAGTGCTCGCTCTTATTGATAGCAAAGATTTTGACACATCTGGAATTGCGCAATTCATAGGCAATCCTGCCTTATCACTCTATCAAATATCACTTTTAGCGCAGGCTGATGATATGATTGCACATCGCCATTTAATGTATTATTTCAATAGGCAAGGCTCAGTATATCAGGCTATGTTCAATAAAATTAATGCACTTGGCGATTGGCGCGCTTTTGATCACCTTTGGATGATAAAATTCAATCAATCACCAGTTATTTTTCACTTTTTAGAACAGTCTTATTATAAAACACCCTTTCGTGATTTTTTACAAAATTATGCCAGCAACGCTGGAAAGGACGCTTTTTGGCCGCTTATAATGGATAGCATTTCCTTGCTTGATGAAGCTTTTGGTCTTGCCCCCAAGCGAAGCCAAAAGCCTTTCGAAATGGATTTTGCATTTATGCTTTTAGCGATTTTACCCAAGATTCCAAAGCGTTTTGCAACGCCATTAATGGTTATGGCAACAGGTAATACAGTTAATAATAGCACGATGAACAAAGCCATTGTGCAGCAAGCCCGCAATTTTCTAAATGATTTGCCAAATCTTGACCCTGCCATCGCCAATTTATTATTAGACGGCCAGCAATCAACCCGCATTGGTGCCGCCAATTGGCTAAAAAACCGCAATGCGAAAGCAGAAATTCCCGCTTTAAAAGCTGCATTAAAAAAAGAAAAAAATGATGTCGCTCGTGCAGCCCTACTTTCTGCCCTTGATGCCTTGGGCGAAGATATTTCTAGCCATTTTGCGCCAGAAACGCTGTTAAAAGATGCACAAAAAGGCTTAGAAAAGAATAAAGTAAAGGGCATTGACTGGTTTCCCTTTGACCAATTGCCTAAAGCGATTTGGAAAAATGGTGCCGCCGTTGATCCTATGATTTTGCAATGGTGGATAACATTAGCCGCAAAATTAAAGCAGCCACAAGGCAATGCCATGATAAGCCTTTGGCTTGATCAACTGGCCCCAGAAAGTGCTAACCAATTTGGTCTTTTTGTTGCCAAAACATGGGTGGCACATGACACCCATGCGGTTGGTGATGATGAAGCCAATGCCCATGCCGCCGCCCATATTGCCCAACGTTTACAACAAAACCAACACTATGCGGCACGTAATCCGCAATATGCCCAATATTATATAACGGATAAAGATCTATTATTCCAACACTTACGGCGCGAGGTTTTGGGTAATTATCTTCAAAGTGCGGTTGATGCCAAAGGTATTTTAGCCCTTGCTGCACGGGTAAATGGTGCAGATATTGCCGCCATTGGCAGCCAATTTATTAAAAAACATGGCAAACGCGCATCACAAGCCAAAGCCATTATTGATATGCTGGCTGCAAATCCAGAACCTGCGGCTTTACAGGTTGTGTTGGCTGCCGCAAACCGCACCAAACAACGCTCGGTGCAAGAACATGCACGCCAAGCCATTGACCAAATTGCTGAAAAATTTGGTTGGACCTTGGATGAATTGGCAGATAGAACCATTCCATCTGCCGGTCTTGATGAAAATGGTGAAGCCGAACTAGAATGTGGCAGAGGCCGTATTTATACATTAAAATTAAATGACGATAGCAATCTTATCATTTTAAATGATAGTGGCAAAGAAGTGAAAGCCTTGCCTGCCGCTAATCCCCAAGATACGCAAGAAAGCGAAGAACTAGCCAGCGCTAAAAAATTTATTGCCAATGCCAAAAAAGAGTTAAAGCAAGTGATTGCGTTACAAACAGAGCGGCTTTTTGAAGCCATGTGTTTAGAGCGTATTTGGCCTGTTGCTGATTGGCAGGATTATTTATTTAACCATCCGCTTATGCGCCGTATTGTTAGCTCGTTAATTTGGATTGGGCTTGATAAGGTTGGCAATCAAAAATTGCTATTTAGACCAATGGAAGATGGCAGTTTAACCGATAGCGATGATAATACTGTAACCCTTGAGGGTGTATTTGAGATTAAACTTGCCCATGTTCAACTCATTAGTGATGAGGAAGCAACGGCTTGGCGCAACCATATCAAGGACTATGAAATTAAGCCCGTATTTCAGCAATTGCGCCAAGATTTGCCGCAAATAACCGATGATCTTAAAGCAGAAAATGAAATTATTGATCGCAAAGGTTGGATGATTGAAACGTTTAAATTGCGTGCAGCAGCCAAAAAATTTGGCTATGTTCGCGGTGAAACCGAAGATAGCGGCAGCTTTTTTAACTATAGCCGCCGCTATGCGGGAGCTGATCTTATTGCCTATATTAATTTTACCGGCAGTTATGTGCCAGAAGAAAATATTGCCGCAGCTTTAACTGAATTGCGTTTTGGCAGAGATAGGGGTGGCAACTACAATTATGGTGGGGAAATTCGTTTGCAAGATGTTCCACCTGTATTGTTAGCTGAAACCATAGCCGATTATCACGCAATTGCTGCAGCCGGAACCGGCTTTATTGAGAATTGGGAAGACCAAGCGGCTTTATAATTTTTTAGTCTCTACCAATAAAGATTTAGCGCATTTTTCAGCGTAAGCGGTAAATGCTCTAAATCCTAAAATATTTCCCCAAAAGCTAAGGAACAATTATGAGCCTGCTTAAGTCGATCAAAGAGTTTTTTTATCCCAAAAACGCATTGAATAGCGATAGCAACAGTGACAGTGACTGTGACTGTGACTGTGACGGCTCTCGCGTGCAAGCAGGCACAAACACACTTAATCTTGAACATCTAAAAAAAATATTTGCAACAGCCGGATTAGACGATCCACACTTAATCAATGATTTATGCCGCTATATGGAAAATGGGCAAAATGAAAGCGTCTTATTGAGGCTATCCCCTACACCATCCCTTGGTTCATTTAGTTTTTATGAGATAAACAAATCATTTACTGCAGCCTTAGGCAATGTTTGGCAACCCTTTGCTTTTATTCGGCTCGGCAAAATTTTTGCGCAGTTGCGACCAATAGGAGGTAAAAATTTTGTACATTTGGGCAGCGAATTATCGCCCGATTGGTGGCGACACTGCCTTACCTTTGCTTATACTCCTTGCAATAGCCACTGCTCAATTATTTTTCCTTTCGAGCATAATGAAGGATTAGAACTAACAGCACCTCGCCTTATTGAGCTAGCACATTTTGGTGGCGCAACAATAAATAATATACTTGATGTTATTTTAACCCTTACAGTCAGTCAATATGGAGCAAATGAAGTCGATACATTTCCCGGTATTGAACATTGGCTTAAACAACAAAGCCAAGAGATCTCTCAATCCTGCGCCCATTTGCCAACCAGACAATTTGCCCAATTGCTTGGCGTTATAGGTGGCTTTAACCTTGGTGATCATTATTTAGATATTCTTATTCCCGCATTGATGCAGAATACAAAAACTGTACACGGCAATGCCATTACCGCACTAACCAGCGCGAATAAAGATAAGGTGGTGAGTAAGCTGCGTGATATTTACGACGATCAAACGCCTGCTATTCGTCACCAAATTATTGTTGCAACAACAATCATATTAAAGCACCGAGCAAGCGAATTATTTCATGAATGGCTTAAAAATGAAAAGACGCCGAAACTTAAAGACGCCATTGAGCAACAAATGACACTGTTAAACAATGGGTTAACCGAAGATGTTGAGAAAGACTGTGCTGGCTCCTATGTGGCGATTGATGGTAGCACCGTTACAATACCGCCCTATGATGTTGAGAAAGAAAAATCCTATATCGCAATTAATGTCATTGATAAAAAATATTACACGGATTTTTATCAAGCCGTTAAAAATTTTAATGCTTTTTATGCTTTGGAGAAAAATGAAAAAAAGAAAGATGGGAGCTGGCATTGGACTGATTATAGTAAGCCAATTGATAGTGATTTAGCTTTAGCTGCATTAAAAGATGTTTTGCAAGGGAAATTACCAACATCGAATATTTTGGTTGAGCTATATGAGCATGTGCCACGCCGTGACTTTGATCATTCTGGCTGCGTTAATATTTTTAAAATTCCTAATCTTTCTCTTTTTCAAATGATGCTATTAGCAAGAAAAACAACGGACTATAATTATTTAAGCATTGTTTTTTCTGCTCAAGAAGATTTATCGTTGAAAAGCCAAATTATCAATCAAATTGATATGTTTGGTGATTGGCGGATTTTTGATTATATCTTAACGCAAAATCTAGGCGAAAATTCCCTAATTCACAAACTATCGCAGCCCTCTGGCCCTTACTATCGTGATGAAATAAATCTTAGTGACAGCCAATTATTTTGGCCGCTTATCGCTGAAAACCTTTCCTATATTGATAAGGCTGTGGGGCTTTTACCAATAGAAAATAAGGTAGATTATAGCCTATCTTCAGCCTTTGATTTATTAAAAATGCTGCCCAAATTGCCATTATCCTATGTACCCCCACTTATGCTTATTGCAATGGGGCGGGCAGTTAATGGCAGGGCTGTCAGCCGCGAAGATAGGGAATATGCGCGGCAATTACTAAGCCCGTTGCCAAATCTTGACGCATCCATCGCAAATTTTTTAAAAGATGGTCAGCAAGAACTTAGGACAGCCGCAGCCAATTGGTTAAAAGACCGCAAAGCAATAACCGAAATTGCCGCCTTGCAAGCCGCCGTTAAGAAAGAAAAAAGTGATGGAGCGCGGGCTGCACTCTTATCTGCCTTAGATATTATGGGCGTAGATATTTCAAGCTATTTTGCCCCAGAAAAACTATTGCTTGATGCCGAAAAAGGCCTGAAGAAAACCAAAGTTAAAGGACTTGACTGGTTTCCCTTTGCGCAAGTTCCCTCATTAAATTGGAAAAATGGCACCCTTGTCGATCCCATTATCGTTAAATGGTGGATCACATTAACGGCAAAATTAAAGCAACCGCAGGGCAATCAAATGATGAGGCTTTGGCTTGATCAACTTAAACCAGAAAGTGCAAACGAGCTTGGATTATTTATTTTGCACACTTGGATTACAGAGGACACATTAACCTATAATGAAGATGAGGCCTTTGCTTACGCCAACACCCATACAGATCAAAGGTTACAAGAAAATTTACGATACATTAAGATCTATCCCAATGCCGAAAGCTATGTATTGACCGATCGTGATCTAATTTTTAAACAATTATACGAAAGCGCTTTTGAGTGTTATAAACAAAGTGCGGTAGATTCCAAAGGTATTTTAGCCTTAGCCTCGCATATTGATGATATCCAACTTGCCGCCATTGCCCGCGATTATATCAAAAAACATGGCTCAAGAGTTTCGCAATCTAAAGCAATGATGGACATGCTTGTTGGCAATTCCTCTTCGCCGGCCATTCAAGTCATTTTGTCGGCAGCGCGGCGGATCAAACAAAAATCTTTGCAAGATCATGCCAAGCAGCTCATTAAAGACATTGCTGATCGCCATGATTGGACCTTTGACCAATTGGCAGACCGGACCATTCCAATGGTTGGTTTGAGTGAAAATGGTGAAGCTGAACTAGATTGCGGTAAAGGGCGTATTTATCGATTAAAACTAAGTGACGATAATAGCATAAGCGTTATCAATGATAAGGGCAAAGGGGTAAAAACTCTACCAACGCCAAATCTAAACGATGCTCAAGATGTAAAAACAATTAATGACGCCAAAAAGACCCTAGCAACCACCAAAAAAGAGTTAAAACAAACCATAAATTCGCAAACAGTGCGGCTTTATGAAGCCATGTGTTTGGAACGCCTTTGGCCGGTTGATGAGTGGCAAAACTATATTTTCAACCATCCGATCATGCGCCCGATTGTTACAAAACTTATTTGGATTGGCATGAATGAAGATGGCCAAACAATCGTAACGTTTCGCCCGTTAGAAGACGGCAGCTTGACCGATAACCATGACAATGCGGTATCACTTATTGGGATAGAAACAATCAAACTTGCCCATATTAGCTTGCTTGATGAGGCTGATATTAAGGCATGGCGCACGCATCTTACTGATTATGAAATAAAGCCGCCTTTCAAGCAATTGCGCGATGATTTACCACTAATAACAAAGGATGTAGAAAATCAAACGCACTTAAACGATCGCCAGGGTTGGATGATTGACACTTATAAGCTGCGAACAATAGCCACAAAACTTGGCTATCAACGTGGAGAGGGCGATGGTGGCCATTTTGATACCTATATACGCCATTATGCTAGCGCCAATATTAATGTTCAAATCCAATTTACTGGAAATGAACTTCCTGAAAAAAATCTGCCTGCCGCTTTGATAAAGGTTGTTTTTATGAAAGTTAAAAATAACGGTCATTATCAACGACCCATCACCGACCTTGAAAAAATACCAATGGTGCTTTTAGCAGAAAGCATGGGCGATTATCATGCTATTGCCGCGGCTGGCACGGGCTTTGATGAGGATTGGCAAACAAAGTCGGCTTATTAAAACAGTTTATACGCGTATCTATCGGTTCTATGTGACCTATTTTTCTTACCAGTAAAATTTGAAGGTAAAATGATGAGCACCATGACAACAAATACATCTATTCATAACCACAGCAAGATTGCAATTAATCTCGACCGTTTGAAAAATGTGTTTGAAGCAGCGCAAATGAGCAATGGACCGTTAATTAATGATCTTTGCAAATATGTGGAAACCGGAGAAAATGCTGCCATATTATTAAAAGTTTCATCAACACCCAAAACAGGACCATTTGATCTTTTGCAGATTAGCCACGCAATATCAACGGCGATAGGGCGCGAGTGGCAACCGCTTGTCTATGTGAGACTAGCAAAAATTTTGGCAAATTTACATCCATTATTAAATAAGCAAGACCACGTATTTGGCAATAAAGAAGTAGCAGTTTGGTGGCGATTTTGCGTTAGCATTGCCTTTTCATTACACGCAACACCGGTGGATGACGTCGTCTATCTTGGCAGAAGCCAAAAAAGGGGGCTTGATGCCAATCGTCTTCTCGAATTGGCAAGCCTTGGCGAAGCAACAACAACTGATATTTTGAATATTCTTTTAACGCCAGGAATTTCATATTGTGAAAAAAATGAATTGCATAATTTTCTTGGCATCAAACAATGGTTTGAAGATGAGCATCGCAAGATATCAACATCAAGTAGCCAATTATCAGGCTCAGTTTTAGCGCAGCTCATCGCGGCTATTGGCAGCTATAATCTTAGCCCCCTTTATTTGGATGTTCTCATCTCTGCACTTACACATAAAGCAAAAACAGTGCAAGGCAATGCGATTGTAGCATTATCCAATGCTGGCAAGGAACGGGTAGAAAATAAGCTGCGGGATATTTATGCCGATCAAACCCCAACTATTCGCAGCCAAATCGCCATTTCAACAGCGATTATATTAAAGAAAAAAGCAGTTGGCGTATTGAATGATTGGCTCAGAACTGAAAACGATACCAAGCCTAAAGAGATGATTGAACAGCAATTAGAATTATTAGGCCTGAGCCAACCAAAAAATACCAAGGCTGATTCAACCACATCTTATACTGGTTTTGATGGATCTATCATAGCTATACCGCCTTTTGATTTGGAAAAAGCAAAACATCACATTGAATTTAATGTTATTGATGAAAAATATTACCAAAATTTTCACCAAGCATTAGAAAACTACAATGCGTTTTATGCGAGTGAAACAGATGGCACAAAAAAAAATGAATCTTGGCATTGGACAACATTTTGCCAACCAATTGATAGTGACAAATTAGTTGCCGATTTAAAAGAATTAATGACCGGCAACGTGATTAAAGCTAAAGCGCTACAAGATTTTTTTAAGAACGCACCTGAGCACGGTTATGATTGTTCAGGTATTACAGATTTTTTTAACAATCCTAATCTTTCTCTTCATCAATTAATGCTATTGGCGCGAAAAATAAGAAAATATAGATATCTTAACATTGTTCTTCAGGGGGGGAATGGCTTTACTTTTAAAAATCCAATATTCAATAAAGTTATCGAATTCGGTGATTTGCGCCTTTTTAATCATATTCTAACCAAATATTTAAATGAAACGAGCTTAACTTACGACCTCGACCCGTCCTTTTTAAACGCTATTGATATACGCGACACCAAAAGTGTTTGGCCGCTGATTGCCGAAAACAGGACCTTTATTGAAAAGGCTTTTGGTCTCAAACCAAGCAAAAGCGATGACTATCATAGTTTGTCAGTCGCCATGTATCAGTTAAAATTACTGCCGCAAGTCCCACTATCCTATGCGATGCCACTTATAATTATTGCCATGGGGCGGGCAGTCGATGGTACCGCGGTTGGTAAAGATGAGCGCGAACAAGCACGCGCATTACTGGCCGACTTGCCAAATCTTGATAGATTTATCGCCAGCTTATTGGAAGATAGTCAACAAGCGACAAGAACCACAGCCGCGAATTGGTTAAAAGATCGTGGCGCAAAATCAGAAATTACAGCCCTTTATACCGCATTAAAAATAGAAAAAAATGATGCAGTACGCGCAGCTATTTTATCAGCGCTTAGCGCTCTAGGTGAAGATATTGGCGACTATTTTGCACCAGAAAAATTGTTAAGCGATGCCCAAAAAGGCTTAAAAAAGGCCAAACTTAACAATCTTGATTGGTTTCCCTTTGCACAATTACCGCAATTACACTTTAAAAATGGTGATATTTTTGATCTAACTATTGTATTGTGGTGGATTACATTGGCTGTTAAGTTAAAAACACCACAGGGCAACCTGATGACAAACCTATGGCTTGACCAATTAACACCGGAAAGTGCCAACAAACTTGGGTTATTTATTGTTCAATCATGGATTGCTCAAAATATTATTGCCATGGATGAAAATGAAGCTTTCACCTATGCCCAAACCAATATTGACCAACGCCTTCAGCATAATATTCACATATCCAAGCTCTTTCCCCATATGTCGCAATATTTTTTAACTGATCGTGATTTACTCTTCAAGCAACTGCATAATGAAGCCTTGGGTACCTATAAGCAAAGTGTTATTGATGCCAAAGGCATTTTAGCCTTGGCAGCCCATGTTGATGGCGCTGAAATTGCGAATATCACCCGCAATTTTTTGAAAAAACATGGCTCTCGTGTATCACAGTCAAAAGCACTGTTAGATATGCTTGCCGGCAATTCTGCCTCTGCTGCAATTCAATTGTTGATAGCCAGTGCAAGACATACCAAACAACCGTCTCTACAAGACCATGCTAGAAACCTCATTGATGATATTTCACAACAACAAGGTTGGAGTTTTGACCAATTAGCTGACCGCACTATTCCTGCGGCAAGCCTTGATGACAATGGTGAAAATGAACTAAAATGCGGCAAAGGACGTGTTTTTAAACTGGCTTTAAATGGTGACCATTTGATCCTGTTAAATGATCAAGGCAAGGAAGTAAAAGCCCTACCTACTGCCAACCCCAAAGATACAGATGAAGTCGAAGAAATAACCGCGGCTAAAAAAATCATTTCCAATGCCAAAAAAGAACTAAAACAAGTTATCCCGTTACAAACCGCACGGCTTTATGAAGCCATGTGTTTGGAACGCCTTTGGCCGGTCGATGAGTGGCAAAACTATATTTTCAACCATCCCATCATGCGCCCGATTATTACAAAACTAATATGGATCGGCAGAAATATGGATGGCAAAACAGTGCTAACTTTCCGCCCGTTAGAAGACGGCAGCTTGACCGATAACCATGACAATGCGGTATCACTTATTGGGATAGAAACGATCAAACTTGCCCATATTAGTTTGCTTAATGATAAAGATATTCAAGCATGGCGCACGCATCTTACGGATTATGAAATAGCGCCGCCCTTTAACCAATTTCGCGAAGATTTACCGATCATAAGCGATGAAATAAAAAACGCGGCAAACATTGATGATCGTGAGGGCTGGATGATTGACGCTCCGACCTTAAGATCTGTTGCCAATAAATTGGGTTATGAGCATGACCAACATTGTTATGGCGGTTTTTTTACGGCCTATACTCGTTATTTTATGAGTGGCGGCTATATGGCTTATATCAATTTTACGGGTACAAGTTTAGCGGAAAGAAATGTTCTTGTCGCCTTAACGCAACTGGAGTTTCGCCAATACGTAAAATTTTTCAAAAATTTTAATTACGTTGATAAATTACAAGTAATTCCACCAATTCTTTTAGCTGAAACCATTGCCAACTATCATGCTATTGCAGCGGCTGGCACTGGCTTTGACCCTGACTGGCAGAAAAAAACCTCAATCTAAATAAAAACAGCAAAGTTGAACCATGTGGAACTATCTAGCCGATATTGAAAACTTAAAGAACTTTCAAAGTGAAATTGATGATGAAACATTTCAATATATAACCGATCTTGGGTTTTATGACCCCGATAGCCATACATCGTTACACGATGCGTGGCTGGTATCGTTAAATATGATCTATGGCAACACAAAAGATCTGTTGCAACGAAAGTTTGAACCCGTCAATCTGCAATTATGCTTTTTAGGAGCCTATCATGATCAAATCATTGATATTTTCTATGAAGATGTTTTACAATATAAAATAGAAGGTAATGGTGATTTATCAGACTTGTTAACCCATAAATTCGCTTGGTATAACGATCACCTTTGCCACGAACTTTGCTTTGCAATGGGCAAACTTGTCATTGAATTTAAAAATGTAAGATTTAAAGTTTCAAGCGTTGAGGAAAATTTTTAAAAACGCATACCAAGTAATTTTCGATACTTTCGCCGAATAAATTTAAAATTGGGGCTGTATCAGATAACTGATAAAGATTATCGATATAAGCATCAGAAAGAGGCGATTATTGAAAGTTAGCAAAATCAGATGATAGGGCACTTTGTAGCAAGCATAACTGCACGATGCACCGCTGATTTAGTTGGCGTCAATTTCAAGACATTTGCCCTTTATTATTAAAAAGTTAGCAAACTGATTGCCTATTAAACAGAGCGAGAAGCCAGTAAAATTTTTGATGACGAGAGCGAGGTGGATGAGTGCTATTTTGGCGGTTGCCGCAAAGATAACCATGGACCTGGAACGAGCGATAAATTTCCTGTTTTTGGTCTTCGCAAGCGCGGTGGGCGAGTGTACGAAGATTATTGATGTATTAGAGTTTAAATATTATCGCATAATACCATTCAAAACTGTTTACAGACAAGGGCATTCACATCAACGGCGTTGTGAGTTTTTGAAAATAAACCAAATGCCACATGTGCAAATTTTATGAAATACCAAGATAGAATTCTGAACTATTTTTAAAGAAGTGTGAGTGGTGTTTTAATAACCCATCGCCTCAAGCACAATTAAGCCAAATCAACAATGGGTTAAACAATTTATGGGCTAATTAAATGGTACACCCCCTATTATCTCTTATGGAAGATAACAATTAGAGGCGAATTTTATCCTTTTTTAAATTTTTGCTCTCTAAATTCTTTCGACTAAAATATGTTGGAAACGTAGATAGGCAATCATTTAGAGCTTGCTTATGGGTATACAATATTCCAAAGTCAAATACCTCTAAATCCACCCCTTCATTATGAAGACGTAAAGCCAGTTTTTTGCATACCTCTCTGTCCACGTAACCGCGAGAATATAGCCAGATTTCAAGACTATTTGAAAGACCAAACTTTAGACGCGTTTGTAAACTCCTAAGCGAATCCAAGATGTTGTCGCTCAAACCCTTTCCCTCTGCTACATCAGCTATGGCTCCAATGTTTAACATGCAATCAAAAGAAAGTGCATTATCAGCTAAATCCACTACATGGTCCATTTGAATAGTTCGTTTCTGAGACCCTGCTTGATAGTATGCACATGATTGAACTAGGTAATCATAAAGGTCAGCATAGCTACTACCTGATATCCATTTTTTTGCAAACTCTAATATAACCTCATTAGGCGTTATTTTGAGAACCATTTTATTTTTATTGAGCTGAGATAACAGCGGCCAGCAAATTATAAGAAGCTCATCCGAGCTTTGAGCTTGTATTAATTCGGCCCAGTTTTCAACAAGCCAGTTTTCAATTAAAAATAGTTTTTTTAATCCCAATAATGACTTGCCAAAAAATGCCCTTTTCTCTTCTGGGACAGACAGAACTTGAGCCGCAATAATTGAGAATACCAATCTAAGCTGTAGTTTTTGATCATCGTCTGATAAAAAATAAGCCAGTGTTCCTAGAGCTAATTCATCGAAGAACGTCTGAGCAGCACCCGGATTATCTTTCAAATAGGATAGGAAATAGCTTTCAATTGCTTCAATTAAAATTTCCTTATAATCCATTTGATTAAGTAGCGAAATGATATCTATGGATTGATGATGTCCCAGATCTATACAGCTTTGTCTATAGTTACCAGGGTCTTTAATAAACTCGATAACATCAACAGTAAACTCTGTGAAATCAAAAGGCTTGATTAAACCCAAAAGGCTGCTAGCGCAGTCCTCTGTATTCGTAAAATCGAGCAAATGCATTGCCCTTTGCCATCTCCAGCTTTCACCCCTAATCTTATGTTTATCAAAAATGCTCGTGTCAGCAAAAATCACACTTCCTTCGGTATGATATCCAGCTCTTCCAGCTCTTCCTATGAGATTATGGAAATCACGAGTGGTGATTTCTTGCCCTGCTTGAAAAATACTTGAAACGACTAGATACCTGATTGG
Organism: Bartonella sp. HY761; assembly: GCF_026743145.1. NCBI lineage: Bacteria > Pseudomonadati > Pseudomonadota > Alphaproteobacteria > Hyphomicrobiales > Bartonellaceae > Bartonella > Bartonella sp. HY761. The sequence continues at coordinate 3,056,166 of NZ_CP104887.1, forward strand.
AAGATTGACCCCTTGCGCGAGAGTGGATGTACATACTACCATTACTGACTTATTAGATTCCATTGCCCACTCAACGGAAACGCGGATACCATTTGGTATATTAGAGCTATGCGGCAATATCCCCAAAGCAATTGAACGAGTAAATATAAAATCCTTCCCAAAATGCAACTTAGAAAGATACGCAATCCTGTCCAATTCATTTTGATCGCTAGAAGCACTCGGCGAAGGTAATGCTAGGCCTCGGTCGTAACAATCAACTAGATACTCACATATAGACGTGACAGTACTTTTTACACCGCAAAAAATAGCAACAGGCCCTTGATGGCATAGCTTAATTCCTAAATATGCTGCTACGCTAGCATTATCACCCTTAATTGGAAAAAATCGTTCATTCCTTTCTCGACCTCTCGTTCCAAGGTTTATTTGCTCAATCACCCTAGGAACGAAAAAGTCTCTATCTGCCTGACCATCTTGATCAATATATTGGAGTTGTCCCATGATAGTTTGCCAACTTGCGAAGGCTGTACTTTTCGCCGTCGGTAAGCAACCAGCTCCTTGAATCTCAATTCCAAAATCTCCATTAAGCCATTCACCAATTGACTTTGCGTTAGCCATGACCGCCGAAATTATGACCTTCTGAACATTATCGCCTAATCGAGATTTAAGATAAGCTATTAATAGCTCATAGGTAACACCTCGTTTTCCGGTATCAAATTGATGTCCTTCATCAAAAATAAGCAAGCCAATTGTGTCAGTTAAAGCAGGTTCATGCCTAAGAAGATAAACGAGTTTCTCCGGTGTGGTAACAATTATTGACTTGGTGCTTATTTCACTCGGGGTAATATGTTCAAATAAAAATCTTATGAGTTTGTCATCGCTATCAGAAATATCCAAAACATCTTGCAATTCATTAATATTTACATCTTCACCTTCGAAGGCTTGTTCAAAGGTGGCGGTAATCTCTCGGCATAAAGCTCTAAATGGTGCTATAATTACCGCAACCTTTGCGCGATTGGACAAAAATGAACTTCTAATAATTAATTCAGTCGATTTTGTCTTTCCTGCACTCGTAGGCATTTGCACAACAGCCGATAGACCAGACAAAACGCCTTTTTCGCCAAGCAATCGCTGTGCTGGCCAAAACTCTTGAATAAATCTCGGCTTAGTTATTACATTTACCCATTGCTCCAAAGGAATCTGAGTATATTTAGGCAAACAATTTATGGATGAGTTTTTGATTTTTCTAAGAAGAATAGATGAAATAATATCGACAAACAATAGCTCTCTATCAGAACCATTGTCATAAACTTCGCGCCGTAAGTTTCGTATTATTTGTTTAAAATTCTCAGCCTCAAGGCCTAACCCAAAGAATTTTTGAGTGGCGTCTCCGACATTATCTATCGCCTGAGTTAGATAAGTTGTTTCTACACGATACCAAACCTGGCCAAAATCAGATTTTAATATCCATATTAAAAATCCCTCAAGATTAGTGCCAGTAAGTAGTTCTGTTTTATAGGGTAAACTTTTGGCTAAAACGAGGGCACTACCGGGCATATCTGCTAGGTAATAAGCCGCAGCTCCTACAATTTTTAAATAAATTGTCATCTCATCCACCAAATGAGATTGAATTAATGCATCAAAATACTGCCCAACTGATATTAGTTCAGACTTTAGTTTTTCATAGTAATCAGTTTTTTCAATTAAGTGCCCTCCGCGCGCTTCAATAGCAGATATATCCCCCAAAATGCCAATAGTCGTAATCAACAATTTACTTGGATCGACCGATAGCTCCAGATGATATCTTTCATCAATAGCAAACTCATACATTTTTGCTTTTGATTTGGTAATTGCCAGCATTTTTTTTGACGATGCTTCAAGCCTCATTAGCCGCTCTCTCATATAAGCTATGCACCAAAGACATTAATAAAGGGCCCCTTATCACAATCATTTCCAATTGGCTCTGAGATGGATGTTTCTGCGTAGAAGACTTAGCTAAAGTTTCCGCGCAACATGAGCTGTTCGTCAAAACCGCTGCTGCACCAAATTTAGTTTTATATGGGAGATCAACGTTTTGTTGGAATCTTGTAATTTTTTGCATACCGGGAATATCTTTCTGATCAAACAATCTTTGCTTTGCACCATTTAGCGATTCTGCAAGCCTAGCCCCATCCTTCAAACTATCATCAATTGCGATTTGTAATGTATTAGCCACATTGTTCTCGGAAAGCCGCGCTTTTACCTCGTAAACCAATAATTCGTCTTTAGGTGAGGGATTTGTATTTTCTTGTTTGAAACCGAGAACATCTGAACCCTTCGCTGACTCATTACCGATGATCTTGCGATCATAGCGGGTTCTGGGAACATAGTAACCAGATAAATAAGTCAAAAAGTCGACCACTAATATTTCTGAAAAATCTCCAGACCGTGTACTAGGCCCAAGTCCCGGAGAACTGTCTGGAAATTTCAAGCTTAACAAATAATCTGAATTTGTCATACCCGGAGGCTTTAATATATCTATTTCGTTATCGAGGCAGTAATGGTTCCTGAAATGTTTTGCCCAACTAGACATGATTACTTGATTGCGAACATCATAAGCAAATTCATAAATAGGAACGCACTCGCCTGTTGATATTATAATCGTTTCTCCTGTATTGCGGAGCCAAGCAAGATGTGCATTTGTCCAAGGCATATTAATATAACACTCGCTTGCCTAAAATAGTCATTCTACAATACTCTGTTCAAGTTAAACACCGACACTTCATTTAATTTTAGCTTTAATATGTTTCTATGATTAAAATATCCATTTATATTTATTAATAAGCTCGAGCAAACTAAGTAGTTAAGATCATTAGAAAAGACCGTGCTATTCAACACATTGAGCAGCGATTTTCCCCTATTTAAAGATTGTAAATCCACTTTATTAATATTGACTTGCTCTAGTGCAATGTCAAATAAATTTAACAATAAGTAATAAAAAAGCTATTTGATATAATTACAAACTGCATTGCTTAAAGCCTAAATCAATATGTAAGATATATTAATCTAGCCACCTTTCTGACATTTTAGCGAATATAGAGCACACTTTTTGCTTACGCGTTTTAGTTATGGTTTTCTTTGGTAGCGAAGGAGTACGTGTCAGCATATTAGCAGCGCTCGTCTTGGCGCATGTACCGAATTGGTATTATAGCCCTCATGTACTGATTTGGCATTATGGCGTTAGAACCGCCAATGACCGCTCTTTGGGGGTATGGTATAAATAATTTCTTATTTCAATGATGGGTAATATTGGTTGCGGGGGCAGGATTTGAACCTACGACCTTCAGGTTATGAGCCTGACGAGCTACCGGGCTGCTCCACCCCGCGTCAAGGGTTTTGTTTACTTCTTCACGCTCGGTATGTTGTGAAGGAGTATCTGATATTAAGGCACATTTTTAAGATAATGTCATGCTTTTAGGAAGCGTTATTATCTTGATTTTGTGTTTTTTTTCCAAGGAATGATTTAAGCTATATGGCTTATATTGCTTGGGATTTATCAGATAGATTAATAAGGGTGTTTTGATGGTGAAGAGATAGTATTCATACATGCATTTTGCAGACCTGGCAGCGACCTACTCTCCCGTGTCTTAAGACAAAGTACCATTGGCGCTGGAGCGTTTCACGGCCGAGTTCGGAATGGGATCGGGTGCAGCCGCTCCGCCATAACCACCAGGTCGGCGAAAGGCATGAACGAATTGAAGCTGGTTTTGATTTTTCTGCATTTTTATTAACTGGATATAGGTAATGGGAACGATCAAGCCGATTGAACGATTAGTATCAGTAAGCTTCATGTGTTACCACACTTCCACACCTGACCTATCAACGTGGTCGTCTTCCACGGTTCTCATGGGAATACTCGTTTTTAGGTGGGTTTCCCGCTTAGATGCCTTCAGCGGTTATCCCTTCCGTATATAGCTACCCTGCTATGCGGCTGGCGCCACAACAGGTCCACCAGAGATACGTCCATCCCGGTCCTCTCGTACTAGGGACAGATCCTATCAATATTCCTACACCCACGGCAGATAGGGACCGAACTGTCTCACGACGTTCTGAACCCAACTCACGTACCGCTTTAAATGGCGAACAGCCATACCCTTGGGACCTGCTCCAGCCCCAGGATGCGATGAGTCGACATCGAGGTGCCAAACAACCCCGTCGATATGGACTCTTGGGGGTCATCAGCCTGTTATCCCCGGCGTACCTTTTATCCGTTGAGCGATGGCCCTTCCACACGGGACCACCGGATCACTATGACCGTCTTTCGACTCTGCTCGACTTGTCAGTCTTACAGTCAGGCAGGCTTATGCCATTGCACTCAGCGAACGATTTCCGACCGTTCTGAGCCCACCATCGCGCGCCTCCGTTACTCTTTAGGAGGCGACCGCCCCAGTCAAACTACCCACCATACACGGTCCTGGTTCCGGATAACGGAACGCAGTTAGACATCCATGTAGATAAGGGTGGTATTTCAAGGAAGACTCCACAATGGCTGGCGCCACTGCTTCAAAGTCTACCACCTATCCTACACATGTCGACACGAATGCCAGTGTAAAGCTATAGTAAAGGTGCACGGGGTCTTTCCGTCTAACCGCAGGAACCCCGCATCTTCACGGGGAATTCAATTTCACTGAGTCTATGTTGGAGACAGCGGGGAAGTCGTTACGCCATTCGTGCAGGTCGGAACTTACCCGACAAGGAATTTCGCTACCTTAGGACCGTTATAGTTACGGCCGCCGTTTACTGGGGCTTCAATTCAATGCTTGCACATCTCCTCTTAACCTTCCAGCACCGGGCAGGCGTCAGACCCTATACGTCGTCTTGCGACTTCGCAGAGCCCTGTGTTTTTGGTAAACAGTCGCTACCCCCTGGTCTGTGCCACCCCCTAACGGTTGCCCGCTAAAGGGTCACGCTTCTTCCGAAGTTACGCGTGCAATTTGCCGAGTTCCTTCAACATAGTTCTCTCAAGCGCCTTGGTATTCTCTACCGGTCCACCTGTGTCGGTTTCGGGTACGGTCTATAATGTGGGAGCTATTTCCTGGAACTGCTTCACTGCATCATCAATCCAATAAGATGATACAATTTACGCAATCCGTCACTTCCCACAGGCCCACGAATATTAACGTGGTTCCCATCGACTACGCCTTTCGGCCTCGTCTTAGGGGCCGGCTCACCCTGCTCAGATTAACTTTAAGCAGGAACCCTTGGACTTTCGGCGAGGGAGTCTCTCACTCCCTTTATCGTTACTCATGTCAGCATTCTCACTTCCAATACCTCCAGGATCCCTCACGGGTATCCCTTCACAGGCTTATGGAACGCTCCGCTACCACTTACACTTACGTGTAAATCCACATCTTCGGTGTATGGCTTTAGCCCCGTTACATTTTCGGCGCAAAGACCCTTATTTAGACCAGTGAGCTGTTACGCTTTCTTTAAATGATGGCTGCTTCTAAGCCAACATCCTGGTTGTTTTGGGATCCTCACATCCTTTCCCACTTAGCCATAACTTGGGGACCTTAGATGGTGGTCAGGGTTGTTTCCCTCTCCACGACGGACGTTAGCACCCGCCGTGTGTCTGCTAGTCAGTTCTTCCAGGTATTCGGAGTTTGGTTAGGTTTGGTAATCCGGTGAGGACCCCTAGCCCATCCAGTGCTCTACCCCCTGGAGAATAAAACTAACGCTCTACCTAAATAGATTTCGCGGAGAACCAGCTATTTCCGAGTTTGATTGGCCTTTCACCCCTAGCCACAAGTCATCCCGATCTATTGCAACAGATATGGGTTCGGCCCTCCAGTAAGTGTTACCTTACCTTCAGCCTGCTCATGGCTAGATCACTCGGTTTCGGGTCTAATCCGACGAACTGAACGCCCTGTTCAGACTCGCTTTCGCTACGCCTACACCTATCGGTTTAAGCTTGCTCGTCAGACTAAGTCGCTGACCCATTATACAAAAGGTACGCCGTCACCCAGAACTAATCTTGGGCTCCGACTGTTTGTAGGCATTCGGTTTCAGGATCTATTTCACTCCCCTCGTCGGGGTGCTTTTCACCTTTCCCTCACGGTACTGGTTCACTATCGGTCATGCACGAGTACTTAGGCTTGGATAGTGGTCTACCCATGTTCAGACAGGATTTCACGTGTCCCGCCCTACTCTAGGACTTAAAATCAATTTACGTGTACGGGACTATCACCCACTTTGGTTAAGCTTTCCAACTTATTCCACTTTTCTCATTTAAGCCACTGGCCTGGTCCGCGTTCGCTCGCCACTACTAACGGAGTCTCGTTTGATGTCCTTTCCTACAG
>NZ_CP104887.1:3067500-3070000 GCF_026743145.1 Bartonella sp. HY761
TTCTGCATTTTTATTAACTGGATATAGGTAATGGGAACGATCAAGCCGATTGAACGATTAGTATCAGTAAGCTTCATGTGTTACCACACTTCCACACCTGACCTATCAACGTGGTCGTCTTCCACGGTTCTCATGGGAATACTCGTTTTTAGGTGGGTTTCCCGCTTAGATGCCTTCAGCGGTTATCCCTTCCGTATATAGCTACCCTGCTATGCGGCTGGCGCCACAACAGGTCCACCAGAGATACGTCCATCCCGGTCCTCTCGTACTAGGGACAGATCCTATCAATATTCCTACACCCACGGCAGATAGGGACCGAACTGTCTCACGACGTTCTGAACCCAACTCACGTACCGCTTTAAATGGCGAACAGCCATACCCTTGGGACCTGCTCCAGCCCCAGGATGCGATGAGTCGACATCGAGGTGCCAAACAACCCCGTCGATATGGACTCTTGGGGGTCATCAGCCTGTTATCCCCGGCGTACCTTTTATCCGTTGAGCGATGGCCCTTCCACACGGGACCACCGGATCACTATGACCGTCTTTCGACTCTGCTCGACTTGTCAGTCTTACAGTCAGGCAGGCTTATGCCATTGCACTCAGCGAACGATTTCCGACCGTTCTGAGCCCACCATCGCGCGCCTCCGTTACTCTTTAGGAGGCGACCGCCCCAGTCAAACTACCCACCATACACGGTCCTGGTTCCGGATAACGGAACGCAGTTAGACATCCATGTAGATAAGGGTGGTATTTCAAGGAAGACTCCACAATGGCTGGCGCCACTGCTTCAAAGTCTACCACCTATCCTACACATGTCGACACGAATGCCAGTGTAAAGCTATAGTAAAGGTGCACGGGGTCTTTCCGTCTAACCGCAGGAACCCCGCATCTTCACGGGGAATTCAATTTCACTGAGTCTATGTTGGAGACAGCGGGGAAGTCGTTACGCCATTCGTGCAGGTCGGAACTTACCCGACAAGGAATTTCGCTACCTTAGGACCGTTATAGTTACGGCCGCCGTTTACTGGGGCTTCAATTCAATGCTTGCACATCTCCTCTTAACCTTCCAGCACCGGGCAGGCGTCAGACCCTATACGTCGTCTTGCGACTTCGCAGAGCCCTGTGTTTTTGGTAAACAGTCGCTACCCCCTGGTCTGTGCCACCCCCTAACGGTTGCCCGCTAAAGGGTCACGCTTCTTCCGAAGTTACGCGTGCAATTTGCCGAGTTCCTTCAACATAGTTCTCTCAAGCGCCTTGGTATTCTCTACCGGTCCACCTGTGTCGGTTTCGGGTACGGTCTATAATGTGGGAGCTATTTCCTGGAACTGCTTCACTGCATCATCAATCCAATAAGATGATACAATTTACGCAATCCGTCACTTCCCACAGGCCCACGAATATTAACGTGGTTCCCATCGACTACGCCTTTCGGCCTCGTCTTAGGGGCCGGCTCACCCTGCTCAGATTAACTTTAAGCAGGAACCCTTGGACTTTCGGCGAGGGAGTCTCTCACTCCCTTTATCGTTACTCATGTCAGCATTCTCACTTCCAATACCTCCAGGATCCCTCACGGGTATCCCTTCACAGGCTTATGGAACGCTCCGCTACCACTTACACTTACGTGTAAATCCACATCTTCGGTGTATGGCTTTAGCCCCGTTACATTTTCGGCGCAAAGACCCTTATTTAGACCAGTGAGCTGTTACGCTTTCTTTAAATGATGGCTGCTTCTAAGCCAACATCCTGGTTGTTTTGGGATCCTCACATCCTTTCCCACTTAGCCATAACTTGGGGACCTTAGATGGTGGTCAGGGTTGTTTCCCTCTCCACGACGGACGTTAGCACCCGCCGTGTGTCTGCTAGTCAGTTCTTCCAGGTATTCGGAGTTTGGTTAGGTTTGGTAATCCGGTGAGGACCCCTAGCCCATCCAGTGCTCTACCCCCTGGAGAATAAAACTAACGCTCTACCTAAATAGATTTCGCGGAGAACCAGCTATTTCCGAGTTTGATTGGCCTTTCACCCCTAGCCACAAGTCATCCCGATCTATTGCAACAGATATGGGTTCGGCCCTCCAGTAAGTGTTACCTTACCTTCAGCCTGCTCATGGCTAGATCACTCGGTTTCGGGTCTAATCCGACGAACTGAACGCCCTGTTCAGACTCGCTTTCGCTACGCCTACACCTATCGGTTTAAGCTTGCTCGTCAGACTAAGTCGCTGACCCATTATACAAAAGGTACGCCGTCACCCAGAACTAATCTTGGGCTCCGACTGTTTGTAGGCATTCGGTTTCAGGATCTATTTCACTCCCCTCGTCGGGGTGCTTTTCACCTTTCCCTCACGGTACTGGTTCACTATCGGTCATGCACGAGTACTTAGGCTTGGATAGTGGTCTACCCATGTTCAGACAGGATTTCACGTGTCCCGCCCTACTCTAGGACTTAAAATCAATTTACGTGTACGGGACTATCACCCACTTTGGTTAAGCTTTCCAACTTAT
>NZ_CP104887.1:3075000-3302500 GCF_026743145.1 Bartonella sp. HY761
AAAACTGATGCGACGCAAATTGGATTATCCGCTATCTTATTTGTTTTAATGGCAGCGACTATTTTGACCGCATTAGGCTTTCAATACATTGGCGGTTTTTTGCCTTGCAAGCTTTGCCTTGAAGAACGCATCCCTTATTATATTGGCACACCTTTGCTAGCACTGTGTTTTATATTAAGCTATATGCGCGGACCTGGTGCACTTATCCGTCTTATCTTTATTATTATATTTGTTTTAACATTTTATAATTTTGCTCTATCGGTTTATCATGCTGGCGCGGAATATAAATTTTGGCAAGGGCCAAGCGATTGCTCAAGCTCACAACTTTCTATTGGCAGCGATGCATCAACATTATTAAGTCGCTTAAATGCAACACGCCCTGTGTCCTGCTCTGACGCAGCCTTTCAGATTTTTGGTATCTCTATGGCAGGCATGAATGCAATCGCGTCACTCTTTTTTGCTTTTCTTGCATTTTTAGGTGCTTTTGCGCGGAAAAAATAAGTTTTTAAAATATGCATTAAAATTAAAAAGGCTATTTCTATAATTGAAATAGCCTTTTATAGGTTGTTATAAAGATTAGTGCGCTTTTTAAAATTCGCGTTTCAATTTTATTGGATCAGCAAGTTGCGGTGGAAAATCAATCTCGAAATCTGAAAAGCTTGGATCTTGACCAAATGTATGTTCACCATCGCGACCAGCATATTTATTCAAAAGAGTTGAATAAGTATAAAAATGGATCTTTTGCCTTTTAGTATCAAATTCAATAAAGCGCATCCAACCGGCACCGCCATTAGCGGTTTCAGGCTTACCATCAAGGCCTACGGTATTGCCTTGGTAGTCCTGTACTAATTGATAAACAGGAAAACCAGCTTCATTTTTATCAACGCGCATATTCTGACCATTGGAAACACCTGCTACCGGCGGCGTATAATGGTGACCCGATAGCACCATAAAAATGCGGGAATTTTTACGAATGAACTGATCCCAAACTTCATCCGGCGGTAAGTGGTCTGTTCCTTCAAAATAATTCTTATAATTATTAGAACGATCTGTTTTACCTTTAAAATTTGGTTCTATCCATTCATGAGTAGTGACAATAATTGGCATATCGGGATTAGTATCAACCACCCTTTGTGCCCAATCCAAAACGCGGGCGCTTGGCTCTTGCTCCAAGCCTATATGCAGCATTTTCTTGCCAGCAGCTTCAAAAATCTGAAAGCTATTAAGACCGCCGCCATAAGCACCACCATACCAGTCCTTACCAACAAAGTGGCGTGATTGCGGGCCAAAATAAAGATTAAAGACGGAACCCAATTTTAGTGGACGGTTTTTACCTGGACTATTAAAGCCATCATACCAAGAGTAATTATCATAATCATGATTACCTGGGACAATTGAAAAGGGGATGCCACTTTCTGAAAGAACGGATATGCCAATATTCGCATAATCCCATTCGCTTCTGGTATCCCAATAGGTATATTGACCAACAATGCCGGTGCGGAATTGCCCATCACCATGTTGAACGACATCACCAATATGGCTAACAAAAACAATATTTTTTTCCTGCTTTTGGTCAGCAATATATTGCATTTGTTGAATAAATGTATTGACACCGCGTGGCTGTGCCATGGTTATATCATTATAATTTTGCGTATCAGAAATAACTCCAATAGTAAATTTTTCAGCCGATGAAGAATTAATCCCTGCTAATGCCGCAAGCCCTAAAGCTAAAATACCAATTGTTTTGAATTGCTTTAATATTTTCATCAAACACCCCGTTTGTACAATTAAATGGAATAGTCTTCACAATAAAAAATTAAAGTAGTAAAAATACATTGGATTTGAATATACGAGCTATATTATGAAAACTATATTTGGGGCAAGTTTAATTGACTAGGATTACAAATCTATGACACAAGGTATTTGAAATCTTGAGATGATAATTTAGCGCAAAGGATCAACTTACTTTTTAAAAATGATTTAATCCTTTGGCGAAGCGGTAATTTTTGGCATCCCTCGCGGAGTAATCTGCTTTTTCTGGGCAGAAATTCTAAAAATTGCATTAGCTGCGCCATAACCATCATAAGGCTTTTTACTGTTTTCACCTTTAGCTTGGCGCTGCACAACTTCAAAAAAGAAACCCTCGCCATAAGTTTCACTATAAAGCTGAAAGTAATCGCCATTTTCATCGCTATCAAACAATATATGATTTTCACGCAATTTTTGGCAAAAAGCCTCATCAAGACCAAATCGCGCTTCAACATCATCAAAATAATTAGGCGATATTTTCAATGTCTTGAAACCATTGTGGCGTAAAGCTTTTGCCGTTTTAAAAATATCATCGGTTAAAAAAGCAATATGCTGAATACCTGCACCAAATTTATCGGCGATAAAATGCCCCGCTAAAGTATGGCGGTTTTCTGCACCATTAAGGGTAATACGCAAACTCCCTGCCTCATTGGCTATGACTTGGCTGCGAATAATACCTGATGGATCAATAATATCGACGGCGGGCGTTTTTTGCACATCAAAGATGGATGTATAGAACAATACCCAACTCAGCATCTCATCAAAATCAACCGTTTGCGCAATATGGTCGATATGCAAGAGCCCAGCATCAATTAAATTTGCATCAATTATCTCTGCATCTTTTGAACTTGTTCTGGCCGTAGCGACCTTATTATCACTCACCACAGGTTCAAAATCATTGATTGCAAAGTCTTTCAGTCCAGATTTATCATCAATGAAATAGATAATGCCACCGCCAACACCGCGAATAGCTGGAATTTTGGTCTGCCCGTCAGGTACCGCCTGTTCAAATGGCACACTATCCAATGCAACAGCGCGTTTGAACGCCGCCTCTGCGTCATCAACATTTAAGGCAACCGCATAGGCCATAGTGCCATGCATCACAAAAGATAAATTAGAAAATCCATTTTCATCGCGATTAACGATGAGGCGGATATCGCCTTGGGTGAATAAATCAACATTTTTGGTTTTGTGTTGGCCACTCTTTTTAAAGCCCAATTGGGCAAGCAATGAAAAAAGCGCACTAGCTTGTTTGTTATCGGTTGAAAACTCAATAAAATCAATACCATTTACCTTAATAGGCGCCGGCATTTTTTTTAAATGTAACGTTTTAGAATGGGTTTGCCGCCGTACGCTATCGGCAAGATTGAGCAATGAACGATGACCATCATGAGCAATTAAAAATGGTGAACCGCCACGAAAGCGATCATTAAATATTTCTAGTGAAAAATAACCATCATAGCCAATGTCAGTTATAGCAGCGGTAAAATCTTTAACCGCGAGATCACCTTCACCCGGCATATTTCTATAATGCCGGCTCCAGTAAAGCAGATCCATATCCAAAAGTGGTGCGTCCGCCAATTGCACAAGAAATAGCTTATCTTTATCGATTGACTTTATTGTTTGACTATCAATACCGCGTGACAAACTATGAAAACTATCAAGAATAAGTCCAATATTGGGGTGATCTGCTTGTTGCACTACTTTCCACGCATCGCGGTGGTCATAAATATGCTTGCCCCAAGCCAAGGCTTCAAAACCAACCTTTATGCCTCTTTGTTTGGCTCGTTCACCAAGCTCACGAAAATCATCGGCGGCGCGTTCAATCCCACCAAGACAAACAGCGGAAAGATTGGAGCACACCAATAGCATATCAGCACCCAATTTCTGCATAATATCAAATTTTTTTTCAGCGCGATCAAAGGCACGTTGACGATAAGGATCAGGCATGCCTTCAAAGTCACGAAAAGGCTGGAAGAGCGTAATGGCCAAGCCATGATCGCGCACCATATTGCCTACATCTTCGGGCTTACCATCAAAGGTTAGAAAGTCATTTTCAAATATTTCAACCCCGTCAAAACCTGCTTTGGCAATAGCAGCCAATTTTTCCGGCAGGGTTCCAGAAATGGATACAGTGGCTATGGAAGTCTTCATCACATCACTCCTAAAAACCTGCAAAAGGTGGGATTGCTAAGCTGTTTTAGTTTTGGCAAACAACTTAGCCTAGAATATTATTTTTAAACATTATTTATTGCAAACAAATTTACACTTTTTCAAGCGCGATAGCGATGCCTTGGCCAACCCCGATACACATGGTGGCAAGAGCAAGCTTTTTATTGTTAAGCGCACATTCTAGTGCAGCCGTGCCAGTAATACGCGCGCCCGACATGCCAAGCGGATGACCAAGGGCGATAGCACCACCATTAGGATTAATGTAATCAGCCTTTTCATCAAGACCCAGTTCACGCAAAACCGCAATGCCTTGGCTGGCAAAAGCCTCATTAAGCTCAATAACATGAAAATCTTGCGGCGCGATATTTAAACGTGCACATAATTTTTGTGTCGCAGGAGCTGGGCCAATGCCCATAATGCGCGGTGGCACGCCGGCCATAGCACCGCCTAAAATGCGCACTAATGGTTTAAGATTATATTTTTTAATCGCAGCTTCTGATGCAATAATTAGTGCTGCCGCACCGTCATTAACGCCCGATGCATTGCCAGCAGTGACTGTAGCGCCTGCCATTTTATTAATGGTCTTTAATTTGGCCAATGCTTCCAATGATGTTGCACGCGGATGTTCATCTTTGCTTACCAAGATCGGTTCTTTTTTACCCTGTGGTACACTTACTGCGATGATTTCCTTGGCTAGACGACCATTATTTTGAGCAATTGCTGCTTTTTCTTGGCTGCGCATGGCAAAGTGATCCTGATCTTCGCGGGAGATATGATAGTCAATCGCCACATGATCGCCGGTTTCCGGCATTGAATCCACACCATATTGCGCTTTCATCACTGGATTGACAAAACGCCAACCAATAGTTGTATCATGGATTTCCGCCTTACGGGAAAAAGCTGATTCAGCCTTTGGCAAAACAAAAGGCGCGCGTGACATGCTTTCAACGCCGCCCGCAATGATAAGATCAGCTTCACCCGACTTAATCGCGCGGGAAGCTGCAATAATTGCATCCATACCGGAACCACAAAGGCGGTTCATTGTTGTGCCACTGACATTAACTGGCATTCCAGCTAATAAAAGCGACTGACGGGCAATATTGCGGTTATCCTCGCCTGCTTGATTGGCGCCACCGAAAATAACATCATCAACTTCGTCAAAGGCGATTGAGGTTTGTCTTTCCATCAAAGCTTTTAGCACCAGCGCACCAAGATCATCGGGGCGCATAGGAGCAAGAGCACCACCAAAACGGCCAATAGGAGTACGAATATAATCACAAATAAAAGCGTCGCCCATTTTATTCCCCAACCTCTGGTACAATTAATTCTTTAACATCACCATCAAGATGCAACTTAGCACCGGTCATCGCTTGTAAATCATCAACCGACATATTGGCTAGTTTTTCACGCAAAACAAAATGATCATCAACCACATCAACAACCGCGTGGCTAGTATAGATACGGGTAATACATTGCACGCCAGTAAGCGGAAAGGTGCAAGCCTCAACCAATTTGGGTTCACCCTTTTTAGTAACATGCTCGGTAATAACAAAAACCTGCTTTGCACCATGAACAAGATCCATAGCACCACCCACTGCCGGCACACCCTTGCTACCAACGCGCCAATTAGCAAGATCGCCATTTTGTGCCACCTGATAGGCACCAAGAATAGCAACATCGAGATGGCCGCCACGCACCATAGCAAAGCTATCGGCATGGTGGAAGAAAGCAGCACCCGGCTTTAGTGTAACGGCCTTTTTGCCAGCATTAATCAAATCCCAGTCTTCACTACCCTTTGGTGGCGCTTCACCAAAGTTTAAAACACCATTTTCGGTGTGAAAGATTGCTTGCCGACCGGCTGGCTGATAACGTGCCACCATTTCAGGAAAGCCAATACCAAGATTAACATAAGCGCCTTCCATAATATCTTGGGCTGCACGCCATGCAATTTGCGCATTGGATAATTTAATCTCATCAAAAACATTAAGGCTCATTGATATACCACTCCTGCTCTGATCAATTCTTCTTCCTGTTGAGGATTGGTCACTTCCACAACAGCATTGACAAATATTCCCGGTGTTATCACATCTTCAGGATCAATTTCGCCAGCAGTTACAATTTGGGATACTTGCACAATGGTATTTTGCGCTGCCATACACATAAGCGGATTAAAATTGCGGGCGGCTTTATTATAGGTAAGATTGCCCTGCTCATCACCAAGTTTTGCTTTAATCAGTGCAAAATCAGCTTTTAGCCAACGTTCTTGTACATAAAACCGACCATCAAATTCGGCGATTGGTTTGCCTTCACTTAATTCCGTGCCATAGGCTGTCGGTGTATAAAAAGCAGGAATACCTGCCCCCCCTGCTCTGATACGTTCAGCTAATGTGCCTTGTGGTACAAGTTCAAGTTCAATATTGCCGGCAAGATAAGCATCGGTAAAGGCACGCGGATCAGACGAGCGCGGAAAGGAACAAATCATTTTTTTGACCATGCCAGCATCAATCATTGCGGCAATTCCAATGCGCCCATTGCCGGCATTATTATTGATAACGGTGAGGTCTTTTGCGCCCTTATCAATCAACGCATGAATAAGTTCAATTGGTGCACCTGAACCGCCAAATCCGCCAATCATTATGGTTGCGCCATCATGGATATTTTTGACAGCATCGGCTAGACTGCCAATTGTTTTATTCATGTCATTTCTCCCATATTTGAAAAAGTTATTGTTTAATCACATGCTGATTCAAACTGAATATTGAGCTTTGTAAGCCAGCATTTCGCTTGGTTAATCGAAATGCTGGCTTATTATAAACGCTATCAGGCTGGTTTTACGATACGTAAAACAGAGCTAGTGCGGGCTTTTTCATATTCTTCCCCATCAACTGGCTGCGCATCAGGATTACCAAGATCTTCGCCACGAAGGCGATAGGTTTCACGTGAAACGAAAACCGCAAAGCCAGATAGGCATGTTATGCCAAAGCTAAATAGACCAATTGTTAAAGCAATATTTGCAGATCCGGGCGAAGCGACCCAAACAAAAACCGATGCCATGAAAGAGGCAGCAGGCACACCAATATTATTGGCAATAGCAACCGCTGAAACACGTACTTCAGGTGGGAAAAGTTCAGGATAATAGCAAGGATAAACCGCATTAAAACCTTGATAGATAAAGCCCCAACCAACCATTGCATAAATGATTGCGGTAAAGAGGTCGCCTTGGCTGATCGCATTCAAGAAGAAATAAGACATAGCGCCAGAGCCAACAATACCAATGATTGCAACGGGGCGGCGGCCAAATTTATCCGATGCCATGCCCATAAAAGGCGTTGCAATAACAGCAACAATATTGGCTAATAGTGTAACCCAAAGATATGCGTCCTTGGTTATATTAATACCATAAGCAGCTTGCGTTGCATAAGTTGCGCCAAAAACAGCAATGGTAACCGGCACAATATTATTTAACGACATGAAAGTGACTTTAAGCATATCGCGCCAATGATATTTTAATGCCTGCATGACTGGCGCTTTTGGCTTTTTGCCCTGCTTAACTTCATTGGTAAATGTTTTTGTTTCATTAACATGGCGGCGGATCATAATGCCGGCAATGATGACGATGATGGATAGCAAAAATGGCACGCGCCATCCCCACGACATAAACGCTTCATCAGGTAAAAAGTAAGCAAAAGGAATAAAAATACCTGCAGCAAGGAGCTGGCCAAAGCTAATACCCTGTTGAGCAAAGCTACCGTAAAAACCGCGCCGTCCAAGTGGGGCTTGCTCAAGGATCAGCGAACCCGCACCCGACATTTCGCCTGCAACAGCAAACCCTTGCAAGAGACGCAACAACACCAAAAGAATAGGAGCAAGAATACCGACTTGTTCATAGGTTGGCAGCAAACCAACGCCAATTGTCGATATGCCCATTAGAAACATACATAGAATGAGCACGCTTTTACGGCCATGACGATCACCCCAATGACCAAGCGCAATAGCACCAATTGGCCGAGCGACATAACCAACACCATAAGTCGCCAAAGAGGCAATGATACCTATTGTTTGATTGCCAGCGGGAAAGAACAATGTCGGAAATACAAATGATGCCGCCATAGCGTAAATAAAGAAGTCATAATATTCAAGGGTTGACCCAATCCAACCACTCGCCGCAGCCTTGCGCGATTCCTTTGTTTGAGGTGTGGAATTATTTACTGATGTGCCCATTTTGTCTCCTCCTGATGACTATAGAGAATTTTCAAAAAAGATGCCGCACTCTTTCACCAACAATAAGACCCAAGTGCTTACCAATTTTACGTTTTGAAAAAATCGATAATTTGCTCCTATTGCATTATCTAAAGAGCTCCCCAATGCAAGCTTTTTTAAAAATACATTTTGCGATTTCCAACCAATGGGCAGCACCAATTAAAGTATTGAACTTTAACCTATCTGCAAAGCTGTTTTGAAATCACCGTCATTTATTTTCTTAAAATGAAATGGAATACTCCTCGTCTCCCATTTTTCATTTTTATAACTAATTTAATATTAGAAGTCAAAAAAAATATTGTAATCATAACGACATGGTTATGTTAATCAAATATATAGTTATATTTTTTCTAAACAATATGAGAAACTCTAGTGATAAATTCTCGCATAAATTAATCTATGCCTTTATGCATTTTTTAAAAAAAGCATTTTTTACAGCTTCTTAACTAACCAAAATCAGCACATAATGCCGAAATCAACAGATAATGATAAAATAATCTCGGTAAATCATATTATTGCTAATATAAAAAGCCAAAATAGTTTTTTTTTGGTCATAAAGCTGCTATGCGATTGCACACAGATCTAGACTTAGCACATGGGCCGCACATATTTATGTAAATGGGTTTTAACGCTGATATTAATGATCTGCACCTTAGAACACCCTCAGCCTATATTCAGGCAGTGGCGTGCGCTAGTTTGTTTATTTATCGCATTTTTACGTCAACAGACGTATATTTTTGCAAAATGCTCTAAATAAGGTGAAGCAAAGGGTTTGCTGCCAAGCAAACCAGAGTGCAGTTGAATAAAGGGTAATTGAATGGAGGCCATTATGGCAAAAAAAGTAACAGTTGCGGATATTCCGCAATCAATTGGCCAAGAAGTAGGCCTATCCGATTGGCGTGTTGTTAGCCAGGATATGATCAACCAATTTGCTGATGCAACTGATGACCATCAATTTATCCACACTGACCCTCTAAAAGCCAAAGAAACACCTTTTGGTGGTACGATTGCACACGGATTTTTGACACTTTCGCTGTTATCTACCCTTGCCTATGAAGCATTGCCAGAACTCGAAGGCCAAACTTTTGGCATTAATTATGGATTTGACAAGGTACGCTTCATGGCACCAGTCAAAACGGGCAGCAAAGTTAGGGCACGTTTTGTCGTTTCCGATGCAGAAATTCGCCCCTCGGGACGAATTGTTTTCCATTATAATGTGACACTTGAAATTGAAAATAGCAAAAAACCAGCATTGACAGCCGACTGGATTACGATTGCTATGGTGCCACCTAAAGAAGATTAATTATTGCGATTGTTACATTACAATCGGCACTATTTAACCGCATAAAGCATTTGGGGGATAATTGCTTACCCCCCAACACTCACAAAATTTCGAAATTATTTTGAAACAACTTCCAATGGACCATGATCATCACAATGATCGCCATGAGGATGGTGTAAACGGCCATCAACCAAATAATCAACATGATCGCCATGCGGTACAGCTTCATGACCGCAATTTGGGCCATGAACATGGGCATGATCATGGCCAAGATGATCCGCAATTGGATGGCAACCATCTGGATTTTCTGAACTTACTTCAATCACATGCTCATCAACATGGCCATCATGGGGATGATGTAAATGACCATCATGCAAAAAATCGATGTGATCGCCGTGCTTTACCGCAGTATGACCGCAATTTTCGCCATGTTCATGATCGTGATTGGCATGCTGGGGATGATTACAAGTACTCATGATAAATTCCTCTTTATTTGCTGTATTATCAGTTAATTGATTATCAATCCGATGTTCACAAGCATGTTCCAACGCATTGCTGACCAATGCAAGAATATGATGATCTGCAATGGAATAAATAACCCTTTGGCCATCTTTGCGTCTTTCCACCAAACGTGCATTTAAAAGCACTTTCAAACGAGCCGATACGGTGCCAATTTTATCACCTTCTATTTGTGATAATTCTCCGACACTACGCTCGTCTTGCGCAAGTAGCATAATGGTCTTGAGCCGCAACGGATCAGCAAGAGCCTTAAACATTTGGGATGCAAGTTCTATCTGATGTTTCGTTACCATATAAATTCCAATATTCTAATGATTGTTAGAATATTGGATAAAATATATTTTGTCAAGACCAATTTAAGCGATTGAAATCAGATCATGTATGGATGACATCTTTTAAACATATAGGCATACTATTAATGCTATTGGAGACTCTATAAGAGGGCAATATGTTAACATTACATTATCTGGAACGGTCTCGCTCTTTTCGCATTATTTGGGCGCTTGAAGAACTACAGAAAAGCTATGAAATCAAGTATTACAAAAGATCCCTTACATTTTCGGCTCCGGCTGAATTGAAAAAGATTCACCCTTTGGGCAAAGCGCCAATTCTACAAGATAATGATGATGTCATTGCTGAGTCTGCGGTTATTTTGGAATATCTTCAAAATAAATATGATCAACAACATCAGTTCAAACCACAAAAAGATATTGATGTTTTTCAATATTTATATTGGATGCATTATGCTGAAGGTTCATTAATGCCTTTATTAATGTTTCAATTTGTTATGAATAAGGTAAGCGAAAAAGTTCCATTTATAATTCGCCCAATTGTTAATATCATCACAACAGGTATTAAAGCCAATTTTAGCCAACCACGATTAAATGACCACATCACATTTGTTGAGGATCATTTGTCCAAACATGATTACTTTGCCGGCAATTTTAGTTTTGCAGATATCCAAATGAGTTTTGCGTTAGAAGCGCTATCTTCTATAATTCCAGACCAATGTCCACATATTCAAGCATTTTTAAAAAGAACCCAAGAACGCTCGGCCTATAAACAAGCAAAAAGCTATTTAGAAACCTTAAATGCCAACGAGCGGCTTAACTTTTAGAGCGCATTTCGATCTGATTGAATCAGATCGGCGCTCTAATCCATTGTTTGCACCGCGTTTTTTACCCAAAAACCGCTTCACACTTCTCGGAAACGCTCTAATGGTTGAAAATAGGGTTTGATTCTTGGTCCAGATAGTGTGTGGATAAACCTAAAAATCAATTCAAGATGAATCGATGGCCGCATGGGTTCTGCTGAAATCGCCTTTTATGGTGTCTTTACGATTTGCAGCAAAGATAAAGCAACCCTAATCCCAAAATTGAAAATCAACTTGACCGCCGCCTTATAAAGCACAAAGAATAAACCAATCATCTTCAAGATCATTCCACCCCTGCTGTTTGGCGTAAGCGGCAGCTTTAACACAAATTGTGCCATCCATATCACTTACTGCATCAGCATAAGTTTCAAACATCTGGTGCTGCGGTCCTTCGCCAAAGGTCATTTCATCCCTTGCGGCAATGGCAAGATCAAGAGAGCGCCTAAAATCAATATCTTGCCATACGTTCTTATCAAAATAATAAGGCAAATACAGGTAAGGCAAAATCAAACCCTACAATTTTGACAATGGCTTTATAACGATAAAAACTGGCAGCTTTAACACGCGGTCAAAATATCGATCACTTTTAAAATAAAAGACATCAAGCTCAGACAACTTATAACGACCATAAAACAATAAAACTGTTAAAAATAGATAATTAGAACAGCCTATCTAACTCAAGCCTAAGAAGCGATGTTACTTGAAATTATTGTTCTATTTTGGCTTACTTGATTTTTTGGCGAATAACTGTTGTTCCCCATGGCACCTCCAACCATTCCTTCGCTGCTGGTGTGCAGCTATAAAATTGCGGCACATTATCTTTTATTTCTATATGGCAACGATCTTCGCCCAAATCTTCGTCATACCTCCCCAACAAATAAATTTTGTTGCCATTTGTGTACCAATTTTCCCAGCCCATATCTCTACCCATTCCAACCCCCATATAAAACTCGTAAATGCCCATATGGATATCATCTTGGTGAAAGCAAATGTCCTTTTCGTATAGAGTTATCGCATTCGTAAAATATTTATACTTCCAGCACTGACCAACAAGTCTATTCTTAACCTCATTATCAGCATTTTTAGCAGAGTAACAAAATCCCGAGTAAATAAAAAACGGCAAAAAAACCAAAATTCGTAAAAAATGCATTTTACCCCCAACACCAAATACTAGGCCAAGTGATTTTAAGCAAAAAAATTTACTCCATATTTTAGCGGCATAGGTACTATATTAATTAACATAGCAGAATACATTTAGTTGAGCTCGCCTATATCCCTTATCTTTAGAATGCCCACAAAGGCAATAAAAAAAGCAGAGCGCTTGTGGCACTCCGCTTTATAAACAAATTGGTGGCTAAAAATTATTTACCTGCAGCTTTTGCGCGTTCAATGGCTTGCACAACCAATTCACGAGCAAAATCTTCATCCCGCCAACCTTCAATTTTAACCCATTTATTAGGTTCTAGATCTTTATAATGGGCAAAGAAATGTTCAATTTGCTTTAAAAAGATTTCAGGCAAATCGGAATAATCATGAACATCAACATAGCGTTGAGTCATTTTAGGAGTTGGAACAGCAATAATTTTTTCATCCTTGCCGCCATCATCTTCCATAATTAATGCGCCAATTGGGCGTACATTGATGACACAACCGGGAACTAAGGGCCGAGTATTACACACAAGCACATCAATTGGATCGCCATCTTCTGATAAGGTATGCGGTACAAAACCATAATTGCCAGGATAGGTCATTGGCGTATAAAGGAAACGGTCAACAAAAAGTGCTCCTGACTCTTTGTCCATTTCGTATTTTATTGGTTGGCCACCAACTGGCACCTCAATGATAACATTCACATCTTCAGGAGGATTTTTACCAATAGAGATAGCATCAATCTTCATCTCATTGCCCTTTCATTGTACCATGGATAACCGTAACGGCTCAATATTTGTTGGTATGACATTTTTTAATAGCTGTGTTTTGAACCAAGAAAAGTCCTTTTGCAAGGATATATTTTTTTAAAACGGGTTAAAACAGTGATCTTTTATGCACAAATTCGTTATTTTGTACCTTTAAGGGAGCGCTAATATCAATTTTCATTTTATGTAAAAGCAAAATAAAAAGCGGAAAATAAATCCCGCTTTTAAATCTTATTAATCAGTTTATCCGCGGCTTTTGCCAAAACGCTTGCGTTCATTTGGATCAAGATAAAGCTTGCGCAAACGAATAGATTTTGGTGTTACCTCAACCAATTCATCATCTTGAATCCATGATAAAGCGCGTTCTAGCGTCATGCGGATTGGCGGTGTAAGCTTAACAGCTTCATCTTTACCAGCTGCACGAATATTGGTAAGTTTTTTGCCCTTAAGGACATTAACTTCCAAATCATTGTCGCGCGAGTGGATACCGATGATCATGCCTTGATAGACTTTTACGCCTGCATCAATAACCATAGGGCCGCGATCTTCAAGGTTGAACAGTGCATAGGCAACCGATTCACCATTATCATTGGAGATGAGAACGCCATTATTACGACCAGAAATATCACCTTTAAATGGTTGATAATCATGGAACAAACGGTTCATAATCGCCGTACCGCGTGTATCGGTTAAAAGCTCTGATTGATAGCCGATAAGCCCGCGTGTTGGTGCATAAAATACCATACGAACGCGATTACCACCCGATGGGCGCAATTCAACCATTTCGGCTTTGCGTTCAGACATTTTTTGCACAACAGTGCCTGAATATTCTTCATCAACGTCGATAACAACTTCTTCGATTGGCTCAAGAACATTGCCATTTTCGTCTTCTTGCATAACAACGCGTGGACGCGAAATGCTAAGCTCAAAACCTTCACGGCGCATGTTTTCAATCAAAACAGCAAGCTGCAATTCGCCGCGTCCTGAAACATAGAAAGAATCCTTATCGTTGGATTCTTCAATCTTTAACGCAACGTTGCCTTCTGCTTCTTTAAGCAAGCGGTCACGAATAACACGGCTCGTTACCTTGTCACCTTCAGTACCAGCAAGCGGACTATCATTAACGATAAAGCTCATAGTAACAGTTGGTGGATCGATTGGCTGTGCGGTTAATGGCTCAGTTACAGCAGCATCACAGAACGTATCTGCAACCGTACCTTTTTGAAGACCTGCAATTGCGACGATATCGCCGGCAACACCTTCTTCAATTGGTTGGCGCTCAAGACCACGGAAAGCAAGGATACGTGAAATACGGCCAGTTTCAACAAGTTCGCCAGTCTGTGACAAAACTTTGATGTTTTGGTTTGGCTTAATGCTGCCTGAATGGATACGACCTGTGATAATACGACCCAAGAAAGGATCTGCTTCCAAAAGCGTACCGATCATGCGGAATGGGCCTTCACCAGTGTTGGGTTCAGGAACATGGCGTAAAACAAGGTCAAATAATGGGCCAAGACCTTCATCTTTTGGACCTTCTGGACTTTCAGCCATCCAACCATCGCGGCCTGAACCGTAAAGAACAGGGAAATCAAGCTGTTCATCCGTTGCGTCAAGGGCTGCAAAAAGGTCAAATACTTCATTGATCACTTCTTCTGCGCGCGCATCTGGACGGTCGATTTTATTAATAGCAACGATAGGACGTAAGCCAACTTTCAAGGCTTTACCAACCACAAATTTGGTTTGTGGCATTGGGCCTTCAGCAGCATCAACAAGAACGATAGCGCCGTCAACCATGTTCAAAATACGCTCAACTTCACCACCAAAATCGGCGTGGCCTGGCGTATCAACGATGTTAATACGGGTATCTTTCCAAACAACGGAAGTTGCCTTGGCAAGAATGGTAATGCCGCGCTCCCGTTCAATGTCGTTAGAGTCCATCATACGCTCTGTTGTGCGCTGATTGTCACGGAACACACCGGACTGTTTTAAAAGCTCGTCAACCAGTGTAGTTTTGCCATGGTCAACGTGAGCGATAATCGCGATATTGCGCAATTTCATATGATAATTCTTCTTTTTGTTCGTGGGATTGGAGAAAATAACCGTTAATTCGGTTAACGTTCGAACACAAGCGCAATACAGCTTTTTTTTCTTAAAAGAAAGAGGGCGAGCGCCGCTTAAGATTCATAAACGAATTCATCCCAGAAAAGAATTATATTGGCTTGGGTGTTTCCATACATCATTTTATGCTTGTAATAAAGCAATTTTTTTCAATACTTGTTGTTAATCTATAATTTTAAGTCATTTTTCATGCGTTTATCAATATTTACATCTTTTAATAAGGTGAAATTGAGCCTATGTTTTAAACAAAAATAGCAAATATCATGCATGGTAAAATATATTGCCTTTTGCATTTATTCGCCAAAATTTTGTCAAATCTAGCTATAATTGGGAGCGGCGTGATGAGTAACCAAACAGTAAGCCTAACCAAACTTGCCCATGGTGGTGGTTGTGGTTGTAAATTGGCGCCGGCGGTTTTACAAAAAATGCTAACCAATCAACCCAAATTTGGGCCGTTTAATGGTCTTGTGGTTGGTAATGAAGCAAGTGATGATGCGGCTGTCTATGCGCTTGATGACAATAATCTTATCATTGCGACAACTGATTTTTTCATGCCAATGGTGGATGATCCCATTATGTTTGGACGCATTGCTGGTGCCAATGCCATATCAGATATTTATGCCATGGGCGGGCGACCACTTATGGCGCTTGCTATCCTTGGCATGCCGATTGATAAATTATCACCTGATATAATTGCCAAGATTTTGCAAGGTGGGCAAGAAATCGCCGCAGAAGCTGGTATTGCTGTTGCAGGTGGTCATTCTATCGATTGTCCAGAGCCAGTTTATGGGCTTGCCGTGATTGGTAGTGCAACGCCTAAAACCTTGCGTCGCAATGATACGGCTAAAGCTTGCGACACATTGCTTTTATTAAAGGGCTTAGGGGTTGGCATTTATTCGGCAGCCTTTAAAAAAGGCGCGTTAAGTGATGGCAATTATAATGAGATGGTCGCATCCATGACCAAGCTTAACATAATTGGTATGGAGCTTGCAAAAATGGATAGCGTGCATGCTATGACCGATGTAACCGGCTTTGGTATTCTTGGTCATGCTCTTGAGATGGCACGTGGCTCTAACCTTGAATTGCGTTTGCACTTTGATAGGCTACCCTTTTTAAGCGATGCGTTAAAGCTTGCAGGTGAAGGCTATATTACCGGCGCATCAAAGCGCAATTTTGATAGTTATGGCGATGCTATCCGTTTTGAAAAAGCCTTGAGCGATCATCAAAAAGCGCTGCTCACAGACCCGCAAACCTCTGGCGGTCTGTTGGTTGCTGTTGCCCCTGAAAATGCCAAGGATGTTATGGCATTGGCTTTGTCTAACGGTTATGAGCGCGCTAGTATCATTGGTGAAGTGGTAGAAGGCAAGCAACAGATCGTTGTTTTATAAATATGTTCCACTCTTCATCACATCATTGGTGATGAAGAGTAGAATTAATGGGTCTTGATCCTAGAATTTACCAAAAATCGGGCAAGGATTCTTGCAAACGTGGGCCAATGCGCACGGCAGCGATTTTTTCTGCTAAACCAGTGCGGTCAGATATTTCAACGGCTAAACCGCAAATTGTTGCAGGACCAGAGGCAGGCTCATAACGCCCACGCGGCAATTTGGTTAAAAAACGGTTTAACGGTTCTTCCTTATCCATACCAAGCGACGAGTCATAATCGCCGCACATACCAGCATCCGACATATAGGCAGTGCCGCCATTTAAAATTTGCATATCAGCGGTTGGCACATGAGTATGAGTACCAACAACAACGCTGGCACGCCCATCAAGAAAATGACCAAAACACTGTTTTTCGCTGGTTACTTCGGCATGGAAGTCAAAAATAATTGCATCTGCCTGTTCACCAAGCGGGCAAGCGGAAACAATTTCTTCAGCTGATTTAAAAGGATCGTCAAGTTCTGGATGCATGAAAACGCGGCCCATAACATTGGAAACCAATACACGTGCGCCATTTTTGGCAATGAATAGGCCTGAACCTTTGCCAGCTGTACCGCGTGGATAATTAGCTGGGCGCAAAAATCGCTCCGAGCGATTGGCGTAAACAAGGGTTTCCTTTTGGTCAAAAGCATGATTGCCGGTTGTGACCACATCGGCACCCGCTTCAAGTGTTTCGAGGTAAATTTTTTCGGTAATACCAAAACCAGAGGCGGCATTTTCGCCATTTACGACAACAAAATCGAGCTTATAATCTGAAATTAAACCAGGAAGGCGCTCATAAACGGCAGTGCGACCACACCGCCCCACCATGTCGCCCAAAAATAAAAATCGCATAGATACGCTTTCAAAGATAATTAAAACATTTCCAGCAAAGGTTGTTTCAACTTTTGCGTTTGGACAATGCGCCAAAATAAAGAATTTAGAGCACGACATTGCTTTGACAATAAAAAAACGCGTTCTAAAATGCTTGAACATCTCTATAACTTATATTTTAGCTTTTTAAAAGTGCACTTCTAAACTACAGGTAAAACTTGTATATTAGAGTGACTTCTCTGTTTATATAATGAAATATCCATATTTTGGACTAAAAATCAGTATGAAATATAGTAAATTAAATATGTTTAGGGCTATTGTTTGACGTATTTTTAAAATCTGACGTTTCATGCATGGGGATGCTTCATGAATATATATTGGGGTAAAGGCATTTATTATGTTAAAAACGCACTTTGGGCGGCTGGTGCCTTCGTTGTTTTTTCCGGTCAAGCAAGCGCACAAAATTCTGCTATTAATCATCAACTGCAAAAGCAACAAGCTGCAGCAAATAGTGAAAAAATAAGTAAACTTCATAAGGCAGCAATAGGAGGCGATGCCGATGCCCAGTATATGCTTGGGCGTATTTATGACAGAGGAGATGGTGTCACCCAAAATTATGTTGAAGCCATGAAATGGTTTCAAAAAGCTGCCAAAAGAAACAATGCCGACGGACAAAACGCGGTTGGTTCTATGTATTATCATGGTGACGGTGTTGAAAACGATTATGATGAAGCTGAAAAATGGTTTCAAAAAGCCGCCCAACAAAACAATTACAAAGCCCAATTTAATTTATATTTATTATATTCCGATATAAATGCTAATCGCACGAATATGACTGAAGCGGTTAAGTGGCTGCAAAAATCGGCAGAAAATGGTTTTGCAAAAGCACAAAATATTCTTGGCCGCATGTATGATGATGGCCGCGGCACTAAGCAAAATTATGAAGAAGCAAAAAAATGGTATTTAAAGGCAGCCGAGCAAAACAACATAGATGCGCAAATTAATTTAGGATATTTATATTTAAACGGTCAAGGTGTGAGACAGGATTATAAAGCGGCAAAAAGCTGGTTTGAATTAGCAGCCAAGCAAGGCGATAAAATAGCACAGTATAATTTGGCGACCATGTACCAAGATGGCTTGGGTGTACCAAAAAACGATGTTGAAGCTTTTAAATTATATAGCCAATCAGCAGAACAGGATTATAAAGATGCCCAGATGAATTTAGGCTTATTATATGAGATGGGTAAGGGTACCAAGCAAGATTATCAAAAAGCCAGGCGTTGGTACTCAAGCGCCGCCGAGCAAAAACAAGTAGATGCGCAACTTAACTTAGCCTCATTATATAAGCGCGGTCTTGGCGATAAACAAAATTATGATCTGGCGCTATATTGGTATGAGCAAGCCGCTAGACAAAGCAATATCGTGGCATATTTGAATTTGGGCATTGCATATGAAAAAGGCCATGGTGTTAAGCAAAACTATAGGGAGGCAGCAAGATGGTATCGCAAAGCTGCAATCCAAGATAATGCCGACGCGCAAAATAACCTTAGCCTTTTGTACCAAGCTGGATTGGGTGTCAAACAAGACGCTAAACAAGCAATGAATTGGTTTCGCATAGCTGCCGGTAAAGACCATGGTTTTGCGCAAGTAAACATAGGTGATCTTTATAAAGATGGCATTGGTGTCAAAAAAGATCATACTGAAGCAATGCGATGGTATCACAAAGCTGCGGTGCAAAAAAATGCTTTGGGGCAGAATAAGCTTGCTAATATGTATCTAGATGGGGAGGGCGTAAAAAAAGATTATGAAATAGCCTATATGTGGGCAAGTTTAGCTGCTTCAAATGATAATAAATTTTTAGATGCAAAAAATAAATTTGCCAAAAAATTATCAGCTGAGCAAATTGACAAGGTAAAAATTGCCGTCAAACGATGTAAAGACACCAATTATAAAACCTGCACAGTCAATTAATTTTAAGCAAAATATATTGGGGGATTTTGATGAAAAATTTAGCAATTAAAAGCTTTAATTATATTATCTATATGCTCGTTATAGGCGGTTTTGCGTTCTCTTTACAAAATCCTGTTGCGGCTCAAGGATTTTCATGTAAAAATTTTCAAAAAAATCAAAATATTGACGCATTAAAGCAAGATGCAATTAACCAATATCGCTTAAGTGCCGAGCAAGGCGATGCAAAGGCACAATTTAATCTTGCAAGGCAATATGATTTTGGCAACCGATGGCAAGCAAACCTTACTGAAGCATTTAAATGGTATCAAAAATCTGCCGAGCAAGGTCATGTTAACGCGCAATTGCACCTTGCTGAATTTTATGAAAAAGGCAAGAGAATAGGATTGGAAATAGAAAAAGATGATGCGCTTGCCTTTAGCTGGTATAAAAAAGCAGCAGATCAAAATAATGCGCAAGCTCAATTAAAACTTGGGGACATGTATCGATTTGGACGCGGCACCAAATTAAACAAGCAGCAAGCTTTATATTGGTACCAAAAAGCTGCCGAACACGAAGACCCAGCGGTTGACTATGAACTCTCTAGAATTTATGAAAATGACATTAACTATAACAATTTTATAGATTTAGATAAAGCATTGTTTTTATTGAAAAAATCTGCAAATAATGGATATGCAACGGCTCAAGCTCAGCTTGGTTATGAATATCAAACGGGTAAACGTGTTGAACAAAATTATCAGCAAGCACTAGATTGGTATTTTAAAGCTGCCGGACAAAATAATTCATTTGCACAATATCATATCGGCGAAATGTATGACCTCGGCTTAGGTTTTCATAAGGATTTGGCAAAGGCCGCAATATGGTACCAAAAATCGGCTAAAAGCGGTGACGTTGACGCATTTTATGCGCAGTCGATGTTAATTGGAATGTATGAAAAAGGACTTGGCGTAAAAAAGGATTATACCAAAGCCTATATTTGGAGCCATATTATATCCTTGGTTGAGGGTAAATATCCATCAGCAAAGGATATTCTCGCATCCAAGCTTTCTAAAAAGCAGGTACGACAAGCAGAATTAGCAGCCCAAAGATGTATTTGTACAGGCTATAAGGATTGCCCATTATAGAGGCATTACCATCGCCGCCATTCACTGGTAATATCTTCATTTTCTTCAATGAGAAAGCCCGTTTGTGCAACAACCTTATCAATAAAGATGCTTAGTTCATCACGCTCCAAAGTTTCGACCAAACCATTGCGGTCGTTAATGTCATTGACGTTTACAACAAGAATTTCGACCGCCTTATAGATTGCTTCTGCATCAGCTTTTTGGGTAGCAGCCTTGACGTTATCAATAAAAATATTAAGCTGTTCTTCTACCGCACGAATATCTTGCTCATTATACCCCTTATCCAAGCCAATCAGTTTACGCCAACGCTTGGTTGGAAATCTCTGACGATATATTTCTAATCCTGCGCTTGCTTTAGGGTCAATGATATAATTCTTCACATTTTGTTGTCGTTCGCGCGCACGTATATCGGCGCGATCTAGCAACGTAATAGTGAGACGTATCAATTTTTCTTCGCCCGTATAAGTTGCAATAACATTTAGATTTCCAACCCTATACGATATACTATATTTTTCATCGCTAACACCTGGCAGCCAACTGCTTTTTGTTTGCATACCCGGTTTCGTGTTAAGTTTTTGGGCGACAATTTGCGGTGTATCACCAAATCTTAAACCAAAGGGTAGTGGATGCTTATAAGGTCTTTGCTCGGTTCGAAGACTATCACTGTCGCCAAATTCAATGTATAAGACAATTTTCTCATCGTCATTCGTGCTAAATCTGGACTTTGGCTCACCATGTGAATAATTGAATAAATCATATTCTTCCATCGAAACATTAAAGCCCGTATCAAAATCTTGTGTTTCCCAAGCGGGAGCATCTTTTGGCACAGGCCTTAATGGATAAAGTTTGCGTTGCTGTTCCATGTAAGTTTTAAAAACGGGATCTTCTGCGCTGCGTCCCAACATATCTTGGTGATTGACAAAGTCATCTGCTTGTACGGACAGGTTGAAAAAAGCTAACAAAAACAAGGCAAGGCAGATTATCCGCAAAACATTCATTTTTAAACCTTCAAAATAATTAGCTAATCATGATTAAAGCATTTTTGCAAAATGTAACCAATGCTTGCAAAAATGCTCATTCATTTATCTTATGCAGTCTTTATTCTCGACTACTCCTCAATTGAGGCATCATCGTCGTTCTTCATCGGGCGGTAGCCAAATATTGCCGATCCGACCCGCACACTTGTTGCGCCAAACTTAATCGCTAGTTCAAAATCACCCGACATGCCCATGGATAATTTGTGCAAGCCTGCTTGTTTGCCGAGTTTTTCAAGCAATGCAAAATGGGGACCCGGATTTTCATCAGCTGGCGGTATGCACATTAAACCAATAATATTAAGACCATGGATATTTTGGCAGCGTTTGACAAAATCAAGCGTATCTTGTGGGGCAATGCCTGCCTTTTGCGGCTCTAAACCCGTATTAACTTGAATATAGCATGGTAAATTGCGTGCCTGCTTGTTCATTTCCGCGCTTAAGGTTGCGGCAATTTTTTCGCGGTCAACACTTTCAATTACGTCAAAAAGTGCAACGGCTTCCGCCGCCTTGTTGGATTGCAGTGGCCCAATGAGATGTAATTCTATATCCGAAAATTCATCGCGCAATTGCGGCCATTTGCTTTGTGCTTCTTGAACACGGTTTTCACCAAATTGCCGCTGCCCTTGTTGAAGCACGGGACGAATGTCATTGGCATCAAATGTTTTTGAAACAGCAATAAGATCAATATCGCTAGCTGATCGTTTGGCTTCACTGGCGCTTGCCAAAATTTCTGCCCGCACATATTTAAGTGCCGCACAAACATCATGGGCTTCCTGCACTGAAGTCTGATTATCTAGCTTGTCATTCATCGAGATATCCTTTATTGCCTATATATTCAAAATACTATCGCCAGTTGACGCCTTACACAATGTGTGTTGAAGCTCCATTGACAGATTTTTAAACTAGTTAATCTTCGCAAGAGAATAAAAGCAATGGCAACCGAACGTTATAATCCACGCGCTACCGAAAAAAAATGGCAATCGGCTTGGGACATTCAAGATGTTTTCAAGACTGATAATGATGATAGCCGTGAAAAATATTATGTTTTAGAAATGTTTCCCTATCCATCAGGCCGTATCCATATGGGCCATGTGCGCAATTATGCCATGGGTGATGTGGTAGCGCGCTATAAGCGGGCAAAGGGGTTTAATGTCCTGCACCCAATGGGATGGGATGCTTTTGGTATGCCGGCTGAAAATGCGGCAATGAAAAATAAGGTTCATCCTAAAGAATGGACTTATGAAAATATTGCCACCATGCGTTCGCAGTTAAAATCCATGGGTCTATCACTGGATTGGTCGCGTGAATTTGCCACTTGTGATGTTGAATATTATCATCGCCAACAAATGATTTTCCAAGATATGGTGGAAAAAGGGCTTGTTACCCGTAAAAGCGCCAAGGTTAATTGGGATCCAGTTGATATGACTGTGCTTGCTAATGAGCAAGTGGTTGATGGTAAGGGCTGGCGTTCGGGTGCCTTGGTTGAGCAGCGCGAATTAACCCAATGGTTCTTCAAAATTACCGATTATAGCGAAGACCTATTGCAAGGTTTAGATCAGCTTGAGGAATGGCCTGATAAAGTTCGCCTTATGCAAAAGAACTGGATTGGTAAATCACAAGGCTTAGCATTGCGTTGGCAAATTGCCCAAAATGCGCCAGCTGGCTTTGATACAATTGAAGTTTATACAACTCGCCCCGATACGATTTTTGGTGCATCCTTCATTGCCATTGCTGCTGACCACCCATTAGCCAAGCAAATTGCTGAAAACAATTCACAATTGCAGGGCTTTATTGAAGAATGTAAGCGCATTGGCACATCAGTTGCCGCTATTGAAACAGCTGAAAAGCAAGGCTTTGATACCGGCGTTACCGTTGCCCATCCTTTTGATGAAAATTGGCAATTGCCGGTTTATGTCGCCAATTTCGTATTGATGGAATATGGTACTGGTGCGGTTTTTGGCTGTCCTGCCCATGATCAGCGCGATCTTGATTTTGCTAATAAATATGAATTGCCAGTGCGCCCTGTGGTGCTGCCAGTGGGACAAGATCCATCTAGCTTTATTGTGACCGAGACAGCACATACCGAAGATGGCGTGATGATTAATTCAAGCTTTCTTGACGGTTTAACGCCAACACAAGCTTTTGATGAGGTGGCAAACCGTTTAGAGAGCACAATGCTTAATGGTAAACCACAGGCCGAACGCCGCGTACAATATAGGTTGCGTGATTGGGGTATTTCCCGACAACGCTATTGGGGCTGCCCAATTCCAATGATCCATTGTGTGGAATGTGGGGTGGTGCCAGTACCGCGCAAGGATTTGCCCGTGCGTTTGCCTGACGATGTTACCTTTGAAAAGCCAGGTAATCCGCTTGATCATCACCCAACTTGGAAAAATGTTGATTGTCCAAATTGTGGTAAACCCGCACGACGCGAAACCGATACCATGGATACATTTGTTGATTCATCATGGTATTATATCCGCTTTACTGATCCAAATGCTGATGAACCAACAGAGCGAGCTATGGCTGATAGTTGGTTGCCAGTTGATCAGTATATTGGCGGTATTGAACATGCTATTTTGCATCTTTTATATTCGCGCTTCTTTACCCGTGCGATGAAAAAAGTTGGCTATGTTGGGGTTGAAGAGCCATTTAAGGGCCTATTCACCCAAGGCATGGTGACGCATGAATCTTACCGTGATGAAACGGGCTATGTCTTCCCATCTGATATTAAGATTGAAGAAAAAGATGGTAAGCGTGCAGCTTTCCGTTTATCCGATGGTGCGCCGGTTGAAATTGGGCCAATCGAAAAAATGTCGAAGTCAAAATTCAACATTGTCGATCCTGATGATATTTTAGCATCCTATGGCGCTGATACGGCACGCTGGTTCATGCTTTCTGATTCGCCGCCAGAGCGCGATGTTATCTGGTCTGAATCTGGTGTTGAAGGTGCATTCCGTTTTGTGCAGCGCGTTTGGCGCATGGTGGCACTTGCTGAAGAACATTTGCAAGGTGTTGAAGGCAAAGCTGCGCAAGACGGCACTGCTCTTGATATTTCCAAGGCTGCCCACCGCACCTTGAAAGCAGTTGCTGATGATATTGAAAAGCTTGCCTTTAATCGTGCAGTTGCCCGTCTTTATGAGTTGCTAAATATTTTGTCGCCGGTTGCGCAAAATATTGAAACGGCTGATAATGATACCAAGGCTGCACTAAAGCAGGCATTTGATTTCTTTATTGCCATGATTGCACCGATGATGCCGCATCTTGCTGAAGAGTGCCACGCCGCCTTGGGTGGTGATAAAATGGTGGCAACTTTGCTTTGGCCGCAATATGATGAAGCTTTGACCGTTGATAATGATGTCACAATGCCTGTGCAAATTAATGGTAAAAAGCGTGGTGATTTGACAATTAGCCGTGATGCGGACAAGAATGCCGTTGAAGCTGCTGTGTTGCAATTGCCTTTTGTTCAAAAAGCTCTTGATGGCAAGGCACCAAAAAAGTTGGTTGTTGTACCGCAAAGGATTATTAATGTTGTTATCTAAACCAATTATAGCATTAAAAAGCATTACTCTGGCGGCGCTTATGGTGTCTGCTATCACAATAAGTGCTTGCACAGTGCAACCGCTTTATCAGGGCAGCAATAGCGATGGCAGCCCTATGCTTAATGCAAGTTCACCAATGCGGGCAAAACTTAAGTCTATTGAGATTAGCGAAGCCGGTGACCGCACAACTCAAATTGTGCGCAACCGTTTGATTTATCTGTTTAATGGTGGTGCTGGCGAAAGTGGGGCGCCGCAATATAAGCTAGCATTAAATGTCAGCACGACTGTGTTGGCGGCAGTGCGGGTTAATGTTGGTGACCGTACCGATCGTACTGGTCGTGCGTCAGCTGGTACTGCACGCGCAACAGGTACTTATACAATTAGTGATATGGATGGTAAGGTTGTTGCCAAGCGTAGCCGTTCGGTTGATGCTTCTTTTGATCGTCCACGCCAAGAATATGCTAATCTTGCGGCCGAAAAAGATGCGATTGAACGTGCAGCCAACGAACTTGCCGAACAATTATACTTATCCGTTGCACAAGATATGTCTAAAAAATAATTTAGCCCTATCAGTTAATTTATAAAAAAGCGCCTTTGAACTTATTCAAAGGCGCTTTTTTTAATAGATAATTTATATTCTTGTAAATAGTTTTACTAAAAGCCAACTCTGCCAATACCGGGGATTTTTACGCCAAGATTTTTGATATCTAAGCCCAAAACAAAGCCACCAATATCCAATTCAAGCCCACTTTTTCCACCAATCGCCAAACCACCAAAGCCATGATAATTTATGATGAGATCGCTATTATCCTTATCGTAAAAATACCATTTATTGTTGCGTAAAAAATTGCGCCCCACAGCAAGCGGTGGCAATGCCATATTGATTTCCGGCACGTCACGCAAAATATTGCCGACAAAACTATTGGAATTAGGCCCCGGCCAGATAACATATTGACCACTCCCACCATAGGGATAGCGCTTTATAGCCGCTTCAACCTTATTAATCAGCGCATCATTATTATGGGATTCATAAATAATAAATGGCGCATTGGAATACCATTTCGCATCGGCAGCATAGGCATTGTGGCGCAGTGCTTTGCCCCAACCCACAACATCATAGCGATTATACTGGCTTTCACCGGCCTTTTTAAAGACGATCCAAGTGTGAAGTGAAATTGCACCCTTCATGCCCCCCGTTCTTGCGCCCATAATATAAAGGCTAGAGCCTTGCGCTTGCGGTTTTGGTAAGAAATTTGCGCTTGTCCAATCAGCAACGCGGTAGCTTTGTGGGCGATCTAATTGCCACCACCAAAGGGCACTTGCACCAATCGGTAATAAATAGCAAATTAACAAAAATAAGATCAGCCTTTTTAGCCACTTCATCTTGATTATCTTCCCTTTAATCTTAGAGCGCATTTCGATCTGATTAGATCAGATCCGCGCCCTAATACATTGTTTACAGCGCGTTTTTTGTCCGAAAACCGCTTCACACTTTTCGGAAAACGCTCTAAAATTTCGCGTGCTTCACGTTTTGGTGAACCTAAAAAGCATTTATGGCTAAATTATAGTTTTGGCTGGTTTACTTTTAATAGCAATATGCCATTTTACTGCCTTTTAATTGATCTTAAACTAAGCCATATTAAAATAAAATTTTAATCAATGGTTAGAGTGTGG
The DNA here is from genome assembly GCF_026743145.1 of Bartonella sp. HY761. NCBI lineage: Bacteria > Pseudomonadati > Pseudomonadota > Alphaproteobacteria > Hyphomicrobiales > Bartonellaceae > Bartonella > Bartonella sp. HY761. The sequence goes on from NZ_CP104887.1 coordinate 3,101,831, forward strand.
AAAAGAAGTTGAAATATCGAGATCTTATATTTGCTTGCTGTGCTGTTTTATTGACGGCACCAGCTTTGTCAGTGGTGATGATTTCATTTAGCCAGGCGCAAGAAGCACCGCAATTTCCACCAGAGCATGAACCACTTGAATCGCCGCTTGAGCCCGATGATGTTGTGCCTTTGCGCCCTAATATTAAACCCGATCAAACTATTGAAAACACAAATAAATCTAAAAATCTATTGCCATTAGTTAAAAAGACGGATGAATTAAACACACTTTTTACCAGTTTGAAGCGCAGCGCTGATGTCAAAGAAGCTCAAAAAATTAGTCAACAAATACAGGGGCTTTGGTCTCAATCGGGTAGTGCAACAATAGATTTGTTGATGGGCTGGGCAGAAGATGCGGCGCGAAACCAAGATTATGCACAAGCGATGGATTTTTTGGATAATGTTGTAGCGCTTGATCCCAATTATGCTGAAGGTTGGATGCGGCGCGCATCCATTCATATCCAGATGAATGATATTTCCCTTGCCGTTCTTGAATTAAATAGGGTGCTACAAATTGAACCACGCCATTTTAATGCGCTGATGCAGCTTGGTGCTATTTTTGAAATGACCAACCGTGAACCAATGGCGATTGATATTTATAATAAAGCGCTTGATATTTATCCGCAAATGGTCAAGGTGCAAAAGCGCATGGCTGATTTATTAGAAAAATCAACCGATAGAGCCATTTAGCTATTTTCTTAGATATGGCTTAACCATTAAAGCTGCCTTTAAAATAATATAAATCCTATTGGCATTTTGTAAAACATTGGTTTATAGTGGTTAGTGGCGTTCTGCGCTTCGCGACAGGATAACAGCATCCCTAGGGCCTTAATGATCTTAAAGGGAGCCGTCCCTGATGAGGCCCGTGGGCTTCGTCATATGGCGCCCACCTACTATGTAGGTTCCTAGGATCAAAAATTCCATCGGTTGTCGTGGACGCCACTTCTTTACCGCCCTTCGTGGCACTTATCCAAAAAGGCAGTTTTGTTAAAATTGGTTTTTCCCATCATAAAAGTGTTTATGCTGATAGTGAACGTTTCTTGACGGATAATAGAATGACAAAACAGCAACAACGCCATGAAGCATTAGCCAAGCGTGATCGTTTGGCGACAGATTTTCGCCGCCAAGCTGCTCAAAAATTAGCAAATGAAGCAAATGCGCTTTTGGCAATTGATGAAGCAAGCATTGTCGCCGGCTTTTGGCCGATTGGTAGTGAAATCGACCCAAGAGCGTTATTGTTAGTGCTGCAAGAGCAAGGTAAAACCATTTGCCTGCCAGCTATAATCGATAGCAAAGCCCGTCAAATGCAATTTCGCCAATTTAGTTGTGAAGATGAATTAATCCCGATGGGCTATGGCACTATGGGCCCACCTGCAAGTGCGCCTGTCGTTGATCCCGATTTGATTTTGCTACCGCTTGCGGCATTTGATGCAATCGGCAACCGTATAGGTTATGGTGGTGGTTTTTATGACCGCATCATTGCTGACATGAGATCACGGCAGAAACAACCATTTTTGGTGGGACTTGCCTTTGGTTGCCAAGAGGTGAACTCCATAGCAGCAGAGGACCATGACATTCCTTTACAAGCACTTTTAACAGAAAAAGGCTTGCGATTATTTAAGCAATGATAATAAACTATATTATATTTATACTTTATGAAAATCTTGATATCATTTGTTTCAATTGGAAATTATATGGCAACGCTCATTATCAAACGCAACTCAAGTATTAATCTAGCGGCAAGCCGTTTTAACATCTATCTTGATGATAAAGTTGTTGGAAAAATCGGCAATGGTAAAACGGTGGAGCTAGAAGTTGCCGATGGTGATTATGCGTTAAAAATTGGCTTAAATCCTAAATCGAACTGTAGCAATAGCATTGCAATAACCTTAAAAAGTGATGAGACACGATCCTTTGAAGTGGGCTATCCTAAGGGCATTTTTGCAAAACAGATGCTTAGTTTGCTCTTCCTAATGTTGATTATCTTGCCTGGGACCATAAGTTTTAGCATGCCTCATAAGCCAGCCGGCGCAGGAATTGTGTCGGCGCTAATCGCTATTGTTGGGGTGATTGGCTATTTCTGGATGCAAAAGAAGCAAAAGGGCATTAAACAAAAATCAGGACTACACCTTAATGAAATGGTTCCTTAGGGTCAGAACCTAAAGTTTAAGCAAGATTTTATTTGCGGTGTAAAATTTTTACGGCTCCATTTTAGAATAACTAGCACAAAATGTTTAGGGTCAGTACCTATCACTTTAAACAAACACGCACAATAAACAGCAAAAATATACATTTTTGTAAAAAGGTGAGGAAAGCAAAAAGGGGGGTTAAACCCATTTGAGCTTTACGACGCTGTAGATTACAGCTGTTTTTGTTTCCTTTCAGGATACAAGTAAATTTTCGCGATAACTTTGTCGAAGGCCCTTGAAAATATTTATATTTCCTGTGGATCGTCTCACCTTTAATCTTTGGGTTCTCACAAAAATTTCCTCCATCATTTCCATCAAATTAATAGGTCCTGCCCCTAAGCTATCCCCTTAAATCTTATTTAAAGTAAGCGGCGAGTTGATGGATTTAAATGAAATAAACCGTTAAAACAATTATAAAATATTTAAAAGTTACCGGTTGAACTATGTTTATAATCTAATTGGCAGTATAAAAATTGATCCTATCAATTTATTATTAAATATTTTGAAATATAAAATTAAGCTATATATCTAAGATGGCACAAAATTTATTTTGGCTTCATTTTAAAGGGTACTTTTGTCCAACAACATCAAGGCTGAGATTATGAGCCAAGATTTAAGCATTGTTCTTATTTTACTGGCTCTTGCAGTTGTTATGTTTGCGCTTAATAAGCCACGCATGGATGCTGTCGCGCTTATTATGATTTGCGCCTTGCCATTAAGTGGCATTTTAACCGTCAACGAGGCACTATCAGGCTTTTCAGATTCCGCCGTTATTCTTATTGCCTTGCTTTTTGTGGTTGGTGAAGCATTAGCGCGCACGGGCATAGTGCAATATATTGGCGATTGGTTGCTGAAGAAATCAAACTCCAATGAAAATCAATTGCTAATATTTTTAATGGTGGCTGTGGCAGGTGTTGGTGCTTTTATGAGCTCAACCGGTGTTGTTGCCATTTTTATTCCGGTTGTTTTGCGCATTGCTAAACAAACCCATATAGCCGCTGGCCGCTTGATGATGCCGCTAAGCTATGCAGCTTTATTAAGCGGTATGCTTACCCTTGTTGCTACACCACCTAATCTTGTCGTTCAAAGCGAACTTGTTCGCCATAACCTTCCTACTTTTAGTTTTTTTTCTTTTACGCCTTTTGGCTTGCCGCTTTTAATCCTTGCCATTTTATATATGTTTGTTATCCGTAAATTTTTAGGAACAGAGCAAAAGCCAAAATCAACCTATCAACGCCCGCATATTGCTGATTGGGTTGAGGAGTATCAGCTTTATCAACGTGAAGCACGTATAAAAATTTTAAAAAACTCGCCACTTATTCGTAAAACATTGGAAGAGCTCGATTTACGCCAAGCCAATGGTGTTAATATTTTGGCAATTGAACGCACCTCCGGTCTTACCAAAAAACTTGTTACACCGCGCCCAGATACGCTTTTATTACAAGATGATATTTTGCTGCTTGATGTGGTCAATATGCCGGAAAGTGAAACGGTAGCCAGTCTTTGTGGTGCCTATAAGCTTGAACAAATGCGTCTTGCTAGTGGTTATTTTGCCGATAGTACCCAACAACTTGGCATGGCGCAAATTATGATACCAGCAAGCTCAGCTTTAATCAATGAAACTGCAGCCAGCGTTAAATTTAGAAAGCGTTTTGATCTTTCCATTGTTGGCATGAAACGCGCCAACAAAGCTGTAAGTGATAGTGTTGCCGATATGCCGTTTAAAATGGGCGATATTTTATTAGTTATCGGACCATGGCGCAATATTCGCCGCCTTGCGAATTACGGCAATGATATTGTTGTTTTGGATTTACCTGAAGAAATTGATGATGCAACCCCAGCACCTACCCGTGCGCCTTATGCGCTTATCGGTCTTGGTGTGATGATTGTTTTAATGGTTAGCGGTATTATCCCCAATGTGTTGGCAGCCTTATTGGTTTGTCTATTTTTGGGGTTAACACGGTGTATTGATTTTGATGCCGCCTATCGCTCAATTCACTGGCAAAGTCTTGTTTTAATTGCAGGCATGCTGCCTTTCTCACTCGCTTTACAAAAAACTGGCGGTATTACTTTAGCAACCGATTTTGTGCTTTCGCTTGCCGGGCAAAGCGAACCAAGGGTGTTACTAGCAAGCTTATTTATTGTTACAGCTATATTGGGGCTGTTTATATCGAATACAGCAACCGCCGTTCTTATGGCACCTGTTGCCATTAGCCTTGCTCAGCAAATGGGTGTGTCGCCCTTGCCCTTTGCTATGACGGTTGCTCTTGCTGCTTCCACCGCCTTTATAACGCCCGTATCATCACCGGTAAATGCATTGGTGCAAGGGCCGGGTAATTTCCGCTTTATTGACTTTGTAAAATTTGGCGTGCCGTTTTCATTATTAACAATGTTGGTAACCCTTATCCTTGTGCCAATATTATTGCCATTTTAACCAAAATTTTAGCTCTATTCAAAAAGACAAGAGTAAACCATGAATTGGACGATAAGCCGCAAAGACCTATACGATATTAATGATAGCCTTGATTTGGGTAGCCTATATTTTGGATTACAAAACGGCTTTATTGGCGTTAAAGACCTAAGGGCTTATATTATTCAAAGCCTTAATGAAAGAAGTGAAAATATACTTTACGATCTCATAGCGCAAGATCATGATTTTAATTTTGTTGCTAGTCTTAAAAAGCTAATACCCAATTATAATGAACTGCTAGCAAAAAAATATTGGATATATATTTTTCTAAAATACTTATTGAAGTATGAGACGATGTTTGATGATCCTTATCAAGAAATAGAAAGCTTTTCCGCCAATTTAGATTATCCGCAAATATTAAGTCCGCTCATCCGCTATACGCCATTGCCAGAAGGTGCGATTGGCGGCATTGAAGAAATGAAGAAATATTGGCAAAACCTTATCTGCGAGCTTGAAGATCAAAACTTTAACCTGACGCGCATATAGTGACAAGATGGGTTTAAACTAACAACACTCAAAATTGTAACAAATCCGGCATTTTCTGCGTTGTGTTTATGTCTTGCTCTGATATAACCAATTCATCGGTATAGCAGCCTATCAACAGAATATGATGGGGCTTTCGCTTTGTTTTCTTAAATTTTTTCTTGAAACAAAGCATTTTAAAAGGCAAATTATTGCAATATTTTTGCAGATGAAACTAAATATAGTTTTAAAAAACACTATATTTATCATAAAGCGGAAAAATCATTTTTCGCCCAAGGAGGCATTAAAGAGAATGAAAGAGGATAATCAATCGACCATGCACTTGCCTGACATTACTGTGTCTGCCCGTGATGTATTCGGCATTGATACAGATATGCAAGTGCCAGCATTTTCACAAGGCAATGATTATGTGCCACAGAGTGATCCTGATTATCTTTTCGATCGCCAAACAACTCTTGCCATTCTAGCCGGCTTTGCTTTTAATCGCCGTGTTATGGTTTCTGGCTATCACGGTACTGGTAAATCCACCCATATTGAGCAAGTTGCTGCCCGCCTTAACTGGCCCTGCGTGCGTATTAATCTAGATAGCCATGTCAGCCGTATTGACCTTGTTGGTAAGGATGCCATTGTTGTTAAAGATGGCAAACAAATAACCGAGTTTAAAGATGGCATCTTACCTTGGGCATACCAGCATAATGTTGCCTTGGTTTTTGATGAATATGATGCAGGTCGCCCTGATGTGATGTTTGTTATCCAACGTGTGCTTGAATCCTCTGGCCGCTTGACCTTGCTTGATCAAAGCCGCGTCATTGCCCCTCATCCAGCATTTCGACTTTTTGCAACGGCAAATACTGTTGGGCTTGGCGATACAACCGGTCTTTATCACGGTACACAGCAAATCAACCAGGCGCAAATGGATCGTTGGTCAATCGTCACCACCTTGAATTATTTGCCCCATGATAATGAAGTGGCAATCGTTCTTGCAAAAGCGAAACATTTCAAAACCCAAGCCGATGGCCGCGATATTATCAGCCGCATGGTGCGCGTTGCTGATCTTACCCGCCAAGCCTTTATCAATGGCGATTTATCAACAGTAATGAGCCCAAGAACGGTTATTACTTGGGCAGAAAACGCTGAAATTTTCAAAGATATTGGTTTTGCTTTCCGCCTTACCTTCTTAAATAAATGTGATGAACTTGAACGCTCAATTGTTGCAGAGTTCTATCAACGTGCCTTTGGCGAAGATCTTCCAGACTCGATCGTCAATACCGTTTTTGCATAAAACAGTGACAGGCAAAGGGGCTTGTTAAATCAAGCTCCTTAAGATTTTTAGCTTTATAAGCCTTTGTTTAAGAATAGAGAAAAGCGCAGAACCATGGCAGCACAACCGGGAGATAATAGCCGCGACAATAGGACAAAACCTGTTGATAGTGAGCCATTCAAGCGTGCGATTAGCGCAACAATGCGTGCTGTTGCCGCCGACCGTGAACTTAATGTGACCTTCACCAATGATCGCCCTTCATTAAGTGGCGACACTGCGCGGCTGCCAGATTTATCCCGCCGCCCAACAATGCGTGATATTGCCGTTACACGTGGCCTTGGTGACTCTATGTCCTTGCGCAAAGCTTGGCATAATGCTTCCATTCATGCAAAATTAGCCCCTGAAGGTAATGATGCTCGCGCTATTTATGACGCGGTTGAACAAGCCCGTATTGAATCCATCGGCGCGCGAATGATGGATGGTATGGCAGATAATCTTGATGCTATGCTTGGCGAGCGTTATGCGCGGGCTAATTACAAAGATATTGAATCCCAAGATGATGCGCCGCTAGCTGAAGCGCTTTCTTTGATGGTGCGTGAAAAATTAACTGGTCGAAAAGCCCCTGTTGAAGCTGGCTCATTGGTTGATCTATGGCGCGACTGGGTGGAAGCGCGTGCCGGTAAAAACCTTGAAAATTTAACCGATAAGCTCAACGATCAAAATGCTTTTGCGCGCGCTATCCGTGATATGCTAACCGCAATGGAGCTTGGCGAAGAATTACGCGATGATCCAAATCCTGACGAAAATGGCGATGAGGAAGATCAAAGCCAATCAGACGAAGATCAGGAGGGCGAAGCCGATAATCCTGAAAACGCCGAAAGTGGTGAAAGCGAAAATGCCGAACAAGGCTCGGAAGAGACCGAAGACGGCGAAATGGAAGCTGCTGATTATTCTGATGAACAAGCATCGGAAACTGAAGATCTTGATTCTGAAATGCAACCAGGTGAAACAAGGCGTCCACAAAATGCTTTGGCTGATCTTGAGCATTTGGGCGATTATAAGGTTTTCACACGCGAATTTGATGAAACGGTGGAAGCCAATGAGCTTTGTGATGAGGAAGAGCTTGATAAGTTACGCGCCCATTTAGACAAGCAATTGGCCAATTTGCAAGGGGTCGTTGGCAGACTTGCCAACCGCTTGCAACGGCGCTTAATGGCCGCACAAAACCGTTCATGGGATTTTGATCTTGAAGAAGGTTATCTTGATACAGCACGCTTGACCCGCTTGGTTATTGATCCTGCCCAACCGCTTTCTTTCAAGCGTGAGCGTGATACAGAGTTTCGCGATACGGTTGTTACCCTACTCTTGGATAATTCTGGTTCCATGCGCGGTCGTCCAATTACAGTTGCTGCAACCTGTACGGATATTCTTGCTCGCACCTTAGAGCGGTGCGGCGTGAAAGTTGAAATATTGGGCTTTACCACCAAAGCATGGCGTGGCGGCCAGTCACGCGAAGCATGGTTACAACGCGGCAAGCCAGCAAATCCGGGTCGCTTAAATGATTTGCGCCACATCATCTATAAAAGCGCTGATACACCTTGGCGCCGAGCAAGGCGCAATCTCGGCTTGATGATGCGTGAAGGCTTGCTCAAAGAAAATATTGATGGTGAAGCACTTGTTTGGGCGCATCAACGTTTATTGGCACGCAGTGAACATAGACGCATTTTAATGATGATTTCTGATGGTGCACCTGTTGACGATTCAACCCTTTCGGTTAATCCGGGTAATTTTTTAGAAAAACATTTGCGCGGTGTGATTGAAGAGATTGAAACACGCTCGCCTATCGAGCTTATCGCCATTGGTATCGGACATGATGTGACGCGTTACTATCGCCGTGCTGTTACTATTGTTGATGCAGAAGAGCTTGCTGGTGCAATTACCGAGCAATTGGCAGCATTATTTGATGAAAATGGCGATAAAAAACGTAGCAAACGCTAATAGCAATTGATCTTTATAAACCAGTACGGACCTAATAATAATGCTAAAACATCTGGAGGTCTATGTTTTATATATTTAAATTTTGCGACAAGGCCGTTAAATATGAAATATACATTATTATTGTTACTATTATTTTCAGTAAAGAATTCATTTGCTGTAGATAGCATTTGGATAAATTATAAAAATTTAAATAATCATAGAATTTTTTCTTTAAAAGAATGCATAAAAAAAGAAGATATATATATTAATAAATTTATTGCATATGATAAAAATAGCAAAAATATTACGGCTCTTGATTATAAATTTAAGTTATATGAATATTACAATTCATCTATTGAAATTTATTTTTATGATAATGGGCATATTAATTATGATAATATCATATATTACTATACTGATATAAAAAAGGAAAAATTTAAAAATATTTTTAATAAAAAAAAATATGAACATTACTTATATGAAAAACAATTACCTGATTAATTACAATATTAAAAATGATGCTTTAATTATTTTAACACCGGATATATTTACAAAAAAAAATAATAAAAGAATAAGGGTGCCACTTTCTCCAGAAACAAATCGAAATTATAACGCCATATTAGCAATCAGTAAATGCCTCAAACAATAGCTATCATGACGATATTGGAACTTAAATCATCACATATACTTATTCCATTAATGGAAAGGTTTTCTAATATAGTTAATTTGGGAATGGGCTTTGTTGATGGCTAACTCAATTATAAATAGTATAAGAAATTTCTTACTCATGACGAAGTTATTGAATTAAGTTTTCAAAATTTGGTTGATTATCCGTTTCTGTTGCAAATATCATTCATATAAAGCCAATTTAAATAGTTCGGCATTTTGATGCAATGAGCAGTATTCAGGCTACAAACAAGTATCATTGTTATTGTTTAAGCTATAGGGATATTGAAGAACTGTTATTGGCGTGCGGCATCAAGGTTGATCTGAGTTAGATCAACCCTCAAACTAATAGGCAGATGTTTGGCATCATATCTAAAATGAGACATTTAAAAGATCACTAAATCTCACCAGCTTTATAGCGATAATAGGTCGCAAATTCGTCATCGCTAATATCTATATGCGTATTAAAAGCCATAGATTTTTCCTCCGCTGCATCTGAATGTTCTTCAGCCCATAAAACTTCGCCCTCAACAACCCCTTCAATAAAGCAAGAAAGTGTAATAGCTGCATTTTTAAAATAAATTTGCTGATCATCAATATAAGGAAATTCACCCAGTTCTTTTATTAATCTATCTACAACATTTTTAGGATCATCTTTAAAAATATTGATGTCTTTATAATAAATATCAATAGATTTATCATTAGCGCCAATTTCGACTAACTTATTATCTTTATAGCAAGCAAAAATGCAGTTACCGTAATAATAAGTGATTAAAGTATAATCAAAGTTCTTCATAGCATTTAATATGCTCTCATAACGTTTCCTTTGATCCAAATCTTTTGCTTTTTTTATTTGTTCTTCCCAATAAGAACGATCACCCGTTCGATCAATACTGCGAAAACTACCATAGACCTCTTGTAAGGCAAAATTATCTTCCGAAGCGCTATTAAACCTTAAAGATCCCAAGCCTATCAGGGGTTGAATCGTATAATCATGTTTTGACATTCACCATCTCCCGCAAAACCAATTTTGTCTGATTCCAACAACTATATAATGTTAGGTAAAATTATATCAAAATATTAATATTTCAAATTTGAAGTTATATAAATATGATAATAATCTAGTATTCGTACAAATTTTATTGTTATCTAAAATATTAGCAAAAATTTTTAAATTTAAGGAAGTCTTATGCGGAAAAATTTTAATAGTTTTAATGTCTTTTTTACATCATTAATATTTATGCTTGCTATCATAATTTTCAATGATTTTTCGACATTGTTTTATTCTTATTATAGTGGTGGCTCGGATGGCTTTAGGCAATTGATAGAAACAATAGCTGCGTTTGTGGTGGCAATAGCCATTATATCTGGCTCAGCTGCACTTTCTTTCAAAAAATTTAAATTAATTAAAATAACATACGTCATCATTGGCTTTATGATCCAATTCGCTTTAATTTTAGCCATTGCCAAGTTAGGACTAATCCACGTTACAACTCCGCCAGAGGCCATGACTTTTGGCACAATTGAAACCCCAATGTCATTTTTTTTGAAATGCCAGCGTAATGTACTTATAGCAACGATTGCGGTGATAATTATTTTGAAATGGCTGTTTGATAAGGATTTTAAAAAATTATTTATTATTGATAAAGAAAAAGCAGATTTTGTTTATTATGCACTATTTTTCTTTCTTTTTATTATTGTCAATGCCTGTTTCAGCTTTGCAACCCAAATGCTATCTCACATAGCTTATAATCAGATAGGATATATGCGTATTCAGGATTTATCGATTAAAGTTCTCATTGACACATTAAGTGATATGAGTGTTATATTTATCGGTTTGGCAGTTATCTTTATTTTAAATTATAAAAAGCAATTGTCATTTAAAAACTTTATGTATTTGGCTACTTTGGTTAACTTGGTCACGATAATTTGGCTTTTTGTTTCTTATTTAGGTCATAACCCAAATGCGGTAATGGATGTAGTTTATGCTCTATCAACCATCATTCACGTGGCAGCTGTTACTTTTATTTATACGTCAAGCCAACTGCTTTGCCTTTGGATCGTAATTAATATTTTGAATAAATATTATCCAAAAATAGGCCATTTGGATTAAAATTCAATGATGTAGCAGCTGCAAATCGGGGTATCTTAAAGATGAGATCAACCTTACAAAAAATTAAAATCACATTGGTTATCAGCGCAAGTCTTTTAACCATTATCGGTCTAGTGATAAAATGTGATTTTGGACAAGAAAGACCTCATCAAATTGCTTTTGACTATGATAAGCAGTCAACACCGCGATCAGATCGTCTCTTTCGTGATTATGGTGAGCCCGTCTATCATTTGGCGCAAAAAATAGAACGTGAACAAACAATTAACCAAAGTGAGCTGGCGGCGCTTCCACCCAACGGAATAAATCAACGTTATGGAGATGAAACCACATTGCTTTTTCATGCCATGGCACAACATAACGTTCAAGCAATTGACTTACTTATCGGCAATGGCGCTGATTATACCATGGCGAAAAGACCGCTATTAAATAGTGAACCGGAATTCATTAGTGCTTTGGACTCATTTGGCGACAATGACGAAGCTGCAGATCGCATATACCGAACCAAACTTATTGAAATTTACTTAAAACATGGTGGCGATCCTAACTTTAGATTTAGACAGGCTAATGATAGACCATTGGTGATGATGGTTGCCCTTGCGCAGAATTATGATGGTGTTCACATTTTAGTGGAAGCTGGTGCGAATATCTGGGCTCGCAATGATAACGGCATAAATCTCGTTGGGCAGTTAGGTCTATCAATAACTGGTTACGAAGAATTATCTAAGCTCATTGACGAAGGATATTTAGACAATATTCAAATGAATGATATTGTCGACGCAATGGCTTATATTTCAGCATATAAACAGCGCGGTGATGAACAAAGTAAAAATAGGCAAATATTAGCTATGAAGATATTGAAGCGCTATCCACAATATGAGGCAGACGAAAATACACAAGACATATTTGGTGGACCAATCCCTTGGGAGCAGATCAATAACCTATCTATACCAAAAAATCAGCAAACGAATAAGTGAACGCACATAGCAATTATGCTATTAAGTGGAAAGTTAAAGCCCGGCAGATAACTTATCTGCCGGGCCTAAAATTATTAAATCATCGAAAATCAAGCAATTTGTGCGCCTAATCGCTGGCAAAGATCATCGAGCTGCTCAAGCGTTTTATAAGAAATACGGATATCTCCACCTTTCTTATTATATTTAATATCAACCTTAAGTCCAAGGCAATCACCAATACGCCGCTCTAATGCCTTGGTGTCAGCATCTTTTTCAACCGGTATTTTAGCTGGCTTTTCTTCTTCTGGGCCTTTTGCTGCCAATGCCTCCGCTTGACGCACTGATAAGCCTTCAGCAATAATTTTTTGTGCAAGGCTCAATGGATCAGATGCAGTAATAAGGCAACGTGCATGCCCAGCTGAAAGTAACCCATCATTAACCATTTGTTGCACTTCAGGTGGCAATTTTAAAAGCCGCAAAGTATTGGCAACATGGCTACGGCTTTTACCAATCACTTGGGCAAGATCGGCTTGAGTATAATCATGTTCGTCAATCAGTTGCTGATAACCCAGAGCTTCTTCCACTGGATTAAGATCACTACGCTGAACATTTTCAATAATAGCAAGCTCTAAAGCAGTGCGGTCATCAACATCACGGACAATAACCGGCACACGTACAAGGCCAGCACGCTGCGCTGCACGCCAGCGTCGTTCACCGGCAATCAATTCAAAATAATCGCCGCCTAATGGACGCACAACAAGCGGCTGCACAATACCATGCTCCCGAATAGATTGCGCGAGATCATCTAACTCGGCTTCAACAAATGTTCGGCGGGGATTACGGGGATTGCGCGATACCAATTCAATTGGCACCTGCTTTTCTGATGCAATCTGTGTAACCACTACGTCGGGCGAAGCCTGCGGGGCTTCAATATCGCCAATTAGCGCAGCAAGCCCACGCCCTAATCTTTTTTTTGATTTATCTTCACTCATATTAATTCCGTTTTCCGCAAGCTTTTCTAAACTTAGAAAATAGATCGCCCAATAATGATAATAACACTAAATGGCAAAACCAATGTTCCATAAATTATAAATCACGCGATTTATGCATTTTCGTAACGCAAACGCCGTTCTCGTTGAATAACTTCTGACGCCAATTGCAAATAGGCTTGGCTACCCGCACATTTCAAATCATATAGTAGCGCCGGCTTACCAAAGCTTGGTGCTTCAGATACGCGCACATTACGAGGAATGACAGTACGATATACCTTTTCACCCATAAAAGAACGTACATCATCCACCACTTGATTAGCAAGATTATTACGCCCATCATACATGGTAAGGACAATACCTTGTATGGTAAGATGCGGATTAAGGCTTGAACGCACTTGCTTAATTGTTTCTAACAACTGGCTTAAACCTTCCAATGCCAAAAACTCACATTGCAGTGGTACAAGAACAGAATCCGAAGCACCCATGGCATTTAGAGTTAAAAGATTGAAAGATGGTGGGCAATCAATAAGAATGTAAGAAAACTTATGTTTAACTCTTGGGTCATCACGTAAAGCCAAACGCAAACGATGAGAACGGTCCGCGCGCGCCGCTATTTCCATTTCAACACCTAGCAAATCAAGGGTCGATGGCACGATGGAAAGGTTTGGAACATCGGTAGCAAGCGCAGCATCAACGACTGAAACACCCTCAATCACCACATCATAGGATGATAGACGGCGGTTATTACGGTCAATACCAAGTCCGGTACTCGCATTTCCTTGTGGATCGATATCCAATACTAAGACTTTTTCGCCTATAGCAGCCAAAGCAGTAGCAAGGTTAATCGCTGTGGTTGTTTTACCAACGCCACCCTTTTGGTTAGCTATTGCAATAATACGTACCTGATCACTCATGTTACGCTTCCTTTGTTAACGGAAAAAGATTGGAGATTTTCAAAATAACCGAATCTTTATCGATCACACTTTGGAAAACCTCAACATCGAAAGACCATAAAAGCTGTGCTTCCAAGATCTCATCCTTATAATTTTTACCCTTTTGAAAAAGAGCATAAGTACTCGGTTTAGCAAGCCAGTTTTGACATAGACCAAATAATTCGGTCAGCGAAGCTAAAGCGCGCGCCGAAATAATATCTGGTGCTTGTTGAACTAAGCTACTATTTTCAATGCGATCATTATATACTTTGGCAGTCAGATCGAAATGCGCAATTGCGGTATTTAAAAATGCGCATTTTTTACTATTACTCTCGATAAGGCAGATTTCGCCTTGCCCTTGCTGTTTCATCAATATTGCAAGAATGATGCCGGGAAAGCCGCCGCCAGATCCTATATCAAACCATTGATTGGCGCCAAGCCCATATTGATAAAGCTGAACACTATCAAGGATATGGCGCTGCCAAAGTTCACTAATTGCGTTATTTGCCACCAAATTTATTTTGGCTTGCCATTTCAAAACCAGCTCTTCAAAAGCGATTAAATTATCAAATGTTTCACGTGAAACATCTGGCAATATCGCTTTCAATTGATCAAATTTATCTACCATTATGCTACATCCTTTTGGCTGCGGCGTTGCCTTTGGATATGGGTAATAATTAAAGATAAAGCAGCAGGGGTTATACCATCAATACGCTGCGCTTCGGCAATTGTACGTGGTGCCCGAGCCGCGATCTTAATCTTCAGCTCATTTGATAGGCCAGATATCGAATTGAGATCAAGATCCTCAGGAATATAAAGCTTTTCATCGCGACGCAGTGCAGCCATGTCTTGCTCTTGACGTTCCATATAAACAGCATATTGAGCTTCTATCTCCATCAACTCAATTGTTTTAGCATCTACGCCATTAAGTTCTGGCCAAATACTAGTAAGGCTAGCAATGGAAATATCATTATAAGACAAAAGATCATAGGCGGTGCGCCGTTGCCCATCACGATTAATCTGTAAGCCATGTTGGGCGGCTTCATTGGGCGTAAGGTTGACGGATTTTAGTAGAGCGCGCAAGGCATCCAATTTGCCTTCGCGTTCCTCATAGGCGGCAATGCGCTCTGATCCGCAAAGACCTAGTTCAATAGCTAATGGTGTCAAACGCTCATCCGCATTATCAGCACGCAAAGACAAGCGGAATTCAGCTCGCGATGTAAACATGCGATAAGGCTCACTGACGCCGCGCGACACAAGATCATCGATCATCACACCAATATATGAATCGCTGCGCTGCATAATGATTGGTTCTTGCCCTGCTGCAAAACGCGCTGCATTTAACCCGGCAATCAAGCCTTGTGCGCCGGCCTCTTCATATCCAGTAGTACCATTGATTTGGCCTGCAAGATATAGGCCAGTCACTGCTTTTAATTGTAATGAACGATGGAGTTGACGAGGATCAACAAAATCATATTCAATTGCATAACCCGGCTGCAAAATACGAACATTTTGCAAACCATCAATCGAATGAATGAGCGCATCTTGCGCGTCTTCAGGTAGAGAGGTTGAAATACCGTTAGGATAGACTGTATTATCATCTAAACCCTCAGGCTCTAAGAATATTTGATGACCATCGCGATCGCCGAATTTTACAATTTTATCCTCAATAGATGGACAGTAACGGGGGCCAATCCCCTCAATAGCACCGGAATACATTGCAGAGCGATGAATATTTTCACGGATAATAGCATGGGTGCGTTCATTAGTGCGCGTAATAGCACAATCAATTTGCGGGGTCTTAATGCTATCGGTAAGGCTAGAAAATGGTACTAGAACATCATCTGGCGACTGCTTATCCAATCGATCCCATTCAATTGTTTCACGATCCAAACGTGCCGGCGTTCCCGTTTTTAAACGACTAAGAACAATGCCATGCTCGTTCAAGCGCTCTGCCAACTTAACAGCCGGTGCTTCACCCATACGCCCTGCAGGCCAATTTTTATCGCCAATATGGATTAGTCCACGTAAAAAAGTTCCCGTTGTTAGCACCACTGATGGTGCATTGAGTTGCAGCCCATCTGCAAGCACCACACCTTTAACAACTCCGTTGACAATTGAGATGTCAACTGCTTCGCCTGCTACCACCGTAAGATTTTGTTGGTTTGCAATAAGATCTTGCACGGCCAACCGATATAGTTTTCTGTCGGCTTGGGTACGGGGACCGCGAACTGCCGGCCCCTTACGCCGATTTAATAGACGGAACTGAATACCACCACGATCCGCAGCACGCGCCATAATGCCATCTAACGCATCGATCTCACGAACCAAATGGCCTTTACCCAAACCACCAATGGCTGGATTACATGACATAACACCGATTGTTTCAAATGAAAATGTTACTAAAGCGGTTTTAGCACCAAGCCGTGCCGAGGCTGCTGCTGCTTCAGTACCGGCATGCCCTCCACCAATAACAATAACATCATAATTCATTGACATAATATTTCACCTTGACCAATTCATCGCGTGGCCTCGCGTCGGTCGAATTTTACATTCTGCATTGCATAAAAAGATAGGACAGCAGTTGAAGATAAACCAAATGACACATCATAGTGTTTCAGAAATGCCATTGTTTTATCAGATATCTGATTTAGTCTTTACTGCATAATATAGTGAATGCAAAGAAGCTTCTTTAGATTCGTGCTGAAATGGTGTTATTTACAGCAAAATAGCAGTGGAAATCTTTTTTCCATCAAGCGAATTTAGTAATTTAATTTGCTTAAAAAAACTTTGTTTCACGTGAAACAACTAGCGCAATGCCTTCCAACATATTTAAATGTTTCACGTGAAACATCACAAAATATGTTTGGTTAATAGGTTATTAATATAGCGATAAACCTAACCGCAGGCGTTGGAAGCTTAGCTATAATGTTGGGGCGACTTGGATCACGGCAGGAGAATAGCCATATTAACTGATATCTAGGAGCATTACAACGCTCACGATGACCGGCTTAGCAAAGCAAACATGCCATCACGTATCCATTTTGACACGAATATTGACCTTTATTTGCCAACGCAAAATTCTGAAAAAATGACATCTAAGAGATCTTCAACATCAACATCGCCAGTAATTCGCCCAATTGCATTAGCCGCTAAACGCAAATGCTCAGCGCGTAACTCTAAGTCAATATCGTGTTTAACTAGCGAATATTCCAGTTCTTGCATACCACTAACCAAAAGGCTAACTTGCCTTTTTCGTGCCGGCACTAGCTTACTTACATCGCCTGCCCGCGCACTGCAGAAGGCTTCGAGTCTATCAATAAATTCTTGCCAATTCTCACCGGTTGCGGCTGAAATTTGTAGGGGCCAACGCGCCGCCTCCCCTTCCCCATAATCAAGCTTATTGCCAATATGCCAAATATTAGCCTCTGTCTTTGGCAATTCGATCGGCGTTGGATTTTGCATATCTTCGAGCATAAGAACAAGATCAGCAGTTAGGATATGTTCTTCAGCAATTTCAATGCCAGCCTTTTCAATGTGATTATCGGTCTTACGCAGTCCAGCGGTGTCGGTAATTAAAACAGGCACTCCTGAAATCACAAGTCGTACTTCCAACGCATCTCTTGTGGTGCCAGCCTCATTAGTAACAATAGCAACTTTACGCCCAGCTAAACGATTAATCAAACTTGATTTGCCGGCATTAGGAGCACCTGCAATAACAATGCGTAAACCATCGCGCATAATATTTGCGCGTTTGCCATCCTCAATATGTTGTTCTATAGACTGCTTTAATGCACTCACTCTTTGCCAGACTTCATTCGATACTGAACCTGGAACATCACTCTCATCGGCAAAATCAAGTTCTGCCTCGATCATGGCGCGGCAAAATATCAATTCCTTTCGCCAATTGCGATAAAGCTCTGCCAACGCACCGCTTGCACCCATAAGTGCCAATTTGCGTTGGCTTTCAGTTTCCGCTTCAATAAGATCGGCTAAGCCTTCTGCTTCAGTTAGATCTAACTTGCCTTCAGCAAAAGCACGGCGGGCAAACTCCCCTGCTTCTGCTTGACGACAATTGGGGAACGCACCAAGCACATCCAACAGTTTTTGTACCACTGCACGACCACCATGAATATGGAGTTCTGCACAATCTTCACCCGTGAAGCTTTGCGGCCCTTTAAAGAACACCACCAAGCCATTATCAATAATATCACCACCCCCATCTTTTAGTGTACGATAATGCATAACACGCGGTTTTAATATGCCCTGACAAAGCGCTGATAAAACCGCTTTGGTTTCAGTACCCGAAATCCTAATCACCGCTACACCAGATGGTAAGGCACCACTTGATAGCGCGAAAATCGTTTCCATATTAAACCTCAATAATGACTTCTTGCACAAAACATATGTGTCAATGTTTATTCAAACTAATTATGATTAGTTAAATTTATGCTCACATATTACAAGCATCTAATTTCAAAAACTAACCCTGTTTTATAAATCAAATTTCTAAATAGATTATACAAGGTGAACCATATATTCAACAAAAATGCCGACCCAAAGGTCGGCATTATAAAGTTTAGAAATGAGAGTAATTTTAAAATTACGTATTCATTGAATCAAAAAATTCGTCGTTATTTTTGGTTTGCTTCAACTTATCAATCAAGAACTCGATAGCATCGGTAGTGCCCATTGATGAAAGAATACGGCGCAGAACGAAGATTTTTTGAAGGTCTTGACGGGTTACAAGCAAGTCTTCTTTACGAGTACCAGATTTAAGAATATCCATGGCTGGGAAGATACGCTTATCAGCAACCTTACGATCAAGCACGATTTCTGAGTTGCCGGTACCTTTAAATTCTTCAAAGATAACTTCATCCATACGACTACCGGTATCAATAAGCGCCGTTGCAATAATGGTGAGCGAGCCACCTTCTTCAATATTACGCGCTGCACCAAAAAAGCGCTTTGGCCGTTGCAATGCGTTTGCATCCACACCACCGGTCAAAACCTTACCTGATGAAGGAATAACCGTATTATAAGCGCGGCCAAGACGCGTAATCGAGTCAAGAAGAATAACCACATCGCGACCATGTTCAACCAAGCGCTTGGCCTTTTCAATGACCATTTCAGCGACTTGAACGTGACGGGTTGCTGGTTCGTCAAAAGTTGAAGATACAACTTCACCCTTAACCGAGCGCTGCATATCCGTCACTTCTTCAGGACGCTCGTCAATCAATAAAACGATGAGATAGCATTCAGGATGGTTTTCGGTAATAGCATGGGCAATATTTTGTAGAAGAACGGTTTTACCAGTACGCGGAGGCGCAACGATAAGACCGCGCTGCCCCTTACCCAAGGGTGCAACAAGATCGATTACCCGTGGTGACATATCCTTTTGGGTTGGATTATCGGTTTCCATCCGTAAACGCTCATTTGGATAAAGCGGCGTTAAATTATCAAAATGGGTCTTGTGACGGATTTTGTCAGGATCTTCAAAATTAATTAGATTAATTTTAAGAAGGGCAAAATAACGCTCACCTTCTTTAGGGCCGCGAATTGGGCCTTCAACCGTATCGCCTGTTTTTAAAGAAAAACGACGAATTTGCGATGGTGAAAGATAAATATCGTCCGGGCCTGGCAAATAATTGGCATCAGCTGAACGCAAGAAACCAAAGCCATCTTGCAATACTTCAACAACACCTTCACCAATAATTTCAACATCTTGTAGAGCCAATTTTTTCAAAATTGCAAACATCAATTCTTGTTTGCGCATTGCATTGGCGTTTTCAACCTCAAGCGTTTCGGCGAGTGCAAGCAACTCCACCGGTGTTTTGCTCTTCAGTTCTTGAAGCTTCATTTCTTGCATAAAAATCTCATATAATAATAATGGAAAAACTTGTCGCCAACATGTCGCTAGAGATAGCAGATTAAATGATGATGGAAGACAAAAAGGAGGGATGGATGTTATATAGGGGAAAAAGCCTAAAAAAGCAAGGAGAATTATTAATGCCTACTCGAATTGGTGGTCATAAAAAAGTAACGCTATAAAATGTAAAATTTACACTGAAGGCTTAAGACCTATGACAATCTCAAGCCTATAGCATTTTTAAAAGTCCCAAATATTAACGTCACCAATGCACTGAAATTGGTCGTGCAAAATGAGCAAGTACGGCAATCATACAAATTTCAATAGAAACCGCCCGATAAATATGACCTAAAATTTCACTCCAAAGCTCATACTAGTTTAAATTCCATAGCCAACCAACACAACCATCGGCGTATATAGAATTTCTAAAGCCAAGCAACGCAATAAAGAAACCATGCATGACAAAAGTAATAATATCGAATAACGTGCTGTGCCATAAGCGTATTGTAGGCCAATAAATTGACCAAACAACATAAACAAAGGCAAAGGCAAAACTAAATAACCAATGATAAAGAGTTACTACGCCAAGCACGCTATTACCTTGATAGATGTAATCTAGAGAGTGCTAATCTACCTCTAGCCAAGCAAGTCAATCATCAATATGAGCCCCTGGTTGTGAAACTTCACCAAGCAAGTGGGTGCCATGTTAACCCCATATCCCCATTTGACGAGCGAGCCTAAAAAGCCGCCAATAACGGTGGTCCATATGATGATTTTGTAATTGATTGTTTTTTCTGACAAGCTAATTACCCCTACTTCAACATTTAACTATGCAAAGAATAATCTTTTTGCATGGTTAATGCATTTCACTGAATTAATCAGAACATTTGTGGGTTATAGGGATGAGAAATGCCTAGATTGGTAAAGATATCTCAATATTGAAAATTAATACCAAATATCGTCAATCCTTGGTGCTTTGACAAGTTAGCGCAGCACCAACAGTCTCAATGTTAAGGATTTAATCTCGACTTTAAAATGAAACGCAAATATATTGACGAGCTTAAAATTGCGTTTAATCTATTAATAATTTTACCAATAAAAGCTATAAGCAACAGCGCTACAAAAACTTAACAATGAGATTAATGCGCTTCATCCCAGTTTTTAGCGGTACGAGCATCAACTTGCAATGGAACAGAAAGATTAACCGCAGGCATAGCGGCATTTTCCATTATATCTTTAACGACTTTAATCGTCTTATCGCTTTCATCAATAGGCAATTCGAAAATCAATTCGTCATGAACTTGCAATAACATTTTTGCACTTAAGTCATTATTGAACAATGCATCATCCATGCGGATCATCGCACGGCGGATAATATCAGCAGCAGCCCCTTGAATAGGCGCATTAATTGCAGCCCGCTCGTTAAATGCCCTAATTTGTGCCTTGGACGATTTAATCTCTGGAAAATGAGCACGGCGGCCAAAAATATCTTCGACATAACCATGATTGCGAACAAATTCCTTAGTATCTTCCATATAATTACGAATACCTGGAAAGCGCTCAAAATAAGTTTTAATATATTGCGAGGCTTCTTCTCGAGAAATGCCAAGCTGATTTGCCAAGCCAAAAGCGGATATGCCGTAAATAATGCCAAAATTAATTGCTTTGGCGCGTCTTCTCGTTTCTGAGGGCATACCATCAATAGGCACCCCAAACATTTCACTTGCTGTCATGGCATGGATATCCAAACCATCGGCGAAAGCCTTTTTCAATTGGGGAATATCAGCAACATGGGCAAGAACACGCAGTTCAATCTGGCTATAATCAGCAGAAAGCAAAACATTGCCCTCCCCTGCAATAAACGCGGTTCTAATTTGCCGACCTTCTTTGGTACGGACCGGAATATTTTGCAAATTGGGTTCTGATGATGATAACCGCCCTGTTGAGGTTGCTGCCATTGCATAATTTGTATGGACACGCCCCGTTTTTTTATTAATGAAATTAGGCAATGCGTCAGTATAGGTAGATTGCAATTTGCTTAGTTGCCGCCATTCAACAATTTTGCTCGGTAATTCATGGCCTGATAAAGCCAATTCATCTAAAACTTGCACCGAAGTAGACCATTGACCGGTTTTTGTTTTAGCGCCGCCTGGTAAGCCCATTTTATCAAAAAGAATATCACCCAATTGTTTAGGCGAACCAATATTGAATTTTTCACCAGCAAGCTTATAGATTTCGTCTTCAATTCCTGCAGCCTTTTGAGCAAATTCGCCAGAAAGCCGCGATAGAATTTGCCTATCAACCAATATGCCACGTTCTTCCATCTTGGCAAGAACGGTTACAAGCGGTTGTTCTAAACGCTGATAAACACGGGCAAGAGCATTTGCATCAACTTGCGGTTTTAAAACCTGCCAAAGGCGCAATGTAATATCGCTATCTTCGGCCGCATATTGGCTTGCTTTTTCAATATCAACTGCCGCAAAGGAAATAGCAGTTTTGCCACTACCGGTAACGTCTTTGTAGCTGATTGGTTTATGCCCAAGCCAACGCTCGGACAAAGCATCCATACCGTGAGAAAAAGCACCAGAATCAAGTACATAGGATAATAGCATGGTGTCATCAAAAGCGGTAATATCAATGCCATGTTGATGCATAACCAACCAGTCATATTTCATATTTTGCGCAATTTTTAAGACAGAACTATCTTCAAGCACTGGTTTTAACAAATCCAAAGCAATATTTTGGTCAAGCTGATTTTCAACCACACCACTATTTAAAAGATCTTTTTTGCCGCTAATATGGTTTAGCGGCACATAAGCAGATTTATTAGGCGCGAGCGCAATAGAAAACCCAACAAGCTCTGCCACCATTGGATCAAGAGCTGTTGTCTCGGTATCAAACGCCATAAAACCTTGATCTATTGCCTGATCTAACCATTGTTTCAAAATAGCTTCATCGCGAATTGTCGTATAATCTTCATAGATAATTTTTGATGAGGCAGCTTCAAGGCGTGTTTCTTCAGCCAATTGCGCGAAACTAAAAATGGGATCGCCATTCGCATTTATTGTTGTTTCAACTGGCGTTTTAGCAATTGGGTCACCAAAAAGATCGCCCTGCCCTGCACTTTTACCGTCTGTTTCATCAACATCCAAATCAGGCCCATGCGCTTTACTGCCCCATTCAATATCAAGCGTTGCAGGACTTATGGCGCTTGCATCACAATTGGTGGCTTCGGCAACACGGCGGGTTAGCGTGTTAATCTCCAAGGCTTTTAAAAAAGCAATGAGTTTAGGACCATTTTCTGCCTCTAAAAACAAACCATCAAGGTCAATATCAAGCGGAACAGTATCGCATAATTTTACCAATTCGCGCGATAAACGCGCTTGATTAGCAAATTCAATGATATTTTCACGCCGTTTTTTTTGCGGAATTTCATCAGCTTTTGCCAATAAATTATCAAGATCACCAAATTGTTCGATCAGTTGCGCCGCAGTCTTTGGCCCAATACCGGGAATACCGGGAACATTGTCGGTTGAATCGCCCATCATGGCCTGCAAATCAACCATTTTTTCAGGGCCAACACCCCATTTTTCAATAACCGCAGCCACGTCAATATGGCGATCTTTCATGCCATCATAAAGACCAACATGGTCATTAACCAGCTGCATCAAATCCTTATCTGAAGATACTATTGTAACTCGCGCACCTACGTTGCTGGCTTGTTTTGCATAAGTTGCGATAATATCGTCGGCTTCAAAACCTTCTTTTTCAATGCAAGGCAAATTAAATGCTTGGGTTGCTTGCCTAATTAACCCAAATTGTGGAATTAGCTCTTCAGGTGGCGCTGAACGATTAGCCTTATATTCTGGATAAATTTCTTTACGAAAAGTTGCCGATGAATAATCAAAAATTACGGCAAAATGTGTCGGTGCATCGCCAACCGATGTTTCACGTGAGTCACGCACTAATTTCCATAGCATATTGCAAAAACCAGCAACTGCACCGACTGGCAAACCATCACTTTTACGCGTCAAAGGCGGCAGCGCATGAAATGCGCGAAATATATATCCCGACCCATCAACGAGAAAAAGATGGCTATTTTTATCCATTATGATATCCGAAAATAGTAATTACAACGTGCATTTTTAAAGCTTTAACGTCTTTCATAGCTTAAAAACTGCCATAAAAAAACCGATTCGCTTAAGCTAATTTAAAAATATTTTTTAACCCATTGATTATAAATATTTTTTTATTTTTTTTAAAAAATTTCCTAAAACTTTTCTACTCAACAATCCCAGCAAACCTACTCACTAAAATGTTACGAATTATTAATTTAAATGCCTTTGAAATGCCACTTTTGAATTATTAAATAAAACCTATCAACCAATTAAGTTGGTATCTGGATTTTTAAGATTATTTCTTTATTTCCAGATATAGTAGAAACCGATCCCCTCTCCGGAAATCTACTATTAAAGTGCACAGATAGACCGTTGTGGTTCCCCTCACCACGACGGTCTTATTTTTTTTAAAACTATATTTTTATAATATTAATATATAAATTTCAAAACGAAATTATAAAGTATAACGTAGTACAACTACTGAAATAACGATAATAATCATTAAAATTGTTGGAACTTCATTTAAAATTCGCCAGGTTTTTTCAGACTTAGTATTCTTATCCTGGCCAAAAAGCCGGACACCACGTGATAAAACACCATGAAATGCCGAAAGCAAAATAACCGCCGTAAATTTCAAATGGAACCAACCATCATGAAATGCGCCAATCGTTAAGGCAAGCCAAAGCCCTGTAATCCAAGTAACAATCATCGCTGGATTGATGATGTAGCGCAAAAGGCGCTTTTCCATGCCTTTAAAAACTTCAGATGTTTCAGAACCAATTTTTACCCGGCAATGATTGACAAATAGACGCGGCAAATAAAGCATTCCCGCCATCCAACTAATAACAGCGATAATGTGGACAGCCTTAAACCAGAGCTGAGCCATTGGGCTTTCAATTTTTAGCAAAAGAAATAAACCAATAACAACAATCAGTAATGAAACAATTGCCCTTATCCAAATAGTTGTTTTGCTCATTGAGCTTGATTTTTCATTTTGCATTTTTTTGCCTAATTTTGAAATACACATAGTTTTACTGATTTATAAATTCTAAAAAATTGCTGAAAAAGCAAAGGAATCTAGAATAATTCTTGAGATTATAGCGAAGAAATTAGAAAATATGCAAAAATAATTCGTGACAATTCGACACAACAAAAAAAGCCAAGGAAAAATCCTCGGCTTTTTTTAAAAATAATATTTTAAATCAGTATCTTAATATAATTACAAATTTATGATTTTAAATTGCGAACGCGAGAAATCATCTGTTCAACATGGGTAATTGGCGTATTAGGTGTAATGCCATGACCAAGATTGAAAACCAATGGACCGTTACCAAGGGTTTTTAAAATTGCATCAACACCATCATCAAGAGCTTTGCCACCACAAACAAGGCGAAGTGGATCAAGATTACCTTGCACAGCAGTTGTTTTTTGAAGTTTTTTTGCAAAAGACAACGGTACACTCCAATCAAGCCCCAAGGCAGAAACCCCAGTTTTTTCAGCAAAATTTTCATAAAGTGCGCCGGCGCCACGCGGAAAACCAATAATTGGCACTTCTGGATAAACGGCTCTAATTTTTTCAACCATCAATAAAATTGGTTTTACGCACCATGCTTCAAAAGATTGCTCGTCTAAAATTCCCGCCCAAGAGTCAAAAATTTGCACCACATCCGCACCAGCAGCAATTTGATTAATCAAATATTGAGCAGAAACATCGGCAAGAATTGTCAATAGTTCTTGCATTTCTTGCGGGTTTTGATAGCCAAATTGCCGTGCAGGCGCCTGATCTGGCGTACCATGACCGGCAATCATATAGGTTGCAACGGTAAAAGGTGCTCCACAAAAACCAATAAGTGCAGTTTGATCGTTAAGTTTTTGTTTAACAAGCTTAATCGTTTCAAAAGAAGGCGCTAAGCGTGCCTGCGCTTCTTCTTTTTCAAGAGCCTTTATGCCATTAAGATCAATTGGTTCAAGAATAGGACCACGTCCTTCTTCAAATCTTAAATTTCTACCAAGGGCATGGGGAACAACTAGAATATCTGAAAAAAGAATAGCTGCATCAAATTGAAAGCGTTCAATTGGTTGTAATGTTACTTCTGCAGCAAGTTCTGGTTGGTAGCACAAATCTAGAAATGAACCCGCTTTTTTTCGTAATTCCCTATATTCAGGAAGATAACGTCCTGCCTGACGCATCATCCATAAAGGCGGTACGCTAAATGTTTCACCTTTGAGCACGCTTACCAATTTTTTTGTCATCAGGTTTTTTCCGTTTTTTTATTTTCTTAAATAAAGAATCTTTCTTAAAAGAGGATTCTTATTATTATAGTCTGTGAGTAATGTGGATTATCAAAAACCAGTCATTTTTCCACAGTTCGAACTTTCAATAGGGCTATATGTACAAATTAATCCATGCCTGTGTATATAGCTAAAAAAAAATGAAAAAAAGCTTATGAATCCAAAATATTGAGTATAGGCGCGTTTATGTGGAAATCTTGTGTCTTTTTTTTGAAAAATGCACTATAATCCACGTAAAATTAGCTAGGTGGAAAAGCTTTCAAACAGGTGATGCTATTGTGGAAGAAACTGTTGGTTATCCCCAACACTATAAGGAGTCCTCTGCGGTCATCCTCGACTCTAACATTTATCAACAGCAGGGGCATTTTTCTGTGGCTAAATCAATTTCTTACTTTCACCTTCATATGATTTCAGACGCAACAGGGGAAACTTTATTGTCTGCTGGCCGCGCAGTTTCGGCCCAATATCCCAGCCACCGGGCGATAGAGCATATTTATCCGCTCATTCGTAGCGAGTCGCAGCTGCGTGACGTGATGGGTGAAATTGATGCAGAACCTGGAATTGTGCTTTATACGGTTGTTGATGAAACGATTGCCGATGAGATTAATAAGGCCTGCCAAAAAATGGGTGTTCCTTGTGCATCCGTTTTAGATCCGGTCATTTCAACCTTTCAATCCTATTTGGGGCAGGTAAAAATGCGCCGCGCTAGCGCGCAACATGTGTTGAATGCTGATTATTTTCACCGAATTGATGCATTAAATTTCACAATGGAGCATGATGATGGTCAAATGCTTGAAAATATTGATGAAGCAGACATTATTCTTGTTGGAATTTCGCGCACGTCAAAAACACCAACTAGTATTTATCTTGCCAATCGCGGTATTAAAACTGCTAATGTTCCCTTGGTTCCGCAATTTGAAGTGCCAATACAATTATTAAAAGCCAAAAATCCGTTAATTGTAGGTTTAGTGGCATCAGTTGATCGGGTGGCAACAGTGCGCAGTGCAAGGGATCTTGATGGCGGTATCAATACGCAAGCCTATATTGATCGAATTGAAATTGCAGAAGAATTAAATTATGCGCGGCGTATTTGTAACCGGCAAAATTGGCCGCTTATTGATGTCACCCGCCGTTCAATTGAAGAAACAGCTGCTGCAATTTTGGCTTTAAGACCACGTTACCGCTAATTATTTGAAAATAAATAATAAAATAAAATATTTTTAAGCCATATAATTTAATTATTGCAACCATAAAAATACTATACTAAAAAAATCATCTTTTAGGGAAGAGAATAATTTTTTTATGAGTATGGTTTTTGAACATATTTTTACCAGGGAGCGTTCACGTTTAAAGCGTTTTGCTGCAAAAATATTGGGCAATTCGCAAGATGCTGAAGATGTTGTTCAAGATACTTATGTTAAATTATCTCATCGTGACTTATCTGAAAATGATAAAGGCTTGGTTTTTGCAACGATTAAAACCCTTGCTATTGATCAAATACGTAGACAAAAGAGACAGACACAAAATATTCACGATAGCTTAGCCACTGAACAACAATGCGAAACGATAAATCCTGAAATAATTACTTCGTCAAAAAACAATTTAAGCATATTTTTAAATGCTATTGAAAATATGCCAAAACGACGAGGGCAAATATTACTTCTATCGCGGGTTGACGGTTTATCTTATAAAAAAATTGCAAAAATGCTTGATATTTCGGAAAGCACGGTTGAAAAAGAAATGGCCGCAGCTATTGCATTTTGTCATAAATGGAAGCAGTCGCATGACTAAATATTTGTTTTTTTATCAAATTAAGTAATTATATTGGCCAATATGCAAAATACCAACCAAGACCACCAATTGAGTGACATAGAAATTGAACAAGCATCGGCTTGGTTTGCGCGCATGCAAGCGAAAAATATTGATAAAAAAACAAAAAATGCTTTTAATGCTTGGCTTAAACAAAATGAAAATAATCAGATTGCGTATGATAAGACTTTGGCACTTTGGGAAGATTTAGCGTTGCCTGCTACGGTTTTGGCTAAAACTGGTGCGTATAAACCCATTAAAAAAGCCCCCACTAAATTTTCTTTCAAATGGAGTGCTATTTCTGCTGGTCTATGTTGCTTATTAGCTGCCCTTATTTTTTGGTTTGATAATGGTTTGATTGAACGTCATTTTGCCCAATATTCTGCCGCAATTGGAAAAGTTCAAAATATTGAACTTGCTGATGGATCACATCTTTATTTAGATAGTGACAGTGCAATTAATACCAATTTTTCGCATGAAACTCGTCAAATTGAACTCATTCGTGGCAGGGTATGGTTTGATGTTGCAAGGGATGAAAATAGACCATTTATTGTTAAAACTGCTGAAGCACAAATTGAAGTTCTTGGCACAGTATTTACTGCAGAAAAAATTTCCAATGATGTCGAAGTTATTGTTGAACGCGGTAAGGTATTGGTTAAAAACAATAATAATGACCAATTGGTGTTAGAGAAAAATGATGCGGCGCATATTTCGAATAAAAATATTTTGAGAATGGAAAATATAGATCCAGATATTGCACTTTCTTGGCGTAAAGGTATGATTATCGTAAATCAAAAACCTTTACGGGATGTGGTCAATCAAATTTCGCGTTATTCTAAGGCCAAGGTAATCTTTGCCGATCAATCCTTGGGTGATTTACCCGTTACTGGCATATTCTTAACCAATGATAATCAAACAATTTTTAACAGTTTTGAGACCGTTATGGGGTTAAAAATCTATAAGGTTTCGGATCTATTGTTATTTATTTCAAAATAATTTTACGGCTTTTTATCCCTCAAATCGTTTCTTAATTGAATGACCAGTTTTGCCGCTGAAAAGTAGCAAAAGGCATGGTGATATTTAAGTGAATTTTTAACATATCAAAAATTTTTAACATTATTGCGGTTTTAAACCGCAATGAAGACATACGGGATAATGTTCACGAAAAATAAAAATTTTTGGCGCGTTAAAAACTTATGGTTTTATAGAAACATGAAGAGGGACAGGTTCGTGATTTCAAGTTTTAAGACTTTTTTATCGGTGGCGGGGGTTTCAACAATTGCTTTATTGGCAACCATGCCTTTCGTACCATCGGCTTTTGCGCAACAGACACAGCAAGGAAATATTTATAATTTTAATATTCCATCAAAGCCGTTATTATCAGCATTAAGTAGTTTTACTAACCTTACAGGAATACAAGTTATTCATGAAAATGGTGGTTCCATCCAAGGAAATTCAGTTGCGGTAAATGGTCGTCAGTCTGCGGCGGCAGCCTTATCCATGATGTTATCAAATAGTAATCTTCAATATCGTTTTATTAATGCACGAACCGTTAGCCTTTATAGTGAGCGTGCATCAGAAAACCTTTCTAATATCGGCAGTGATGAAAATAGTTTAAATCCGGTAATCATTAGTGGTGGCAGTAGTGCTATCGATATGTATATTGCCCCAAAATCAACGGTTTATGTTACTGGTGAAGATCTTGATCGTTTTGGTAGTGTGTCAGTTGCTGATAGTTTAAAAGGTATTCCAGGAGTGCAAGTTGGTGATAGCCGAAATGGTGGTGCACTTGATGTGAATATTCGTGGGTTACAAGGGCAAAGTCGTGTAGCCATCACCATTGATGGATCACAACAAGCATTAAATGTATATCGTGGCTATGCTGGTACACAACAACGCAGTTATATTGATCAAGATCTTATTAGCGATATGATTATCACAAAAGGCCCTGGGTTTAACCCTGCAACCGCTAGTGCTATTGGTGGCACAATTGAGATAAATACTTTAAAAGCAGATGATATTATTTTGCCCGGTAATAATATAGGTTTTCGATTAAAGGGTGAATTATGGAATAACGGAGTTTCTATTCCCAATCGTTCGAATAATATTTTCTCAAGTAGTGAACTCTCTCAAACTCCCGAAACATCGCGTAGTAGTATTATTAATTCAGCTGCTAAATCTGGTAGTGTTGCATTTGCTTATGCCAACGACAATTTTAGTATAGTTACGGCTTACGCAAAGCGTGAACAAGGCAATTATTTTGCCGGTAAATACGGTCGTGATAAGTATAGAATGTTTAGTGAAAGTGGAACAGAACAGGCATCGGTTGCCACTAATTATGAAGAAGGCAACGAAATTCTAAATACTTCGGTGAGTACCGAAAGTTTTCTTTTAAAAACTGGTTTTAATATTAGTGATAATCAAGCATTAGAATTAAGTTATCGCCGTTTTGATGGCAGTTTTGGCGAAATTATGCCATCTGATATTTTCCGTTTTGGTACTGGTAATATTTATCAATATCCTGAAGGAACAATGCTTATTAACAGTGCAACAGCACGTTATACTTTTAATCCTGATTCAGATTTAATTAATTTAAAAGCCAATTTATGGTGGACGGGATCTAAAAGCAGTCAGTTAAATGGTGTCAATGGGCCAACATCGCAAAAATTTATGACCGATCGCAATTGGGTTCGGATGGAAAATAAGCGTATTGGCGTTGATATATCCAATGAATCAAAATTCAACACCCAAATAGGTGAATTTGATCTAACTTTGGCGGGCGCTTATCAGCATGAAGATATTAGACCACAAAAACGAGTGGTCATTACCCAAAATGACATTTTTCAAAATCGTATTTTGCGAAATGGTGTGAGAGAAGAAACCAATATTTCCGCTAAACTTGATTATAAACCCATTGAACAATTATCAATTTGGGGCGCGGGTCGTTTTAGCTTTTATCGCTCGCGCGATAAAAATGGCTATTCTAAAGCAATTACCGAAGATCTTTACGGCAGTTGGATTTCTGTCAATAATGCATCAACTTATGGCTATATGTATTGGGTTGCTGACGAAAATGGTAATTTTACCGATGCAAATGATCCGCGTTTAAATAATGGCATTGTCTTTAAAGATACCAATAATCCATTTGATGGTATTCGCTATAATGATTATGGCGCAACCAGTACCTATGTTTATGGGCCCAGTATAACATCAACAGTAACTGGTTTTGAAATCAGTAAGCCATTGCATTTAAAAGATAATGCATTTTCTCCATCTGTTGGCTTTAATTATGAAATTGTGCCTGATACATTTGTTTATGCAAATTATACACAAGGCGTGCGCTTACCTTCACTTTTTGAAACGACCTATGGTACCAATCAACTTAGCCCAACAGATCAATTAAAGCCCGAGCGGTCAAAAAGCTTTGAAATTGGTGCATCAAGAACGGTGAATAGCTTTATTACAACTGGTGATACAGCGTCGGCAAAAATTACCTATTTCAATAATAATGTGAAGGATTTTATCACTCGTTTTTATGATCCACAATCAAATGGCATGATGTATTTTAGAAATGCGGATAATTATAAGACAAGTGGTATAGAATTTCAGTCGCATTATGATAGTGGTCGTTTCTTTGGCGATTTATCGGCAACTTATTATTTAAATACTGAAACATGTGATGCTGATTTTGCCGCCTATTTGCGTAAAACTGCTAATATTTGGCAAGAAACAGAAAATACACCCAATTGCACTAAGGGTGGTTTTATGGGCGCTTATACAAATGCGCAAAATCCACCCAAATATGCAATTAACTTATTAACCGGTATGCGCTTTTTTGATGAAAAATGGGTGATTGGCAGCCGCGTTAGCTATACATCTGGGCCAACGGCGGAAATCAAAGAGCCTTGGCAAACTTCAGCAACCACACCGCAAATTGTTTATCAACCGGTGACAGTTGTAGATATTTTCACCAGCTATAAGTTAAATAAGCATGCAAGTTTTAATACGCCAGTGCAAAATTTAACAGATTGTATTGCCTTGATCCTTTGGCGCATAGCTTTATGCCAGCACCAGGCAGAACTTTCCGCTTAGGGGTAAATGCCAAGTTTTAAATGCTTTTGCATAAAAGTGCTCAATACATTTAAAAAAGCCCTGGTCATCAATTGTGACTAGGGCTTTTTTATCAATGATAAAAAGTATCAGTTAAGTTTTTAGAACTTATAACCTGGGATACTCAATGGGTTATCGCTTAATGCTTGCCTATCTGCTGTATCAATTGCGGGTCGGTTTAAAAATGCATCAAAAAGCCCGCGCACATAGGTTTCATCCAAACCATCACCAATAATCACAAGACGTGTTTCTGCCTTATCATCTGGCCAACTATCAAGGCGTTTTGGCGGATGGAACATGCCTTGCACGCCATGAATAATTAAGGGTTGGTCTGGGCGCTTAATGGTTTGGACAATGCCCTTCATACGTAAAATACGGTCGCCTTGTGATGCACGCATTAAATCAACAAAGGCTTCAATTGCTGCATAATCGACCGGTTGATTATGGGTAAGACTAAAAGAGCGGATTTTATCGCTATGCCGGTTTACATCATGATGATGACTGTGGTCATGGTGATTATGCGCGTGGTTATGTTCGTGATTATGGGCATTATGATGGTCGTGTTGGTCTTCATCGGCAAGCCAGCGTTTGACATCAGCAGTTTTATTATCAATATCATAAATACCACTGCGGAATAAGTCGCCAATATGCTGTTCAATATCGCTGCTTAAATAAATCTCGGCGCGTGGATTGATGCTGGCGATTTTGCTTCGTAAAGCCGCTAATTGGTTTTTTCCTTCAACCATATCAGCCTTGGTTATAATAACCCTATCAGCAACGGCCAATTGCTTGACGGCTTCTTGATAATTTTCCAAGGTTTTAACCCCATTTACCGCGTCAAGGGTGGTAATAACACCATCAAGCTGTAACGCTTCAATAATGATCGGATGAGCAAGCAATATTTGTAATATCGGCGCAGGATCAGCAAGACCGGTTGTTTCAATGATGATGCGGGTTAAATGATTAATTTTACCCATTTGTAATTTATCAATTAATTCTGCTAGCGTATCAACAAGATCACCCCGAATAGTGCAGCATAGACAACCATCAGAAAGGGAAATTATCCCTTCATCTGCCTTTTCAACCAAAAGATGATCAATGCCCACTTCACCAAATTCATTGATAATGACTGCGCTGTCTTTAAGCATATTATCGCGCAATAAGGTGTTTAAAAGGGTGGTTTTACCAGATCCTAGAAAACCAGTAAGGATGGTTACAGGAATATTGCGCTTTAATTGCATGGGTCTATCCTTTTAAACGGCAACTATTTTGGGTGTTTGAACTTAGCAGATTTTTAAAAATCCGCAAATCTAACCCTCTTTCTATTTTTTCGATTATTGATCTAAAAAATCATGGCTTGTGATGATAAACGGGCAGGCAATAAAGGCGATTTAAATCAGGATCATCATTTTTTGATATAAAATATCGAAATGAATTGATGATATTTAACTGCGCAAATATTGGATAAAAATAATTTTGAGATGAAAGTGAGATTTTATTATCGCTTAAAGACTTAACTAACTGCTTTTTTCTAGAAACAAGGAAATGCGGAATATAATAATATTCTTTCTTTCTATAGTAAAAAAATGTTAGGCAGCAAAAAAAGTTGTCATAGTCTTCAGGGTTAAGATTTTCTTTGGCATGGCAATTTATTTTATCAATATAAAGGCTTGAAAATTTAATCAAAGCGGTTTCTACATCGATTTTATTTTCATTCCTTGCGCCGATGTTTATACGTTTTTTTAAGGTGGCTAGATGTGTATAGCGCGATATTAATGGAAATTCTTCAAAGCTTTCATAATCATCAATAAATATTGCAAGCTCATCAAGCTTTTCGCGCTTTAGTAATTTTTCAAAAGCATCACGCTGCAACATAAATTTTTTCCAATTAAAAATAGTGAAATCTCATAGTAGCTATGGAAGGTGGAATAATTTCATAAACTGCAAACCAATGAAAATTTTAAATATTAGAATTTTTTTTTAAAACATTGCAAAAATTTAAAATCAAACACTAAAATTTCTAAAATTTCATCATGAATGTGCGTTTAAAAATAACGGGGCTTGTTTATCCTTGCAAGTATCAACTTTGAGAGGATTATTATGGTCAAGCCGTCTTTGAAATCCATTTTTTTAGCAGCAAGCCTTGCGACAACATTTGCCTTGTCATCATTTAGTGCCAAAGCCGAGCAGCCAAGTCAAGGCGGTGTTCTTGTTTATTTAGATAAGCAAACCCATCATAATCTTTATCCGCCCTTGGGCGGAAATTATACCAATGGGGGTATTCTTAACCAGATTACCGATCGTTTAACCTGGCAAAATCCACAAACATTAGAAATTGAACCGTGGCTGGCAAAATCATGGGAAGTAAATGACGATGCCACCATTTATACGTTTCATCTGCGTGATGGGGTGACATTTTCTGATAAAACACCCGTTGATGCCGCAGCTATTGCCAAAAATTTCGATACTTACGGCCTTGGCAATAAGGACTTAAAACTATCTGTTTCGGAAGTCATTAATAATTATGATCGCAGCGAAGTGATTGATCCTTTAACGGTGCGTTTTTACTTTAAAAAACCATCGCCGGGCTTTTTACAAGGCACTTCAGTGATAGGTTCGGGCATTGTTTCACCTAAAACATTAAGTCTATCGCTTGATCAATTGGGTGATGCGACCAAAATTATTGGCTCTGGTCCATTTTTTGTCTCACGTGAAACATTAGGCAAAGAACTGGTTCTTAAAGTGCGTGAAGATTATAATTGGGCGCCAGAAAAATTTGCTCATCAAGGCCGAGCCTATCTAGATGAATTAAAATATCTTACCATTCCAGAAGATAATGTTCGTATTGGTGCGCTTATTGCCAAGCAGGCCAATTTTGTTAGACAATTGCAAGCCTATGATGAAGATCGCGTGAGTAAAGCGGGTAATATTGTTTATTCAGCAGGTACGCGCGGGGTTAACAACTCGCTTACATTTCGCCCTGATAATCCCATTGTTGCCGACATAAAAGTGCGTGAAGCCTTGCGCTTTGCTACTAATCGCGAAGAAATTGTCAAAAACCTCTATTCTAAAAATTATCCTCTTGCTACTTCATTGGTCGCCCATGATGCCTTTGGCTATTCCGATCAAAGTGCAAAGCTTAAATATGACAGCGCCCGCGCTGCCGCCCTGCTAGATGAAGCCGGTTGGAAGCTTGGTAGTGATGGCATTCGTAGCAAGGATGGTGAGCAACTTATTTTAACCGCGTCAGAAGCCTTGCAGCAACCGCAAAGTAAAGCGATGTTGCAGCTTATTGCCCAGCAATGGCGTAAGATTGGTGTTATTTTAAATATTAAGAATTACGATGGTTCATCAACATTGATCGATAATCTTAATCCAGAAAAAACTCCGGTGATCCCTCATATGGTTGGCCGCGCCGATGCCGATGTGGTTAAAAGCCTGTTTTATCCACTTAACCGCGATGCACTTTTGCAAAAAGGTGGTTTGAGCGACAAGGTTAAGAGCTTCCGCGATGATAAGCTTAATACTTATCTTGAAGATGTCGCAACACAAAGTGACCCGCAAAAGCGTAATGTCTTGTTAATCGAGGCGACCGATTACATTATTGATCAAGCCTATGCTATTCCAATTTTTGAAGAACCACAGGTTTATGGTGGTGCTCCAAACGTTAAAGGTATCGCGTTTGAAGCGGTTGGTCGCCCGTATTTTTATAATACATGGATTGAAAAATAAATTAGAAATATGAAGCGGTTCAATAGCTTATTACCTTATCTATAATAAAACCGCTTCTCTTTTTACAAAATGCTCTTGCCAGTTTAAGGAAAGAATATCATGCTGCGTTATAGTCTTAATCGGCTGGGTCAGGCACTCATTGTTTTATGGGCTGCATTTACCGCATCTTTTATCCTTTTGCAGGTTATGCCGGGCGATGCAGCATTGCTTAAATTTTTAAATCCTGAATATGGGTTAAACGCACAGCAGATTGAAGAATTGCGCGGCCGTTATGGCTTTGATCAGCCAGTCTTTTTGCAATATTTAAAAAGCCTTAGTAATTTTCTTCATGGTGATCTTGGTTTTTCCATTCAAGCTGGTGTGCCAGTTACAGAGCAATTGGTCGTTAATTTGCCGCCAACATTGCAATTGGCTGGCTTTGCTTTTCTTGCGGCAATTATATTGGCATTTTTGCTCACTCTTTTATCGAGCTTTTCTCCATTTGCGTGGTTAAAGAATTTATTTCTATCATTGCCAAGCCTTTTTCTTGCGGTTCCGCTTTTTTGGATTGGCATTATCATGGTGCAGGTTTTTTCCTTTGAATTAGGCTGGATTTCGGTTATTGCCCCCGGGCCAATTGAAGGGTTGATTTTACCAATTGCAACGCTTGCCATTCCCATTTCTGCCCCTATGGCGCAAATATTAATGCGCGCTATGGATGAAATTGAAACCCGTCCCTTTATTATGGTTTTACAAGCGAAGGGGGCAAGCAAATGGCGAATTTTTTGGCAGCATGGTTTGCGCAATGCCGCTTTGCCAACCTTAACTGTTGCTGGCTTGCTGTTTGGTGAATTAATCAGCGGTGCGGTCGTAACTGAAACAGTTTTTGGCCTAAGTGGAATTGGCAAAATGACAGAACAGGCGGTGCGCTCGCAAGATGTTACTGTCTTGCAAGCAATTGTTGTTATTTCCGCCCTTGCTTTTGTAACGATCAATTTATTGATTGACCTATCATTCCCGTTCATTGATCCGCGCCTTAAAAAAAGTCAAGGAAAAGCCGCATGAGTGGTCACGATAAAGTTTTAAAGCTGTCATTTTTGCGCCAACCAATTGGTCTTTTACTAGCCATTCTTATTCTTGTTTTGGCTTTGGCTTTTATTGTTTTTCCCTCGCTTTTTACTGGCTATAATCCAATTGTTGAAAGTGGCCCACAACTTGCACCCCCAAGCGCCGATCATTGGTTTGGTACCGATGATTTAAGCCGTGATTTATATGCACGTATTATTTATGGGGCGGTCTATTCCATTTCAGGCGCTTTGGCAGCGGTCGCTTTTGGTTTTGTTATTGGTGGTTTGCTTGGTCTTATATCAGGCTCGGTAGGTGGTAAAACAGACACTATTATTATGCGGTTTATTGATGTTTTATTAGCAATTCCATCACTGCTATTATCGCTTAGTCTCATTACTTTAATGGGCTTTGGTACGCTGCAAGTGGCGATTGCCGTTGGTGTTACATCGGTTGCTGGTTTTGCCCGCCTTAGCCGTGCCGAGGTTTCGCGTATTCGTCATGCCGAATATGTGGAAGCTGCCTTTGGTTCTGGTGGTAAATTTTTGCAGGTGATCTATCGTCATATTTTGCCCAATGCGCTTTATACGGTGGTTGGCTATGCGGCGTTGCAGTTTGGTCATGCTTTGCTGCAAATCGCAACCCTTGGCTTTCTTGGTTATAGCGTGCAATCACCGACGCCTGAATGGGGATTGATTATTGCTGAGGGTAGAAATTATGTTGCGACCGCATGGTGGCTTACCATCATTCCCGGGCTATTTATTATTGCGGTGGTTTTGGCCGCCAACCGCGTTAGCCGCGCCCTTACCCAGTGGAGGCCATGATGACCAACTTGCTTCTTGATGTGCAAAATCTTTCCATCGCCTATCGTGATAAAAACAACTGGCGCCGTGTTACCCATGATGTATCCTTTAGTATGAAGGCAGGCGAATCCTTGGTTCTTGTTGGGGAATCGGGTTCAGGTAAAACCACAACCGCCCAAGCAATTTTAGGTCTATTGCCTAATAATGCGCGTATTGATCATGGGTCAATTACACTTAACAATGCCCAAATTAGCGATTGGTCAGCGCGGCGATTGCGTAACCTGCACGGTAAGGTGATTAGCTTAATTCCGCAAGATCCGTCTTCGTCACTTGATCCATTAATGACGATTGGTCAGCAAATTGGCGAAATATTTAAAATTCATAAAGCGGTCGCCAAAGCAGAAATCAAGGAAAGAGTAATTGATTTACTACATCAGGTTGGGCTTAGCGATCCGCAACGGCGATTTGATCAATATCCGCATGAATTATCAGGCGGCATGCGTCAGCGTGTGTTGATTGCTATTGCTATTGCATTAAAACCGCAGCTTATTATTGCTGATGAGCCGACATCAGCGCTTGATGTTACGGTACAAAGACGTATTCTTGATTTGATTGATGATATTCGCCAAGATTTTGGCTCAAGTTTGTTAATGGTAACCCATGATCTTGGTGTTGCAAGCGACCGTGCTGATCGCATTATCGTCATGCAAAATGGTGCCATTCAAGAAAGTGGTGATAGCCGCGCGATTTTATCCAATCCGCAATCAAGTTACACCAAAAAACTGGTTGCTAATGATCCGTCTTTAACCGTGCCGCCGATCCGCCAACTCGATTTGGTTGATCGTGATATATTGGTTGAGTTGCGTCATATTGATATTGATTATGGTGGACGGCAAACCTATCGTGCTATTGATGATCTCTCATTTAGTGTGCAGCGCGGTACAACCCATGCAATTGTTGGTGAATCTGGTTCGGGTAAAACTAGCACTATTCGAGCTTTATGTGGATTTTTAAAACCAACAAGTGGCGAAATCATTATTGATGGCACCGATATGACCGGCTTAAAAGGCGAAGAATTACGCCAATTTCGCCGCCATATTCAACTTGTTTATCAAAATCCTTATGGCTCGCTTGATCCGCAATATACGATTGGCAAAATTATCGAGGAACCCTTACTCAATTTTCAACCTGTGAGTAAAGCAGAACGGCGCGCGCGTGTGTTGGATTTGTTGGCTGAGGTGGAGTTACCACAAGATTTTATTGATCGCCGCCCCCATGCGCTTTCTGGCGGACAGCGTCAAAGGGTAGCAATTGCCCGCGCGCTTATTTTAAGACCAGATATTTTGGTTTTAGATGAAGCCGTTTCAGCCCTTGATGTTACGGTGCAAGCACAAATATTGACCCTGCTTGAGCGGCTTCAAAAAGAAGCAAATTTGACCTATATTTTTGTAAGCCATGATCTTTCAGTTGTGCGTAAAATATCTGATACAGTTACCGTTTTGCAAAATGGACGTGTCGTTGAAAGTGGCTGTGTTGAAGATATTTTCACTCACCCTTCGCAAAATTATACCAAAGAGCTTATTGCAGCAATTCCGGGCAAGGCTAATGCTTTGCATAAATCGGTGCTTTCTGCCCAATTATAAATGACATAGATTTTGAAATTTAAAGGTTTGCTATGACAAATGTAAATGATTTTTTTAAAAAACGAAAACTTGGCTTTTTTACCCGTTTATTAGATGATGTTGACGCAAAACAACGCTATGCCTTGGCGCAACAACAAATTATCCATGCTGAAAAATTTGGCTTTCACACTGCTTGGGTGGCGCAGCACCATTTTCATCCCGATGAAGGTGGCTTGCCCTCCCCTGTTGCTTTCTTGGCAAATTTAGCCGCTAAAACTAATAAAATTCGCCTTGGCACAGGTGTTATCACCTTGCCGATGGAAAATCCGATAAGAGTTGCAGAAGATACTGCCGTTTTGGATTTATTATCTGATGGGCGCTTAGAGCTTGGCTTTGGCACTGGTGGCACGCGCGAGTCTTTTGAAGCCTTTGGCGTTGATCCGGATAATCGCGGCGAAGTATATGCAAATCACCTTAAAGTTTTACGCGCTGCCTTTAACGGTGAAGATCTTTACAAAGGCAATCATCTTTATCCAACTGCACCGCATTTATTAAATCGTTTTTGGATGGCGACATTTTCAAGCTTTGGCGGTAAACTTGCCGGTGAAGCAAGTGATGGGTTGATGTTATCGCGCACCCAACCACGCCCAAAAGACAATAGTGATGCGAGCCTTGATGCCTTGCAAAACCCGATTATTGATGCCTATTTGGCTGCATTGCCAAAAGGTAAAATACCGCGCATTATGGCATCGCGCAGCCTTTTTGTATCAACGGATCGCCAGCGAGCATTAAGCCTTGCTGAAGTTGGCCTACGTCGTGCGGCTGAGCGTTTTGAAAAAGCGGGGCAACCAGCTCGCGGACATAGCCTTGAAGAATTGATAGCTTCTTTTGATTTGCATGTCGGCACGCCTGACGAGGTGATTGCATCTTTGCAAAAGGATACAACTTTGTTGCGGGCAACAGATGTTGTCTTCCAAGTCCATTCGGTAGAGCCACCGCATGAAGATATTCTAAAATCGATTGAGCTTACCGCCCAAGAGGTTGCACCGGCGCTTGGTCTTTCACTTAATCATTAAGTATCACAATAAAAATGCGAAATTGATTAGGTATTTTATTTCAATATGTTTTCGATAAAGGGTTGATTTGATGGCTGATAGTGATGTTATTGATAAAATGGTTGGGCAAAAACTTGCGCTGCGGCAACGCCGACCAATTACGGTTACTCAAACCCAAAAAAGCTATGAAGCTTTGTTTGAAAATAAAGATAATGCTAGTTTTTCTATAGCCGATCGTTTTGCTGTAGCAGCTTTTATTGCACTTTTACACCAAGTGGATGAAGCTGCTCAGTTTTACCTTGAACAATTATTAAAAATTGATGCCAAAAAGGCAGATTTTGTTCAACAAGCGGCAAAAACCGGCTTAACTACGGGTCCTTATGGGCATTATCCTGTTGGTCCTTTAAGTCGTGAAGATGAAGATGGGCTTTTATGGCGGGCTGATGATAGTTTGCGCAGTTCTCTTGGTGATAAGTTAATTGCCGGATTTGAGCATGGTCATTTATTGGTCTTTCATCCGCGTGATAGTGCGAAAAATGATATTGATAAGCTTGTTAATGCTGGTTGGTCTAATGATGATATTGTGACGCTTTCCCAGCTTATTGCTTTTCTTAGCTATCAAATTCGCCTTGTCGTTGGTTTGAAAGTTTTAGCCAATAAACCGCAATCTGTGCAAAAGCGATAAGGGAGGCATATGATGAGCAATAACGCTGCTAATAACGTATTACAAAATAATGCGCCAAATGTTTTTTCTCGCGATTTTTTTGATTGGTTACCTTGGTTATTACCCATTCTTGAGGCTGAACTGAGCGAGCGGCAAAGAACAGCTCTTGTTGATAGTGCAAGGGCAAAATCTGAATATTTTACCCTTTTAGCGCGTGATCCAGATATTTTGGAAGCACGCACCTTAGCAGATAAGGACATTTTTTATAATACTAAGGATGGATTACCAAGGGCAGAACGTGAATTGGCAGCCACCGCAACATCACGTTTTAATGGCTGTATTTATTGTGCCTCAGTTCATGCTCGCCATGCTGCACAATATTCCAAACGTATTGATGATGTTGATAATTTGTTAAAAAATGGCGTTAATGTAGATTTGCAACCGCGTTGGAATGCCATTACTGCAGCAGCTATTGCCCTTACCCAGACACCGCCACATTTTAATCAAAGCCATGTTGATGCTTTGCATGATGCTGGGCTTAATGATGATGAAATTGGTGATGTTATTCATGCCGCTAGTTTTTTTAACTGGGCAAATCGTTTGATGCTATCGCTTGGTGAACCGCAAATCATCAAGGCAGAGTAATTGCGTCATGATCTAAAAATTGCTGCATAATTTGTTTATGCACTAACAAACAAAATTGGGCACTTGGCAATTCATAAAAACAACCAAAAATGCCCAATTAAAAATAAAGGTTTTAACCTAGAATACTAAACCTATGCGCCTTCATCTTCAGGATTTAACAAACGGTGAAGATGCACAACATAATAGCGTTGCAATGCATTATCAACTGTGGCTTGTGCTTTGGCTTTCCATGCCACTTGTGCTGAAGCATAATCTGGGTAAATGCCGACAATATCAAGCTTATCAAGATCGCGAAATTCGCTACTGTCAACACTCTTTAACTCGCCACCAAAAACAAGGTGTAGAAGCTGTTTTTTTTCAGCTGTTGCGGGCATTATAGTCTCCTTGAATTTTAATAATTTTAAAGTGCAATAACATTGGGTAAAACTACTTTAAAACCGCTTTATTTCGTATATTTGAATTATAATAATGATGATTAATCTTTTAACGCTTTATGTACAATATCTAAAGCTATTTTAAAATTTTTTGCTGATGCGGCAATCAAAATACCGTGACAAAATGGTTCTTTTCCATAAATGAGTGGCTTTTGCTGCCTGTTAAGCAAAGCACCACCTGCACATTCAACAATGATATCGGCAGCGGCAATATCCCAATCATGGGCATTGGGGCGCACCAAAACCATATCAACCTTGCCACTGGCAAAAAGGGCTAATCTATAAGCAAGTGACGACACATTGGCTTTAAAAATATAGTCTTGGTGCAGTTCTGGTGTAATATTTTTCATCCATGAACCAGCGCAT
The DNA here is from genome assembly GCF_026743145.1 of Bartonella sp. HY761. Classification (NCBI taxonomy): domain Bacteria; kingdom Pseudomonadati; phylum Pseudomonadota; class Alphaproteobacteria; order Hyphomicrobiales; family Bartonellaceae; genus Bartonella; species Bartonella sp. HY761. Next base: position 3,144,468 of record NZ_CP104887.1, read on the forward strand.
GAAATAACAGGGCGGCGCAAATACTCATCATTGGCAATGGCTAAAACCATATCATTATTATACGCTTTGCCATTAATGGGGGCGATAAAATGCTCGCCAGTTACCGGGCAATGCAGGACGCCGCAAATTGGACGCCCATTTTCAATAATCGCAATAGAAATGCACCAGTTATTTTGGCCTTCGATAAAACCACGCGTGCCATCAATGGGATCAACCACAAAGAAACGTTGATATTGCTGGGCGGGGCGTTCATCGGCTGTTTCTTCAGATATCCAACCATATTGCGGACGCGCTTTTAGCAAAGCCTCTTTCAAATAGCGATCAACCGCAAAATCAGCTTCTGTTACCGGAGAGTTACCCTCCTTATGCCAAATTTGGGGATTTTGTTTAAAAAAGCTCATAGCGATGTGACCAGCTTGACGCGCCACATCGCTTATCAGTCTTAAATCATCGTTTATTGCTTGATGTCTTAAGCTATTACTTTCCGGCAAGAGTCATTCCTTCAATCAATAGGCTTGGAGATGCAATGCCATAACGGCGGTCAAGATCGTCTGCCGCTTGCATATGAGCAAACATATGTAAAAGGTTGGAGCCCAAAGTTACTTCACTCACTGGATAGGTAATCTCACCATTTTCAATCCAAAAGCCCGATGCACCACGACTATATTGGCCAGTTACCAGATCGACACCATGACCAACCAATTCGGTGACGTAAAAACCGCTTTTAAGTGACTTTATCATATCCTCGCGGCTGGTATCACCGCTTTCAATAGTAAAGTTAGTGGATGCCGGCGCAACGCTATTGGATGAGCGTACGCCATGGCCATTGGTTGTTAAGCCAAGCTCCATTGCGGCAGAGGTGGATAAGAGCCAATTTTGCAAAACACCATCTTTAACGATTTCCAGCATTTGTCCTTCAACGCCTTCCCCATCAAACGGGCGGGACGAGCTGCCCCGCACTTTGAGCGGATTATCAGTGATAGTGATGCCTTGCGGCATGATGGCTTGCCCCATTTTCTCACGCAATAGGCTGGTTTTTCTAGCAACTGATGCACCATTAACTGCACTAGCAATATGGGCGGCAATACCGCGCGCCATGCGTGGATCAAAAATCACATCGACTGTGCCAGTCTTTGCCCGTTGCGCGCCAAGGCGGGCAACAGTACGCTCACCTGCTCTTTGTCCGATATGATGGCTATGATCAAGGTCTGCAAAGTGCAGTGCCGTACTATAATCATAATCGCGTTCCATTGCTGTGCCAGTGCCGGCAACAACGCTGCAAGAGCGCGAAAATCGCGAACTCATATAATGGCCGCAAAAACCATCACTTGTCACCAATACCATGCCGCCTGCCCCACATGCTGCCCCTGCACCGCCAGAATTGCTGACGCCCTTTACAGCTAATGCGGCTTCTTCCATTGCAAGCGCTTCATGGGTTAAAGCTGCACTATCTAAATCTGTTGCATCAAATAAATCAAGATCACGTGGCTTATGCTGCAAAAGTTTAGGATCAGCCAAACCTTCAAAAGGGTTTTCAGGAGATACTTTTGCCATAGCAACGGCGCGAATTGCCAAAGCTTGAGGATCGGATTGAGAATTAGCCGAAATAGTTGCAACTTTTTTGCCCAAAAAAACGCGTAATGAGAAATCATCACTCTCTGAACTATCGGTCGATTCAACTTTGCCAAGCCGCACACTAACTTGCCGTGAGCGTGAGCGGATAACCACAGCATCAGCCGCATCGGCACCAGCCTTTTTTGCTGCCTCAACCAAGGCGGATGCCTTATCGATTAAACCTTGTGCATCACCACTCATAAAAGCTCTCCATCATCCAATCTTTATTACCCTATTCTATTAGAGCAATTCGCAAATTGTGTGAAGCACCTTTTTTGGGTTAAAATAAATGGTGATGCTTAATCAACGCCTGACCTTAGCTTTAATCTTTTTTCCAAGCTAAGAGCCGCAGCGCATTTAAGGTTACTAGCAAAGTTGCACCGGTGTCAGCAAAAATGGCTAGCCATAAATCGGTAAACCAGAATAAAGTAGCAAGCAAAAATACAATTTTTAACCCCAGCGCAATGGCAACATTTTGGTGAATGTTACGCATCGTAGCTTTGGCCATTTTTATTAAGGTTACAACATCGCTAACACGGTTGCGTAAAATAGCAGCGTCTGCCGTTTCTAGTGCAACATCGGTGCCAGAGCCCATGGCAATGCCAGTATCAGCCAAGGCAAGCGCTGGTGCATCATTAATGCCATCGCCCACCATTGCAGTTAAACCTTTGGTTTTTAAATCGGCAATAATTTTCGATTTCGTTTCCGGTAGCAACTCGCTATAGGCTTCTATCCCAAGCTCTTGGCTAATAGCATTTGCTGTCCGGGTATTGTCACCGGTTAGCATAAGTGGCTTTATCTTCAGCTGCTTTAAGGCGGTCATTGCCGATTTTGCGTCTTTTCTTGGTTCATCTCGCATTGCAATAATGCCAATGACTGCATTTTGTTCAACAAGTACGATTGTTGTATTGCCTTTTTCTTCTAACTTGGTAATTTCAGCTTCAACCAATGGCGTTAGGGCGGCATAATTCTTGGCAAAGCGTGGTGCGCCAAGAAACAGTGTTTTGCCATTATAATTGGCAGTTAAGCCTTTGCCTTGCAATGTGCTTACATTGCTTAAATCACATGGCTTTATATCATGCTCTGCTGCATAAGTGACAATGGCTTGCGCAAGCGGGTGGCTTGATATACTTTCCATGGCGCTTGCGATACTAACTATATTGCCCACGTTTTCATCAAGCGCATTATTATTGACTGCAAATACTTTGCTAAGGATTGGCGTGCCATTGGTGAGCGTACCAGTTTTATCAAAGGCAATAATGCTTGTTTTGGCAAGCGTTTCTAACACTTGCCCGCCTTTAATCAATAATCCGCGTTTGGTACCACTTGCTAAAGCCGATGCAATTGAGGCTGGAACGGAAATAACCAAAGCGCATGGGCAGCCAATCAATAAGAGAGCAAGCGCTTTATAAATCCATTTTTGCCAATCACCATCAAACAATAGCGGTGGTATCAATGCTGTGAGTAAGGCGATTCCAACGATAATCGGCATATAATAGCGGGCAAAATTATCAATAAAGCGCTCGGTTGGAGCTTTTGCTTCTTGGGCATTTTCAACCAGTTCAATAATGCGGGCAATGGTATTATCGCTAGCGTTTTTTAGCACTTTAATGCGCATGGCATCACCAAGATTAATCGAGCCGGCAAAAACACTATCGCCTTGCTCTTTGGTCTTTGGCATTGATTCACCGGTTATCGGTGCTTCATTTACGCTTGATATACCATCAAGAACCACGCCATCGGCAGCAATGCTATCACCGGTGCGGGCAATAATAATATCGTTAATTTTCAAAGCATCAACGGATGTTTCAATAAGCCCTTCTTTTGTTTCAATAAACGCAGTTTTAGGGGCAAGGTCATGCAATGCTTTGATGCCCGCGCGGGCACGCCCTGCCGCAACCCCTTCTAATAATTCGCCAATCAAAAAAAGTACAATGACAATGGCGGCTTCCTCCGCAGCATTGATAAAAATTGCACCAATAGCGGCGATGGTAATCAACATCTCAATGGTGAAAAAACTACCTGTGCGTATGGCGGCAAAGGCGCGGCTTGCAACTGGATAAAGGGAAATTAGGCTTGCAGCCATGAAAGCTGGCGCAGCCCATTGCGGTTTAATAAAACTAATAATATAGGCAAGTATGACAAGGCTAAGCGCTGAAAACACCATGCGTGCTTTAGCTGTTTGCCACCAAACAACGTCATCTGTTTTATTTGGTTGCTTTTGGTCATTTAGCGGCTTTGCACTATAACCAAGGCTAGCAATTGTCTTTTCGATTTGTTGTGGGGTGGTTTTGCTTTCATCTATTTGCAAAGACAAGGTTTCGCGCATTAATGATACACGGACATTATCAACGCCTTGCATATTTTTCATTGCATTGGTGATTTTTACTGTGCAGGCAGCACAATCCATACCTTTAATCGCCCAAACTATATCACCTTGTTGGGGTATATTTTCGTCACCTTCAATAAGCGCGATCTCTTGGTCATGGTGATGATTATGATCGTGGTGATGATTATGGTCATGCTTTTGATCGTCTACACTTTGCCCTTTTTGCGTAAATTCATTGTTTGACATGGTATAAGCTCCAATTTTTTAGCCTTTCATTGCAACTAAAGGCTGGTATTTTATTCCTGTCTTTCTTATGTAATCCCTGTAGTAACTACAGGTTCAAGAGGAAAAATGACCATGCGGCAAAATTCTATTGGCGAACTGGCAAAACGCACTGGCTGCAATATCGAAACCATTCGCTATTATGAAAAAATTGGTCTTTTAGATGAAGCACAACGTACCAGCGGCAACCAACGCCGCTATGACGAAACGCATTACAACCGCCTGCTTTTCATCCTTCATGCACGTGAGCTTGGCTTTTCGATAGAAGCAATAAGGCAGTTGATTAAATTGTCAAAACATCCAGAGCAACCCTGCGGTGAAGCCGATCACATTGCTGTGACCCAATTGCAAGCGGTGCGTCAACGCATTGAACGGTTAAAATTATTGGAAAAAGAACTGGTTCGCATGACTGAAAAATGTGAAAACCACACCATTCATGATTGCCGCGTTATTGAAACCCTTGCCGCTTGTGGTGATTGTTTTGGCGATCATCACCGAAAATAAAAACGCAAATAAAATATATAAAGCATCTTATTGTAACGAGTTGTGAAAAGCTTGAATGGACATTATGCTTGTATTTATATAGTTTTGCGCTATTTTACCGTTTTTATAATATAATAGGTTCTAACCCTAAAAAAACTATCAATAAAGCAGTATTTTTCTGCCCTACTGATACTTGCAAGGAACGTTCTAAACCCCATGACCTTATCTATTACCACTTGGAATATTAATTCGGTGCGGTTGCGCGAAAATATCGTGCTTGATTTTTTAAACCAAGAAAAACCTGATATTTTATGCTTACAGGAAACAAAATGTCCTGATGATGCCTTTCCGTCTAAAAATTTTAAGGCTGCCGGCTATGAATATATGGCGATTAGTGGCCAAAAAGGCTATCATGGTGTCGCAATTCTATCACGCTTACCATTGAGTGATATGAAAACAAGGCTTTTCTGTACTATTGATGACCGTCGTTATGTGTCGGTAGTTTTTGAAGCAGGTAATAAGAAAATTCGGCTGCATAATTTTTATGTACCTGCTGGTGGTGACGAACCTGATCCCGAAATTAACCCCAAATTTGCTCATAAGCTTGCTTTTTTAGAAGAAATGTTAGCGATCCGCGCTGATGAAAATGATGGTATATCTTCCATTTTAGTGGGTGATTTGAATATTGCTCCCCTTGAAAACGATGTTTGGTCGCATAAGCAATTGTTAAAAATTGTTAGCCATACGCCGATCGAGGTTGAAGGGCTGAATAAAGTGCTTCATCAAGGTGCTTGGGTCGATTTAATGCGTGAAATCATTCCGCCTGAAGATAAGCTTTACACTTGGTGGAGCTATCGCGCTAAAGATTGGCAAGCTGCTAATCGAGGCCGCCGTCTTGACCACATTTGGGGTTCAAAAGATCTGGTTAGCCATTTAAAGGCGATAGATATTAAAACAGAAGCACGCGGCTGGGAAAAACCATCTGACCATGTTCCGGTAACCGCGCGTTTTGACATTTAGTCTTTTCGTTATTCCAACGTTAAAGGGGCCGTAATAACGGCTCTTTTTTTATATTTCAAAACGGATTTTTTAACATAGTATAAAATTAGCTTTTTGCTAACCAAACATTTATTTAAATTAAAAACATAATTGATTAACCTTAGCCATTAAGTTTCCTGATAATATTTATCTTTATAAGCTTTAATACATACCCTGTTGGGGAGGGTATTTGAGCCATTTCAATTTATAAAGTTGAAATGTGCTATTTTTTGTTGAAGTAATGAGGGTTATAATGGCAGGACGTTGGGCAGATTGCTGGAATGAACAAAGTGAGCATATGCATGAATTGCGATTGGATCCTTGCCATTTGCCACAAAAAATTGCCTTTCACGGTCAAAATACAGTATTTTGTGGCACATTGACCGAAAATACTATTATTGTGCAGCAAGATAACAGTGCAGCTAATAGCGCTTTACCACAAGATAGCAATGTCATTAAAATTATTCCGCTATCCTCTTATTACGGTGTGAGCGCCCATCGTTTAAAGGGCGGTAAAAATGATAATTTATTGGCATTGATGCTGGTGCATAAAGACCCTAGCCTTTCTATTCCTTTGTTGATTTCTGATAATTATGATGACGTGCTATTGGATTGGCGGCTATGGGCTGATCTTTATAATTTACCAATGATGGTGATTGACGAATTTGATGAATTACGCCCGGTTCGTGAATGTGCGCCGCTTGATTATTTTTTGCGTGAATATGCACCCTTGCAATCTTTGTTAACAGACAAAACAACAAAAGGCAAAAAGCGCTTTCAATTGCGGTTACCTAATAGGCGGTTGAAATTACGCTTGAAACTTTCTAACCGGCTTATTCTCGTTTAATTTTATGCTTTTGCATGAACCCAAGGCTGTTTGGTTAGTGTTTGGGCAATATGGTCGATAAGGGCTTGCACCCGATGTGGTCTTTTACGCCCTGGCGGTGTCACAATATGCAGCATTAATGGCTTGATGTGCCAATCATCCAATGCTGTTTGTAAGCTACCATTTTGCAACTCATCCCAAACTAGAAATTCTGGTTGGAGTGCAACACCCAATCCAGCAAGTAAAGCAGGAGTTAAAGCTTCAGCATTATTAGCTTGCATTTGCGCCTTGGTTATTTGGGTAAATTCACCATGCTCTTTATGAACAAAACTCCAACCTTTTTTACCAAAATTATAGGCATATTTAAATGTCTTATGGTTGGCAAGATCACGCGGATGCTCGAGCTTACCATGATTGGCAAAATAACTTGGTGAACCAACCAGAAGAATGCGCACGGAACAAAGACTGCGGATAATAAGGCTTGAATCAACCATATTGGCAATCCGTAAAGAAAGGTCGATTTTATCCTCAATAAGATCAATCTGCTTATCGGAATAATCCGCGTCAATTTCAACATCTTGGTGTTGCATCAAAAAATCGGCAAGGATGGGTGCTACATATTTAACCCCAAAGGAAATTGGCAACGAAATACGTATGCGGCCACGTAAACTTGTTGCTTGCTCGCTTATTTCTTCTTCAATTGCATGACCATTTTCAAGAATAGCGATGGCACGCTCTAATGCGGCATATCCAGCCTCGGTTAAAGAAATTGCCCGTGATGTGCGTTGCACCAACATGACATTTAACCGCGTCTCTAAACGGGAAATTGCCTTGGAAACGGTTGCTTGTGAAAGGTTAAGCTCGGAGGCTGCCTTAGCAAAAGATCCCATTTCCGCAACTTTGGCAAATATTGCCCATCCTTCTAAATCGGGTAATATTGTTGCCATGCCTTTGATCCCATGCCTTTGATCCTATGCCTATCAATGCTGTTTTAAGCTCACTACACATGCATAAAGCATCTTTGAATATTTGCAAATGAGATATCAAAATTGGAAAGTTTGTTATTCTGCTTTGCTCATTCTCAACTAGGAGGCCATAGCTTATATTCCTCATTAATCAGAATAGAATTTATCAAGGAACGAGACAATGATTGAACATAGACCTTTTAAAGACCTTGGCGCAGCAAATCATGGCTGGCTTAATGCCAAGCATCATTTTTCATTTGCCAATTATCATGACCGTAATCGCATGCATTGGGGTAAATTACGGGTATGGAATGATGATATAATTGCGGCTGGAACTGGTTTTCCAGCCCATCCCCATAATGATATGGAAATTATCACCTATGTGCGTGAAGGGGCAATTTCTCATGAAGATAGCCTTGGCAATAAAGGCCGCACTGTTGCGGGCGATGTGCAAGTGATGAGTGCTGGAACGGGTATCCAACATTCAGAATATAATAACGAAAATGAAGATACAAAAATATTTCAGATCTGGATTTTCCCCGACAAAAAAGGTGAAAAACCCTCTTGGGGCACGAAGCCTTTTCCAAAGGGCGAGCGTTCAGGACAATTTGTGGTGTTAGCAAGTGGCTTTGATAGTGATAGCGATGCTTTGCCTATTCGTACCAATGGCCGCGTATTGGGAGCAACATTAAAAAAGGGCGAAAGCGTTGACTATCACTTTGCTGATAATAGCCGCTTTGGCTATCTAGTTCCAGCCAAGGGCAAGGTGGAAATTAACACGATTGCAATCAATACCGGTGATGGCGCCGCAATTAGCAATGAAGACACAATTAGGGTCACAGCCTTGGAAGATGCAGAGCTTGTTTTAGTCGATGCCGGTACTATGTAAGCCTTTAAAGCCAAAGCCATTTGGGTAAAATTTTGGTGCAGTTGCTATGCTTAATAACAACTACACCAAAAAGGTACGACCATTTGCATGCTAGTTTTTTAAGATACTCGTAGTGTCCGATCTTGAAGCATTTTTAATTCAATAAAATACCTAGCGACCCAATTTGCTTTTCATTTCATTTATTTCTTTAGTCAGTTTTTCCATGACAGAATTAATCCGGGTATCGTCGGCTAATGTGTTCAAATAGGGCTTATGAAAGCGCCAAGTCGTTCCATAACCATCCACTTTTAGGCGTTTCCATTTGCTTAAAAGTTCATTTGCTTCCGATTTTAATTTGGCAAAATTACTTGTACAAATATCATCACGCATCAAATTATACATCGCCCCTTTATTCGCATCAATTTTACGATATTCGTCGCTCAAAGCTTTGTGTTCATTACAAGTGGCTCGTAATTGCGGTAAGCGTGTATCGAGTGAAGTTACAAAGGCCGCATATTGATCGCGCGCTTGTTTTAATTCGGCAATTGCTTTTTGCTTAGCTTCATTTTCCGCTTCAAGTTGGCGCTGCTTTTCGATTTCGCGCTTTCTTTCTTGTTCTTGCCGTTCTTTTTCGCTCTGTTCTTCGAACTTTTTGTTTTGTTCAACTCGGTATTGATCTGAGGCAGCAATACTAACTCCATGAAGCTTATAGACACGTTCTGTCAATTCCTTGCTTTCAAAATCCTTCATTTTAAAACCAATGACATTGATGTCTTTATCATTCACCAAGCCTAATAGAAATCCTTGACAATCTACACGCATCATATCAGCCCATTCTTTTGGTGGTTTTTCAAAGCCATCAAAACTTGCATTGGATAAAATGGCAAGGCATTCTACTGTTGACATTGGTATCACCGGAGGCCCACCAAATCTTCCATTCATGCCCATTGGATTATGAGAAAAAAACTCGATAAGCTGCTCATCTGTGGCTTCTGGTAAAGAATTACAACCGTATAATGCAAAGGGCAACAAGGTAACAATGATAGATTTCTTAAGAAATTTACTATTTATTTTAATCATTACTTATATCCCACATAAAAACATAATTCTAATGAATTTTAAATTATTTATTACAAAAAATAAAGATTAAATATTATTTTATATTTACGTTATAGAATATATAATCTAAAATTATAAATTCATGTAAAACTATATATTTTTAGCTTTAAAAATCAATATATATTGGGGGAGCAATAAATAATATCACGGCTAATATCGCTAAGACTTGCGCAACCGCAAAGCGCCATAGAAATTTCAAGTTCGGTCTGTAATAGAGTTAGCACATGGACAACTCCCACCATGCCGGCAACGCCAAGGCCATATAATATTGGCCGACCAAGTAGCACTGCATTTGCACCAAGCGCCAGTGCTTTAACAATATCGCTGCCACGGCGGATAGAACCATCAAGCAAAATCGGTACTTGTCCTGCTACTTGCTTGGCAATTAATGGCAAAACGGTAATTGTGGCCGGTACACTATCAAGCGCACGCCCCCCGTGATTGGAAATAATAATGCCGCGACAACCAGCATCAATTGCCATTTGTGCGTCTTGCGGGTGTAAAATTCCTTTAACATAAACAGGTATTTGGGCATGATTGCATAGCATTTGCAAAAAATCCCAATCGGCTGCATCATCAAGCATGCCTTGAAAAACTGGACTTCCTGCGTTTTTTGCAATGAATTCTTCTTCGCCATAGGGCGCAAGATTTACCGATTTTATATGCTTGGGCAATTGAAACCCCGCGCGCATTTCGCAATTGCGCACCCCGCTCACTGGCGTATCAACGGTTAAAACAATAGCTTTATAACCAGCATTTTGAGCGCGATCAACAAGGTCGAGATTGTCATTGATATTTTTGCGCTTATAGAGCTGAAAAAAATATAAATTAGGCGCACTCGCTGCTACGCTTTCTAAGCTGCAACTTGCTTGTGTGCTGACACAAAATGGCGTTTTGGTTAAAGAAGCAGCTTGAGCTGTTGTAATTTCGCCATTAATATCAACTAATTGATGATGGGCCATAGGAGCAATAATAACGGGTGATGGTAGTGAAAACCCACCAAATACACAATTGGTATTGGCATTTTTTAAGCTTTTTAACACACGCGGCCAAAGCGAAAGCTTATCAAAAGCATGACGATTATTGTGATAGGTAATGCCATCAGCGCCATAGCCATTAATATAGCCAAGAATATCGGCAGGCATTTTTTCACAAAAATAACGCTCATAGTCATAAAGAGAAACTGCGTCATGAGGAATGACTGTCATTTTTATTGGCTTCCTATCACTTATTTTTCAATTTGGTAATTAGCAATCAGCGCGGCAGCCTTTTGCGCAATGGCCCGTAACTGCGAATTGCTATGATGGTCAAAGAGCTTTACCAAGGTTTGACAATAATCGTCATTTTGATGATTTAACGATGTTTCAAGCCAAGAAAAAGCCTCATCAGGTTGGTTGTTGGCTAAAAGCATGCGGGCATGGTTAAAACAGCCCCAACAATCGCCGTGTTCTGCCCCCTGGCGAAAGTAATTGCTAGCAACATTGATATCTTGGGGAATGATCGCGCCTTCTTCATAAAAAAGGCCAAGCATATTAAAAGATTTTGGGTTTTTCTTTAGCGCTGCTTGGCTATATAGTTCAAAAGCCTTTTGTTCATCTTTTTGAACGCCGTCACCACGGCGATAAAGATCAGCTAAATTAAACATCGCCCAATCATCACCAAGAGTGGCCGCTTTTGAAAAATAATGGGCAGCTTGGTTAAAATTTTGGTCAATGCCCCAACCATGTTCAAAGCAGCGCCCTAACATATTGATGGCTTCTATATTACCTTGGGCGGCAGCTTTGCCAAACCATGCAAAGGCTTCCGTTTGTTTTTTTTCAACACCAAGACCCAATAGTAAAATACGGGCAAATTGAACTTGCGCTTTTGCTTTGCCCTGTTCAGCAAGACGCATGGCATGAAGAGCTGCTTCATTGGTCTTTAACTGCGCTTCCCAGTCGCTAATTTTTAGTAAGGGTTGGCGTAGTAAAAAAATATGAGCATCAGGAAGAGGTGCGCTAGCTTGATTGCTCGTATTCACCCCCTGCGGCAAAAGCATTTTATCAAGCAGTTTTGCAGGCCATTGGCGAATGGGCGACATGAAATTGCACCTTTAATTTAAATTGGTGAAACTATGCCAGCCTTGATTTAAAAGCCAAAGCTGGCATCATTGTTAAAGATCAGAATTTTGGCGCAAAAGGTTGTGATAAATATTCACAAGGCGCAAAATATCGGCATGGTCATCAGGCAAAATAGCGCGTAAATTGCGAATACTCATATCTAATTCATGCAATGTATCGCGCATGAATACATCACGAATTAAGGATTGTGTCCAGAAAAATGATGCCCAGCGCGATCCCTTGGTTACTTCTTCAACGCGGTGCAAGCTAATGGTTGGATAAACGATTGCATAGCCAGCAGGCAGTTTAATATGGCTTTCATTATGGCCATCAATAATCACCAATTCGCCGCCCTCATATTCTTCAGGCTCGGTTAGGAATATTGTTGTTGAAACATCTTGCCTTATGCGTGCGCCACTAGCGACGGATCGAAATGCGCCATCCACATGTTCGCCATAACGCATGCCAACATCATATCGATTGAACAATGGTGGAAAGACATGTTTTGGCATGGCTACTGAGTTAAAAATTGGATCACGGGCAAGGGCATTTAGAATAATCTCGCCTAGTTCTTTTGACTCATTGGAGCCTTGTGGTATTTGCAGATTGAACTTAACCTTTTTAGCTTGCTCGCCTGCGCTTGCTGCACCGTCAACCCATTGCGAGGCTTCCAATTTTTCGCGGCATAGCTTCACTTCTTCAGGAGTTAAAATATTGGGTATTTGTACAATCATATTACACCTTTTTCTCTCTTGGTTATATTTCAACTATGATGCTTTTTAATATATAGGCTCAGTAGAATTATTGTTTTTAGACAGCACAAAACCCACAAGGCCTTTACGGTCTTGCGGGGAGCATTACTATATAAGCCCAGCATAGATTTATGCCGAGACTTGATTTTAAGGTTGAATAGTCAAGCAGCCCTGTTTTATCGGAGCTGCTTATTGTTCATAGTGCTCAAGTGGCCCATGGCGTTGGAAAGCCTTTGACCAAAATCACATGATTAGAACTTGGCAGCAACACTCAAAGTGAATGACCGGCCAGATGAAGGAATGGCGCGCGCAGAAGAAGCTACTCGCCCGTAAAAGAAATTATCGTAGTTTAAGCGATTTGTAAGGTTATAAGCATTAGCGCTGATTTTCCATTTTTCATTTTCATAGGAAACAAGTGCATCCAATGTGAAGCTATGGGGCACACGAGCCAGACCATCACTACGAATTGCCATAGCATCACGATAGGTCATACCACCGCCAATGAGCAATTTGCCATCAAGATTTGCGATATGAGGTGCTAGATCATAAGTTGTCCAGATACTTGCAGCATTTTTTGCAACTTTACCAACGCTATTGCCAATAGTTTCAGTTTCCTCAGCATCAAGAACACGGCTCCATAAATAGGTATAGGAACCATAAACATTCCATTGCTCGGTAATATTGCCTGTTAAACCAGCTTCAAAACCACGAACACGTTCTTTGTCGCCAGAGAAGGTAAGTTCACCATCAGGATCAGAATGGATAGAATTATCCTTAGTTACCTGGAAAACAGCAGCGGTTAGACCAAGATTGCCATCAAAAAGATCAAGTTTGCCACCAACTTCCCAAAGTTCGCTTTTTTCAGGCTTCCAATCTGCCATGCCGCTCGAAACTGGGTTCACGTCAGAGGTAATATACTGCCCAGCTGGCAAATTCTTAGAAACCGAATAGGTTACATAATAATTTTGGCTTTTGGTTGGTTCCCAAATAAGCGAAGCTTTCGGGCTTGCATAATCTGCACTAGCAGAGGTAGATGTGATACCATTCGCACCAGTCAAATCATAATTGGTCTTTTGATGATCCCAACGAACACCACCCAAAATCGATAGCTGTTCGGTAAGCCAAACACGGTCACTTAAGAAAACAGCGAATGATCGTGAATTAGCATCCTTATAATTGGCAGCATTTGGAACAAGCTGATAATAGCTTGAGTCAAAATTTTCGGTCCAAAGGCTAGGTGCATGGGTTGCTTTGCTACCAATGTAGCGATAACCTTGACGCTCATCTTTTTGATACATCATATCAAGACCAAGCACTGCTTCATGGCGAAGTGCACCAGTTTCAAATTTAGCAATCGCTGTTGTTACATTTTGAATGCCCCAGCTTGTTTGATCATAGCTTGGGCCACCGCCAGCTCCAATGCCAAGAACCGGATTGCCACCTGCACCAAAAAGAGCTGCTGTACAACCGGCTGTTAGCCCACCAGAAGTGCCACAATTAACTGGTGTTGTGGTAAACCAGCGTGAGAAATGTGTATAGCGTGTATCATTTTTGATTGTTAACCAATCATTGATTTCATTGCTATAATTTGAAGTAACCATATGGATGTCAGACTTATCCTGATCGCTATGCTTACCGTAAAAATTCTTGCGTGGCACACCATATTCAGTCACAGGATAGAAGTAACCATTAGGCGTTTTAACGAATGGCACACCATAATCAGGGGTACGGTCATTATGTTGGAAGTAATAGTTTAAATGCCATGTCTGATTTGTACCAAGACCAAAACCAACTGATGCAGCTGCGCCCCAACGATCAGATGTGTTCTGATTGCGGTCAACAATATTCTGCCAATTGCCCATTAAATTAAAACGAACAGCGGTTGTATCATTGATTTGCTTGTTATAGTCGATTGTGCTGCGATAAAGTGGGCCATTGCCAACTGTACCTTCAACTTTACCAAAAGTACCAAGGCGAGCCTTTTTAGAAACAGTATTGATCGCACCACCGGTTGTACCAACGCCAAAATTCTCGCCGTTAGGGCCTTTAAATACCTGAACTTGCTCCATGTTAAAGCTGTCACGAACATAAACACCGAAATCGCGCAAACCGTCCTGATAAGTATCACCCAAGGTTTCAAAACCACGGATACTAAAACGATCACCATTCATACCGCCATTGCCTTCACCAGTGGTGACGGTGATGCCGGGAACATTACGCAAAGCTTGCTCAAGGGTTGTTACATTTTGCTCTTGCATAATGCGTTCTGGAACAGTGTTGACTGTTTGCGGAACTTCGCGAACGCTTCCTGGCATACGTGAAGAACCAGTTTGTGCATTATTGGTGTTAATACTGCCAGTGTCGCTGGTGATGGTTACTGTTTCAAGAACGGTAGAACCATTATTGGCGCCAACATTAGTATTGTTATTATTTGCATTGGTTGCGTTAGTATTTTGTGCTTGCGCTACTAGCGGCAAGGAGGTTAGCGTTGCTGCCAATCCTAGGCGCACAGCCATATTATTCACCAGTCGCGACTGGGCATAATCCTTTTTCTTCGGCATTATAGTCATAATTATTTCCCCTAAGCTAATTCATTTATCTATTTGCTAGCGATTCATGAGCCTATATGTCAAGATTAATTGTGGCGGGCTTGTAGCAAAATTATGACGGTTTCATTCAACTGTTGCGTAAATGAGACAATGTAAAACTGATAAGATGAAATTATCTGTTGATGACAATGATAATGCGGTCAATATTTAAACGTTGTCTTTTAGAACATATTGATAAATTTAGAAAAAATAATTTGGAAAATTGCAATAATGGTTTTGTGAAACACCAATAAAGTTCGCATAAATTATAATAGTGGGGCGTTTTTTAATTTTAAAAAAAGGCATTTCACGCTCTTAGAACGTTCGTTTAATTTGAATTTATATTATTCGTTCGCGTCCCTTTACGCAGCTATATTCGTCTTCAGTTAGGAATAAAAATGCGTCTTCATAGCAATTAAAGATTCTGTCAGCTTTAGGAGACTTCAATAAATCATAAATAATATATTCATCAATATTTTTTGTTTTTGTTAATAGTAGAATATAAGGTGGCATAAGTCCGTCATCGAACCATACTTCAAACCATTCGATATTTTTAACTGGCACGAACTTTTCCGTGTTTATCATGGTAAAAACTCTCGCTTATTTAAAACTATGTAAGCTCACCACATTCTAAATTGATATCAATAGAAACACTTTTATGTTGGTAGATGCAAGACAGAGAATTGGGGTAAGCCTATTCATTGAAAGAGAAAAGCACAATAAACTGCGGAATATACACGCTGGAAAGCGAAAAATTGGGGTTTACAGGATTGAGCGTTAAGCCGTTGTTTTGGTGTTCTGTTCAAGATGCACGTAAATTTTCATGATAATTTTGTCAAAGTGGCTTCAAAAACTTCATATTTTTTGGTGCTTCCTCTTCTCCTGCCCACAAAATCTCCTTATAAGATTTCGTTGAAATTAATTGGTCCTGCCCCTAGTTTGCTTTATTGACTTAAGACTACACTTATTATGGAACACGTCATGGAAAAAGAAATAATTGCCTTGCAATGCCGCATTACTGAGCAGGAAAAAATGATTGATGATTTATCAACTACATTGACCGAGCAATGGAAAATTATTGATGCCATGCAAAGAAAGCTCGATCGTTTAACCGAGCGTTTTTTAAATGTTGAAGAGCAAATACAGCCCTCTATTCCTATTACAAGGCCGCCGCATTACTAGTTTTTATATTAAGTTAAAGCACCACTTTTTACAAGATCATCTTGGCGTTTGCGTAATTTGGCAATCCACTGGTCTTCGCGTATGGTGGCGTTTTTATGGGTTATCAATTCACCTTGTTTAATTGGTGCAGTGACGCTCGCGCCTTCTAATAGACCGCAAGGAATTGCATCGTTTTTCTTGGCATCATCCATGGTCATAATATAAGCGCGATAGGTATAAAGACCAATAAAATCAAGCTTGTCGCCCGGCATAAGGTCTTTTTTGGCGACAGCACAAACTTCAGCAACTGGGCGCGGTAAAGGCACCATATCGGCTTTGCCATAAAGCATGACGCGGGCGCAAGTAAGTGGCACTTCCATAGCGGTTAAATGATAGGGGCGATGAAAAGTAAAATAAGGCCCCTCGCCTACTTTTAAATCTCGCAAGCGTTCATGAATACGTGGATGGTCCATTTTAGCCACCACAAAAACCCCAGGTGAAACGCCTTGGCCAATACTATAATCAACCACACCGCTTTTTTGTAAAATACCGCCATCGCTTTTTGGAATAAGCACGTTGCTTAATTCCTTTACGCTGGCTTTGGGGCCGTGCATGCCCGCACAATCAGGCACAAGGCCAGTTGCATTGGCAATGGCTGCCATTTCCACCATGGTTTTAGAACCATCGATAAATTCAACTAGCATGCGCACATTCATATCACGACGAGAAGCTTCTTCTTCATAATCATCGGGAACAGCATCAAATTTTAATGGATTATTTTTGCCCTTACCTGCAGCGACAATTGGATGACCAAGGGCGGACACAAATTCAATGAGCTCCATACAAGATGATGGCTCATCACCAGCGCCCAAACTATAAATTAAGCCACGCTTATCGGCTTCATATTTCAAATAGGGGCCAATTGTTACATCCGCTTCAACATTCATCATCACAAGATGCTTGTTGTTTTCAAGGGTTTTAATGCCAATTTCTGCGCCCGCTTCTGGATAACCGGTAGCATCAACAACGATATCAATAAGCTCGTTATTCAGCATTAAATCAAGATCACCGGTCGCTGCGGTAAGTCCAGCTTCAATGGCAGCGCTCATGGCAGTGTTATTTTCAACTTCCTTCGCGTGGCCCTTTTCTTGCCAAGCAATTTCAGCTGCTTGTATAACCTTTGATGGTGTGCGCGTTGCAACAGCTGCTACTTCAATACCATCCATTTGCGCGACGCCAGCTAAAAGATCGGTGCCCATTTCTCCACAACCAACAAGACCAATGCGGATAGGCTTGCCCGTTTTGGCGTGTTCTTTAAGATCACGGGCAAGACCGGTTAAGGCAACATTGCTGGTCATTTTTTAACTCCATGCGCTTTATTATATTTATAGAGGCGGACTTTGGCGGCCAATATTTTCAATTAACCCTTATTAGCACTATTATGGCAATATTAAACAAAGAAATGCATGAGTTATAGCAATTTTTATTCCCATATATCTTTGACATGACGTATAAAATGTGCAGCATCAAATATGTTAACGCGAGGGGACTAGATTGGATCAGCTGCAAAAATCCTTTATGCTAATTTTAGCAATAGTTTTAGGCGTATTTTTGTTTCATAACTATTTAGCAATATTTGGAAGTCTTGCAGATAATAAGCATGTATTTTCTATCCCCCTTGATATAGAAATATGGCAAATTCCAACACCGCTTTTCTTTATTATTACACTTATCGGTGCTGTTGTTTTAGCGTCTATCTCTGATTACTATTGCCGCAAGACTATTTTAGTGTTTAATGCGGTTTTTTTGCTGTTCTTGTCACTAATTATTTTTGTAATAGTGGAAGGATTTGTGCCTTTAAGTATTGCATCAATGATTATTAATCTAGCGAAAGTCACTATTTTTGCATTTTATTGTGCCGAGCTTGCAGTTTCTTTATCTTATCTCATTGAAACTAGTGATAAGGGATATCGTGCTTTTAGGGTAAGTTTCATCCTAACCGCTATTTATTTGAGTTTTTTTGAATTTTTACTAGTTCTATCGCTCACCATACCGCTTTTGGGAGCGCGTCTCGTATTTAATCACTATGCTTTCAATTGGCATAAATTTCAATTAAAACGGGTTTTATGTTTTAATCTTCTGCTTGATATTATTTATGCTTTACTACTTTTAGGCATTCCATTTTATCTACAAGACATTATCAAAATAGTCCTTGAAGATGTTTCCATTTGGCTTTTCTGTGCGATTTTAATGATTTTCTTGGTTGTTCTACGCATATTCTGCTTAAAAAAGCCAGATAGGGTCAAAAAAAGCAATCTTATCTCTTTGGATAGAATTGCGCCCATAGATTTAACTAAAAAAATAAAGCGCACCTTGGCATTTATCGGTCTTGCCCAATTTTTATTTCTATTACCTTTTGTTAGTTTGATAGTTTTATTTTATATTTTCAATAAATTCCAAAGTCCTATGGCAGATCGTTTCATGAATATGACAAATGTGATTTTGGTACTTTCAGCCCTTGGCTTTGCAAGACTATCTGATAATATTGGTCGCAAACCAGTTTTGACTTATAGCTTTTGGGTGAGTTTAAGTTTTATTGCCATTGGAATTATTCTGTTCTTAGCAATTTCGATTGATGATTATTATTTCATTGCTATTATGCTATTTTGGGCGTGGATTATTTTAGCCGGTTCTGCGTTATATGCAGTTTCGCCAGTTCTATTAGCGGAAAATTGTTCAGCCCAACAACGTGGGTTGATATTATCACTTATGTTGGCGATTTTGATATGCAGTGAATATTTACCCAACTGGATAAGTTTTGGCGAAGTTTTAGGTAATTTTATCAACTCGGCTTATTGGGCATGGCTCTGTTTTTCAGCCGTTTTTTTATTAAGTACGATAATAGGCTTTATTTCTACTTCAAAATTGCGCGAATATGCTTTTACAAAAGCGCAAAATCTGGGAATGATATAAAAATGCCCAGCTATAAAATATAGCTGGGCATTTTAAATTAAATAGTTAATTGATGTATATTAGATGTCGTCTTCATCATTAACGCCGCCAACAATAATGCCAGCAACATCATCATCTTCGTCATCATCGTCATCGGCCAAGAATGTGTCATCGTCATCGCCAAGATCAACATCATCATCGCCAAGATCTGGCAAATCGTCATCTTTGTCATCATCATCAAGTGAGATGAATTCTGGCTTTTCGAGAGCTGTATCAAGGCCTTCTTCTTCAGCTTCTTCTTCTTCGCCCTTAGCTTCAGCTGATGCTTCAAAATAAGAAAGGGGATAAGAAATTCCGGTATAAGGCGAAACAATAGGATCACGATTAAGATCGTAAAATTTCTTGCCTGTTTCAGGATCGATGCGTTTGGTGCCTAATTCAGGTTTTGCCATAAGCAAGCCTCTTAAAAGTTAAAGGGAACAATTTGTGTTGTATCTAGTGTATCACAAGCACAAAAAAACCCAGACTGCAATAATTTTACCAAAGCTTGTTTGTTTTTTTCAAATAAGCCCAATTGATTTTGCCTTTTGGCAAAGAGTTGGCTGTTGGTTAAGCGCAATTTTGATAATTTGTCAAAGATAAAAAATGATATTTTTATTATTCACAACAATGTTGGCAATCCTTATTGGATAAACTAACGCTTTTAATGGCAGATCGCCCATAAATGCTTATCGCTATTTTAATTTATGAACGTCTTTTTAAGCATTGCACTCAGCAGTTAAAATAGCTAACTTGCGCATTATTCTGTTTTCACTTCAATATAAAGCTTAAAACATCATGTCTTCAGATCTTAAACCCCTGCCAATGGTTTCCAATCAATGTCGTGCCCTGAAGGGTGAAGTGCATATTCCTGGCGATAAATCCATTTCGCATCGCTCTTTTATGTTTGGCGCGCTTGCTAGCGGCGAAACGCGTATTACTGGGCTTTTGGAAGGCGAAGATGTTTTAAATACTGGTAAAGCCTTTGCCGCTATGGGGGCAGAAATCAGGCGTGAAGGCGATGAATGGATTATTCACGGTACTGGCAATGGCGCATTATTAGAGCCGCAACAAGCATTAGATTTTGGCAATGCCGGTACTGGCGCCCGTCTTACCATGGGCTTGGTTGGCACTTATGACATGAAAACAAGTTTTATTGGCGATGCTTCTTTAAGTCGCCGGCCAATGGGACGTGTGCTTGATCCGCTACGCCTCATGGGGGTGCAAGTGGAAGCAAGTGAAGGCGATAAAATGCCTTTAACATTGATTGGCCCTAAAACGGCTAATCCTATTACCTATACAGTGCCCATGGCATCGGCGCAGGTTAAATCAGCTGTTCTTCTTGCTGGGCTTAATACTCCGGGCATTACAACGGTGATTGAGCCGGTGATGACCCGCGACCATACGGAAAAAATGCTGCTCGGTTTTGGTGCTGATCTTGAGGTGGAAATTGGCAATAATGGCGAGCGGATTATTCGCTTAGCAGGGCAAGGCAAATTAACCGGCCAAACCATAAAAGTACCGGGCGACCCCTCTTCGGCAGCTTTTCCCATTGTCGCGGCATTAATTGTTCCGGGTTCTGATATTATTATTCGCAATGTTTTGATGAATCCAACGCGAACTGGACTTATCACCACATTGTTGGAAATGGGCGCTAATATTGAATTAATGAATGAACGGCAAACCGGTGGCGAAGATGTTGCAGATTTGCGTGTGCGCTCGTCTGATTTGCGCGGCGTTACGGTTCCAGCTGAACGCGCACCATCGATGATTGACGAATATCCAGTTTTAAGCGTTGCAGCTTCCTTTGCGCAAGGGCGCACAATTATGCCCGGCTTGGAAGAATTGCGGGTTAAGGAATCTGATCGCCTTGCGGCCGTTGCAGCTGGTCTAAAAGCCAATAATGTTGTTTGCGAAGAGGGTGAAGATTACCTAATTGTTGAGGGCGTACCAGAAGGCAAAGGTCTTGGCGGCGGCAAAGTTGCAACTCATCTTGACCACCGTATTGCCATGAGCTTTCTTGTAATGGGTTGTGCGAGCCAAAAGCCGGTAAGTGTTGATGATAGTACAATGATTGCCACAAGTTTCCCTGAATTTATCACACTTATGGGCAATCTTGGAGCGGATTTAGAATGTCAGTAAATAACAATACAGAGAAAGAAGCTTTGATCATTGCCATTGATGGACCGGCTGCTTCTGGTAAGGGAACGCTGGCGCGAATGATTGCCGAGCATTATCACTTGCCGCATTTGGATACGGGGCTTACCTATCGCGCCGTTGCCCATAAAATGCTGGAAGATAATTTACCCCTTGATGATGAAGAAACGGTGATTAAGACTGCTGAAAGCGTTGACTTTTCAAAAATGGATAGGGCTATTTTATCGAATCACTTGATCGGTGAAGCTGCATCAAAAATAGCGGTTTTTCCAAAATTACGCCGTGCTTTGGTTAATGCACAGCGTCAATTTGCAAAAAATGGTGCGGGTGCTGTACTTGATGGCCGTGATATTGGCACCGTGGTTTGTCCTGATGCAACGGTCAAATTTTTTGTAACTGCTTTGGTTGAAGTGCGAGCAAAGCGGCGTTTTGACGAGATAGTCGCGCGTGGTGGCAGCGCAGATTTGAACCAAATTGAAGCGGATCTTATTGAACGTGATGCCCGTGATAGCAATAGAGATGAGGGACCGCTTAAACAAGCGCAAGATGCCTACTTGCTAGATACAACAAAATTGAGTATAGAAACAGCGTTTGTAACAGCATGCCAAGTGATTGATACATCATTATAGTTATTTCTTTTAAAGAAAGATTTTAAGATGTTTTATCTGGCTCGCTCATACACAATTTTTCCATGGTAGATCCTGCGCCGGTATCCATTTTATGGATCAAAGGATTTTTGCCATATTTGTTCAACACCAACCCCCGGCGCCTTGTGCTTTGAAATATCTAAAGCACATTCAGGAGTTTTTATGTCACTATCCAATCCAAGCACCGAAGATTTTGAAGCCCTATTAGCTGAATCTTTCCAGAAACAAGACCTTGCAGAAGGTAATGTTGTTAAGGGCCGCATCATCGCCATTGAAAAAGATATGGCTATCATTGATGCAGGTCTTAAAGTTGAAGGCCGTATTCCTTTAAAGGAATTTGGTTTAAAAGCTAAAGATGGCTCATTAAAGCCAGGCGATGAAGTAGAAGTTTACGTTGAGCGTATTGAAAACGCCATGGGTGAAGCTGTTCTTTCGCGCGAAAAAGCGCGCCGTGAAGAAAGCTGGATCCGTTTGGAAGAAAAATTCAATGCTGGTCAGCGCGTTGATGGTACAATCTTCAGTCAAGTTAAGGGTGGTTTCACCGTTGATCTTGATGGTGCGGTTGCCTTCTTGCCACGCAGCCAAGTTGACATTCGCCCAATCCGCGATGTTACACCTTTGATGCACAACCCACAGCCATTTGAAATCTTGAAAATGGACCGTCGCCGCGGCAATATCGTCGTGTCACGTCGTACCGTTCTTGAAGAAAGCCGTGCAGAACAACGCTCTGAAATCGTTCAGAACCTTGAAGAAGGTCAGGTTGTTGATGGTGTGGTCAAGAATATCACCGATTACGGTGCATTCGTTGATCTAGGTGGCATTGATGGCTTGTTGCATGTGACCGACATGGCATGGCGCCGTGTTAACCATCCTTCAGAAATCCTTACCATTGGCCAAACTGTCAAGGTACAGATTATCCGTATCAACCAAGATACTCATCGTATTTCACTCGGCATGAAGCAGCTTGAAAGCGATCCTTGGGATGGCATTGGTGCAAAATATCCAGTTGGCAAAAAGATCTCTGGCGCTGTTACCAACATCACTGATTATGGTGCATTTGTTGAAATCGAACCAGGTATTGAAGGTCTTATCCACGTTTCAGAAATGAGCTGGACCAAGAAAAACGTACATCCAGGTAAAATCCTTTCAACTTCGCAGGAAGTTGAAGTGGTTGTGTTGGAAGTTGATCCTGTTAAGCGTCGTATTTCACTTGGCCTCAAGCAAACTCTTGAAAACCCATGGAACGCATTTGCTGACAAATTCCCTGTTGGTACAATCGTTGAAGGCGAAGTTAAGAACAAGACTGAATTTGGTCTTTTCATCGGCCTTGAAGGCGATGTTGATGGCATGGTTCACCTTTCTGATCTTGATTGGAACCGTCCAGGCGAACAAGTTATCGAAGAATTCTCAAAGGGTGACACTGTAAAGGCTGTTGTTCTTGATGTTGATGTTGAGAAAGAACGTATTTCTCTTGGCATTAAACAGCTTTCTGAAGATAAAGTTGGCGAAGCTGCTGCTTCTGGCGATCTTCGTAAGAATGCCGTTGTAACTTGTGAAGTTACTGGCGTTCAAGAAACTGGTCTTGATGTGAAGCTTGTTGATCATGATCTTGATGCTTTCATTCGTCGTGCAGACCTTGCTCGTGACCGTGAAGAACAACGCCCAGAACGCTTCAGCGTTGGTCAGAAAATCGATGCTCGTGTAACAGCATTTGATAAGAAGACCCGTAAGATTTCAGTATCTATCAAGGCTCTTGAAATTGCTGAAGAAAAAGAAGCTGTTGCTCAATATGGTTCAGCAGATTCTGGTGCTTCTCTTGGCGATATTCTTGGCGCAGCTCTTAAGAAGCAAGACCAAGACTAATACTTGCCTTACATAAATATAAGAAAACCCGCTTTTTAGCGGGTTTTTTTGTGACGTTTTATTTGAAGTTTGTGTCGTAACGGCAGGTCGGTTCAAAGCGTTTTCCGAAAAGTGTGAAGCGGTTTTCGGACAAAAAACGCGGTGTAAACAATGGATTAGAGCGCCGATCTGATCCAATCAGATCAGCACTCTAAGCTATGCTTGTATTTCGAGTGCTTCTGGAAATATATCGCCCAGCATAATCTCATACATTTGATCAATGTTTCTTGGTCCAATTGACCATTTATCCTCATCATCAAATTCAAATAACATTTGAAGACTACCATCATTCCTAATGACAGCTTTACACTTAAGCCATGGCTTATCACCTTCGACTTGCGTCAAGGCTCGAAATTGTCGCCAAAGATTTGAGATTTCGAGTTGGTAATCTCTAAAGCCGTAACTATAAAGAACTCTATTTTTATATAAAAAAGCTGCTCCACCGCCTTCTTCAAAAATAGCGCCTGCATAATCCCAATTATTAAAATTTCCCAGTTCTTCAGACGCGTATTCCCCTGCGCATCGAAACAAAATTTTTCCTATTTCAATTACCGTTTGTTCAGATGTCATTTCAGTCATTGTTTCCCTCGATTATAGGTAAAACTTACCATATGAATATTGTTTAAATAGATCTACATATAACAGGTGAAATTTTGTATTTAAAACTTTGATATTAAGCAATATTAAAGTCTTTTGTCCAAAACTAGTAAGATTTCATCCATTTACGGTAGAAATAGCGGTGTTTTAGTGGAATATAGAGATTTTTTGAAGGTGAGTTAATTAGATATCGAGATATGTATCGTCTATTAGGATGATTACAGCACGATATAAAATGAAGTGCGAGCAATTAATATTAAGTATAAAGGGAAAATCTTTTTAAAGAAAGTCAGGTAATATTTGATGAATTAAACAAATATGTGAGAATTTTGTCAATGGCAACCTATCCATATGAATTTCCATTAAATGATAGGCTTCTAAATCTGGTTTATCATCTTGACCGCGATGACCTTGCATGGCGTAAATATTGGTATGAAAAATTTCATTCAGGACTAACTTGACCGCAATAGGGAGTTTTTTATAAAATTGATACTACCTCGACTATGTTTATTATTTTTAAAAAAGTTAAGGTTCATTATCGAAATAATAATAGTCTTTTGGATCCTACCTTTAAAATCACAATTTCTAATGTAAAAATTAATTTTAAGCGAAGTTTACCTAATACTCAAAATAAAATGCATTGCTATTGTGTTTTGGTCATGTTCTAAATTTTATGTGGCTGCCAATTTAAAACATTAATGAAGCGGATTTGTTTTAGTGGTTTTATTAAGGTTTAAAGCTGTTATGTTTCGTAAACATGCTTTTAAGTAGCGTTATTTAAGAAACAATATAGGAGCGCTTCTATGCGCTATGTTTATTTAACCATTGGTTTTATATTTGTTGCATTGGGGTTTATTGGCGTTTGGCTTCCTGTTATGCCAACGGTGCCATTTTTAATCGTTGCAGCTTGGTGCTTTTCACGCTCATCACCACGTTTTAGCCGCTGGCTTTACAACCAACCTGTGTTTGGCCCCATGCTTCGTGATTGGGAAGAGCGTGGTGCGATCAATCCAAAAGCTAAAATAATAGCCGCAGTGAGCATGGTGGTTGGCTTTGGCATGTTTTATTTTTTAGTAAAACCAGATCTACTTTGGCTAATTATTGTCGCAGTTATTTTTATCGCAAGCGCGGCTTTTGTTTTGTCGCGGCCAAATCGTTAAAACTACCACTTTAGATTTTGGTATTTCAAGCAATTATATCTGCAAATAAAAACGAAGCAGACTAGAATAGCTGCTTCGCAATTAAAAAATACAAATTATCAAAATACTCGATTAAATACAAAAATATTACAACTATTGATTATTGTACCAATCATCAATGTCTTTTTTAGCTTGATCTTTGGCAATGCCATAACGTTCTTGTATTATGCCTTCAAGCTGATCTCTTTTGCCATTGATTTTATCAAGATCGTCATCGGTCAAGTCGCCCCACTTTTCTTTGGCCTTACCTTTAAATTGTTTCCAATTGCCTTCGATACGGTTCCAATCCATTTTGGGTTTCCTTTAAATTAAAATTGACTGTGAAATAAGCTACTAAAATACAAAACGCTTTGCGTGATTTGTACGTTAATAAATCTTACTTGCCCCAACGACCTTCATATTTAAATTCTGGTGCTTTTTCCAAAAGCTCTTTGGTAGTATCCATTTTTGCCCACCACTTTTTGTCGCTTTCTGAATAGGTAATTTTAACCGACAATGGTGATACGATAACATATTTTTCGCCAACGCCGAGGAAACCACCGACCGAGACGATATAACCGGTAAGAACATCATCATTAATAATAACGTCTTCTATCTTACCAATATTTTCATCCTTATGATTGGTAATATCTAAGCCTAAAATATTACTGGTGATAATACTGGTAGGATTTGCTGTGACGAAAACTTCCTGCACAATAGGTGCACTATGCACCAAAGCAACGGAACTCAATAGGGTGGTGCCTGCAGCAACTAGTGTAAATAGACGCATAATAGTACTCCATTTTATTAAATTCTTGACTACATTAGATACAACTAATTTAAAGGCTATTTGGTTCCAATATAAATTAAAAATTTGAAGAAAATTGCATTTTGCGTCATATTACTGTTTTAATTATTAATAATTTCAGTGAGTTGTAGACCATTTGGGTAAGCTGTTTAAAATACCGTTGGTTCATTTTTAGGCTATATTGCGGCTGTAAAATGCGATAATTAAAACTTATAATAAGGTAATTTGAAATTATGATTTTTTTTAATGCATTTCTTAATGAAGTGCCTGTTGGGTGGGAGAATTTATATGCGTCCTAAAATTATTTGTCATATGGTGAGTTCCATTGATGGTCGGTTGCAAACCGATTATTATTCTAAGACTAAAGAGCCAATGGATGTGCCAGAATTATTGCGTATTTATCATGATGTAGGGCATAAATTTCATGCCGACGGCTTTATCATGGGACGCGCTACCACCGAGGAAATGTTGGGTGATGGCATTAAAATGGCGGTTCCTACCGATATAACCGCCAAAGCGAATGAAGATTTTTATGTGCCGCGTGATGGTTCACCATTGATGATTGTTGTCGATCGCCACGGCAAAGTGCATTATCCAAGTAATAAAATTGAAGGCGCACAAGTTGTAACAATTATTGCTGAGGGCGCAGATATTAATTATCTTGCCGCTTTGCAGCAACTCAATATTTCTTATATTTTTGCGGGAAAAGATGGTAATGATGTTAATCTTGCTTTGCAAAAAATTAAACGCTATTTCAATGTGCGTAGCCTACTTCTTGAAGGGGGCGCCGTGCTTAATGGCGGCTTTTTTGGTGCAGATGCAATTGATGCTTATAGCATTATGGTTTATCCTGCTATCTACGGTAAATCGGGCGCTCCATCAATTATGGAGTATATGGGCGATGATATTGCCAAAATTAACCAAGGCTTTTACCTGCAATTAAGCCATGTTGAGCAAATTGAACGTGATTTCGTTTGGCTTTGCTATGATGTTATTCGTGATGAAAAATCATAGTAGTTACGCTATTTTTTTTAAACTACCAGTTTTAGCGTAAATAGAAGCGTGTTTAGCATGGTTAAATGTTTCACATGAAACAAATAAAAAATCCCGAAGATGGTTAGCTTCGGGATTTTCAATATTTTTAAAGATATGAAATTATTATACGTGCTGGCCGCCATTAACGTGGATTTCTGACCCCGTTACATAGGAAGCTTCACTGCCGCATAAATAATAAATGGTATCAGCAACTTCCGCAGGAAGCCCCAGACGGCGCATAGGCAATTGTTCCACCAGCTTTTCAGTACCCGGTGACAAGATAGATGTATCAATTTCACCCGGCGCAATGGCATTAACCCTTATGCCATGGGGGCCAAAATCAGATGCCATTTCACGGGTAAGGCCAGCAAGGGCTGCTTTAGAAGTTGCATAGGCGGTACCAGCAAAAGGGTGCACTCGGCTACCAGCAATTGAAGTTACATTGACAATTGCACCCTTGGCGGCCTTTAATTCATTGAAAAGACCGCGTGCTAGCATAATTGGCGCATAAAAATTAACTTGGAAGACGGCACGCCAAATTTGCATATTGGTTTCAATAGAATTGAGGCGTTTACCACCCTCCCCCTTGGGAGAAATGCCAGCATTATTAACCAAAGCATGCAACACGCTGCCTTCTGCTTCTAAACGGCGGCGGATTTCTGAAATAGCACGCCCAACATCTTCAGCATCGGCAAGGTTTACCTTGATATGATCTTCTGGCCCAGCTGGCCAAGGGCAATTATCGGCAAAATCTTGCCGTGAGCAGGTGATAACCCGCCAACCGGCATGGGAAAAACGCTTGACCGTGGCATGACCAATGCCGCGACTTGCACCAGTTAAAACAAGAGTTTTTCGTGCTGAATTTTCCATATATTCCTCAATTTACGCTAAATAGCGATAATAATTCTATTGCACCAATATTTTTTGGTTGGTAGTTGATGCTAACTTCTTTAAAACAAGTTATAGCGAAAATGGTTGCGCTGCAATCGAATTATAATTGGCTGCGACAATATGAAAACTTGCTTATTTCATGCGCTAACTGAAAAAGATTTGGACAAATAACATGATGGATAAACAAGCCATTTATCGTGTAATGGCAGCGCGGCGCGATGTACGCGATGAATTTTTGCCAAAGCCGATCGATGATGCAACCTTGATGCGGATTTTATCGGCAGCCCATCTTGCGCCATCAGTGGGCTTTCAGCAACCGTGGAACTTTTTGCTTATCCGCGACCTTGCCCGCCGACAAGCTGTCCAAAATATTTTTAAATTAGCCAATGAAGAAGAAGCTGAAGTTTTTAGCGGTGAACGGCAAAGCCTTTATCGGCAATTGAAACTTGAAGGCATTGTCAAAGCGCCGCTTAATATTTGCGTTACTTGCGATACTAAGCGCGATGGGACAAGCGGCATTGGCCGGTATCATAACCCGCAAATGTCGCAATTTAGCACCGTTTGCGCCGTGCAAAACCTTTGGCTTGCAGCACGCGCCGAAAATATTGGTGTTGGCTGGGTATCAATTTATCATGAAGCGAAGTTACGGCAATTATTGAAAATTCCAGAAAATATCGAAATTATCGCTTATCTTTGTCTCGGCTATGTGGAATTTTTCTATGAAGAGCCAGAATTGCAATGTAAAGGTTGGCGTGATCGCTTGCCCTTGCAAGAATTGATTTTTAATGAGCAATGGGGCGATAAAAGCTAAATATAAGCCTTAAAATAGCCCTATGCATTATTTATGCAATGCTTTAACAATAAATATGAGCGATAATTTAAGGGGGGTAGATGAAACCACTTCATCGGCGCGGCTTTATAACTGGCCTTGCAAGTTCATCATTGATTTTGAGCGGTGTTCACAGTTTTTCACAAAATACATTAACCTATAAAAAAGAAAAGCTTAGTCAAATAATCAAGGACTATTCTAAACTTCAATCTATCAGAACTATAGTGATTTATGAACAAGGTTCTAGTATTTATGAGGCGAGTTTTAATGGCGCGAGTGTCAATAAACCAACCAATATAAAATCAGCGTCAAAGTCGGTTGTTTCAGCTCTTATTGGTATGGCAATTGATAAGAATATTATTCATAACACTGACCAGAAAATTGCCGATTTTTTGGAAAACAAGTTTCCTAGGAATGCCAATCGTCAGCTTTATAATATAACTATCGGTGATTTATTATCGATGCAATCTGGACTTGCGCCGCTATCTGGCCCTAAATATGGGCAATTTGCCAAGGCTCGTGATAAGGTTGCTTTTATCCTTGCGCAACCCTTTATTGGCCGTCCGGGTGACGGCATGCTTTATTCAACTGGTTCCACCCATCTTTTATCAGCGATACTGATGAAGGCAAGCGGCACACCTACTGACGTGCTTGCAGCAAAATGGTTTTCCCCCTGCCGTGAATTTAAAATCACCAATTGGCAAAAGGACCAACAAGGCATTGCTATTGGCGGCAATGAAATGGCTATGACACCGCACTCAATGGCTGCCTTTGGTGAGATTTATCGCAATAAAGGAAGGCTTAGCGATGGAACGCAATTAATAAGCGCAGATTGGATAACGCAATCATGGGTTAAGCGCACCAACTCGATTTTTACTGGTCATGGCTATGGTTATTGTTGGTTTATTTCCGGTGCTGGTGGTGTACCGATTTATTATGCATGGGGCTATGGCGGACAAATGATTTTTGTCGTGCCTGATAAGGCGCTAACGGTGGTTGTAACCTCTGATCCTAATCGCTCGGTTCTTGATAATGCCTATGCGCTACATTTACAGGCGCTTATTACCCGTGTTGTTATTAATGCTGGTTAATGAATAGCAATAAGCAATAATTTGAAATTAGTTTAGATTCTGCTTTGCTATCATCGCTAATATTATTATCATTGCAAAAATTATATTTGGGTGGAATAATAGGGAAATATTATGCTTAGTTTTACAATACCTATTTTTGATGACAAAAATAATACTGGTGAAAAGAGTTTCAATATTGAGGTAGGAAAGCCAATCATTTTTGTTGGTGCAAATGGCAGCGGTAAAACCAGATTAGCGGTTTTTATAGAGGATAAGCTAAAGGAAAAGGCCCATCGTATATCTGCTCATCGCGCGCTAAATTTAAATGCAAATGTAGAAAAAATCGACGAAGTTAGAGCAAAAAGCTATTTAAAATTTGGTAATACTCATGGGGCGATGTCGTTTATCTCGCATCGAGAGATGACGCGTTGGAAGAGAAACGCGGCGACATCTTTATTAAATGACTATGATAATTTAATACAATATCTATTTGCTGAGTTAACCGGTGTTGCTTGGAAAACCCATAAATTATTCTTTGACCAAGAAAAATCAGAGGAAATTGAATATCAAATCACTAAACTAGAAATAATTGCCGAGATTTTGTCGCGATTGTTGCCTAATTTCAAACTTGATATTTCAGTTGATAATATTCTTGTGAAAAAAGCTAATGCTGCACCTTATAACGCTTCAGAAATGAGCGATGGGGAAAGGTCGCTATTTTACTTGATTGGACAGGTTCTTGCAGTTGATAGTGGCCAGCTTATTATTATTGATGAACCTGAATTGCATATTCATCCATCGATCATGTCTAAATTATGGGATGAGTTGGAAGCACAGCGGCCAGATTGCGCCTTTTTATTCATTACCCATGATTTAACATTTGCCAAGCGGCAAAATGCGCAAAAATATGTCCTTCGCAATTATCATGCAAAGCCACAACCAGCATGGATGATTGAGGAAGTACCTCAAAATAGTGAATTTAGTGAAGAATTAGCAACACTAATATTGGGTAGCAGGCATCCTATTCTTTTTGTTGAGGGTACGGATGATAGCCTTGATGTTGCATTTTATCGCTGCTGTTATCCAAATTGGACAGTTATTCCACGCTCGTCTTGCACTGAAGTTATTAATGCGGTTAAAACCTTGCAGAATAATAGCAGTTTTACCCGTATTACCTGCGCGGGGATAGTAGATAATGATCACCGCTCAGAAGATGATATAAAAAGCTTACTGCAACATAATATCCACGTTCTTCCCGTAAATGAAATTGAAAATATCATCTTGTTGCCAACTGTGAGCAAAGCAATATTAGAATCTGAAAATTACGTTTCGCCTCAACTTGAAGAAAAATTAGCCGAAATTAAAATGGGTTTATTAAAACACCTTAGCTCTGAAAAAAATATTGAGGCGGTAACTTTAAGAATTTTAAAACGGTTTTTACATAGTAGGTTAGCATCGATCACTCTTGATAAAACAACAAAAGATCAATCAATTGCAGATAGCATCAAAGAGCAAATCAATGATCTAAACATTGATGAAATAGTGGTTAGCTTTGAAGAAGGGCTAAAAAGAGCAATTCAAGAAGAAGATTTGCCTTTGATTTTAAAAATATATGATAATAAAGGCATGCTTGCTGTAGCTTCGCAAATCTTAAGAAATACTAATCCAATAAGTTTAGTTGCGTGGATTAAACGAAATCTGATGGAGAAACCCAATTCACCAATTGCAAAAGCAATTAAAGAAAACTTGCCTATTATTACTCAAAAATAGAATTTTTTAATTGCCCAATTTTAAGCTAATAGGCAAGGCATTAAAATTGTTGAGCGCTGTAGTGTTAGTGAACATTATCGCCATTACAGGCGCTTATTACCCGTATTGTTATTAGCCAATAGTAAAATAGAAAAGCACCAATCAATAAAGATTGGCGCTATTTGGTTAAAAATCGGCATCAAATTTTAGCGTTTAAAACGCAGTAGCCGTTTTTGTCGCTGGAACACTTTGGTGTAATGGCCAGCTTTCTTCAATAATATATGGGCCACCACCCACCAGTTCTCGTGATGACATTAACACAAAGCGCTTTGCTTCAAATGTGTCGGTTAAAAAGCCACCGCGCTCGGTTAAATATTTAATAAGATCATCAATTTTGCTTTGCCGCACATGGGCAAGGGTAATATGGGGAGTAAAACTGCGCTTATTGCGCTCTAATGGCAGATGACGCAATTTTCGTCCTATAGTTTCGTGCAAGGTCATCAAAGCGGAGTTCGCTTCAATCCCCGCATAAAGTGTACTTGGTTTCTTGCGGGTAAATACGTCAAGTCCGCGTAAGCGAAGGTTAAAACGTGGCAATTCTACCCGATCAAGGGCGTGAACAATTTCATCGGCTATATGCGCTTCAACATCGCCAAAGAAATTTAAAGTGATATGAAGGTCGCCATTTTCAAGCCAGCGCGCACCGGGCAAACCACCACGCACAAGCGATAAAGAAGAAGCAATATTATGGGGAACTTCAAGTGCTGTAAAAAGACGTGGCATTGTCATCTCCTTATCACAAATCCAAAGAGTTGAAGACCGAGTTTTTCGATATTTGGTATGACATCTTTGGTCAACATTTGGATCGGCAATCGGGTTTTCAAATCGGATGGCTTAAAATTGCGCATCAATATGACAAAATAAAGTATGGCTGTGGATAAGATAGTCAATATAGAAGGTATCATATAGATTAAAGGTGCAGCCTTATCATATTTTACAATGAATATGCTGTCTAACAGTTTGATGTTACGTATATGTATCTAAATCGCCGTCACTCATCATTTGGTGGGCGCATAAAGAAAGATAGCATAAAAATAGCGGCAAAACATGTCATTTTTTTGTTCAATATTGACGTGATAACCGCAATATTGCTTTGATAAAAAGCTAATTAAATTTGCGCATTGTTAATTTTTGCTCTGCAAGGGCTGCTAAACGATAATCATTGATTAAATCATTTAGTTTATCGCGCCCCATATCAAGGCGAAAATTAAGACCTGAAACTTTAAGCATTTTACGCTTTTCATCATAATAGGACGCAGGGCGGCATTTTTCATTTAAAGCAGGCAAATATTTCTCATCAATGTCAAACTCCATAACCACAGTAATATTAAAGGCATTGGATTTTGTCGCATTAATTTGAAAATCTGTTATACCACGCCACGGCAAGGGTGTTTGAAAAACACTTGTTTCAAGCCCTTGTGGGGTCAGAACGAAAAAAGGCGTCCGGCGGCGTAATAATGCGCGGGTAAACAAGGTAAATAGCACAATAGCAAAGCCTACCAAAAAAATGACGCTTAAAACCTTGCCGATTAAAAATTCTTGTATGGCGAGCGATATAATAGCGATGCCAAACATCAAAAATGCCGCAGGAATCATAACACCACCTTCATTGATGGTAACGGTCTGGTTGGCCTTTTTGATCATATCCTGTAGCTTACGCTTGTCGTTGGGGACCTTAAGGTCTGACAGTTTATTAGATGGTTTAAATGTATCGCTCATGAGATGTCGTTCCGCAAAGGCTTTAAAGATCTATCAGTCAGTACCCCAAATGCGCGCAAATTACTATCACCTCTATTGACGCAGCCTATAGTTTTTACTCAATATTGGGATGATTGTCTTTGTGTCAAAACCGATCTTATCGAAAAACTAGATTGAATGTGCATAACCCCCGGCAAGCGTGACAATATTTGCTTATGGATGATTTCATAGGCGGCGGCATTTTCCGCCTCTGCCCGTAACCAATAATCGGCGCTACCTGCCATAAGGTAGCATTCCTTTATTTCTGGATGGCGGCGCACTGCATTTTCAAACTTTTGTAAAAATTCTTCACTTTGGCGCTCTAAAGTAATTTGAACAATAATATTAAGGCCTTCGTCATTGCCAACTTCACCAATAATGGCGGTATAGCCGCGTATAACTCCCGTTTCTTCTAATATTTGCACACGCCGCAAACAGGCTGACGCCGACAAGCCAACCTCTTGGGCAATACGGGCATTGGTCATGCGCCCATCTCGCCTTAATGCTCTAATTATATTACGATCAATGGCATCGAGATGAAACATAGCAATTATCTTTTTGTTTTTCGCAGTTTCTAATAATATTGATGCATAATTCGTATAATATTTTATATTTAAACACAACATTCGAATAAAATTGGGCTATTATTAGTTTTAGGGCGTGGTGCTCATGAAAATAATAGTCTGTCACGGGTCAGGCAGGATAGTTATGGGCACAGAATTAGAATTCGATCAATCAGCGGCAGATATGGATGAGTTGATGGAACTCTCTGCGGGGGGAGTTTTAACCATTGATCTCAATGCGCTGGTTCATAACTACCGAATTTTGGTCCGGCAAGCTTATCCGGCCAAAGTTTCGGCGGTTGTGAAAGCCAATGCCTATGGTATTGGTGTTGATATTATTGCCCCACCACTTTACCGAGCTGGGGCGCGTATGTTTTTTGTAGCGCAAGCCAATGAAGCTATTGAATTGCAAACGATTTTGCCAAGCGATGCCCAGATTGCCGTCCTTAATGACATTCAACCAGGTTTTGCCCCTATAGCTGCGGAACGCGGAATTCTTCCAGTTTTAAATTCGCTTGATTCTATTTTAGAATGGCAAGCACTTTGTAAGAAGTTGGATAAAAAACTACCTGCATTATTACAGCTTGATACTGGCATGAGTAGGCTTGGGCTTGATGAGCTAGAATTTGAAATTTTGGCGGATAATCCTGAAATATTTGAATATGCTGATATAAAATTCATAATAAGCCATTTGGCTTGCGCTGATGAACCTGAAAACCTTGCTAATTTTGATCAATTAAACCGTATGAAGGCAATGCTAGAGCGTTTGCCGAAAACTCCTGTTGCTTTGGCTAATTCTGGCGGTGTTTTTTTAGGGCCAGATTTTCGCTTTCAACTGGTGCGACCTGGCCTCGCATTATATGGCATTGACCCAATGGGCGAAACCGGTAAATTTTTGCGCCCTGTGGTTAGTCTTGAGGCCTGCGTTATTCAACAACGCTTGGTAGGAGAAGGTGTGCGGGTTGGCTACGGCGGCACTTATGTCACCAAACGTCCAAGCCGCTTAGCAACAATTGCTGTTGGTTATGCTGATGGTTGGCATCGTTGTCTTGGCGACAAGAGTGCTGCTTATTTTAGCGGTATTCGTTTGCCAATCATTGGCCGTGTTTCAATGGATTCAATGACCATTGATATAACTGATTTGCCAGAGGGTAAGTTAAAACGTGGCGATTATGTCGAACTTATTGGTAAACATCAAACTATAGACGAAGTGGCAAAGGATGCTGGAACCATTCCATATGAAATATTGACGTCACTTGGACGGCGTTATGAGCGGCGTTATATTTCAAATTAGGAGGCATTAAAAATAACGCCAGCCAATTGCGCAAAGCGCCTTGGGTTTCGTTCTATAAATCATAAAACTTATTTTGACTGTCATAGTTATAAATGCAGCAATATATAAAAGGGGAAATGATTATGAAAGTTCTTATTTTGGGAAGTGGCGTTATTGGTGTTAGCTCAGCTTGGTATCTTAGCAAGCTTGGCCATGAGGTCACCATTATTGACCGTGAAAGCGCCCCGGCAGAAGAAACAAGTTTTGCCAATGCAGGTCAAGTGTCTTTTGGCTATACAACGCCATGGGCAGCCCCCGGTTTGCCGCTTAAAGCAATGAAATGGATGTTTCGTAAAAACTCGCCATTGATTATTCATCCGCGTCCTAATCTTGATATGGTTCGCTGGTTGTTTGCTATGCTTGGTAATTGTAGCGAAGACAAGTATAAAAAAAATAAGGCTTTAATGATCCGAGTTTCTGATTATAGCGCGCAATGCCTTAAAGAATTGCGCGAAGAAACCAATATCCATTATGATGAACGTATGCGTGGGACGATACAACTTTTTCGTGATCCTCATCAATTAGAGGCAGTGCAAAAGGATATTGATGTTTTGCGCGCTGATGGCGTCAATTTTGAAATGTTAGATGCTAAAGGTTGTATCGCCATTGAACCAGGTTTAGCAGATCTTGGCGATAAAATTGTTGGTGGCTTACGTACGCCCGATGACGAAACCGGCGATTGCAAAATTTTCACTGAAAAATTAGCGAAACTTTGCCAAGAAAAAGGCGTCGAGTTTTTATTTAATACCGATATTCATTCCCTAATGCGTGATGGTGATAAGGTGATTGGCGCCCAAACATCGAAGGGGCGTTTTACGGCCGATGCGGTTTTGGTGGCCCTTGGCTCCTTTACGCCGTTTTTGTTAAAGCCGCTTGGTCTTTATGCGCCAATTTATCCAGTAAAGGGCTATTCGATTACCGTGCCAATTATTGACGAAGCAAAGGCACCAGTATCAACGGTTATTGACGATATTTACAAGGTGGCCGTTACTCGGCTTGGGGATCGCATTCGCGTTGGCGGTATGGCAGAGGTTTCTGGCTATAATCTCACCTATAAAGAGGCGCGGCGTAATACATTGCAAGAAGCCCTGCATTTAATGTTTCCAGGTGCTGGCGATTCATCGCAAAGCGAATTATGGTCAGGCCGTCGTCCGGTTACACCCGATAGTGTGCCGATCCTTGGTGCAACGCCATTTAAAGGGCTTTATGTTAATTCGGGCCATGGCACACTGGGTTGGACAATGTCAACAGGCAGCGGTAAATTCTTAGCGGATATTATTAGCGGTAATCGCCCCGACATTGACCCAAGTGGGCTTGATATTTCTCGCTATGCTTAAAATGTAAACTTAGATTAATTGGCTTTGACGTTATTGATATAGGTGTTTTGCTAGTTCAAGAGCTGCTTTTGCAGTTCTTGGGCCAAAATTCATCAAATAAAGAGCTTCCATGCTAAAAAAAGCTTGGTTTTTGCCGGCTGGAGTTGAGCGCAGTGCAGGCACAGATAATATTTCTTCATTTGTTACCGCCATGCCATTATAGTTCATTGTTAAAATAACATCAGGAGCAAGCTCAATAATTGCTTCATCATTAATCAATTTATAGCCGTCATATTGCACTGGATTTATACCACCGGCTAAATTGATCATGCCATTTGCGCCGGTGTTTTGTCCAGCTGCCATGATCCGGCCATTGCGAACAGACATTATAAACAAGACACGTTTTTTTTGTTCAATTTTATTGACGTAATTCGTTAATTCATCAAACTGACGGTTAACACTTTCTGCAAGTGCCTTGGCCTCATTCTGTCTGTTTAAGTATTGTCCGAGTTCTTGAATTTTTTGCATAACGCTTTTTTGCGAAAATTCCTCGTCAATAATGATAAGTGGAACCGATGATTTTTTTAAAAGTTCAATTGATGTCGCTGGCCCACTTCCCTTGGACATAATTATTTTTTGCGGATTGAGCGATAAGATGCTTTCTGGTGACAAGGCGCGCATAAAGCCAATATCAGCAATCGCTTTTGCTTGTTCTGGATAAGTTGAAGCGGTATCACGACCAATAATTTCATCGCCAGCGCCCAAGGCAAAAACTGTCTCAATAAGGCCTGAACCAATAACCACAAGCCTTTCATTTACTGGCTTTTCATTTATTGGGGTTTCGCTTAACTGAGCAGGTTCGGCACTGTTTGCCAAATTGACATGAAAAGTTAAAAAAGCCGATAGCAGTAAAACAATGCGCAATAAATATTTTATCATTGTTTGCTTATCCCATATTGGTTGGTAATCTCATCAAAATAATCTTCGACCGATACGTCAGCCAAATTCAAGCTTATTTCACAAGCTTCGCGATTATCGCTGCTTTTTGCATTTAAGAATAATCTCTTATTATCTTTTTGAACACTTAATTGGCATTGGCTGATATCTAGATGAAGGTTAAAACTGCCATCCATAATGTTAAACCATGTTTTTATAATTTTAAAATTATGGATGATACCGCTAAAGCTCTGACAGCAGCTTTGATTGCATACTTTGCAATGAAATATAAGCCCTTTTTGAATTGAAAATTCTATTAAAGATTTTAAAAATTCAGGAGTGACCTGTTTGTCTTCTATTGGTTGTTTTGGTTGATTATTGCTTATTTCACCGACTGATGGATTGCTTGGCAAGGTCTTATTGCTTCGTAAAGTCTCAATCAAATCTTGCCATGCTTGATGATTGGAATTTGGTTGTTCAAATAATTTTAATACCGCAACCCCTTGATTATCAAATATGGCTAAACAAGAATAGCTTTGCCCATCGATGATTTTGGTTTTAAAAAACATACGATGACATTGATTTTTTGAAAGTGATAAATTTATATCGCCAAAGGTTGTGATAATCCCATGCTGATCATCAAAGCCGTCAAAACAACCACGCAATTGGTGGACTGCATAATCATTGCGCGTGATAATCATGATCGGCCCCAATTGGTTGAGCATGGAGAGAAGCAAACCAAGATTGGGGACGAATTCTTCAAATTGAGAGATAATGCTATAGGCGGCAAAAATATCTGCTTCGGTTATACCATTTTGTTTGGCAAAATCGCGCTCACGAATAAAGCCCTTTGATGTTGCAACTGCAGTTTCAAAGCGTGAAATCAGCGCTTGTGCTGTCTGATGATCCATAATTTGGTCTTGCCTAACTTTGATAAAAGCAAATAATTTTGCCTTGGCCAATTGTCATAAAAATTAAAATTCTTGTACAAAAGAAATTTTAAAGTTACGGCCTGGCTCGCTATAATAGTCTTTCTTAAAGTTTGAAAGGGCGGGCATTTCCACACTATTCCAATAGGTTTTATCAAAAATATTATAGATCCCAGCTTGTAATCTTGGACCCTTTTCACCAATTGGACGCCACCAAGCTGTCATATCAAAGACTGCAAATCCGGGTACAACTGCATATTGTGAATTAGCGGCGACCTTGTCGCGTTTTGCAGCTGCAGTCATAAATAATTCTGCGCCCCAATTCTCTTGTTGATATGCAATACTGGAAACGGCTTTAAATGGTGGAATGGAATTTAGATATTCGCCTGTTTCTGTATCTTTACCTTCCATATAAGTAAGAGCAATATTTGCCTGCCAATTATGGGTGATCTGCCATTGGCCTTTTGCTTCAATGCCGGAAATTTTTACCCGTGATTTATTAATATAAGCACGTTGCCCACGAATATATTCACGCGTTGGCGCCAACTCTATATAATCAATAAAATTCTTATAGCGATTGGTGAATAAACCAAGGGAACCATTTAGAGTTTCATTGCCGTATTTTAATCCAATATCATAGCCATTGCCTGTTTCTGCTTTTAGGGCAGAATTACCGATAACGTGATAAATTCCAGGATTGGTATAATCAAGATAGAGTTCTGTTACACTTGGCGCACGAAAACTTTGTGCCCATTGTGCATAAAACATCAACTCATTATTGGCTTGCCACTCAGCCCGAAGCTTTGGTGAGAACCGTGATGCGTTATTTTTTTCAGGATAGCCTTTAAAGGATGGATTAACTTCAAAGCTGGCCGTTTTTTGCGGATTATGCTCATACCAGTCAAAGCGTCCACCGGGGGTAAGCCGTAACCGATTATCAAAAAAGCCGATTTCATCTTCTATAGAAAAGCCAAAGCTTTTGCTTTTGGTGTCGGGTGCATCGGATTGGTTGGTGTGGAGCATCCGGCATTGTAAATAAATACCAGTGTGGGGTGGAGGTGGACAGCTATCACTTCCGCTAGCATATTGTTGGAATTTTGATGATGAACCATCGGCCAAAAAGCGGAAATTATGGCTTATTGTGCCGGTTTCAATCTTCTTTTCGCCCCTTAAACTAAAGCCGTAACTTTCATCCTTGATTTCATTATTTCGCCTAAAATCTCCCTTCGGCACCACAAGGCGTTGAGCATGAGATTCAATATTGTTTTCTTGGTTTTGCCAATAGAAAACCGTTGCAAAGCGGTCAAGAAATTGTTGACCATCACCATAATAATCATAAGATAAAGAAAAACGATCACGACGATTTTTCTGTTCTTGCTCGGCAGTACCAGCCTGATAGGTAACAGTTGATTGGTTGTAAACATCAATATTACGATCTGATCTAAAGCGCTCAGCAGTAAAACCAATTTTATGATTAGGATTTATATAGTGGTTAAGCTTAAATAGAAGATTATTTTGATCGTAATTTTCGGGGTTTTCAAGAACGCGTGCCGTGCCATAGCCACCGCCTTCACCATTATTGCGGCGCTGCTTACCGTCGACATATCCGCCTTGCAACATGACATATGTATTTTGCGCCTTAACTGCAAAGGCTTGGTTTATATGCCAGCTATTATCCGATGAGTCATAAGACCCCTTGGTGATGGAACCCCAGTTTTTATTATTTTTAATAAGATCTTCGGGATTGATGGTTTGCAGCATGACAATGCCGCCTAAAACACCCGAGCCATAAAGACTTGAATCAGAACCGCGTCCAATATCAAGCGAGGTTAATGCACCAAAGTCAAAGGACGATGGGCCACCTTTAACACCGCGTGAAATGTCGTTTAACCACGGCATTGGAATACCATCGATAGTGGTTAAAACGCGATTACTATCAAGACCACGAATGTTAAAACTATTATTTTGACGGTTGTAATTAATCAACGGGTCCAAGCGAGAAATATCACGCACATTGTCCACCTGTTTGGCGCTTATCTCTTTGGCTGAAATCTTGTCAACCAATATATCCTTATTATTAGGATTATTATCAGCCTGAATTACAACCGTATCTAACTGTTCATGTTCTAAGCTTTGCGCATTCGCCGCGGTGTAATGAAGGCAAAAAACAGTTGAAGTTAACATTAAAGTTCTTAAAATCTGATTTTTACTTTTCATCTGGAATGTCCATTCTCTTGTGCATTTATATATCAATAATATTGGATATATTTTTTCTTACATAAAATTTTTTTATATTAAAATAAGCTTAAATTCTATTTTGAATTTTTTTATTATAATATATGAATGTAAGTAGATTTATATCTCGCTAACAAACATGAGTTTGTATGTCAAGTTATTAATAACGTAAATTTGATTAAAAGATCGCATCTTTGCACAAAGAAAAATTTTCTTCGTGGCGCAACATGGCTGTTAGGTGTAGTTAGAATTGATTGGTAATTTGAAACCATAAACGTAGCAATTTAAGTTTAAACGTCTATCGGGTTAGAGGCAGGCGTTTATTGACCATGAGTTTAATCTCAAGTGCCTGTTTTAGTTTTTCCACTATAATTATCCCGCATTAACTCAAATATCTTGGATTATCAATTATTCAAAAATACCGCTTGATTTTTTTGCAAAAATGAACGATGTTCAATTAAAGGGGGTAAAGATTTTTTGCTAATGGTCGTTCCAATCAGTTTTAACTAAACTTTAAAAACCGGCTTAAATGACTTTAAAAAATGCTTTTCTAAAAAATTGGGAAGCATCCATGAAACTCATTTTTTTTGCTGCGGCGTTGCAATCATATAAGTTACTAACATCTTAAATTGATTAAGCTTTATAGGCAAAGTTTGAACCGGTTGACCTTCAGTTTAAATCATTAGGATTTAATCAACGCTAGAGCATTCTTGTTTTGAATGAGTTTTCTTCGCTTTTCCTTGCGACGAGATTGCATTTGTTTCGAGGGTTTTAACTAAATGCAAAAAAACTGTATTTTTTTTGTAAATTTTATGAACATTGTTCAATTTAAAGGGGTAATTCAATGATCAAATTTTTTAAAATAGCAATTAGCATATTGCTTATATCATCGCTATTAGCAGCATGCACTAAAAAGCCCGAATATTATCAGGCTGCATATAGCGGTGAGAAGCATGATAGTAAGCCTAAATTAAATCCAAATAATGTAAACAATCGACAAAAACAAAAAGAAACGGACAAAGCGCAGCCTCGAAGCGAAAGTTCGCGGCAATCGAGACCCATGAGCACCTTTGAGCTTATACTTTTAACTCCCGTTTTTTTAATCGCAGTTTTAATCGGAGAGTTGTCAAAACCCAGTCCACGTTATTGAAGGTATAAAGAGCCATCAGCCTTGAAAGCTGACGGCTTTTTATCAAATCTTTACACCATGATAGCGCATCATCATATAGTTGCGGCAGCAGCGGCGGATTTTGAATTCCGCGTTAATAATCGCGCAATGATTAGGCCACTTGCCACAACCCCAAGAATAATGGTTGAAATCGCATTAATTTCTGGCGTCAGACCGAATTTAATTTGCGAATAAATATTCATTGGCAGGGTTGATGCGCCCGGCCCTGTGGTAAAGCTGGCAATAACCAAATCATCAAGTGAAAGCGTAAAAGACAATAACCAAGCCGATATTAAAGCGGTGGCCAGGTTGGGTAACGCCACTTTGACAAAAGCACTAAAAGGCGTGCAGCCAAGATCGCGGGCGGCTTCCTCTAGTGATGGGTCAAGCTCGCTCAACCGCGATTGAATAACCACAAAAGCAAAACACATGGTAAAAGTAATATGAGCGATAATGATGGTAATTGGTCCGCGATCAATACCAAGCGCCACAAACATCAAAAGCATAGATATGCCCAAAACCACTTCTGGCATAATCATTGGCGACAATAACATTGCATTAAAGACACTACGACCACGAAATCTTTTAAAGCGGTTAAGAACAATAGCAGATAAGGTGCCTAAAAATGTTGCACCTGTTGCTGAACAAGCGGCAACAATAAAGCTGATTTTTGCTCCGGTTAACAAGGAGTGATTGTTAAAAACTGCGCTATACCATTGGGTAGAAAATCCGCCCCAAACTGATACTAAGCGGTTAGCATTAAAGCTGTAAAAAACTAGAACAAAAATGGGTAGATAGATAAAAAATAATCCTAACCCAATGGATAAATAATTGAACCAAGTTGCGCGATGCATAATTATTTCCCCCCATTTGCTGATTGTCGTGAACGTAGCATTTGCATGATGCTTATCGGAATAATAAGCACACCGAG
The DNA here is from genome assembly GCF_026743145.1 of Bartonella sp. HY761. Classification (NCBI taxonomy): domain Bacteria; kingdom Pseudomonadati; phylum Pseudomonadota; class Alphaproteobacteria; order Hyphomicrobiales; family Bartonellaceae; genus Bartonella; species Bartonella sp. HY761. Next base: position 3,187,654 of record NZ_CP104887.1, read on the forward strand.
CAACACAACAGTAACCGCAGCAGTTAGCGGCCAATCGCGATTGTTAAAGAACTCGATCCAGATAGCGCGACCAATCATATTAGTATCAGCTCCGCCCAAAAGATCAGGGATTACAAATTCACCAATAGCTGGAATAAAGACAAGGGCACAGCCAGCAATAATACCAGGCATGCTTAATGGCACGGTTATACGCCAAAAGGCTTTAATGCGCGAACAACCAAGATCTTGAGCTGCCTCAATCAAGGTGCGGTCACTTACTGAAAGGGTTGAATAAAGCGGCAATACCATGAATGGTAAATAAGTATAGACTATACCAATAAACACAGCGATTTCGGTATTTAAAATCACCAAAGGCTCATGGATAAGGCCAAGATTCATTAAGAAATTATTTAATAAGCCGTCATTGCGCAATATTGCAATCCATGAATAGACGCGGATAAGCATCGAGCTCCAAAATGGGATAATAATCAAAAAAACCAAAAAGTTGCGATAGCGCCGATCAACTGATGCAATACCATAAGCAAGCGGATAGGCAATGAGCAGGGTAATTACTGTAGAAATGGCGGCAATGCGGATACTTGTCCAAGCGGCAAGAAGATATGTGTCGCTTGAGAAAATATAAAGGAAATTTTCAAGATTGAGGGTAATAGAGACAATTTCGTCTTTTACCGCGACCAAAAAATCATAAGGCGGTATGCCAATGCGGGCGGTTGAAAAACTAATCGCCACGACCATGGCAAAAGGGGCAAGAAAAAATAGAAATAGCCAAAGCCCCGGTATGCCGATGAGCAGCCTTGCTCCCCAACTTTTTTTATCAGGATTTATCATAAGCAAAGGCCTCCTACCTAATCTGCCAATAACAAGGCAGCATCTGGTTGCCAATGGACAATAACATTATCACCAATTTCAAAATCATCTTCAATGCCTTGGTTGACACGGATGGCATCGATTATTTTGCCGGTTGAAAGACGCATGCGATAGTTACGTTTAATACCAGTATAGGTGATTGCATCGATAACAGCATTCAAACCTTCAACGCCTTGAGTACCAACTTTAGCAATTTCAATCCGCTCTGGTCTAATAGATAACCAAAACTTCTCACTTAAAGACACACGATCTGAATAAGCTGCCTTGATTGTTCCACCAACTTCCGCACTTTCAATGATCAGATTATTACCATCTTCGTCTTCTTCGGCTGAATCTGCCGTGATAATATTGGTTTCACCCAAAAATTTTGCCACATAGCGCGTGAGTGGCTTTTCATAAATTTCGCTTGGTGTGCCAATTTGGATAATTTCGCCCTTTTCCAAAATAGCAATACGCGATGAAACAGTCATCGCTTCATCTTGATCATGAGTGACGATGATAAAAGTAATACCAAGTTCCTTTTGTAGTCGCATTAATTCTAATTGCGTTTGGGTGCGCAAATTCTTATCCAATGCACCCAAAGGCTCATCTAGCAACAAAACTTTTGGCCGCTTGACTAGCGCCCGTGCCAATGCCACACGCTGTTTTTGCCCACCAGATAGGCTTGATGGTTTGCGGTCCATAAATTCGGTTAGTTTTAATTTTTCACCAACTTCTTTTAATCGTAAATGAATTTCAGCTTTGGACAGCTTTTCTTGTTCCAAGCCAAATGCAATATTCTTGGCAACAGTAAGATGGGGAAAAAGTGCGTAGGACTGAAACATCATATTGGTTGGCCGCTTATTAGGCTCAACCTCGGTCATGTTTTTTCCAGCAATGGATATCGTGCCGGCTGTTGGCACTTCAAATCCGGCAATCATGCGCAGAAGGGTTGATTTTCCACAGCCAGATGGCCCGAGCAGGGAAAAAAATTCACCTTCGCCAATATCAAGATTGATACTATTAACGGCAGTAAAGGAACCAAAAATCTTGGTTACATTTTTAATCGAAACACATGGAGTCATGGTTAACTATCCCCATAAATCATCAGGCTAAAATAACGGAAAGACACAAATCACATATCGCACAATATGGTAAGAAAAGGGCGGCCGTTGTGAAACCACCCTTTGTATAGCTTATTTTCCTGCTCTAAAAGCAGTCCATAAACGTGTGCGTTCACGCGCATCACGTGGCGACAATAATTTATCAACAAAAAGCTTTTTGCGTAATTCTTCAGGTGGATAAAGATTGGGATTGTCACGAATATCAGAGGCGACAAACGGTGTTGCCGCCGTGTTTGGATTAGGAAAGAACACTGCATTGGTAATATCAGCGGTTACCTTTGGTTCCATGATATAATCGATGAATTTCAAAGCTTCTTCAGGATCTGGCGCATCTACAGGGATAACCATATTATCAAGAGTTATACTGGTGCCTTCTTTTGGTAAGCGATAAATCACTTCAACTCCAGCATTGGCTTCTTTAGCGCGCTGGGCACCAATATTTGCGTCGCCATTCCACATTAATGCAAGGCAAAGTTCACCTGATGCCATATCATCAAGTAATTGTCCTGTCCGCATGTGGCGAATATAGGGACGCAATTTCATTAAAAGGTCTTTTGCCTTGGCAAGATCTTCCTTGTTGGTAGAGTAAGGATCAAGTCCAAGATAGTTCAAGGCAATAGGAATAATTTCATTTGGCGAATCATTGATGCCAATACCGCAATTGGCAAATTTTTCTGCAATTTCTGGCTTGAAGAACATATCAAGACTATCAACGGGTGCATCAGGCATCCGCTCATTAATTTTCTTAACATTATAAGCAATGCCGGTCGTGGTGATCATATAAGGCACCATATATTCATTGCCTGGATCAAATGTGCTGATCATTTCTAAATAGAATGGATCAATATTGCCATAATTTTTCAGTTTCGATTTATCAAGCTTTTGCAAAGCATTGGCTGGAATAAGCCGGCTTGCCACTGGAGAGCTAGCAAAAGCAACATCATAGCCACTACCGCCAGTAATAAGTCGTGTTTCCAACATTTCATGGGTATCAAAATAGTCAAGCTTGGTATCAATACCGCTTTGTTTGATAAAATTAGAAATTGTATCATCGGCAAAATAGTTGGAGAAGTTAAAAATAAACAGCTTCTTGTTTTGCGCTTCTGCTGCACCAAGGGTCACTAAAGCGCTGGCTGCAGTAATAAGGCAGGTTTTAAAAATTTTCTTAACAGACATTACGTTCACCCTAAATCTTATGTTTGTTAAAATTATATTCTTTTGCCGCGTTTTTAAAACAACAGCATAAAAAACAGTTATAAATCTTGCACAAACAGTGCAGGAATTTGCCAGGCTTGTAAACCTTAGCTTTTCGTATTGCATGTAAACTGTGCAGATTATAACAAACAAATTTTACTGGTAGATTACCTCCCTGACCAGTATCCCATTTTTTATCACGATCCTGTTATTTTGATGAGGCAGTTTGATACTGCATTTTATGGATCATGTTTATTTTGATCAAATTACGATATATTATGATCAAATGTAAGTAAACAAAAAATTACAAAAAAGCAAAAAAATTAGTAATGTTTTGTTTTTATTAGCTATAATAGTGAATTACTGCCTTTTTAAAGCTGCTATTTTTGTAAATACTAAAAAAATAACAAAGAGGGATTATCGTTTTGAAAAAAACATGGTGGGGTATAATTTTTAGTTTGTTAGCTTTTGGTATTATGGGAGCAGTCTTGCTTTTAAGCGCCAAGGAGGCTGTAAAAGATCCTACTTGCTCCTATGAGCAAATTTTTTCAGACCTAGATGATAGCCATCTTATGCATGATGAAAGAATATTTAAAACCTATGAGGAACAGTTGCATTATTATGATGGTGTTACCATCGACGTAAAACAAAAATTAGCTAAGGTTTTTAGCTTAAATCGTGACGAATTATTTAAAATACTGTCTAAAGTAGATAGTAAAAATTCATCGTGTAAAGATACTATCATGCGTCATAGCTGGATATATTTCTTTCGCGGAGAATATCAACAACAGCTAATCCAAAAATTAATAAGTAATGATTTTTACAAATTTTATGAGGATAATTCCTATATCAGTTACATAGGATTATTAACCGATAGTTATCCAGAAATTGAAAAAATATTAGGCTCAAAGATTGATCAATTGGATGAATATGCAATCAATGAGTTACAATCAGGTTATATTGACACGATCGGCAAGAATAATTTAGCAACCTACTACCGTTATGCACTTCATGTGGGATATGTTGATGATTACCGCAAATATATGAATATGCCGGAGGCAAAAGGTGATATATGGCAAGAACAAAGCCAGCTATTTATTGATATTGGCAGTGTAGCATTGATCGTAGATCAAGATCGCGATTATCTACCCCAAACAGCATTGGCCGCAGTAAGCGAGTTATTTGCAAATGGTGAAGAACAAGCACTTGAAACTGTTTTAAACCAATTTAAGCATTGTGGTCTTTATTATTGCTCAACCCCTGAATATGAGGGTACTTTAACTGTCATTGCTTTTTTTAAACAAGAGGCATCGGTTAAAAAGATAGCGTATTATGTTCAAGGTGAAAATCCATTTGCACTCGATATTGCCAGAAATCCACATTACTATATAGGATTTAATCCTGCTTTATTGGCGGCCTTATCGTCAGCCGTTAATGATAAAGAGCTTTATTGGCGCAGTGAGCTTCCTAGGTTTTCTGTTCGTAAGGATGTAAATCCTGCCGATTTAATCGTAAGTCCGGATGATTTTTATATTTATGGTCTGCGAATTTTTAAAATTTTAAAAAATATTGATTGATTTTTAAAAAGCCTGTCTGCTGAGCAAAGCCATTTAATGAGCTTGAGCATTGATCCATTATGAAAACGGTAAAATGCTCAAGCTAATATAAATCAATCAAATTGTGGAGCGGCAACACCAACAGATAGGCAGGCAGCTTTAAGGGTATTGGCCATAAGCATGGCAATGGTCATCGGCCCTACTCCGCCGGGAACTGGCGTGATAGCACCTGCGACTTGGCTTGCACTATCAAACTCGACATCGCCGACTATGCGGGTTTTGCCTTCGCCTTTTTCTGGTGCATCAATGCGGTTAATGCCAACGTCAATCACTGTTGCGCCTGGCTTAATCCAATCGCCTTTAATAAGCTCTGGTCTGCCAACGGCAGCTACCACGATATCACCGCTACGCACAACGTCTTGCAGGTCATGAGTGCGGCTATGGGCAATAGTTGTTGTGGCATTGGCAGCAAGTAATAGGCTAGCCATTGGTTTACCAACAATATTGGAGCGACCGACAATCACCGCATCAAGATTAGAAAGATCATTGCCAAGGACGCGGCGGATCATAATCATTGCGCCTGCGGGTGTGCATGGTACGAAAGTATCATCAATTGCACCAATGGCCAATTTACCCGCATTGACATAATGAAAGCCATCAACATCTTTGCGTGGTGAAATAGTTTCGATTACTTTTTCAGCTGAAATATGGTTTGGCAGCGGTAATTGCACCAAAATACCATGAATGGCTGGATCGCCATTTAAATTAGTGATTAAACGCAATAGGTCTTTTTCGTTAATATCGCTATCAAGTTTATGGGTTACCGATTTGAAGCCACATTCTTCTGCCTTGCGACTTTTTGAGGAAACATAGATTTCACTTGCTGGATCTTCCCCGACAATAACCACAGCAAGACCGGGACGGATATTATGGCTTGTCATTAATTGCCCAGTTTCATGTTTGATCTGTTCAATAATTTGTGCTGCCAACAGTTTTCCATCAATAATATCGGCCATCCGTAAAGCTCCAATTGTGTGTTTACTTAATGCCTATCACCACCATGAAGTTTCCCCTTCACTCAAGCAGCAATAGCCTGTTTTCTTTGTGCAAATTGTTATAATCGTATTATAGGTCACTTTTCAAACTATAACTCTTATAAACCTATATAGAAATTGCTAGCAAAGTTAAACGATGATGGTACTCTTTTAAAAGAATTAATTTACCACAAATAAGGTTAGGACCTTGCTTTTATAAAATCTGTGACAAAATGGGCGCATTTTGGTTTTTATAAAAACAGTGTTTGAACTATTTCGGCTTCAAGCCTATGGTCGCTTTTAAGCATGATGCAAAATATCAAGATTTCTGTTTTAAAACAGGATCAAATAGAAAGATGATGAGATGAGCAATAATATTGTGTTGGTTGGTTGTGGTAATATGGGGCGTGCCATGGTTGAGGGCTGGCTGCATAAAAAAGTCGCTAAGCCTGACCAAATTCATGTTGTTGAACCAAATGAAGAGTTGCGCCAACGCGCTCAACAGCTTGGCGTTCATGTTTATGACGATGCGCAGGGCATTGGAGAAAATGTCGCTGTTGATTATGTATTGTTTGCCGTAAAACCGCAGGTGTTTGACAAGATTGCCCCAGCCTATCAAAAATTTGCAAATAAAGCTGCCTTTGTCAGCATTATGGCTGGTGTAAAAATTGCAAAATTTACCGAGCTACTTGGTGAAAAAACAGCTGTAGTGCGCACGATGCCGAATACACCTGCTGCAATTGGTGAAGGTATGTTGGTCTATTGCATCAACGACCATGTTAATGCTGGCCAAGAAGAGTTTGTTCGCGCGCTTTTACATGCAAATGGTGAAGTTGCTAAGGTTGAAGAAGATCAAATGGATGCCGTCACCGGACTTTCTGGTTCTGGCCCCGCTTATGTTTTCCATATGATTGAGTGTTTGGCGCGCGCTGGTATGGAGGTTGGTCTTGATGAAGATACTGCTTTGTTGCTTGCTCGCCAAACCGTAAAAGGCGCAGGTATTTTGGCCGCCAGTTCGCCTGAAATGCCATCGCTCTTGCGTGAGCGCGTCACCAGTCCTAATGGTACGACAGCTGCAGGTCTTGCCGTTTTAATGGGTGATAAGCGCATGGAAAATATGATTGTTGAGTGCGTAAAAGCTGCTTGTGAACGCTCGAAAGAGCTTGGCAACTAAAATTTCATTGAAAGAAATAACAAGGGTGCATTGGAAACAAATGCACCCAATTTTGCAAATGCTTATTTGAAAGCTATATGGCAATAATAAAATTGAGCCGGTACTTTATTTCATATTAACAATTTACCATTTAATACGAATACAAAGCTTAAGGAGCATTCTATGACATCATTTGGTTTTGATAAGTCTAAAATGCCGCAGGGTGATGAAATTTTACCCGGTCGGTCTCATGCAATCGCCACTGCAGACAAGCATTTCGTTAATGGTGCGCCACTTAAAGGCGAATGGCAATCGCCGTTAAAAAGCATTTATCTTGGTATGGGGTGTTTTTGGGGCGCCGAGCGGCTGTTTTGGTCCTTGCCAGGAGTGATCGTGACAAGTGTTGGCTATGCAGGAGGCACAACGCCTAATCCTACTTATGAGGAAGTATGCTCCGGCCGCACAGGACACACTGAGGTGGTCGAGGTTGTTTATGATGAAAGCAAAATTGACCTTAAACAGATTTTAAAACTGTTTTGGGAAGAACATGATCCGACCCAATTTATGCGTCAAGGCAATGATATGGGTAATAATTATCGCTCTGCCATTTATGTAAATGATGATGATCAGCTTGCTATTGTTGAACAAAGTGCCAAAGATTATGGCAACGCCCTTCATCAACGTGGCCTAGGTGATATTGTTACCGAAATAAAAATGCATATTCCTTACTATTATGCCGAAGATTATCATCAGCAATATCTTGCTAAAAACCCCAATGGTTATTGTGGTTTACAAGGCACGGGCGTATCTTGCCCTATTGGTCTTGGCGTCAAAGCTTAAAATGACTTAGTTACGCCCTTTATTGTGCCACAAAATTATAATAATTCTATTATAATTAGTTGTTCTTTAAGCACTTTGTAATGGCGATTTTAGCTATATATATTGACAATTTGGTTATTGCTTCTTATCTGTCAAGAAATTTCTATATTCTGTTTATATAGTAATTTCTTGAAAAATCGGGGTTGATGGCTTTATCCATCAAAGGCAAAGATTTGATTTAGTTTTTTTTAATGTTTCACGTGAAATAGCTATAATTGCTTTTTTAGTGAAATCATTAAAAGCTTAAGATTATTCAAGTCATTATTTGGTTTTTAAAGCAGGTTTTATAATGACATGCACTTTTGTGAGTTGCATTATAGTTGTTGCACTTATAAAAGCTGTTTAGGTTTAAAAGTGGTTTACTTGGGTTAATACTTAATCCAAGTGGTTTTATTTAAGAATGGAAAGGACCAGTAATGGTCAGTTTAGGTGGTTTGGCTCGCAGACTTTTTGGCTCAGCGCATGAGCGCCGTGTTAAAAGTTTGCGCCCGCGTGTTGCGCAGATTAATGCGCTTGAACAGCAGGTTTCTGCCCTTAGTGATGACGAGTTGCGTGCAAAGACTGCCGAATTCAAACAACGTCTTGCTGATGGCGCCACACTGGACAGTTTGTTGAATGAAGCTTTTGCAACCATACGTGAAGCATCAAAACGTGTCATGGGTATGCGCCCTTTTGATGTGCAGCTTATTGGCGGCATGGTGTTGCATGAACGTGGTATTGCTGAAATGCGTACCGGTGAAGGTAAAACGCTAACCGCTACCTTGCCAATTTATCTTAATGCCCTTGAAGGTAAGGGTGTTCATGTTGTTACGGTGAATGATTATCTTGCTAGCCGCGATGCGCAAACCATGCGCCCACTTTTTGGCTTTTTAGGGCTGACCACTGGCGTTATCGTTCATGATCTTGACAATGACCAACGCCGTGCCGCGTATAATTGCGATATTACCTATGCCACCAATAATGAACTTGGCTTTGATTATCTGCGCGACAATATGGCTTTTGAGCGCGGCCAGATGGTTCAACGCGAACATAATTACGCGATTGTTGATGAGGTCGATTCTATTTTGATCGATGAGGCGCGTACGCCGCTTATTATTTCAGGACCGCTTGAAGATCGCTCTGATTTTTATACCCTTATTGACAAGTTTATTTTGCCGTTGGTGCCAGAAGATTATGAAATTGATGAAAAGCAAAAGACATCAACTTTCACCGAAGAAGGTACGGAAAAGCTAGAAAAGCTTTTGGCAGAAGCTGGTTATTTAAAAGCTGAAGGGCTTTATGACATTGAAAATGTCACCATTGTCCATCACCTTAATAATGCTTTGAAAGCCCATAAACTCTTCCAACGCGATAAGGACTACATCGTCCGCAATGATGAAATTGTCATTATTGATGAGTTTACTGGGCGTATGATGCCGGGTCGGCGTTATTCTGAAGGCTTGCATCAGGCTTTGGAAGCCAAAGAAAACGTCAAGATTCAGCCTGAAAACCAAACGCTTGCATCTATCACGTTCCAAAATTACTTCCGCATGTATAAAAAACTTGCTGGTATGACTGGTACGGGTGCAACGGAAGCTGAAGAATTTGCCAGCACCTATGGGCTTGATGTTATTGAAATTCCAACCAATGTTCCGGTTATCCGTATTGATGAAGATGATGTTATTTATCGCTCCATCGAGGATAAAACCAAGGCGATTGTTAAAGATATTCGCGAGGCGCATGCCAAGCATCAGCCAGTACTTGTTGGTACCACCTCGATTGAAAAATCTGAGCATCTTGCCGACCGTCTTCGCAAGGAAGGTATTACTGATCTAAAAGTGCTCAATGCTCGTTACCATGAGCAGGAAGCCTATATTGTTGCACAAGCAGGTGTACCAGGTGCGATCACTATTGCGACCAATATGGCAGGTCGCGGTACTGATATTCAGCTTGGCGGTAATGCCGATATGCGTATTAGCCAGGAATTGGCTGATATTCCTGAAGGACCAGAGCGCGATGAAATGGCAAAAGCCATTCGTGAAGATATTGCGCGCTTGAAGGAAGTTGCGCTAAAAGCTGGTGGTCTTTATGTTCTTGCAACCGAGCGTCATGAAAGCCGCCGTATTGATAACCAGTTGCGTGGTCGTTCTGGACGTCAGGGTGACCCTGGTCGTTCTAAGTTCTTCCTTTCAACCGAAGACGATCTTTTACGCATTTTCGGTTCTTCCAAACTTGGCGCTTTGGTGCAAAAATTTGGCTTTGAAGAAGGCGAACCAATTACCCATCCTTGGATGAATAAGGCGCTTGAAAAGGCGCAAAAAAAGGTTGAAGCTCGTAACTTTGAAATTCGTAAGAACCTGCTTAAATATGACGATGTGATGAATGACCAACGAAAAGTGGTCTTTGAGCAGCGTAATGAAGTATTAGACTCAACCGATCTTCATGAACTCATCGCTGAAATGCGTGAGGAAGTGATTGATAATATGGTTGATCATTATATTCCTGCAGGTACTTATTCTGAACAGTGGAAGCCGGCGGAACTTGCTGAAGATCTGCGCCAGACCTTGCATCTTGACTTACCAATTGAAGATTGGTCCCATGAAGAAGGTATTGGTGAAGAGCAAATCCTTGAGCGGGTTCGCGAAGCACTCGAGGCACGCGTTAAAGAACGTGACGAGCGTTTTGGTCCTGAGCTTATGCAATATTTCCAAAAAGCCATGTTGCTCGAAACAATTGATACTTTATGGCGCGAACATTTGGGCAATCTTGATCATCTTCGATCAGCTGTTGGTTTCCGTGGCTATGCGCAGCGTGATCCGCTTAATGAATATAAGACAGAATCCTTTGAGCTGTTCCAAAACATGCTAATTAATTTGCGCCGCGATGTGGTGTCGAAATTAATGCGCTTTGAAATTATTCAAGAAGCCCCTTCCCCACAATTGCCGCCGATGACTGAAAATCATCCTGAAGCTGACGAATTTGGTTCTTTTGAAGAAGCGGCGCTTGCGATACCTTTTGAAGAAGAAAGGATCGTTGATCCTGCTGATCGTGACGCAAATGATCCTGAAACTTGGGGCAAAGTTGGTCGTAATGAGCAATGTCCTTGCGGCTCTGGCAAGAAGTATAAGCATTGTCATGGCGTACTTCGTGCATAAAATCTATGCTTCGCATTGGTGACGCATATTATTATAAGTAAAGCTTTTTATATTGGAAAACATATCCATTTTTTGCAATGGATATGTTTTTTTATTTATATAATTGATCGCAGGTTTATAATAAAATAAATATATTGGCAAAGTGTAAGGCAAACTTTAATTTAGCATGGGAAAACGGTAAGCAGGTGATGACAAAGGCAGCTATGGATCAAAAATCACGCTATGAAATGGCATTGCGCGAAGCTGGTTTACGCATCACGCGTCAAAGGCGCATCATCCTTGATTTCCTATTAAGCACCGATGATCATCCTAATGCCTTTGAAATTTTTAATAAAATCAATGCTATTGATAATACAATTTCGCTATCCACCATTTATCGCACCATGAAGGTTTTGGAAGAATGCGGTGCTATCCATCGCCTTAGTTTTGAAGGTGGCCCATCACGTTTTGAGCAAGCAGGAGGTCAGCATCACGATCACCTTATTGATATTGACAGCAATGAGATTATCGAATTTCGCTCTGACTTAATTGAAAAATTGCAAGAGGAAATTGCTCGTGAACTTGGCTATGATATTATTCATCATCGTTTTGAACTTTATGGTCGCAAACGCAAATAATTTTAAAAAAATCATTTGCTGAAATGAACAATATTTTTAGTTATTATGAGGTTGACTTATAAGCTCTTAAATCACGGGTTTCACTGGCCTTACGCACAATGAAGTCAAATAAAGTCAACGTTTTTTTACCGCCCTCCCAATCATATTGAATATGATTGTAAAGATGTTTTAGTGTTTAAAACAAAATGCGTTTGAAACCCTAACACAATGCAATAGACTTAATTGTTTCATTATGAGACTTGTTTATCATCTTGCTTGGCATATTTACCACATTTATAAATTTTTTGCTAAAATGCTGTTGAATGTAAAATGTCTTATTGCATTTTATCCTCAGAACGTTAAAACGCCTTTATTGGAATTATATTAAAAACAGTCATCAACAGCCATAGGACTATGCGATGGAATATGCGGTTTTGCATGTTGCGTGATATAGGGTTTGCTATACTAGCACTTTATTTGTAACATGTATGGTAAATGACTAATTTCACTCTTCATCACCTGAAAATAAGTTTTACCAAAATCGTTTTAACCATTAATTGGAAATAGGCATTATTTTTCGCAGTCGTTAGAAGAATAATGTAAAAAAATGGCATTACTTTTTAAAAAAGCTCTTTAGGCAAAGCAACAGTGCCAGAGGATGGACAAATGAAACTTTTCTGCGGAAATGCAAATCCACGTTTAGCTGCGGATATTGCGAAATATCTCAATATCCCTTTAGGTTCTGCGACAGTGCGCCGTTTTGCCGATCAAGAAGTTTTCGTAGAAATTCATGAAAATGTTCGTGGTAAAGACGTATTTGTTTTGCAATCCACGTCTTACCCCGCAAATGACCATTTAATGGAACTGTTGATTATGATTGATGCGTTACGCCGGTCTTCAGCTCGGCGGATCACCGCAGTTATTCCTTATTTTGGCTATGCTCGCCAAGATAGAAAGCCTGGGCCGCGCACGCCTATTTCTGCAAAATTGGTTGCTAACCTCATTACTGAAGCAGGTGCGCACCGCGTTTTGACGTTGGATCTCCATGCGGGCCAAATTCAAGGCTTTTTTGATATTCCAACCGATAATCTTTATGCGGTTCCTGTTATAGCTCGTGATGTTAAAGCCAATTATACAACTGACAATGTAATGGTGGTATCGCCTGATGTTGGCGGTGTTGTACGCGCCCGTTCTCTTGCTAAACGCATTGATGCGCAGCTTGCTATTGTTGATAAACGCCGCGAACGTCCAGGCGAATCAGAAGTGATGAATGTTATTGGTGATGTTGCGGGTAAAAATTGCTTGATGCTTGATGATATTGTCGATTCTGGTGGTACACTTTGTAATGCAGCAGAGGCCTTGCTACAAAAAGGTGCAACCAGCGTTACTGCTTATATTACCCATGGTGTGCTTTCAAGTGGCGCAGCAGCTCGTATTGGTGCATCTAAGTTGAAAGAATTGGTGATTACTGATTCTATTCAGCCCACCACTGCTATTGAACAAACCGGTAATATTCGCGTCATTTCTATTGCTAGCCTATTGGGCGAAGCTATTTCACGCACCGCGGCCGAACAATCGGTTTCCAGTCTGTTTGACTAATATTATTTATATTCCTCGTTTTTTTGCATTTGCAACGGGGAATTTTACAAAAACAGCTAGAATTAAAAAATTCACATTTAGCTATCAAATTGCACTGGCATTTATAATGTCGAGCATCATAATCATGATTAAACCGCAATATCCATGATGGTTATTGCGGTTTTAACTTGTTTAAGCTTGGCCGTTTCACTTAACTTCAATAATCTTTCAGCCTTATTAGTCATTGCGCGGCGAACCATCGCCAAAGCCATTTCTACTATAATCACCAAAAGCACTAACTAATATGCCTTGAGCAGAAGAATGAGTGCGTGTTGTATAATGATTTTCAGGAGAGCCATCACCAAAGACAGTTCGCGCGCCATTATCGAAGGACAGATTGTTTTGGCTATGATCAGTTGTAGCGATATGCGCAACATAGTTATTTTCTAACGATCCATCGCTAAAGAATATACGGCCGTTTTAAACAAATGATGCAGAGGTTGTTGCTAAAATTGCTACTAATGTGAAAATTGATAATTTCATGATAATAATCCTTGATTTTGATTTAAAATATTTTTTTCTTATAGCTAAGAATTTAGCCAATATATTTTAGATCAGAAGACAGATTAATATCGACATATTGTATCAATTTCGTTGAGAGTTTCAATTTGTAAGCTATTTGTATCATGACTAAAACGTATTTTTTCTTCTATGCCGTGCTTTAATTGTATAGCTCAAGCAAAAACCGCTGATGGACGAGCCATACAGCGGTTTTTCAAAGAGGCAAAAATTATGCTTTTAGAGCATAAAGCTATTAGTTAAGCGGTGAGCCATCGCCAAAACCATTTCTTCCTTCATCATTGGATAAAAAATTTGATGGGGTGTTGGACCGGTTCTGGATATTGATTGTGTAGCCGTTTTCAGGCGAGCCATCTCCAAACGCATCACGTCCATTAAAGCTGGCTGGCAAATTGCTTTTATTATTGATATTTGCCGATGCACCTTGTCCAGAAATATAAGAATTTTCAGGTGAACCATCACCAAAAAAACCGCGATTATTCTCTGCCAATGCTACAGAGCTTGTTGCCAAAATTACGACTAATGTCAAAGCTGATAATTTCATGGTGCTATTCCTTATGTGTTGTTTTAATTTAATTTTTCTTTATCTGTAATAAGGAATATATCGGAAAGACTTAATGGGGAAGCCTATTAAAATACAACGGATTGTTTCTGTTTCATGAACATTAAGTGACATTTTAAAGAATGTTTGATGGCTATCAAAAATAGGTTATGACGTTTAAAGCTTATTAAAAATGGCATCCATGAATGTGATTGCCAAGGTAAAGTGCTCAAAACAACTATTTGCAACTTAATAGCCAAAAATGATTGCCCATCTAAAGATTATAGCCGCCGTCAACGGGTATTATAGCGCCTGTTGTAAAGGATGATTGCTCACTTGCAAGCCAAAGGGCAGCATTGGCAACGTCTTGAGGGTTAGATAGGCGGCCAAGTGGAATTGAGTTAATCAATTCCTGACGTTTTTTTCGGCAAGGCTGCCATAGAAAACGTCAAAAGTTGCGGTATCCGACTGGGCTGGACATACGCAATTGACACGAATATTGTCGCGTGCAAGCTCAAGTGCTAAAGCACGTGTTGCGCTCATTACCCAGCCCTTTGCGGCACCAAACCAGCTGAAGCCAGATTGTGGCCGTTCTGCCATGGTGGCACCTAGTGTAATGATGGAGCCGCCGCCATTTTCTTTCATATGCGGGACAAGAGCTTTTATAGCATAATAAAGGGATTTAATATTGACAGCGAGTATAAGATCAAAAGTAGGCTCGTCAACATCTGTTACATCCGCTTGCGGATGGGCAAAGCCGGCATTGGCAATGAAAATATCAATTTTTTTGAAATGTTGCAGCGCCTTTGTAACCATATGATCTATATCACCTTCACGGGTTACATCAGCTTGAACTGCAATGGCGGCATTTTCTTGCATTTTGCCAATATCAGTCACAATATGCTTGGCAATAGTGTCTGCTTTTTTCAAATTAATATCGGCAAGTACCACATTGGCACCCGCTTGCGCTAATTTTTGGGCTATTGCGGCACCAAAGCCGGCCCCTGCCCCAGTAATTAATGCCGTTTTGCCTTTTAACGATAATTGGTTGTTGATATCATAATCTTTTGACAAAGTTTTCCCCTTATAAAAGGTTGGAAACGCCAACCTATCCCATGCAAATTATGGTAAGAGTTTGCCGTAAATTGGTTAACGGAAAATGATATCCGTCAAAATAAGATGGACATTTAAATTAGTTTTAGGATATCGAATAATAATTGTATATCGCGTTAAACAGTTAGATAAACTATTTTCTTTATGGAGCAATGTGATTAATATACCAATAATTGCGAAGCAGTCATGTCACATAGTTTGACTTGTTTTTCTGCTTGTGTGTTACGGATTACGTTGAATAAATATACAAAAAAACCGCATTAAATATATGAACCTTTTTAACCATAAGGGGTTTATAGAATAAATATAGGATTTTCTATTTGTAATGAATAGAGCCACTTCAACAACTGGTTAACCAATCAGGATAAGGTATTCTTCATGGCCCATGATAGTATTTCAATTCCTCCGTTTGATTGTATTGTATTTGGCGGCGCTGGCGATCTTGCCGAGCGTAAACTAATCCCCGCACTTTATCACCGCCAACTTGTTGGCCAGTTATCAGAACCTGTGCGTATTATCGGTGCCTCGCGTAGCCCGATGAGCGATGAGGAATACCGGCAATTTGCGGCTACTGCCCTTCATAAGCATGTTGCAAAAGATGATATTAATGACGAAGAGATTGAAAAGTTTTTAAAACGCCTTTCCTATGTAGCCGTTGATGCAACGAGCGATAAAGGTTGGGGCGATTTGAAGAAAAAAATCGAGGAAGCACCGGTTGATGTCCGCGCCTTTTATTTGGCGGTTGGCCCTGCTCTATTTGGTGATATTGCGGTACGGCTTGGACAAAATGGCCTTGTTACCAAGGATACGCGCATCATTGTTGAAAAGCCAATTGGTAAAAATCTTGAAACAGCGCGCGAGCTTAATGATGCAATCGGTCAAGTTTTCCAAGAAAACCAAATTTTCAGAATAGATCATTATCTTGGTAAGGAAACTGTACAAAATTTGATGGCTTTGCGCTTTGCCAATGCACTTTATGAACCATTATGGAATTCTAACCATATTGACCATGTGCAAATCACCGTTGCGGAATCGGTCGGGCTTGAGGGACGGGCAGGCTATTATGATAAAGCTGGCGCTTTGCGTGATATGGTACAAAACCACATGTTACAATTATTATGCCTTGTTGCGATGGAGCCCCCCTTTATCAATAGTGCCGATGCTGTGCGCGATGAAAAGCTAAAGGTTTTGCGGGCACTACGTACAGTCAATGCCAATAATGTGCAAACAGCTACGGTGCGTGGTCAATATATGGCTGGTGCATCGGAAAGCGGACGTGCGGCGTCTTATTTTGAGGATCTTGGCAGTGATAAAAGCAATACCGAGACTTTCGTTGCTTTGCGGGTCGATATTGATAATTGGCGCTGGGCAGGCACACCTTTTTATTTGCGCACCGGCAAGCGCATGACCAAGCGGGTGTCTGAAATTGTTGTTACTTTTAAGCCTATTCCCTATTCTATTTTTGGCGACGATGCAGGCCCTGTGATGGCTAATCGTTTGGTTATACGGTTGCAGCCTGATGAAGGTGTCAAGCAATTTATGATGTTGAAAGACCCCGGCCCAGGCGGTATGCGTTTAAGACAAATTCCGCTTGATATGAGTTTTGCCAACTCCTTTGCAGGGCGTAATCCTGATGCCTATGAGCGGCTGTTGATGGATGTTATGCGCGGCAACCAAACTTTGTTTATGCGCCGCGATGAAGTTGAAGCGGCATGGAAATGGGTTGACCCAATTCTTGATGGATGGAATGAAACAAAACAACCTGCCCAAGGTTATACAGCAGGTACGTGGGGCCCGTCTGGCTCGATCGCTTTGATCGAGCGCGATGGTCGCACGTGGAATGATATGGATTGAGGCCCTTTTTATGATTGCATTACATATAGATCGCCATACTTTTGATCGACCAGAAGATCTTGCCCGTTCGCTTGCCGACCGTGTTGCAACCGAGCTTAGTTTGGCGATTAATGAACGCAACCAAGCAACTCTTGCTGTTTCTGGCGGAGAAACACCAAAGTTGTTTTTCAACTATTTATCACAGATTGATATTGCATGGGATAAGGTTACCATAACCTTGGTTGATGAGCGTTTCGTAGCGCCTGATAATCTTCGTTCCAATGAACGGCTTGTGCGCCAACATTTATTAAAGAATTATGCAGAAAGAGCGCGCTTTATCGGGCTTTATATGCGCTCAACTACCGCAGAACTGGCCGCTTTTTCTGCGGCAAGCCGCATTAATAATATTCCTCGCCCTTTTGATGTGGTTATTCTAGGCATGGGGCTTGATGGCCATACCGCGTCATTTTTCCCAGGCGGCGACCGCTTAAAGCAAGCAATCGATCCACAATCGCGTGCCCTTGTTGTTCCAATTCACGCAAGAGGGGCGGAAGAACCGCGCCTTACACTTACTTTACCGCTATTGATCGAGGCACATTTTATCGCCCTTCATATTGAGGGTGAGGCAAAGCTCGAAAAATTTGAACAAGCTTTAGAACTTGGTGAAGCAGCTGAAATACCAGTACGTGCAGTATTGCGCAATGCGGCAACGCCAGTGCAGCTCTTCTGGTCGCCATCGACAGAAAAGGGCGAGCGCAACCCCTATCTTGCTGCGGAAAGCTATTTTGAAATGATTGAAGTGCGTGAGCAAATCGGTGAAAGTGAAGTACAACTAGATATTGAGGACTTCCTTCCAGAATTGCCATTAGGCAATAGAGAAGACAATCAGCCACAATAAATCGGTTGAATAAAGATAAGCCGTTTTTTAAGGTGTAAAACGGCTTATCCTACATTCTTAAATTAAAGGCTTTTTGTCGGTGTAGTCCGCTCATTATTTGATATCGGCGCTGCCTGCTGCAATTTATTCTTTCTATAGGCCATAATAAAAGTGGCTAGGGTCAGTACTTGTTTATTGAAATCGTACAGGAAAATTTTATCGATAATTTTGTCGTTCCACGTTAAATTTTTATATTTCTTGCGTTTAAGACCTATCTTCTCCACATATTTCATATGGTCGCTATGATTATTTTTCAATTTTATCAAAGTCTTATGCTTAAAAAATGCTACTAGGTTTTAGCCTTTGGGCAAGAGCAACATTTTATCCAATTTATGATGATGTTTGATAAAATCAGTTAGGGCAGTAGATTTATTCTAAAAATCTATGAAAGCGCGCTGCTGTGTAAATTGTAATCATTACATAGTGAAAAAAAACGTGTTGGATGATTTCGTAAATTTTAAAAAAATTTCCATATTCTGTTTGTAATTATTGTAAGAACCAAATGCTAAGGCTGCTGATTGCATCTCATTGTTAGGCACGTTAGTTTTTGTAGGCTTACAATAATTATATTGTTGATTTTTAATATTTTTATAAGGGATAAAATCGATTGCCAAAATTGAAATTTGCAAATAATTCAGAATGGACAGGATAGAAGTTTCTATACAGAATTGGTTAAGCTAATTGGGCGTTTATGAAATATTATTCTTTGAATTGATAGGTTTTACAGCTATTATAACGAAGGCACTCCATGCGCTTTATTTTAGATTATAAAACAAACACAAGGGAGAGCATAAGTTGGTTGAACGCAATTTTTTTACATCTTCACCATGTTGCAATGGCTATGTTTTTAATTGCAGTATTTGGTTTGCTGATAATGGTACTGATTAGTTAATAAGTGTTTTCTTAAAAAAATATAAACAATATGTTAGGTGTTTTTTCATTTTAAACTAAATGGAAAATACTTCAGAATATGTCTTTTGAGCACCACAAAGGGATAGGTGCTTATAAAGGTTAAAAATACGGTCTTAATCGCCTTTTTGGGCATAAGGATAGTGATTTATGGTAAAAAACATTGTATCGGGCAATTGGTTTCATTTCGGACAAGATAATTGGCAAAGCCAAAAATTAGCAGCCCGCCCTATCCGTGCGGTTTATAAATCTGCTAGTCAATTGCGCGAGCTTGCCAATGAAATGGCAGGACATGAGCCTATTTCCTTGCCTGAATATGATCCTTTTGTGTTCGGTGGCCGCCTATCAGAAGATTCCAAGATCATTCTTTATGTCTTTCGCGCAACCGATGCAGCCGCACGTAATAATGAAACGGTAACACCGGCAGCGCAATGGCTGCTTGATAATCATTACACCATTGATAAAGCTATCCAGCAAACGCGGCGCGATTTTCCGCGCGGCTTTTTAAAGCAATTGCCAGCCTATGGTAATAATGACAAGATTGCCCGTATTTTCGCAATGGCTTGGCTTTATGTTGCCCATACTGATAGTAACTTTTCTCTTGAAACCTTGACTGAAATGGTCGAGGGCTATCAAGAAAAAGAGCCATTACGTATTGGTGAATTATGGGCTTTGCCATCAGCTATCCGCTTTTTACTCATCGATAATGCTCGCCGTCTTTGCTTGCGTATCGAAAAAGCCCGCCAAATGCGTTTTAACGCTAATGAAGTGGCCGACAAAATTATTGCCATGGGTGAGGAAGACGACGTCAACGAACTTTTTGCTGGTTATCGCGAATTTTTGGGGGACACAAGTTTTGCCGCACATTTGCTTAACCGTTTACGTGGCGCATCGGTGGATTGTAGCCGTGCTTTGACCTTGATTGATGATGAGTTAAGCAGACAAAATATTGACAGTGAAACAATCATGGCCAATGAGCATAGTCGCCAAGCAACCGGCGGCGTGACCATGGGTAACGTCATTAAGTCTTTGAAAGCGATTGATGACGTTGATTGGACGTCATGGTTTGAAAGCGTCAGCCATGTTGACTTTTTGCTGCGTAATAATAGTGATTTTTCACAAGTTGATTTTCATTCGCGCAATAATTACCGGAAAATCATTGAAAAACTTGCCCGTCGCTCGCCCAATGATGAATTGACTGTTACCCGTAAGGCCTTAGAACTTGCCGATGAAACACGCAGCGAAGAAAATCTTAAAGCAAATCCTGCTATCCGCTCGCTTGCTTGGTTTTTAGTCGGTGAGGGGCGTCGTGGTCTTGAAAAAAAATGCGATTATCAGCCAACATTTTCTGATAAGTTCATGCGTTTTTTCAAGGGACTTGGCATTTGGAATATTGCTGTTCCAGTTACCGTCCTTACTCTTGTTTTGTTGGCAATTGTCTATTGCTGTTTGCATCTTTTGGGGCTACCGCAAAGCTTTGCACTGCTATTTACTGCTTTTGCCATTTTTCCATCGATGGATATTGCTTCTGCCCTTTATAATTTGCTCATTTCATGGACGGTGGAGCCCCACCGCCTTATTGGTTACGAATATAAGGATGGCATTCCTGAAGACGCCCGCACATTGGTAGTGGTACCAACCATGATCAATTCGCGCGATAGTGTTGATGAGCAGGTGCGTAATCTTGAAGTGCATTATCTAAATAATCCCAATGGCGCAATTGGCTTTGTATTGTTAAGCGACTGGCCCGATGCCAAAGAAGAAGAAACTAAGGAAGATCTTGATCTTCTGGATTATGCTCGCGATGCCATCGCCAAATTAAACCACCATTATTTTGGTGATAATGTACCGCAATTTTTCATTTTACACCGCCGCCGCTTATATAATAAAAGCGAAGGCTGCTTTATGGGCTGGGAGCGTAAGCGCGGTAAGCTGCACGAGCTTAATCTTTTATTACGCGGCGATCAAGATACATCATTTTTTCCCATCGACCCCAATTTACCGCGCAATGTGCGTTATATCATGACACTTGATTCCGATACGCGTTTAACACCGGATTCAGTTACATTGATGGTGGGTAAATTATCTCATCCAATCAATCGTCCCGTTCATGATCCAAAAACCAATAATGTTATTTCCGGTTATGGTATTTTGCAGCCACGGGTAACACCATCGCTCACCACCGGTGAAGAAGCATCGTTCTTGCAACGTGTATTTTCGCTAAATCGCGGTATTGACCCTTATGTCTTTGCGGTTTCTGATACTTATCAGGATTTGCTAGGCGAGGGTAGTTTTACCGGTAAGGGGCTTTATGATATTGATGCCTTTGAACGCGCCATGGATGGCCGCATTGATGAAAATGCCGTTCTAAGCCACGACTTGCTTGAAGGTGGCTATGCACGTGCGGCTCTCGTTACCGATGTTGAAGTGATTGAAGACTATCCAACCGCCTATCAAGTTGACGCTGCCCGTCATCACCGTTGGGTGCGTGGCGATTGGCAACTCTTGCCTTATTTGTTTAAAAATCGTGGCATTAGCCTTATCACCCGTTGGAAAATGCAGGATAATCTGCGCAGGTCACTAACACCGCTTTTATGGTGTGCTGCCTCGATTGCTGGTTGGTGTTTAATGCCGTTATCAACGGCACTTTTATGGCAGGCATTTTTGCTTATCGGCATGTTTATTGCGCCAACCTTGGGTGTATTGCGCGGCATAATCTCGGTTAATCGTGATTATTCAATGCGCGGCCATTTACAGGCGGTATTAACCAGCATTTCATCAAATACCGCAGAGGCTACCTTGCGGGTTACTTTTATTGCTCACACCGCTTATTATATGGTGGACGCAATAATTCGCACCCTTTATCGGCTTGGCATTTCTCATCAGAATTTATTGGAATGGCGCTCATCAGCCGCAACAAAATCGGGGCCTAATAATTTAATCTCTTATATTGGTCTTATGTGGCCAGCAAGTATTATTGGTCTTTTTGCCATTGCCTTGCCAATTTTATTAACCGCACCTGCCGCATTACTTGCCCTTCCTTTTGGTCTTGTTTGGTTTTTTTCACCCTTTATCGCTTGGATTGTTAGCCGCTCGGCTGCAGTACAAGATTCGCTTGAACTTCATGCCAGCGATAAAGCAGAACTTCGCCGTATTGCACGGCGCACTTGGCTGTATTATGAAACATTTGCCGATGAGGAAAATAACTTCCTTCCTCCTGATAATTTTCAAGAAGAACCAGAACCAATTGTTGCCAAGCGCACATCGCCGACCAATATTGGTGTTTATTTGTTAGCAATTGTTTCAGCTCGTGATTTTGGTTGGATTAGTTTTAGTGACACTTTGCGCCGTCTTGAGCTTTCGCTTGAAACCCTTGGCAAGCTAGAAAAATATCAAGGCCACCTTTATAATTGGTATGAAACCGATAGTTTGCGTCCTTTATTGCCGCTTTATGTTTCAACTGTCGATTCGGGCAATCTTGCCGGCCATTTGGTCACCCTATCATCAGCTTTGCGTTCTTGGGCGGAAGCGCCTGCCGTTTATGTACAAAGCGATTTTGCCGGCCTTAATGATGTTAATGATATTATTGAGGAAGCCTTGGCGGAAATTCCAAATGATCGGCGTGTTTTACGCCCCTTACGTGCGCGTATTTTTGACCGCACACAAAACTTCCGCCGTGCTGTTTTCCAATTATTGAATGAGCCGGAAACCGCAACCTTCCGTATTCATGATATCAGCCTAATGGCAAGTGATATTGCAAAATTGGTACGCGAACTTGACAGCGAATTGCATAGCAGCCGCTCTGCGCAAGCTTTGGCTTGGGCCGAGCGTTTGTTAGACACTTGCGCCGCCCATGAGCAGGATATAACCGGCGACCATGATAGTGATTTCTTGCGGGCACACTTAATCCGTCTTGCCGAGCAAGCGCGTCAATATGCCTTTGATATGAAATTTGATTTCCTTGAGCGCAAGGAACGCCGTTTATTATCCATTGGCTACCGCGTCCAAGAAAACGAGCTTGATGAAAGCTGCTATGATTTGCTAGCTTCAGAAGCACGGCTTTCAAGCCTATTTGCGATTGCTAAGGGCGATCTTAAGGTTGAGCATTGGTTCCGTCTTGGTCGTTTGCTTGTACCTGTTGGCTGGAAAGGCGCTTTGTTATCTTGGTCTGGCTCAATGTTTGAGTATTTGATGCCACCTTTGGTAATGCGTGAGCCGCTTGGCTCGCTGCTTGACCAAACCAACCGACTTGTTGTGCGTGAGCAAATTCGTTATGCGCGTGAACGCTCACTACCTTGGGGCATATCGGAAGCGGCATTTAATGCGCGCGACCAGCAGATGAATTATCAATATGGTCCCTTTGGTGTACCAAGTCTTGGCCTTAAACGCGGCCTATCGCGTAATGCGGTTATTGCCCCCTATGCAAGCCTATTAGCTGCGCAATATAGCCCAAGTGAAGCAGTTAGCAATTTGCGTAATTTGCGCCAAATTGGTGCTTTGGGACAATATGGCTTTTATGATGCGGTTGATTTTACCCCAGCGCGTGTACCAGAGGGTAAGCATTGTGCAATAGTGCATAATTATTATGCCCACCATCACGGCATGTCTATTCTTGCTATATCGAATGTCATTTTTGATGGCATTATGCGCGAGCGTTTTCATTCTGATCCGGTAATTGAAGCAACTGAGCTTTTATTGCAAGAAAAAGCACCGCGTGAAATTCCCGTTGTCCATGCCAAAACTGCAAATCCCATGCGCTCCGATGCAGGCGGCTTTGAAGATGCACCAATGCGCATTATCAATGATCCATTGGCGGCAGCGCGTGAAACCTTATTATTATCTAACGGCAGCTATAATGTTATGCTCACTTCAAAGGGCGCAGGCTATAGCCGTTGGAATGATATAATGGTGACCCGTTTTGAGGCCGATAGCGCCCAAGACCAACAAGGAACTTTCTTATTCTTACGCGATGTGTCAACTGGCCGGTGGTGGTCGGCAACCAGTGAGCCAACCCGTGTCAGCGAGGAAGATTGTCTTTGTGTCTTCACCGCTGAAAAAGCGGAATATCACAAAACGGTTGATGGTATAAAATCAACCGTTGAAGTGATTGTTGCTTCTGAGGGCGATGGCGAGGGACGGCGAATTGAGCTTATCAATACCACGGGCAAAGATCGCATTATCGAGATTACCTCTTATGGCGAACTTGTTTTAACCACCGCAGATACTGATGCAGCCCATCCAGTTTTCTCGCGCATGTTTGTGGAAACAGAAATTGCGGATGACGGCGCAACTATATTTGCTCATCGCCGTAAGCGTAGCCCCAATGATCGCGATATTTATGTAAGCCATTTTGTTACCGATGCGGCAGGAGCTATCCGTGAGGCGGAAGCTGAAACAGATCGCGCTGCCTTTATCGGCCGTGGTAGAACCATCTGGCGACCAACTATTTTTGATCGTGATAAGACATTTGTTGGTTCATCAGGCTGTGTGCTTGACCCCATTGCTGCTATTCGCTGCAAGGTGCGCGTGCCCGCCCACAAAAAAATTGACCTCGTCTTTTGGACACTTGTTGCCGATAATCGTGAAAAGCTAGAAAATAACATTGCTTATTATCGCCAACCAAATGCCTTCCCGCGTGAATTTGCCGTGGCTTGGACGCGTTCGCAAGTGACTTTATATCAGGTTGGCATTACACCAAAGCAAGCGCTTGATTATCAAAAATATGCTGGCTATCTCATCTATCCTGAGCGGCCTTGGCTGCCATCAGAGCGCATTGCAACCGGTCTTGGTAAGCAATCTGACCTTTGGCCAATGTCAATATCGGGTGACTATCCAATTTTCGTTTTACGCATTAGCAATGAAACCGATATTGGCATTTTACAAAATTTGCTACGCGCCCATGAATTTTGGCGCACACGCGGCTTGATTGTTGATTGCGTTGTTTTAAATGAGCGTGCTTTTTCCTATGCTCAAGACACACAGCGCGCTATTGATTGGATGTGTGAAGGGTACCGTAATCGCTCCAATGATAGTAATGGAAAGCCCCATATCTTTACCATTCGCCGCGACCAAATTAGTGATGCAAGTTTTGATACTTTACTTAGCAGCGCTCGCATTGTTCTTCATGCCGCAAATGGTACCTTGGCAGAACAATTAAAGCGCATGGAAAGCATTGCCAATGATCCAATCAGTGGCAAGCTTTCAAATGGTGTTGGTAATGATAAAGCATTAGGTAAATCTACGCCACATAATAGCCTGATCATTGCTAATGCTAGCGATGAAACAAGTTTGATTGATAAAGAAGCCAATATAAAACCAAAGGCAACGGCCATCGGCCTTATTAGTAAGGTTGATGATCGCCGTTTTGCCAATGGCAAGGATTTGCAATTCTGGAATAATTATGGTGGCTTTGATAGTGATGGTAGTTATGTCACGCGTCTTATTGGTGCCAATACCACTCCTCATCCTTGGATCAATGTCATTAGCAATGAGCATTTTGGCATGCATGTTTCATGCGAAGGTTCAAGTTTCACTTGGGCTGGCAATAGCCGCGATTATCAATTAACGCGCTGGGCGAATGATCCAGTTTCGAATCGTCCCGGTGAAGCACTTTATATTGTTGATCGTGATAGTTTACGCAGTTTTTCACCAGTATCTGCGGTGGAACGCGATCATAATGTGGTTTATGAAGCGCGTCACGGGCAGGGCTACTCGCAATTCTCGTCAACCCATGACAAGGTGGATTACCAGTTAACCCATATTGTTGATCCGGTTAATCCGGTAAAATTGTCAAGATTGACGATTAAAAACAACTCGACTACGAAAAAGCGCTTACGCCTTTACCATTATACCGAATGGGTTTTAGGATCAGTACGCGCTAAAAATGCACCTTACATTGTACCAACTCATGATAAGGCGCGCGGTGCTTTATTCGTCCGCAATCCTTATCAAACTGAAAAAGCTGATTTTGTAAGCTTTGTTGCCGCCTCGATTAAGCCAAGCAGTGTCAGTGCAGACCGCAATGAATTTATCGGCTCATTGGGAGTGATCGAGCATCCGCAAGCTATCCGCGATGCAAAAGATCTTTCTAATCGTGTTGAAGCGGGGCTTGATCCTTGTAGCGCATTTGCAGTTGATATTGAAATCGCTGCAGGTGAAACAAGAGAGGTAATTTTTTATCTTGGTAATGGCAATAATATTGATCAGGCTAGAGTTGTTTTGGATGAAGCAAAAAAATCAGATTTTGCTGATCTCTTGGCCAAGCAAAAACAATTCTGGCGCGATTTTACCGCACCTTTACAGGTAAAAACGCCAGATCCTTCTTTTGATATGATGGTTAATCATTGGTTGCCTTATCAAGCCTATGCTTGCCGCATTATGGCACGTGCTGCATTTTATCAAGCAAGTGGTGCCTTTGGTTTCCGCGATCAGCTGCAGGATACTTTATCCATGCTGTTGCTCGAGCCTAACCTTGCTAGTGAGCAATTAATCAATGCCGCATCACGCCAGTTTAAAGAAGGTGATGTTCAGCATTGGTGGTTGCCGCAATCTGGATCAGGTGTACGCACGCTTATTTCAGATGACGTAGTATGGCTTGGCTATGGCGTGTCGCTTTATGTTAAAGTTACAGGCAATAGCGATATTTTAGACCAGAAGATCGCCTTTATCGAAGGGGAACTATTAAACGAAGGCCAGCATGATTCCTACTTCACGCCAGAGCGCTCAGGGTTAAGTGTTTCGCTCTATGATCATTGCGCTTTGGCGCTTGATTTAGCGATAAAACGTACCGGCGAAAATGGTTTGCCACTCATGCTAGGTGGCGACTGGAATGACGGCATGAATCTCGTTGGCATTGAGGGCAAGGGCGAAAGCGTTTGGCTTGGCTGGTTCCTTTGTGCCACTTTGCAACAATTCATTCCCCTTGCCAAGGCACGCGGCGATGAAGCCCATGTTAATGCTTGGAATGGTCATCTTGAGCATTTAACCAAGGCTTTGCATGATAATGCATGGGACGGCGAATGGTATCGCCGCGGTTTTTATGATGATGGCGCACCGCTTGGTTCGCATTTGAGTGATGAATGTAAAATTGACACCATTGCCCAATCATGGAGTGTCTTGTCAGGTGTTGCCGCACCAGATCGCCAAGAACAAGCTATGGCATCTATGCTTGAGCATCTACTTGATGAAGAGGGCGGCCTTATCCGTCTATTCTGGCCACCTTTTGATAAAACAGTACAAGAACCGGGCTATATTAAAGGCTATCCACCGGGCGTACGCGAAAATGGTGGGCAATATACCCATGGCGCTTTATGGAGCATTTTGGCATTGGCAAAAATGGGTAAAGCCGATGACGCCTATAAGGTATTTTCCATGGTCAATCCCATTAGCCATGGCCAAAAGCCTGAAATCTATAAGGTTGAGCCTTATGCTATTGCGGCTGATATTTATTCAGTTGAGCCGCGTCGCGGGCAGGGCGGTTGGACGTGGTATACGGGATCGGCTGGCTGGTTTTATCGCGCCGCAACCGAGGCTATTTTGGGTGTTCGTAAAGAGGCCGACCGGCTTTATATCAATCCATCGATTCCAAGTGATTGGAAACAGTTCAAGATTGATTATAAAAATGGTGATGCCATTTACCACATAACCGTTACGCCAAAGGGTAGCGAGTTGAAGATCTGTGTAAATGACAAGGATATAATAGCCAATGAGGGCATTAAGCTTGAAGAAAATGGCGAGTTTAATGTAACTGTTTCAATTCCCAAATTATAGGTTCTTGCCTTACCGTAAGTGCGTTTAATTTGCCCCAAATAAAAAAAAGCCCTTTGCCTGTAATAACAGTCAAAGGGCTTTTTTTGGTTTCGCCTTTTTTAGCAAAAATCTGCCATTTTTAATTTAAAGTATTTTATGGGGAACCTTTATAAAAAGGTGCGTTTTTAAAATAGATGCATAGCTTAGCGCAAAAATAGCCCGCTTTCTACTGAGTAATTACGTTTTGTAATGCTAATCAATTGTATTTGTTTTGCAAAATTTCACGATTCTGTTAATAGCTTCCTTCGCTCGTGAGTTGAAAACATCAAGGCAAGGCTCAAATATAGCTTACCGGCTTTGCTTAAATATTGGGGTTAACTCTAGTTAACCCAAATTATCTAAGGTT
Source organism: Bartonella sp. HY761 (assembly GCF_026743145.1). Lineage (NCBI taxonomy): Bacteria > Pseudomonadati > Pseudomonadota > Alphaproteobacteria > Hyphomicrobiales > Bartonellaceae > Bartonella > Bartonella sp. HY761. Next base: position 3,215,814 of record NZ_CP104887.1, read on the forward strand.
AGCCTCTTAATTATTATTGACTATCTTCACTTTTGGCATACCAAAGGGCTTTAGGGCCAATTTTTTCAAGCAAAGCCATGTGGGCGGCTTTTTCTTCATCAGTTAATAGGGGGGCTAAAAATTTTGGCCGCGGTGGGAGAGTAATAACATTTTGGTCTTTATTGTTTTTGCCTGAATTGCTGCTTTTATTGTCAGCAGCAAGCCCCAACGCACCCTGTTTACCGCCGATAAGTTCAATGTAAACATCGGCCAAAATTTCAGAATCGAGCAATGCGCCATGCAATGTGCGGTGACTGTTTTCAATGCCATAACGCTTACAAAGCGCATCCAACGAATTTGGCCCCATTGGGTGTTTACGCCGCGCCAAGGCAAGCGTATCAATAATACGGTCAACACTAATCGGCAATTGGCCAATACGATCCAATTCAGCATTAATAAAACCAAGATCGAACATCGCATTATGGGCTACCAATTTAGCGCCATCGCAAAAGGCCAAAAACTCATCAACAATATCACCAAATTTTGGCTTATCTGCCAGCATTTCATTAGAAATGCCATGCACTGCCAAAGCATCTGGATGAACAGCCTTACCTTGCGGATTAATATAAACATGGAACGTGCGTCCGGTCAAAAATCGGTTTTCCATTTCAACGCAACCAATTTCAATCACCCTGTCGCTGGTTTTATCTAGACCGGTGGTTTCCGTATCAAATATAATCTCACGCATTTTTTGTATTTTCCGTTAGGGTCTTTATAATATTTTGTACCGCTTGTTCTGCTGCAATTAAACCTTGGCTGGTATCAATGATAAAATCAGCGCGCGCGCGTTTTTCACTATCAGGCATTTGCCGTTTTAAAATGGCGGCAAATTTTTCCTCACTCATATTTTCACGGGCAAGAACACGGGTTCTTTGTATATCATACGGCGTACTAACAACAGCAATTTTATCCACACGGCTTTCACCACCTGTTTCAAAAAGCAATGGAATATCAAGCACAACCAGTTTTTCGCAATTATCTTGATGAAATTTTATAAAATCTTGCTCTTTTTTGCGCACCAGCGGATGGATAATCGCTTCAAGTTTTTTCAAATTATCGCTATTGCCAACCACGTAAGATGATAGATTTTGCCGCGAAACCTCACCATTGATCACTGTATTGGGGAAAGTCTCTTCAATAAGGCTTAAAGCAGGTTCTTCAAGGTAAAGCTCATGCACTGCCTCATCGGAACTATAAACCGCAATGCCATATTTTTTAAAAAATGCGGCGGTTGTGCTTTTTCCCATGCCGATAGAACCAGTTAACCCCAAAATAATCATGCAATTACCTGTCTTTTTCACCCATTGATTGCAAGATGCTTGCCCGCAATTCCGGTGTGACGCTTGGCTTTACACCAAACCAGCGCTCAAATCCGGGAATTGCTTGGTGCAATAACATACCAATACCATCAACCGTTTTAAGTCCTTCTTGCGCAGCAGCCTTTAAAAAAGGTGTGTTAAGTGGGGTATAAACAATATCATTAATAATAACATCACGGCGCGCTTGTTTAAAGTCAATGGGCATAAAATTTGCATCTTGTTGATGATTTTCAAGTCCCAAGGAGGTAGTATTGACAATGAGATCTGCTGCTTGCACATGATCATTCATATCCTGCCACTCGATCACATCGACATCATTATTAAAATGCACCATTAAATTTTCAGCCCGCGATTTTGTGCGATTACTCAACATAATCTTTTTAAATCCGCGTTCTCGTAAAGCATGGATAATTGCGCGGCTCGCACCGCCAGCGCCAATCACCAATGCGCAGTTTCCCGCCCAATCATCAACAAAATCATCAAGATTTTTGGCAAAGCCATAGGAATCGCTATTTGACCCCCACAGCACATCGCCTTCAAACCATAAGGTATTGGCGGCTCCAATTTCATTGGCTAAATCATCACGCCGATCCACCAAATCATGAGCCATTTCCTTATGAGGAATGGTAACATTACCGCCGCTAAAACCGCTTTGCCTTAAGTTTTTAATAAAATCTTTGAAATTATCGGGCGCAACTTCAAATGGATCATAGCTGCCTTCGATTTCATGGGATTTAAGCCAATGGCGATGAATTTGCGGCGAGCGCGAATGTTTAATTGGATAGCCAGTGACAAAAGCCTTAGAAAGTTCACGCATTGATAATCCCCAATTGGCGTAATTTATTTAATAATGGAATAAGTGGCATGCCAATAATGGTAAAATAATCGCCATCAATCTTATCAAAGAGTTGAATGCCTTCCCCCTCAATTTGATAAGCGCCCACGCTTGCCAACACTTGATTACCCACCCGTTCAAGATAATGGCCAATAAAGCTTGGCTCTAAAATACGCACATGCATATTGGCCGTTTCAACACTACTCCAAATCGTTTCTTGGTTTTTAACCAAAGCAATACCACTATGCAGATAGTGAATTTTCCCCGACATGGCCATTAACCGCCGCCGTGCTTCTTCCATATTTTTTGGTTTATGAACCACATTGCCATCAAGTTCCAAAGTTTGGTCGCAGCCAATGACAAGCGCATTAGGAAAGCGTTTTGATACATCATAGGCTTTGGCAAGGCTTAAAGTTTCAGCCAATTTTATCGGACTAACGGCATCCAATTCACCCTCTATTGCGCGTTCATCAATGTGCGCGCCCTCAATCGCAACGGAAAGACCGGCATTTTTTAAAAGTCCTGCGCGAAAAGGGCTAAGGGATGCTAAAATAAGATCATCTGTCATGAAAAACCAACAAGGAATTAAAACAATAGGCTAACTTGGCCAACAAGCTTAATCTTTAACGATTATGATCTTTTAAAACAATTAAAATATTACAATCCGACTTTTAAAATTACCAAATTTTATAAAAATAGTTCCAAGGTCAAAATCTATGAAATATCATAATATAAAGGTAGCTAACTAATGTTGACATTTTTAAATAATAACAGTCCTGAAGATAGGCTGTATAAAAATCTAACAGTTATACGCAATCGAAAAATGGATTTTGATCCTTGGGTATTTTTAAGTGATGACGAGATTATAAAAACAAGTGCTGGCATTAATAGCCACTATCCGTATCGAAACATATTGTGTTTTGCTCATAAACAAGGATCAGATGATTATGTTTGTCTTATCACCAAAGGCGAATTAACTGGTAAATTTATATTCATTCACTGGTTTGCATCGCCCGGATGGGAAACTGGAAAAAACAGCGAACTTGATAGTTTTGGTAATGTGCTTGAAGCAATTATCAGTGATATGATTGACAATAACATATTATAAAAAGCCTATTGTTAAAATACCTTCAATATATAGGCTGCCACCTTAAATAATGTTGAGATACAATTTTGCTGCCAAGGAGGAAATTTGAAATTTAGAGCACTTTTGCCGCCTTGGTAAAAATGCTCTCGAATATTCTAGCCTTGTGTTTAAACCCTAATTTTCCTCGTTTTTAGGTCGCTTATTCATTTGGCCTAAGGAAATATAACCAGACCAGATATTTTTACGCCGATTAGGCTCAAAGTGAGAATAATGGCGATGTAAAGCATTGAGCACCATGCGTGTAGCGCCAAGTAAATGCGGCAATTCCCTATCATCGATAAGGATATATTGAATTGCCGCATAAAGATTTTCATTGCCATTATCAAATTGTGCTTCCTGAATCGCTTTCAAAGTCGCACTATAGCGTCTTCGTGCCCGTAAAACCCAGGCCGAATATTCTTCCATATTTTCACTGCCAAGCTGAATGCCGGTTGCTTCATAATAGGCGCCGGGTGATAAAAGAGATCGGCGATAATCATTACGAATTTCTAAAAATCGTATTGCTGCTTGATATTGATCGGCACTGATACCGCCTGCACGATCAAATAGCGATAGCCGTCCAATATAGCTTTGAGAACGGGGATCACTTGCCTGCGCAATTGTTAGTTTATGGGCTTTGGCTCGCGCTTCAATGGCCAATTTTTGGATAGGCTCTTTGGCACGGCTAACCCGACCATTGGCTTCACGTAATTTGCCTTTCAATTTAGGGCGACCGCGTTTTTTAATGCTGATTGAAAAATTGCTATTCATAAAAATTCCTCACATTTTTAATAATTGTTCTTGTTTTGTTCTTTTGGTGATTATGAAGAAGTGATGATTTTGTCTCTTTCAAAAATCTTGGATAATTGGAAATGGAATAGAAGAGGCGGCTTGGTTAAAAATGATAAAATTATTTGGTAATCACTTGGCTTAATACATCTTTATCCAGCTAATTTTGTGCAATTGGTTTGTTTCAAAATCCAAGTGCCAGATTATAGAAATTATCATTCGTTTTTTCCATCTATTTTTGCAAAAAATCAAATGCACCCAACATATAATCATCATTGATGATTGCTTGAATATAAGGTAAATTTACCGTTAAAATCAAGGTAAATTTATTGGATATCTCAACTGCTGGTGGATAATTATCTTAAACCATTAAAATAAAAACAATATTGTTTTTTTATGATAAATTGATTTTATCAGTATTTATGACAAGATATTAAAAATATATCGAATCGATCTTGTAAGGGATATATACCTGTGATCCAGAACAAAGACAGCCAAAACAATAAGAATAATTTTGACAGTTTGGCCGGCCGTATAAAACAGCGGCTTGAAAAGCTGGGCAAGAGTGAGCGCAAGGCCTCGCTAGAGGCGGGGTTGAGCGATTCCTTTTTGCGTAATATTCGTGAAGGGAAATCGTTGTCACCGCGTATTGATACACTCGAAAAAATAGCCGTTGTTTTGCAGACAACTGCACAATGGCTTATGAACGGTGAAGGAAATGCGGAAACTTTGCACCAAGATGCCCACTTAGAACCATCATCGGGCATATATAACGATAATGGCAATGATCTGGCAGAGTCAGCCAATGGTAGGATTGTTAAGGGGTTAAAATTTGGCACTCGGCGGCTGCCGGTTTTTGGCCAGGCCGTTGGTGGTGTTGATGGGGATTTTCCAATGAATGGTACCGTCTTATTTGATGTTCTATGTCCACCACAATTGGAAGATGTTGAAGATGCTTACGCGATCATGATTTCAGGCGATTCTATGTATCCACGCTATGAAGATGGTGAACTTGCTTTTATTGATCCAAATCGCCGTGTTAAAAAAGGTGATTATGTTGTTGCGCAAGTTATAATCAAAAATGAAACCACGCCCCATGCTTTCATCAAAAAATTTCTGCGCCACAATGCACAAGAATTGGTTTTAGAGCAGTTTAATCCAATGAAAGAATTATCCTTTCCCCATGCAAATGTTGTATCGGTACATTTTATTGCTTTGGCTGGCGTGATTTCTTAAAGGAATTCACGCCAAATATTATTATCAACCAATGAATTTAGGGCTGTTAAGTGTTATGTGAAGTGAAAATTTTTTACTCTCACTTTGGAAGATATAAACCTACCCAGATTATTTGCGCCAATTTAATATGCGTATAATGATAAATATTGGCACCACCACCGCTGCACCAACAAAAATAACATTGAGCAATTGGCTGGCAGATGAAAAGCCAGTACGCCATAAATGGGCAATCATATCCCACAACCGTTCAAAAACATTAAATGGTGTCCAGCCAAAGAAGTTAAGCAAAGCACCAATAATAAGCGAAAATATTAGTAATTTGATAAAAACTCTGCCTGGTGAGTCACCCAAAAATGATTGCAACCATTTTGTCATATAAATTTCCGATCAATTACTTTTATTGGCATTTGAGAGCTGATTAGCATCAGCCATTCCATCATTCATGATAATATAGGAGGTTTCAAGGCGCTTGTTAATAATTTATCATAGGTAAATTACAATTTCTTTCTTCTTTTTGGACTTTATATCCAATAGGGTATGTCGAGCATTTTTGTCGCAATAGGTAAGCTATGCAAGTCATCCATTTTATCCTATATTAAGGGCAGGGCTTAAAGTCGTTTGCTAAATGAATGAGGTGGAGTGAGCACAATTTAATGCTTGAAACCATTAATTTATAGTGATTGAATGAGCTAGGGTCAGGACCTATTAATTTGAACGAAATGGTATGAGGAAATTTTTGTGAGAACAAGGAGAAGAACCGCAGGAAATATAAATATTTTCAAGGGGCTTCGACAAAGTTATCGCGAAAATTTACCATATCCTGAAAGGACACAAAAACAGCTGTAATCTACTGCGTCGTAAAGCTTAACTGGGTATACCACCCACTTTTCGCTTTCCTCCTTGTATATTTTTGCTGTTTATTGTGCCATTTCATTTAAATTAACAGGTCCTGACCCTCGGCAGAATAAAATCGCTTTAAAGTATTTTATGTTCAAGGAGAGGCTATAATGAAATTATATCGCTTTTTAACCGGACCTGATGATGCTAGTTTTTGCCATAAGGTGACGGCTGCGTTAAATAATGGTTGGATGCTTTATGGCAGCCCCACTTATGCTCCCAATCCTGAAAATGGCGTTATGCAATGCGGTCAAGCAGTGATTAAGGAAGTTGATGGTATTCAATATACTGAAAACATGAAGCTTAGCCAATATTGAAATATTATGTAATAAAAGTGGTGGCGTACAAAATTTATTAAAAATTGTTTTGTTTTTGCATGAAATAACGCGAAACTATAAAATTAGAGCATTTTTATTAAGTTGGTTAAAGTGCTCTAATGATGTTATTAAATTGTAATGCTTATTTTATTGGACGCCGTACAAGACGCTATTCGCGTTTCATTTTACCTGCAATAGCGGCATTAATAATAGTAAGAGCTGCTTTTTGCGTAAAACGGATAGGATACATGTGGGCAAGTGGGTGATTAACCGACATTTGCTCAAGCATTAATTTTTCTTTGCGTTTTATCTTTGCGGTTCCCACAAGATTGGTCAATTTACTTGGTACGCCAGCCAAGCGGCGTAATTTTAGTAAGGCTTTGGCAAGCCCTGTCGAGCCGCCTTTAATGCCAAGGTGGTTAGCAAGGTCGGTTAGTCGTGGGTCAAGCACCTCAAGATTATAGGTAAGGACATGGGGGAGAAGAAGCCCTGCAGCCTTGCCGTAACCCACGCCATAGATAAAACTTAAACAGCGCGCTAATGCAGCTGTTGCCCCTTGTCTTTGGGTGCCTGCAAGGGCTGCCATGACCGCCGCACTTAATAAATGGGCATGAATTTCATGGTTTGTTGGATTATTGATTAATTGCGGCAATTGCGCAAATATAGTTTTGGTGGCCTCTAGGGATAGATTGTCAGCCAAAGGGTCAAAGCCGCCCACACACCAAGCTTCAATGGCGTGGACAAGAATAGCAAGAGCAGAATCGACCAATAATGCCCTATTTTGTTTACAAGCAAGTCTTGTGTCAAAAAGAACGAGTTTGGGTAATTCTATCTTATGCAAAGTAACTGCGGGATATTTTTCACCGGTTTGGTATGAAAATCCATAAGGCAAAAATTCAGTTGTATTGCCAGCAGTTAGAGGAACCGCAATGACGGGTATTTTTAAGTTATTGGCCGCAAGGCGCGCAAAAGCTATGATACGGCTAGCACCAAGAGCGACAACGCAATCAAATTCGCCTTTCATGATAATTTCATCGGCAAAACCAATGCTTTGATCACTAACGTAACCAATATCTTCTGAAAAACTACCAAATGAATAATTGCCGCGATCAAGTCGGCGCAAGAGATTTTTAACAATTGCCGAATTGGCAGTTTGCTTATCACAAATTATGATAGGGCTTTTAAAATTATAATGATCAAGCTGCGCTTCAATTTCGCTAATACGGCCTTCACCTAATAATATACGAGTGGGAATATTCCACTCAGCCTTGGCAACACTATCATTCATCATAATAATCAATCTCTTTAAATCATTTTTCACCAAGAACAAAAGCTGGTTGCATTTATATCGGTCTATAATCTTTATATGGGGCAGCGAAATGAAATTGCTATAAAGTATTTATTGCTAATTAAGTAAAGTCTTATTTTAAAGAACGGATGAAACCAGCTCATTTTGTCCTTCAAATCGTTCCGCGTATTTTAACAATACGCTAAAATATCGGTTAGATTTTTTTAAATTCATTCGAACAACATATAGATTTTATCAATCTATGCAAAAGAAATTGCAAAGATTGATATATTTATCGCGTTAAATAGCTATTTAAGGCATAGCAATGCTCAGTGCGGCAGTGGCTTTAGGCCAATTGGTTGTTTAGGGGCAGGACCTATTAATTTAAATGAAAGGCGTCTTTCATTAAAATACACATAATAAAAGACAAGGGTCAGCGCTAATTAACTTCAAGATATGGAAAATTTTCTTATACCATTTGCTTCAAATTAACGAGCTCTGACCCAATGAGATTTTTTATTAAAAACCAATCATATTTTTAGTTGTGCATATTTTTATCAAAAACTTTAATTTTAAAAATATTAGCTATTATAGCTTCTGGTAACACGGTCAATAACGCGTCTTCCCATCAAGCTTGCAGCAAGGTCCATCATCAAGGTTGCGGTTTTGCCTCGCTCATCAAGAAACGGGTTAAGTTCAACAAGATCAAGGCTAGAAACCAACTTGCTATCGCTTAAAAGTTCCATAATCAAATGGGCTTCACGAAAGGTTGCCCCGCCAGGTACGGTTGTGCCAACGGCAGGCGCAATCGAAGGATCGAGAAAGTCCACGTCAAGGCTGACATGCAAAATACCCTTGGCTTGTTCAACTCGCTCCAAAAAGCGGCGCAATAAAACACCGACACCCAGCTCATCAATATTGCGCATGTCGCAAATGGTAATTGGTGTTTTATTAAGCGCGGTACGTTCAGCGCCATCAACACTACGAATGCCAAAAAGACAGATATTTTTAAGCGGAACTGGATTGGCAAGGGGAGGGAAATAACCTTCAAAACCTGCTTGACCACTGAGATAGGCAACAGGTGTGCCATGTAAATTGCCACTTTTGGTGCTATCAAGTGTATGAAAATCAGTATGGGCATCAAGCCATAAAACAAAAAGCGGTTTGCCGATTTGTTGTGCATAGCGTTGCATTCCGGCGACAGTACCAGCCGATAAAGCGTGATCGCCCCCCATAAAAATTGGAAATCCTTGGGAGCGCTCTTGATAGGCACGCTCAGTAATAGCCTCAATCCAATCATGAACCTGTGGTAAATGATAGATTTCTTTATTTGGGTGGTGGAGTTTTGACTTAGAGGCAGGGGTTATATTGCCAGTATCAATTACATTATGCCCCAAATCTTCTAAGGCCTTTACGATGCCAGCTGCACGATAAGCACTTGGCCCCATATCGCAGCCCAAACGCCGTGATCCATCTTGCATGCCAATACCTACGAGGCGAATATCCATATTTTTTCCACTCTTTGTTAAAAAAATGCAAACTATAAACGAGTTATGGCATTTTTATGTGATATGATAATGACAACAATAACTGACGTTATCATTGTGTTTTTCGTTAGATTTTGTCTATTTAACTTGATGCTAATTAAAACTAGCTAAATATTCGTGTTCTAATAAGGTAATTAGATCACTTGCTGGTAAGAAACGGGCAAATGGTGCTCCTTGGCCAGCCCAATAACCGCCAATATCAAAATTTTGTTCCTTTGCCATAATGGACATGATCTGTTTTGTCGCATCATAGGCAAAAGGATAGTCGGCAATAATATTGGTATCAAGGCTCATGCCCCAACCAACAAAATCATTCATAAGGCTACGAGCGGGCCGGCCAGAAATGACCTGCGTCATCGTTGTGTTATAGGCTGCATCAGACTTTAATAATTGCCGATAATGCTCATTTGCTGCGCTTTCTTTGCAGCCAATAAAGGCAGTGCCAAGTTGCACGGCACTTGCACCAATTTTTTTATAAGCGGCAATATCTGCCCCAGTCATGATACCACCAGCCGCAATGATTGGAAGATTAAACCGGTTGACAAGAAGATTGGTCAAAACATGGGTAGAAAGCCGACTATCAAACTGGTCGATGTCGAACATACCGCGATGGCCACCTGCTTCATAGCCTTGTGCAATAATCGCATCAAAGCCGCTCTTGGCAATTTGTTCGGCCTCGATAAGGTTGGTTGCGCTGGCAATTAAAGTCGCGCCAGTTTTGCGAAATAGCGCAAGGATATTTTCATCAGGAATGCCAAAATGAAAGCTAATGATCTTAGGTTGTAAATCGCAAATAGCCTCAGCAAAAGACATATCATGCTTTATCGAGCCGTAAACCGCTTCAAGGGGCTTATCTAGTTGGCAGTTTCCGTTAAATAATTTTTCATTTAATACTTGACGCCAATGGCTTTCTTTTTGGCGATCTTTTTGTTCATCAAGCGCAGTTGCAGGCTCATGGCAAAAAAAGTTAATATTAAAGGCAGCATCGGTTAAGGTTTTGGTTTTCTCAATCATTAAAACCGCGTCATCGAGCTTCAAATTGCCAATACCAAGCGAGCCAATGGCACCAGCATTACTTACTGCGGCAGCTAATTGCGGGGTTGATACGCCAGCCATCGGCGCTTGAATAAGACTAGAGCGAAAATGATTATTATCTGTTGCTTGTTTAAACATAGCCTCCCCTTTCTCTATCATTATTTTTATTCTTATAAGAAAAATAAATTCATCATGCAAATTTAACGGCTGAAGATTGCTGCAATTTTTCGTTATATTAAATTCAGTTCGAGAGTAGGTCCATTTATTGTTGAGGCAATATCATGATCTAATTTTTTATTTTGTTGTATTGTTTTACGCAAAAATTGACTGAAATTTTGCAGGAAAAGATTTTAAAAAATGTGTAATCCTTTCCCAAAAAATTGAAATAAAAATTTGCTTTTCATCATTTGGCTTTCATGTAAAGCTGTGTAATATCGAGTTAAAATTTCAATTATATTGAGGCTCATATATTTGAGCCGATATAATGAGACAGCTATCGCAGGATTTTTTGATAAGAGGCAGATAAATGGTTAAACTGAACAAGATTTATACCCGTACTGGCGATGACGGTACGACTGGGCTTGTTGATGGCTCGCGCCTGCGGAAATCCAATCCCCGTATTGAAGCTTACGGCACAATTGATGAAGCAAATGCCACAATAGGCATAGCGCGGCTTTATATTGAACAAGGCAGCATGCTTGATGTCATACTTTTGCGTATTCAAAATGATTTTTTTGATTTAGGCGCCGATCTTGCTACTCCTTTGCGTGATGATAATTTACAAGAAAGCCATGATTTACGTATTGTTGCCGCGCAAGTCAGCCGTATTGAGCAAGAAATTGATGTTTTGAACCAAGCATTAGAACCATTGCGTTCTTTTATTTTACCTGCTGGCAGCCATGCAAGTGCCTATCTGCATCTTGCCCGCACAATTACTCGCCGTGCGGAGCGTGCTATGGTAGGCTTGCAAGAAGTGGAGGCAATCAATCTTGCCGCCTTGCATTATGTTAACCGCGTTTCCGATTTGCTCTTTGTTGCGGCGCGCTACGCTAATAATGATAAGGGTGGTGATGTTCTTTGGGTGCCTGGTGAAAACCGCTAAATTTGATTGAGCTAGTACTCCTCATATAGGTGAATTTTTTGGAAGATCACACATGAAACGAGGTTCAATGCAGGAGACATCCTATATTTGGTATATTGGGGATTTATATCTTATTCTCCCCAATGACAATGGCATTGATTATACCAATCAGGTTGGTGGCCGATTAAAGGACGAAATGAGCAGCAAAGGCTATTTATTGCCATTACCTATTTTTGATAATCTATCGCTAAAACACGAATTATTATCGCTGTTTGGACAAAGCTATGATGGTGGTTATTTAAATGACCATAAGGATATTTATCAACGGTTAAACCTATTGCTAAGGCTCTTTGCTTTAGACGATAGTATTGCACTAGACGAGGAAAAATTACATGATTCATGCAATCAATGGATTCATATCCTGATTAAAAAACCGCTTGCCTATGATAATCAATTAGATTGCGGTGACGTGTTTCACCATAAGGGTGAATCCTATCCAATAAAAGCTATTTTAACATGGAGCCTTTTATATTTAAGCGACATTGCCCCGATAAATCATCATGTCGATATTGACCACTTAAAATTTGATATGAAAATTTATCAATCCTTAGAAGCACGCGGCCGCGATACGACAAGTTGGAAAGACCGGGTGCTAGGGCAGCAAACAAAACAAATCGGCAAATTATGCCGAAAACAAATGGACTATATTGCATTTGAAACAAAAAAAATATTAATATCAATTAGTTTGATGGAAGAGCTATTAGTAAAGGCGCAAGCGCTTGATATCTCATGTCAAGCTTGTGTGGAGCTTAAAGAAAAAATTGCGGCGATGAAAGCAACAATTTTTCTTGATAGAGATCCTTACCCTAACGCACCAAACAACGAAGCTTATAGTTAATTGTAATATTTTGCCTAAATCACTTATTTTTTAATGTGTGCATGTGTTTTCTATGTAAGGTGATATTTAAATGGACTGTCAATTTTCCACTGTTTTGAACAATTATCGTGATGTTGTGATTTTACTGCCTTGTCCAAACGCCATGATTTATAAGATAAAAATAGGCAATTCACCGTTTGTCGAGAAAACAATTAGCGCAAATTTGATCCCCTTCCCTATAGGTAATAATTTGCAATTCAAACAAGCATTACTTTCATTATTTTCTAACCTACCTAGAGAGTTAGGCCTTAACCGTAATAAGCACTTTTATGACAAGTTTAATGATTTACTCACCGAATTTAATATATCAAATAGTTTTATCATCGATGACGGAAAACTACCCCAATCATGCAATCAGTGGCTTCATATTTTACTAAAAAAAACGAGCGGAGATTTTGCGCAATTCTTTAAAAATGATGATGATTGCCAATTCAAGCCCGCAATATTAACTTGGGCAAACGACATTGAGTTTTGTGCAAATGCTACTGCAACGAGCCAAAAACTTATCACTATTTTACGCAATCTTGATAAATATAAACAAATGAAAATGGATGGACATGCAGTGCCACTGGATAAAAGTGCAATCGCTAAAACAATTTTATCGGTATGTTATGATGAAATGGATTATATGCAAATGAAACTGCAAAACATTGAAACCTATCGCAACAATATATCAGAATTAATTTCTTTGGCTCAACATAATTTACCCGATGATTTGCATGATGATAAAGATTTGCCGGCTTTGTATAACATTTTGAAGTAACTGCCTCTAGTCAAATAAAACGTATATTAATTAAGAAAGCTAAAATCACCGTCATTTTGCAATAGATAATTGAAGCTTTTTTAATAGCTATTGATTGTTGTAAATTTTGTTTGGGAAAGATGAAAAATACTTATTGCAATTTATAAATGCCAAGTTAGTCTTGATTTACTTGAAAATCTAAGCGGGGGTTTATGGTTTCTATTGAAAAAATCGAGCAAATAGCACCAGATCAAGCCTCGCTTGCCGCGGCTTCAAAACTGCGTAAAGCCTCCAAATGGCCAACTCTTGCCTGTGATGATGGTGGATTGGTATGGGGCGAGTGTCAAGGTTCTGGTTCCACGCCTTATCGCACTGTATTTTGCGAAAGTGATATGGGGTATAAATGCAATTGTCCAAGCCGTAAATTTCCGTGTAAACACAGTCTGGCAATCATGTGGATGCGGGCGGAAACCCCTACGCAATTTGTAGAGGCCGAACGCCCCGACTGGGTAAGCGATTGGCTATCGCGCCGGCGCGGCCCATCAACTGCTGCAAAAGCTGGCAGTGACAAAGCCGATGATAAGCCAAAGCCAAAACTTTCTGCTGATCTTGCCAGTTTGGATATTGAAAAGCCATTAGATCCTGAAGATGCTGCAAAGGCTGCCAAACGCTCGGCTGATGCGCGTGAGCGTAGCCGCAAACAGCGTGAAAAATTGGTAGGCGATGGTTTAGATGCGCTTGATATTTGGCTTAGTGACCAAATATCGCGGGGGCTTAATGGTTTTGATGTGCGCGCAATTAGTGATTGCCGTATATTGGCAGCCCGCCTTGTTGATGCCAAAGCTGGCGGCCTTGCAAGCCGGGTTGACCAATTATCCAGTGCAATTTTTGGCCTAAATGAAGCATTGCGCGCTGATTTTGCTTTAAAGCAGTTGGGCGTGCTGCATATTATTGCCATGGCCTATCGCAATCGTGAAGCATTGCCACCACTACTCCATAGTGACCTTTTGGAAACTATTGGCTGGAATGTTGAAAAAGAAGCTTTATGCCAAGACGCGCAAGCTTTGCGTATTAAAGCAGATTGGCAAGTGGTTGGCACCAGCAGTGTTGTGCAGCCCGATAAATTGCGCCGCAATGAAATATGGTTGATTGGCAAAGATAGCAATGATCAATGGCAAAAGGCAGTCTTATTAGACTTTTTTCCGTTAAGCGTTGGCTTGGTTGGTTTGGCTTTTGCGGTTGGAGATTGTTTTTCAGCCGAGCTCGTGTTTTATCCTTCGCCCGTGCCAAGACGCGCATTAATTGCAGAACAAAGCAGCGCAACCCAAACGCGGGCAAGTTTAACCGTTAGTGGGCAAAATTTACAACAAAGCTTTAACGATTACCAACAGGCGCTAACTTTAAAGCCATGGCTCACCCAAGATTTGCTGATGGCTGATAATGTGCATCTTTACCAAAAAAATGATGGGCTTTATGTGGTGGGTGAAAAAATTTGTTTGCCTGTTCATAAAGATAGTATTGATGAAATGCGCTTGCTTGGCGGTGTTGGTGCTTTCACGCTATTTGCGCTTTGGGATGGCACATGGCTGCGCGCACTATCAGCGCAAACGACTATCGGGCTTTGGAGGGCATGATTAAATGACGGATTTTTCCCCCCACCTTTTAGCGCAATCCTTTATGCTGGGTACAACAAGGCGGCCCGTAAAAGACAATGATCTACCACTATTGGTTGACAAAACAGCAAATATGGACACACGCCAATTAGCAGCTTTTGCCCTTGCTGCGCAGACTTTGCGCTTTGAGCCGCCGAGCTTGATTGATGACTTACAAGGCTTTGAACCATTAGCTCAAACATGGCCTTTTATGTCGACGCAAAGCCGCCGCGCTTTATTATCTTTTCTCGACAAAAATTCTGCAGATAGCAAACTTGCAGAAGCAGCTGCGATGCTCATTGATTATTTTCAGATTAGCCCTCACCCTTTTGATTTTTTAAAACTATCAAATTTTGCAAAATCTCACGCTGCTATGCTGGGTCCTAATTACCAAAAACTTTGCGGCGTTGAAGACGGCGGTAAAATTGACGAAATGCATTCTGAAGAGGATTGGCAAACTGCCTCACCTTCAGCAAAAGTAAGGTATTTTTCTAAATTACGTTGGCGTGATCCTAAGGCTGGACTAGAGTTTTTAGAAAAATATTTTTCTTCTCAACCTGCAAATATTCGCTACAGTTTGTTAGGGCACATGAGTGCTTATCTTAGTGAAATTGACCGACCATTTTTAGAGGGACTGTCTACAGATCGATCTGTTCATGTGAGACAAGAAGCTGAAAAGCTAATTAAAGATTTACACATGACAACTTTGCTTAATGACAGAAATAACCAGCTTATCAAATCGATTGCAGTTGAAAAAAAAGGTTTTATAAAACGCCGTAGGACTTTAGCACTTGATTCAGCAACAGCACAGAGAATGAAGATAGCAAACAATGGGACTCCGTATGGGGTTATTCAAGACTTTCGCCATATTTCACTAAATGCGTTGATTGAAGCTTTGGATTTTGAGAGTGTTGAAAGTCTATTTGAAGCGGCCAAAGATGATGAAGCGCTTATTATTGGTTTTGCCGTTAGTGCTTTTGTCCATCAAGAATTTACTGCATTAAAAAATAGCGCCCATCTTTTGCCTGCTGATTTATGGCAGCATTTTTTATGCTTTCCAAGTTATAATATAGCTATCGAAAGCGATGATGAAATCGAATTTTATATTGAAAATTTATTTCATCCTGAAAAAATGACATCACCTCTATTACCTGATCACTTAAGCCATCTCTACACAATTATAAAAAAACCTTTACCAGTTGAAAAATTTGAGGCCTTAGACCAATCGGGACTGCTAGACCAATATATCAAAGATACATTAGAGCTAGAAGAAGAAGAAAGAAAAGTTTCTTTTCAACGTATGATGCATGCTTTTGCAGCATTAACTCCACCTCAATCCTTATCAATTTTAAAAAAATATATTGACAAATGTCCTTATGAATATGTGGACAATGTTCAATATTATATCAAATTTGCGACAGCCATAGCGAAGGATGCAGCCCAATGAGTGAGCAATTAAGAAAGAATGCCGAAAATCTTTATGCCCATGAGCTTGAAGCTTTACGCAAGGATGATGACCGTTCGCGTCCACCGGGTTGGCTTATGTCACCCAATGCTGTCGTTGATTATTTAATGGGCGGCACAACCAAGGACGGTACAGAAATTTCACCCAAATATATTGGTAATCGCCGTTTGATGGAAACCGCCGTTGCAACTCTTGCTACCGATCGCGCTTTGCTGCTGCTTGGTATGCCCGGCACGGCAAAAAGCTGGGTGTCGGAGCATTTGGCGGCAGCAATTTCAGGCTCATCAGAGCGGTTGGTGCAATGCACAGCCGGAACCGATGAAAATCAGCTTCGCTATAGCTGGAATTATGCGATGCTTTTAGCCCATGGCCCATCGCAAGAAGCCTTGGTGCGCACGCCGGTTTTACGTGCGATGACCGAAGGAACCTTGGTACGCCTTGAAGAGCTAACCCGTATGGGATCAGATGTTCAAGATACACTTATCACTTTACTTTCAGAAAAAACACTGCCTGTTCCTGAACTTGATTTTGCTTTTTCAGCTAAGCAAGGTTTTAATGTTATCGCCACCGCTAATAATCGCGATAAAGGCGTTAATGAATTATCATCAGCATTAAAGCGCCGTTTCAATGTGGTGGTTTTACCCGCCCCTGCCACGATTGAAGAAGAAACCGCTATTGTCACCAAACGAGTTGGCGAAATTGGTGGCGGCTTAAAACTGCCAGAAATTGAACCTGCGGCGGAAGAAATCAGCCGTATTGTTACAATTTTCCGCGAATTGCGTGAAGGCCAAACCCTTAATGGCAAGCTAAAACTTAAAACTGTTAGCGGTTCACTTTCTACAGCTGAGGCTATTTCGGTTGGCATATCGGCTTGGGCACAAGCAGGACATTTTGGCTCTGGCCGTGTTGATGCGGTGAGCCTTGCTGGTAATCTTGTCGGCGCTATTGTTAAAGACCCCGGTGCCGATAGTGTAGCGCTTCAAGAATATATGGAAAATGTCGTGCGCACACGGAAAAATTGGGATGATCTTTATACCGCTTTGCGCGATGTTGTATAATTTTGCGAGCCATTTTTTAAAAAAGCTCACAAAACCAAAGAATAAAAAGCATCTATGCTTTGTGAGTTTTGAAATCTTGAAATGAACGAAGTATAACTAGGTTGGATTATATGGATAAGCGCGTTCATCTTTTTGGTATTAGACACCATGGGCCAGGGTCTGCGGCAAGCCTTTTGCATGCGCTTAATACCACTGATCCGGCCGTGGTGTTGATTGAAGGGCCACCAGAGGCCAATAATCTTATCCATTTTGCCAATTATAAAGGCATGACACCGCCATTGGCATTGCTCATTTATGATGCCGAAAACCCTGCGCAATCCGTATTTTATCCCTTCGCCGCCTATTCACCTGAATGGCAAGCCATGCGCTGGGCGCTTGACCACGGTAAAGAAGTTCGTTTCATTGATTTGCCGGTTGGTATGTCTTTTGCTCTTTATGAAAAATATAAGCAAGAAGCTACTGATAAAGCTGCAAAAGAAGATGAAAGCGAAGATGAAAATGACCAACATGGTGATGAGAATGGTGATGAAGCTCAAAATGCCGAACTTCTCGCCTCCCCAACCATAAGCGATGACAAACAAGAGATTAATGATCCATTAGAATTGCTAGCCAAGCTTGCTGGTTATGATGATGGTGAAAGTTGGTGGAATGCTCTTATTGAAGAGCGTGGTGCGGCTAGCGATGTTTTTCCTGCCATTACCCAAGCAATGAGTGCTTTACGCAATGAAATCGGCTTTTCGTTAGAGCGTAGTCCAATGGCAGTTGAGCGCGAGCAGATGCGTGAAGCCCATATGCGGCTTGAAATTGCCAAAGCGATCAAAGAAAATAATGGCGAAATTGCCGTTATTTGCGGTGCATGGCACGTGCCGGCTTTGGCTGAAAAACATGCGCAATCTGCTGATAGAGATTGTTTAAAAGGTTTAAAGCCAATAAAAACTGCAGCAACATGGGCACCATGGAGCGAAACACGATTAGCAACTGGGTCTGGCTATGGCGCAGGTGTTGCCGCACCCGGCTGGTATGGTCATTTATGGTCAAAATATAAGGGCAGTCAAAATGTCGATGCGGCAGAGCTTGCCTCCCATTGGCAAGCACAAGTTGGGCGTTTATTACGCGACCAAGGTTTTTCTGGCGCAACGGCATCGGTGATTGAAGCGGCAAGGCTTGCCCTAACCCTTGCCACGTTACATGGCCGCAGCATTCCTGATATTGATGATATGCGTGATGCTAGCCTTGCCGCTCTTTGCCAAGGCGAAGCTGCTGCATTCCACTTCATTGATAAGAAGCTATTTATTGGTGAAAAAATTGGTAGCCTTGATGACAGCGTGCCGCAGTTACCATTGATGGAAGATTTGCAACGCTGGCAAAAAAAGACAAGACTAAAGCCTGAAGCTTTAGATAGCGATATATCGGTTGATTTGCGCAGTGAGGCGGGGCTTATTAAATCAACTTTGTTGCATCGCCTTAATCTTATTGAAGTGCCGTGGGGTCAATTAACTGCAAGCTCCGCCGGACGCGGTACATTTCGCGAGCAATGGCGGTTGCGTTGGCAGCCAGAATTATCAGTCGCTCTTGCTGAAGCCATGGTCTATGGCGTAACCATTGAAATGGCATCAGCCAATGCCGCTATTGCCAAAGCACGCGCCAGTCAAGCGATTGGCGAACTTGCAAAAATTGTTGAGGGCTGCCTACTTGCCGATTTGCCTCAAGCGGCGGAGATTATTATTGCACGCTTACAAGAAGTTGCAGTTGTTGATAGCGATATTGGCAGTTTGATGAAGGCTATTCCACCGCTTGTTTCTGTATTGCGTTACGGCACAGCACGGCGCATTCCTGAAAATGAATTGCGTAAATTGGTCGAAACACTGCTAAATGAAATCCACGTTAATCTTGAAATGGCGGTTCGCAATTTAAACGAGGATGAAGCAAGCGCACTTGCCGATATTATCGCGGATCTTGATCCAGCAATCAGCCAATTTGACAATAAAACCATTTTAGAAAATTGGGTTTTCACCTTAACAAAAATCATTAGCCACGACATGACAAGCCCTGCCATTGCTGGTCGGGTTTTACGGCTTTTGCATGAACGCGGAGCCTTGGAGCAAACAGTCGTTGCAACGCATTTTTCTCGCCATTTAACCCCGCCGATTGCACCACAAGATGCAGGGCTTTTTCTGGAAAGCTTTCTATCTGGGTCGCCTGAAATTTTGTTGCAAGATACCCATCTTATTGCGCTGGTCAATGAATGGCTGCTGCAAATTGACGAGTCGATCTTTACCGAATTATTACCGATTATTCGCCGCGGCTTTAGTAGTTTTGATGCCATTGCTCGCCGCCGTTTAACCGCACTTGTTAAAACAGCAGCTGTGCAAAGTCCAACGCCAGCAAATTTTGCCCAACAAGGGTCAAATTTGTCAAAGGATGATAACGCAGCTTCCAATGTGCCAGAAGCATTTTATGCGGCTCTTCCCTTATTGGAAACCATTCTTGGTCTGCAAAAAGACACGATAGCCCGCAATAATAAGGGAGAAAGCCAATGACCTTGAGCGACCAACAAAGACGCTGGCAATTGGCCTTAGGTAGCGATGACGAAAATCGTGATTTATTAAGCAAGAGCGATCAAAGACTGGATTTAGCCCTAAGCGCTCTTTACGGCAATGGCGAACCAACCAAAAAAGGCAAAGGCGGCCTTGGTGGTTCGATGCCGCGCGTCGCCAATTGGCTTGGCGATGTACGCGAATTTTTTCCAACGCCAGTGGTGCAACTGATCCAGCGTGATGCCTTTAAACGGCTTAATCTAACCGCTATGATGCTAGAGCCAGAATTCTTAACCACTTTGGAAGCCGATGTGCATCTTGTCGCCGACCTTATCTCCCTGCGCGGTGTTATTCCTGATAAAACCAAAGATACCGCACGGCAAGTGGTTAAAAAAGTGGTCGACGAATTGATGAAACAGCTTGAGCAAAAGACCACCGAAACCATTCGCGGGGCAGTGCAACGCGGCGCAAGGACACGGCGTCCGCGCTTTGCCGATATTGATTGGCCGCGTACCATTAATGCTAATCTTCGCCATTGGCAAAAAGACTTTAACACAATTGTACCGGAAACTTTAATTGGCTTTCGCCGTCAGTCACGCAAATTGGCGGATCTTGACAATGTCATCTTATGCGTTGATCAATCTGGTTCAATGGCAAGCTCGGTGGTGTATGCATCTATCTTTGCCGCCGTCATGGCAAGCTTGCCGGTTATTCGTACCCAACTTGTCTGTTTTGATACGGCTATCCTTGATTTAACCGAGCAATTGCAAGATCCGGTTGAAGTGCTCTTTGGTGTGCAATTGGGCGGCGGCACCGATATTAATATGGCGCTTGGTTATTGTGCGGATCTTATTGAACAACCGGCGAAAACCCATCTGGTACTGATTACCGACCTTTATGAAGGCGGCAACGCCCAACAAATGCTCGCGCGTGCAGCAGAGCTCAAACGCTCTGGCGTTAATCTTATTGTGCTGCTGGCATTATCAGATGATGGCAAGCCATCTTATGACCATCAATATGCCCAAAGCCTTGCCGCGATGGATTGTCCAGTCTTTGCCTGTACGCCAGACCGTTTTCCCTCATTAATGGCAGCGGCCTTGCAAAGACAGGACTTAAACCAATGGGCTGAAGCCAACGATATTGCACCACTTATTGACCAAAGCGCGCATTAAAACCCTTTAATACTATTATATGATTGAATGATTGCGCAAAAAATTATTGGGAAATTTAATTGGGGCTGTATTGATGTAATTATAGCCGTATTAGTTGCACCAATGTATTGGCTCGGCAATAACGCCTAAAATTTGACCATCTATCATCACGGTAAATGATAAAAGGATGGTGTATGGTTTTCAAATAGGTTCCTATTGAAAAATATTATCTTCATTCAAACAAATTGAAAATCCTCTGGCATTATTGAGCAAATGGTATAGGCTTAAAATGCGTGTCTAACAAATTTGTTGGCATCCATTTTACATGAAGCTGATCAAGGCTAATTATGAATAGCTGCAAAGGTTGGATTGCATAAATAAAATCAATTAAAATTAACAAAAAAGGGAAAACCATGAGTAAAGAAATATTTATTTCATTTGGTATAGATGTTGATGCTGTGGCTGGGTGGCTTGGCTCCTATGGTGGCGAGGATTCTCCCGATGATATTTCACGAGGCTTATTTGCCGGTGAAGTTGGTTCAATGCGATTATTAAAGCTGTTTGAAAAATATAATATCAAAACGACGTGGTTTATTCCTGGACATTCTGCAGAAACATTTCCCGAGCAGATGAAAGCCGTTGCTAATGCTGGCCATGAAATTGGCTTACATGGATATAGTCATGAAAATCCAATTGCAATGACAGCTCAGCAAGAAGAAGCAATTTTAGATAAGACAATAGAAATATTGACTAATTTATCAGGAAAAAGGCCAACCGGATATGTTGCCCCATGGTGGGAATTTAGCAATATTACCAATGAATTATTGTTAAAAAAAGGCATTAAATACGACCATAGTCTCATGCATGATGATTATACGCCTTATTATGTGCGCGTTGGTGATTCATGGACTAAAATCGATTATAGCCAACATCCAGATAGTTGGATGAAGCCACTTATTCGCGGTGAAGAAACCGATTTAATCGAAATTCCTGCCAATTGGTATCTTGATGATCTTCCGCCTATGATGTTTATCAAAAAATCACCAAATAGCCACGGTTTTGTAAATCCACGCGATATTGAGCAAATGTGGAAAGACCAATTTGACTGGGTCTATCGTGAAATGGATTATGCCGTTTTTCCAATTACGATCCATCCCGATGTTTCTGGACGGGCGCAAGTGCTTCTTATGCTTGAGCGTTTGATAGAGCATTTCAAGCAGCATGAAGGGGTAAAATTTGTCACTATGAATGAAATAGCAACAGATTTCGCCAATCGTCGTCCCCGCAAAAAATAATAATATATAATTGGGGAACAATCAGAAATTTGGGAGCAGAATTGAATGGACAACATTAAAAATGATGGTGACCAGTGGCAACCGACGCCAATTAGCCAAAAAGATATTAATTATGCGTCAATTATAACATTCTTTGCTTGGGTATTTGCGGTCTATGACTTTATCTTGTTTGGTATGCTGTTGCCGGTCATGGGACAAGACTTTGGTTGGGACGAAGCAAAACAGACAGAGATGGCAACATTAATTGCAATTGGCGGTACGGTGGTCGCATTTGTCATTGGTCCAATTGTTGATCGTATTGGACGGCGAAAAGGTATTATATTTACCGTTGTTGGGACTGGTATAGCCTCGGCTTTGACTTCACTCGGTATTAGTTTTGGTAAAATGGGGCTAATATTGGTGCGCTCGGTTGCAGGCCTTGGCTATGCTGAACAGGGAATTAACGCTGCTTATCTTACTGAAATATATGCAAAATCAAAAGATTTAACTTTTCAAAAACGCAAAGGTTTTATCTATTCTCTCGTTCAAAGTGGTTGGCCTGTTGGCGCATTAACGGCAGCAGGCTTAACCGCAATATTATTGCCCTATATCGGCTGGCAAGGCTGTTTCATTTTTGCGGCTATTCCTTGCTTTATTGTCGCATTCTTTGCACGAAAATTAAAAGAAAGCCCACAATTTGAAATCATGAAAAAGATTTCAGAATTGAAAAAGGCAGGTAAAAAAGATGAAATTAAAGCGCTTGCCGAGCGTTTTAACATTGCAGCACCATCTCATCAACAAACCAGCATAAAGGTTGCTTTTCAAGGCAAGGCATTGCGCTCGACATTGGTTCTAAGCTTTGCCGTTTTATTAAATTGGGCAGCTATTCAGGTCTTTAGTGTTTTGGGAACATCGGTCATTGTTAATATCCATAAACTATCTTTTGAAAATTCTCTTTTAATATTGGTTCTATCAAATTTGGTTGGTTTTGCTGGCTATTTGGTTCATGGTATGTTGGGTGATCGCATTGGCCGCCGTAACACGATTGCAATTGGTTGGATTTTGGGGGGCTTTGCGTTTAGCGCGATGATTTTCCTGTCGAGCAATCTTACTGTTGTCATTACATTGTATAGTGTTGGCTTGTTCTTTTTAACTGGCCCTTATGCAGCTTTGATGTTTTTCATGGGTGAATCATTTCCAACCCAAATTCGCGCAACGGGCGGTGCAATAATTCTTGCTATGGGGCCGCTAGGCGCAATTTTGGCCGGTATTGGTATTACATTTGTTTTAAAATCTGGGGGTGAATGGGCATCCGCCGCTTTCTGGTTTGGGGCGCTACCTTGTTTCTTATCGGGATTAATGATTTTTGCAACACCGCATATCAAGCCTGAAAATATGCAATAAAGGGGGATGATCATGGAAAGAGAAACACCCGTTGCCTTAATTACTGGTGCTGCAAGTGGTATTGGTCAGGCTTTGGCTGTAGCATATGCACAAAATAATATTCGCGTTATTGGGGGATATTATGAAAAAGACCCCCATGACCCTGTTGTAACGCAACAATTGGTAGAACAACAAGGCGGTCAATGTCTTATGTTACCCTTAGATGTTGGCGATGCACAATCGGTTGAAAATGCCACTCAACAGGCTATTAGCCATTTTGGGCGGTTAGATTATGCAATCGCCAATGCTGGTCTATTAAGGCAATCATCTTTATTAGAAATGACCGATAGCGCATGGAACGAGATGATTAATATTGATCTTACCGGCGTAATGCGAACATTTCGTGCTGCTGCGCGACATATGGTGGATGGCGGCGCTATGGTAGCAATATCCTCCATTGCTGGTGGTGTTTATGGTTGGCAAGATCATGCTCATTATGCGGGGGCAAAATCAGGCGTTCCTGGTTTGGTTCGCTCCATTGCGGTAGAGCTTGCGCCGCGGCGTATTCGTTGTAATACGATTATTCCCGGTTTAATTGAAACGCCGCAATCGCTTGATGCTAAAAACTCACTTGGTCCTGAAGGTTTGAAAGCTGCCGGCAAGATTATTCCATTGGGCAGAGTTGGAAAGCCTGATGAAGTTGCGGAAGTTATACAGTTTTTAACCAGCACCAAAGCAAGCTACATTACCGGACAAACGATTATTGTCGATGGCGGACTAACCATTCGTTGGCCCGATTAATCGCAATAAATCAGATCAATGAGAATAAAAATGCCATCTTAAAAATTTAAGCTGGCATTTAAAGGCGAAACTTACAAATAGGTGTAACTTATGAAACCTTTAAATGAGTGTCGTGTTGTTGTTACCGGCGCGGGTGGCGGCATCGGTTCTGCTATTGCAATTGAATTTGCCAAACAAAATTCAAAATTATTAATAAGTGATATTAATGAGCAAGCAAACGCTAAAACTCTAGCCGAATGCAAGAAATACACCAAGCATGTTATTTCATTTACGGCAGATATTGGCACTGTTGCTGGTTGCCATCAACTCATTGATAGTTGTGTTCGCCATTATGATGGCATCGATGTGCTTGTTAATAATGCTGGTCTGTTGACCCAAGCGCCTGTATTAGATCTCACTCTTGACATGTGGGATCAAATGTTGCGGATTGATTTAACCAGCGTTTTTTTAACATCTCAACGTGCACTACCCCATATGATAAAACAAAAATGGGGTAGAATTATTAATATAGCTTCGCAACTTGGTATTAAAGGCGGAGTTGAGTTGGCACATTATGCGGCAGCAAAAGCCGGTGTCATTGGCTTTACAAAGTCATTAGCCCAAGAAGTTGCAAGGCATAATGTTTTGGTGAATGCCATTGCCCCAGGGCCAATTTCGACGGCATTGGTCGATGGTATTAGTGAAAAATGGAAAACTGAAAAAGCTAAAGAATTACCATTGCAGCGTTTTGGTCAAGCTAAAGAGGTGGCTCCAACAGCTATTTTATTAGCCTCAGATCCTGGGGGTAATCTTTTCGTTGGGCAAACACTTGGCCCCAATAGCGGCGATGTTATGCCCTAAGGAGTTGTTATGTGCGGTTTATGCGGATTAATTGGCGAAAAGCAGGAATGGAGTGATCAAGTTAAGTCTGATTTACCACTGCGCCAAAATAGATTGAAAAAAATAAAGTTGATTAATAAAATTCTTCATTATCGACGTTTAACCGTTTCAGATTTTCATGGTGTTAGCTATTTGCTACAGACCCCAACTGGCAAATCAGCCATTGTTAGTGGGCTTGATAATTTATGGGACGAATGTAAAAATATAAGTGGTCATTCTATTGATGTATTAAACCCTGATTTATTATCCTTTATTGAGGGCAATAAATGATCCCAATCCATATTATAACCGGCTTTTTAGGCAGTGGTAAAACCAGTTTTATCAAACAATTGCTTAAAAATGGTTCGCAAGAAAATACCCTTG
Source organism: Bartonella sp. HY761 (assembly GCF_026743145.1). Lineage (NCBI taxonomy): Bacteria > Pseudomonadati > Pseudomonadota > Alphaproteobacteria > Hyphomicrobiales > Bartonellaceae > Bartonella > Bartonella sp. HY761. The sequence goes on from NZ_CP104887.1 coordinate 3,241,565, forward strand.
TTTTAATCAACGAGTTTGGCAGCATCGGTATTGATGATATTATGGTTCAAAATATTTCAGAAAATACCTATCTTATGCCTAATGGCTGTATTTGTTGTGCAGTCTTATCTGATTTAAAAATGACACTGTTTAATGTCCTTAATAAGCGAAATAATAAAGAAATACCCTATTTTGATAAGATATTAATAGAAACCACAGGGCTTGCAAATCCTGCTTCTTTATTGGCCACCATATTGAATGACGTTCATTTAAAGGGCAGTTTTTCAATGAATGGCTTAACCACTATTGTGGATGCTGAACATGCTAGATTACAATATGATTTACACCCAGAATGGCTGACGCAGGTGGTGGCATCGCACCAAATTTTTATAAGTAAAGTTGATAGGGTCGACCATCAAGAGCTCATCTTTGTACAAAAATTGATAGAGGCCTTAAATCCTGATGCTAATTTTATTTTGAAAGACAACATGGAAACGATGAAACAGTTGTTTTTGCGAGATGAAAGCTTGAAATGTGATTATCAAAAGGCTCTCATATTTAATAAAGATGAAAATAAAATTCACAATCAAGCTGTAAGTTTTACAATCACCCATGATAAGCCGATAAATTGGCTCATCTTTGGATTATGGCTTAATCTATTATTAAAAAAACATGGTGAGAATATTTTACGCGTAAAAGGCATTTTAAATCTTGAAGATTCAGAAAATCCAATATTGATCCATGGGGTTCAACATTGCTTATACCCACCAGAACATTTAGACCGTTGGCCGTGGGATGATCAATTTTCAAGATTGGTTTTTATTGTTAGAAACATAGAGCGTGAAAATATAGTGCGGTCCTTTAAGGTTTTCACATCATTGACTTAGGGTCAGGACCTATTAATTTGAACGAAATGAGTTCTCATCCGAAGCAACATTCAAGGATTATAGGCATTAAAAAATGCTTTAATATCACTAATTGATTGGTCGTTTGCCAATAATGCCCATAGCAATAGTCGTGCTTGGCGTGGATTTAGCCATTTTGCTAATATTACCCCTTTAGCGGCAAGATCAATCTCGGAGCCACAAAACCCATAGGTTTTAGCTGCGGTGGAGCCGCTATAGGTTCTACTTGCTAGAATAATTGGTTTTTTATCCATGTAACGCGTAATGATTGCCATTTCATCTTGTGAAACATGGCCGGCGCCAAAGCCAGCAATCACTATGCCGTGGTAATGATTTTGCTCAAGCATCATTTCTAACACGTCAACATCACCATCAAGCAGGCATTCATAAAAGCCAATTTTTACGCTTTTCTTAAGCAACTGTGCATCTAATTTAGGTAGATTTTTTAAGGACGAGAAAAATACTGGGCGGTCTTCAACAACATATCCTAGCGATCCACCAATGCTGGATATAAAAGTTGCAACATCAAGTGTATGGGATTTGCGTATAAAGCGCGCTGCATGAATAGTGTTGTTTAGTACAACAAGTACCCCGCGACCAATAGTATCAGGGCTTGCGGCCGTTATAACTGACGATAAAATATTGGCTGGCCCATCAGCGCCGGCAGCATTGGGTGTGCGCATGGCTCCTGTTACGATTAATGGCTTATCATGCTTCCAAAAAAGGTCGAGCAAAAAGGCAGTTTCTTCAAGGGTGTCGGTTCCTTGGGTTAAAACAATGCCATCTGCGCCATTTAAAATTTGTTGCTCAGCCCAATGTAAAACATCCATAATATGCTGGATTTTTAATGACGGACTAGGAAGCTGTAATAAGGTTTCAGCTTGTATATGTGCAAATTGCTTTAAATCAGGAACCGCATTTACCAATAATTCGGCCGAGAGCTTTGGAACAACACCGCCATGTTGCTCGTCCTTGACCATTGCAATAGTACCACCAAGACTACCTATTGAAATAAATGCCATTTTAATCATCCTGTAATTTATCTATGTATTCTTATCGGTCAAAATATGCCAAAGCCACTGATTTAGAGCAACGACAATAAGGAAGTTGAAACCTTAAATCGTCAGTTTTAAGTGCTTCTTAGTCTTAGCAAAAATATCCCTTTTGTTGAAGCCTTAAAAGGATTATGTCAAATTATCGCCTCGTTAGCCGATTGGCAAGTTTTGCCAAGAGAGATTAACCTGCAAAAAGCCGATCATCTTTGAAAGTCTTGCAAAAAAAACGCGTGGCAGCATTTTTATCTCTCGATGCTTTCGTCAAAAAATCAATGAAAACGCCGTGTTTATCAATTGCTCGATAGAGATATTTCTCTAAATCTAACCGCTAAATCAGTATTAGGCCCTTTAACCTTGATTGTGGTGTTATCAATGGAAGTGTAAAAATGGGCGAGAACTGCAATATTGCCGTGTTATTTAAATTGGCTTTAAAATCATTCCTTGACCAATTGGTTTTTAAAGGCTGAAATAATTTGTTCTTTAATCTTTTGAGACACGGCTTTCTAAAATAGGTAAGTCCAAGGGGGTAGATAAGTCTCAAGGTTTTATATTTTTTACGTTTACGCAGATTACAAATGATATTTGCGACAGGGCCCTTTAAACCCTAAACTTTTGTCTAAATTTATTGTCATTTGCGGTGTAATTTTAAAAAATATGCCGCGGGTGAGGGCGGTAATTTAAATTATTTTGCCATAAAACCAACGATTACTATTGTTACAAGTGAAATATAAATTATTTAAATTTAAACAGGTCTAAGAAAACAACTCAATTAAAGTGATAATCATTGCTTTTTATTGGTTTTTTTTGTAGCGCTGGTTTAAAGAATTTAAAATAGTATTAGCGATTATCCAACTAAAATTGCAACTGCATCAAACCAATGGGGCGAGCCAAAAGGTGGTGATGAAGTGCGGAGATTGACATGAAGTTGAAGCGGCCATCCTTTACGGCAAATTCCATTGCATTGGGTGTTATTTTGATGATTTTGGGGCAATTTATGTTTGCCGCCAATGACACAATGGGTAAAATTTTGGTGCAAGGCTTTGCCGTGGGACAATTGATTGTTTTTAGATCAATTGGCGCATTTATTATTTTAACTCCAATGCTAAGCCAAAAGAAGCCGCAAGATATTATAAAGCCGCCTCGTCCCTATTTACTCGCTTTGAGGGGGCTATGCTCGGTTGGTGATGCCGTATTCTTTTATTCTGCACTGATTTATTTGCCATTAACCGATGTAATGACCTTTTATATGGCTGTGCCAATTTATGTTGCAGTCTTTTCGCATTTTTTCCTTGGTGAAAGAATTGCTTGGCGGCGGTGGCTTGCCATTTGTATTGGCTTTGTCGGGGTTGTCATTGCTATGCGTCCATCGACCAATATGATTTCACTCCCATCAGCCTTTGCCTTGTTTAGCAGTTTTTGCTTTACTTTCGTGCTGATTTTAGGGCGCTCATTACGTTCAACCAGTGATACAATATCGGTTGCTTGGCAAAATAGTATTGCACTGGTGATTGGTTTGTTCATGATTGTTGGCCATTGGCAAACTCCAGATTTTTCCCAATCCATTTCGCTTTTATTGCTAGGTATTGTTGCTTGCATCGCGCATTTGCTCATTTCACGCTCGCTTAAAATGGCACCAGCCTCGGTACTTGCGCCTTTGCAATATACCATGCTGCTTTGGGGGATTATCTTCGATATTGTTATCTTTAAACATTATCCTGATGCGATGATTTTGCTAGGGGCTGGAATTATTGTTCTTGCTGGTCTTTTCATCTTCCACCGCAAAAAAGTGGTTACCGATCATATTCCAAAGTCCGACGTGCCTAATATTACGCACTAGATCATTTTTAACGAAATGCTTGTCTAGTATTTTAATTTTCACATGGAGCTGATAAACTTATAAAAGCTTGGAAAACTTTGAAAGGGTAAAACTTGGTTTGCCCTTTTGAGGATAAATGCCTATATGACCCTTTGATAGAAAAATTTTAAAGATAGAATAATTATAGATTTTCGCTTTTGAAGAAGTGGTGGAAACGCAAATGACAGATGTAACAGCGATCAAAACGCCTTATTATCTTATTGATAAGTCCAAACTTGTCCGCAATATGGAGCTTATTGCCAAATTGCGTGAAAAGTCTGGTGCTAAGGCGCTTCTTGCATTGAAATGCTTTGCCACTTGGTCGGTGTTTGATTTTATGCGCGATTATATGGATGGCACCACATCCTCTTCGCTTTATGAGTTAAAGCTCGGCCGCGAAAAATTTGGTAAAGAAACCCATGCCTATTCGGTTGCTTGGGCAGATCATGAAATTGATGAAGCGATTTCTTATGCCGATAAAATGATTTTTAATTCTATCAGCCAACTTAACCGTTTTGGTGAGCAATCATCCTCTATTAAACGTGGTTTGCGTTTAAATCCACAAATGAGTTCATCAAGTTTTGATTTGGCCGATCCTGCGCGCCCTTTTAGTCGCCTTGGCGAATGGGATGCCAAAAAAATTGAAACCGTGCTTGATCAAATTAGCGGCTTTATGATTCACAATAATTGTGAAAATGGCGATTTTGCGCTTTTTGAGCGTATGCTTAGTGAAATTGAACAGCGTTTTGGTTCGCTATTTAATCATGTTGATTGGATCAGTCTTGGTGGCGGTATTCACTTTACTGGTGAGGGCTATCCAATTGATGCGCTAGCAGATCGCTTGAAGCGGTTTTCCGACACGCATAATGTTACGGTCTTTCTTGAGCCGGGCGAGGCGTCGATTACTCGCTCAACTACATTAGAAGTTACAGTATTAGATGTGCTCAATAATGGTAAGGATTTGGCTATTGTCGATTCGTCGATTGAAGCGCATATGCTAGATTTGCTAATTTATCGCGAAAATGCTAAAATTTTGCCAAATAGCGGCCCTCATGAAATTATGGTTTGCGGCAAATCTTGTCTTGCTGGCGATATTTTTGGCACCTATCAATTTCCTGAAAAGCTAAAAATTGGCGATCGTCTATCGGTGCAGGATGCTGCCGGCTATACAATGGTTAAGAAAAATTGGTTTAATGGTGTTAATATGCCAGCAATTGCCATTAAGGAATTGGATGGCAGTATTCGTGTACAACGCGAATTTGATTATAATGATTATATGAACAGTCTTTCTTGACATGAAATTGTAACATAAATGCCATAAGCGAAAATGTGAAATAATATCACGTAAATGGCTTAATAATGTTGATGAAACCGCTTATCAAGGCAACAGTGTTAATCGCAATCTTGCTAAGTGGGACGCGTTATATTAGAAGGGTTTTTAAACATGCGCTATGCGTTTTTTAAAGCCCTTAAACCTCACTGAAATATTGATTGGCATGGTGCCAGAGCGGATATTTCATAACCATTGATAGCAAGCTATAAGGAGATAAACCGGGAATGAAAAAGAATGTCCTGATTATTGGCGCCGGCGGTGTGGCACAGGTTGTTGCCCATAAATGTGCTCAAAATAACGATATTCTTGGCGATCTTCATATTGCATCACGTAGAATTGCAAAATGTGAGATCATCATTGCTTCGGTCAAAGAAAAAAATTCCATGAAAGTTGATGGAGTTTTCAAAGCCCATAGCCTTGATGCCATGAATGTTGCGGCAACCGTTGAGCTGATTAAAAATAACAATATTGAAATTGTTATCAATGTTGGTTCTGCTTTTTTGAATATGTCGGTGCTTTCCGCCTGTGTAGAGGCAAAGGTTGCCTATATTGATACAGCGATCCATGAAGACCAGTTGAAGATTTGCGAAACTCCACCTTGGTATGGCAATTATGAATGGCCACGCCGTGAGGAATGTGAAAAAGCTGGTGTTACCGCAATTCTTGGTGCAGGGTTTGATCCTGGTGTTGTTAATGCCTATGCTGCTTTAGCGCGTGACAATTATTTCGACACAATGGAATCGATTGATATTATTGATATTAATGCGGGAAGTCACGGGCGCTGGTTTGCTACAAATTTTGATCCTGAAATTAACTTCCGTGAATTTACTGGTCAAGTTTGGTCTTGGCAGGATAATAATTGGACATCGAATGAGATGTTTGAAGTGCGCAAGGATTGGGATTTACCAGTTGTTGGCACTAGCACAACCTATATGACTGGACATGATGAAATTCATTCCTTGTCCAAAAATCTTGATGTGCCAAATATTCGCTTCTGGATGGGCTTTGGTGAGCGTTATATCACTGTATTTAATGTTTTAAAAAATCTTGGTCTGTTATCTGAACAGCCAGTTAAAACAGCTGAAGGCTTGGAAGTTGTGCCGCTTAAAGTGGTTAAAGCCGTCTTGCCTGATCCATCATCACTTGCACCTGATTATACCGGCAAAACTTGCATTGGTGACCTTGTTAAGGGTAAAAAAGACGGTAAAGAGCGCGAAGTATTCATCTATAATGTTGCCGATCACCGAGAAGCTTATGATGAAACTGGCGCGCAGGGTATTTCTTACACTGCTGGTGTTCCAGCCGCAGCTGCTGCATTATTGGTTGCAACCGGCGAATGGGACGTAAAAACCATGGCCAATATTGAAGAATTAGCGCCGCAGCCTTTCTTAGCATTGCTTGATAAAATGGGGCTGCCAACCCGCATTAAAGAAGGCGAAAATGATAAGCCATTAGAGCTTTAAATTTTTGCTTTTCAAAAATTGGAAATTATCAATAAACCCTGTTAGATTATCGTCTAACAGGGTTTTTTTTAAGGTTGGGGCAAAATGCAGGAAAATTGGCATTATGATTATAAGCATATTAAATCCGTTTGCTGCCACCTTATTGCCGAACCCGATGATTATTATGGGTGTGTCTTTACTGGCAATAGTGAAGATTTTATGTTGCTATGTGGCGAATGCTCATCAAAGCCCCAAAAAGACATTGAAAGCGCATTGCGTGACCCTAGCGATGAGACGTTGGCAGTGATTTTTCGTGAAGGCTATTTTGATGAATTTTATCATAGCCCTGCGACTTTCGAGAAAGAGCAAAAACCTTATAACTTTGCCGCTATTCAGCATTCTCAATTTCCTTTCGAGATTGCAGCAATAAGCCCGTTTGGAAAAGATGAGTGGTTGGTGGCTTCCACGAATAGTCAAATTTTTAAATTTAACCAATGTGACGATAGTCATGTTTTTCTCAGTAATTTTTCATTGCCTTTTGAGGGAGATGAAAATTTTATGGGGCATCATCTGACAGTAAAATTGCATGTAAGCGATGATAGGCATTTTTGTGCTATTGTCCATGATTATGGGCGCTATGGCCAGCTTATTGATTTAAAGAATAATAAGACTATTTGCGATCTTGAAAGCGATCGCTATTATTGTTCAACTGTTCCTTTTAGTGTTTGCTTTTTTATCTATAATGAAAAAAACTATCTTATAAAGCGTCGTGACTGGAACCACCTTGATATTTTAGATACAACTACCGGAGAGTGTTTAACTCAACGTCATTTTGAAAAGACTACTTATAATGATCCTGAATATTTTCATGGGGGGCTTTATTTGTCGCCCGATCAAGCTACAATTTTAGATGATGGTTGGGTTTGGCACCCAAGAGGTTGGCCGTCGCTATTTTCCGCTAAAACATGGCTGACGCAAAATATAAAAGAAAGTGACGAAAAATGTGCTAAGCAAAAGGTCTTAGCACGCGATGATTGGGATTGTGGTGCCTGCTGGCTAGATGAAAACAACTTTATTTTAGGCACAAAGACCAATAATAAAGCTAATCCTTATGCGTTTCTTTATGATATCAAGAATGGTACAATTACAGTTGTGCGCGGACCAAAGGGTCTGTTTTATAAAGCTAACCAAGGCTTAATATCCGTAGATGAAATAGGGCTTAGTCTTTGGGATATGAAGAACTGGCAAAGATTGGGCTTTTTACCAAATTTCATGCCGCAAGCTTTTAATGATCAAAGCAATATAGCTGCATTTTTTGATGGCAATAGATTAAGTCTATTGAAACTCTAAACGCTTTTCATGTTGCAAAATGCAACAAGGCCAGATTAAAATATCCGGCCTTGCAAATTAATTATAGAAATTGAGATATTTTATTTGCTTAGTCAGCAACTGCAATCATTACATCCGATGACTTAACAACTGCTGCAGCTTCCATGCCAACGGTCAATTGTAGATCGTCTACAGATTCATTGGTAATTGATGCTGTTACAATTGTACCATCTACATCAAGGCGAACATGGGCAGTGGTTGCGCCTTTTTTAATTTCAACGATTTTACCTTTAAGAACATTACGTGCACTAATTTTCATTTTACTATCCTTTTTGTAAAATATGCGTGTCAACCATTTTTAATAATAATGAATAAACACAAATCTAATAATCAAGATTTTTCTTATTTTAGGGATATATATAAGACCTCATAAAAAAGACAAGGATTTATTTAAAAATAAATAATGACAATTTGTCTCATTATTTGTGCGTTATAACGATTTATACTATAACGAAGTAAAGAAATACTTTGTTGTTATAAACTCAACCTTTATAGCGTAATGCATCGACTAAAAGGCGAAAGGCCATAGAGTGTTGGCGCTTGCTTGGATAATAAAGATAATAGCCTTGCCAAGGGGGAAACCAGTCTTCTAAAACGGGGATTAATTCGCCTTTATCAATCGCCTCTTGTGCTATATCTAATGGCAGATGGCCAAGCCCAAAACCTTTTTTGGCAGCTTCTAAAATATGGTAGCTTCCGTTAAAGATTAATTGACCTTCAACACGTACAGCAAGTTCATGGCCGTCTTTTTCAAATTCCCATGCATAAATTCCGCCGGTGGAAACAAAGCGCATATTGATGCAATTATGTTGAATAAGATCTTGCGGTGACTTTGGCTTATCGTGCTCTGCAAAATAGCTTGGAGCGCCGACGACAGTAAATTTAATATCGGGGCCGATGCGCACTGATATCATGCCATTTTGTAATTGTTCGCCAAGGCGAGTGCCGGCATCATAACGCTCACTGACAATATCGGTAAGGCGATAATCATCAATAAGTTCAATTTTAATATCAGGATATTGACGGCAAAATTTTTGCAGCTTTGGCCAGAGAATTGTATTAATGGCATAATCAGTGGTAGAAATACGGATAGAACCGCTTGGCTTATCGCGAAAATTCCCCAAAAGATTAATCTCGTCATGAATATCATCAATGCGGGTGCCTAGGGTAGAGAGAAGATGCGCGCCGACGTCGGTCAAGGTAACGCTGCGTGTGGTGCGGGTAAGGAGGCGCACGCCCAAACGTTCTTCAAGCCCTCTTATTGTATGGCTTAATGCTGATTGTGATACCCCAAGTTGAGCCGCGGCACGGGTAAAATTTTTTTCCCGTGCAACCACAACAAAGGTTGCCAGATCATTGAGGTTTTCCCGTGCCATTGCAGTCTTTCTATAAGGATGAATTAGCCAAGCTTATAAAGCTCTGGTCGTCTTTGATCAAGGCAGGGCAATTTTTCGCGGGTGGTTTTGACCTTTTCAAGATCAATATTTGCAAAAATAAGCCCTTCATCTTCGCCGCAACTCGCTAATATAGTGCCCATGGGATTATATATAACACTGCGGCCACTGTAAATATTGCCTACCTGATCGGCAACGCACATATAAACGGTGTTTTCAAGGGCGCGTGCTTTGGATATAGATAATAGATGTTCTTCCTTCATCGGGCCAGAAACCCAAGCGGTGGGTACGATAAGAATATCAGCGCCTTTTAAGGCAAGGGTGCGAGAAATTTCGGGAAAGCGCAATTCATAACACACCAGCAAACCAATGGTGCCAAAGCGCGTTTTGACCGGTTCAAAACCATTGTCGCCAGCAATGATATTGGCTGATTCTTGATAGGAAAACGCATCATAAAGATGGGTTTTGCGATAGCTATGGATAAGCTCGCCATTATCATTTAAAAAAATAATGGTATTATAGGCGCGAATATTATCACTGCTGGATTTTTCAAAAATGCCGCAAATAATGTGGATGCCGCTTTCTTTGGCAGCTTTTGCCAAGGTACTGACAAAAGGTCCATCAAGTGGTTCTGCCATATCGGCATAAACAATACCAGATTTTGGTCCAAGCAAAGCCATATAGACTTCTGGGAAAACAATAAGATCGGCTTTTTGTGCTTTTGCTTGTTTTATATAAAGCAAGGCCTTATCAAGATTTTCCTGTTTGTTTCGACTAGCAGAAAGTTGAGCAAGAGCGATTTTCATGAGCTATCCCGTTTAAAAACTTAATATCCTGTCTAAGGCTGAGACTAAACCGCCTAATGATTTATGACAAGCAGTTCTCATAAGTATTTATAATTGGCGCCTTGGCCAGGTTTTGGCACCTTATTTTTGTCTTGTGGTTTAAGGATTGTAGCTCTGACATCACTATGTCACGGATATTTGAGTGGCACCCTTGATTGGCCTTTGATCTATTACCATATAGTTATGAAGTGACAGTGCCAATAAAGGGCTGTCTTACTCGGTCGCTTGAACTTTGAGGACTGCAAATGACACGTATAGCATCTTTTTCAAATCCACTTTTATTAGGATTTGATACTGTTGAAAAAGCTTTGGAAAGGGTGGCAAAATCTGGTGATGGTTACCCACCTTACAATATCCAACGGCTTAATGATTTGGAAGATGAAACCGGCGAAGTGAGGTTGCGAATTACTTTGGCTGTTGCAGGTTTTTCGCCTGATGAGCTTGATGTGTCTGTTGAAGATAGTCAGCTTATTATTCGTGGCAAGCAATTGGATGATAGTGAGCATGAATATCTCCATCGTGGTATTGCTTCACGGCAATTTCAACGGGTTTTTGTACTAGCCGATGGCATGATGGTTATTGGAGCAGAATTGAAAAATGGTCTTTTGGCCATTGATCTTAACCGCCCACAGCCGGAAAAGCAGGTGCGACGAATAACCATTTCAACAAGTGATGAGTAATATTGACGTTATTAAGCGTTAAATAATGATATCTCGGCTCTATGGAGGGATGCCATGACAAATACCAAAATGACTAATACAAAAACAACTAAAAAGCCTATTTTTACCTCAGCCGAATTTGCGCAGCTTGGTGCTGGGCGCATTGCTTATGTCAAAAAGGTCAATACCGACGAATTGGCAAAGAATTTCCCCGGCCTTCCCGAAATGACCCCTAATATTGAAGTTTGGGGGCTGTTTGGCGCAAGTGGTGAGCCAATAGTGCTTTCTGATGCTAAGGGGCAAGCTTTAGCTGGTGCCAATGAACATGAATTGGAAACAGTTACCTTACATTAATAATTTTGCATAGTTTTTAAATTCTGTGGGTAATTAGACGTTATAATTTTATCAAAGCCAGCTTTTAATGAGACTTTTTCATTAAAAGCTGGCTTCATTTTATTAAAAAATTTAATTAAATAAGACGTTATTTGCCGGTCTTATTTTGTAGCCTCTTCCATGAATGTTGCAAAATGGTCTAAATTTATATTATAGCAGCCTGCAATTGCTCTCTTTTTAAGGCTTTATCAGGCGTTATAAGTCATATAATATTAAAATAATTTGAGCATTGTTAGTTAAATAGGATGAATGATGAAGCGCATTGAGTTATTAATTGAAGCAATTATTTTAGCCTCGCGCTGGTTGCTAGTTGTTTTTTATGTAGGGCTTGCCTTTGCCCTTGCGGTTTACGCGCTTTCTTTTGCTAAGGATTTGTTTTTATTTGTTCAACATGTGTTTACGTTGAATGAAAAAGCAACAATTTTAGAAATGCTTGGTCTTATTGATGCAGCGCTAATTGCTAGCCTAGTGGTGATGGTGATTATTTCTGGTTATGAAAATTTTGTTAGCCGTTTTGATGAAGGCGAAAATGATGTTCATTGGCTTGGCACTATTGATGCTGGCTCTTTAAAGGTTAAAGTTGCCTCAACAATTATTGCAATTTCTTCTATTCATTTGTTGCAAATATTTCTCAACCTGCCTTATGACTTCAATAAGGACCATGTTAAATGGTACACAATTTTGCATCTTACTTTTATTGTTTCCGCGCTTTTCCTTGCCTATATTGATAAGCTCACCGCCAAAAAAGACAAAAAGTAAACCACTATTTTTCAAAGCGGCGTAATGCTTTTTATTAATTTTAGTTTGAAAATAATAAAGCCCATTGCAATAAAACTGCAATGGGCTTTAATTTTTAATGAAGACAAATTAGTTAGCATAATGTCATATGCAAGAAATCAGCCTTTTAACGGCAGTTTTTATGCAATCGATGCTTTAATCCAATCAGCAAGGCGGCTTTTAGGAGCTGCTCCAACCATATTTGATGTCACTTCACCATCCTTGAACATCAACAATGTTGGGATCGAACGAACACCAAATTGGGTTGCAAGTTCAGGATTTTCATCAATATTGATCTTGGCAATACGTACCTTGCCTTCCAATTCTTGCGAAATTTCATCAAGAGCTGGGGCAATCATTTTGCATGGCTGACACCATTCAGCCCAAAAATCCACAACAACTGGTTGATTTGACTTTAATACGTCACTTTCGAAATTTGTTGTATCCACGGTTACAGTTGTCATGTTGAAATCCTTATATAGGCCTTGATCTTTCGGAAAGGTTTAAATCAGTTCGACTTTATAAAAAAGAGCGAACGGATTTAATTTTATATTTTCATGCATTTTTGCACGGTTAAATGCATATTTAAGTCAATGCATCTAACATTGCTATAGCTTATTAATTATCATGGCTGACCTTAGGTCTTACGTCAAGAACAAGCTTGTCGCAGTGCTAAGCGAAATAGGACATTTAAAAACCTAAATTTCCTGTATGGTTATAGTATAGCATGGATTTTTATTTTCTATTAGAATTATTTTTTAATTTTAATCCTAGCTCAAGCAAATTATCATATAATTTACGCGTCTTGACCAAACAAATTTTTGTTTATCCGTGATAGAGGCAAAACCGTTCTACTAATTGGTAAATTTAACGCCAAAGCCGTTGCTAAATGAAAAGATGCTAAAAACAGAGTTTCTCGTTATATTTAGTCATTTCAATATTTGGAATCCATACGAATAGAAAACTCAAACTTTGCCATATTTTGCCGATAAATTGCCCCTAAACTATTTTAAATATGCGCAAAGTGAGATTCTTATGCTTTACGTCATACACCAACTGGTTTAGGCATTGCTTGAAGCTTTGATCAAATCCAACCTAGACTTTACGCTTTTAAAATATTTATGATCTACCATCACTTTAGGAAATTAACCACGTGACATTAGCAATAACCTTTAACTATCAAACCCTAAATTATTTAAAGGGGGCGTAATGCACATTTCTGAGGATGATCGCGTCATAAAACCGACAACTAAAAAAAGCAAAAAGTCCAAAAATAGTAGCGGACAATCGTCTTCCTCCAAACGGCGCAAGTCAAAAAAACAACGAAGTTTTTTTGGTAGGCTTTTTTATTGGAGCTTTGTTTTGGGGCTATGGGGCATTATTTTTCTTGGCGCCTATATTACCTATGTCTGGCTAAGCATGCCGCAATTATCAACTTGGACGATTCCCGACCGCCCACCCAATGTGCGTATTGTTGCGCGTGGTGGAGAGTTGATTGCCAATCGTGGTACAACCGGTGGTGAAGCAGTCACGTTAAAAAATATGAGCCCTTGGATTGGTAAGGCGGTTGTAGCTATCGAAGATCGGCGTTTTAATTCCCATTATGGTGTTGATCCAGTGGGGATTGCGCGCGCGGTCTATACTAATGTTACCAATGGTCGTGGTAAGCAAGGTGGTTCAACCCTTACACAGCAATTGGCAAAAAATCTGTTTTTATCATCCGAACGCACGCTTGATCGTAAAGTAAGGGAAGCACTTATTGCCTTGTGGCTTGAGAAAAAGCTTAATAAAGATCAAATTCTTGAGCTTTACCTCAACCGTGTTTATCTTGGCTCTGGTGCTTTTGGTGTTGAGGCTGCCTCACGGCGTTATTTCAATAAATCGGCTAAAGACGTCACTTTGCTGGAAGCCGCAACCCTTGCGGGTCTCTTAAAAGCCCCATCCAGCCTATCACCGGCGCGTAATCCCGAAGCTGCTTATGCACGCGCTAAGTTGGTACTTGCAGCCATGCGCCAAGAAGACATGATCAATGACACACAATTGCAAATTGCCCTTGCTGAACCCATGGTAAAGGCTGCATCCTATTGGTCGGGCGGCGAAAATTATGCGGCTGATTATGTGGTTAGCCAATTGCCATTTTTAATTGGCGAGGCTGAGCGCGATATTATCGTGGAAACCACTCTTGACTATGGTTTTGAAAAAGCGGCTGAAAAGGCAATTAATACGCAATTATCAACATCTGGTAAAAAGAATAATGTTTCGCAAGCAGCGCTTGTCTCTATTGATAAAAGCGGTGCAATCCGCGCATTAATTGGCGGCGCCAATTATGCTGACAGCCAATTTAACCGCGCGACCGATGCTCGTCGTCAACCAGGATCAACTTTTAAACCCTTTGTATATTTGGCAGCACTTGAGCAAGGGCGCACGCCAAATTCCGTTCGTAATGATGCACCTGTAAAAATTGGTAAATGGACACCGCGCAATGCCGGCGGCAAATATATGGGGCAAGTTACACTGACCACGGCGCTTTCCCACTCGTTAAATTCGGTTGCCGCGCAATTGATTATGGAAGTTGGCACTGATGCAGTCATTGAAACAGCTCATCGTCTTGGCGTCCATTCTGGCCTCAATGATAATGCATCAATTGCCCTTGGAACGTCAGAAGTTAGCCTTATTGAAATGACTGGTGCTTTTGTACCACTAAGCAATGGTGGTTATAAGCCACAAATTCATATTATTCGCCGCATTACCGACACGAAGGGTAAAGTGCTTTATGATATTGGTGAATTAAGTGGCAGTCGCGTTATTGATCCACAAATTGTTGGCATGATGAATGCCATGCTTGAACAAACCATTTTAACCGGAACTGCTAAACGAGCTAATATTGGTAGACCTGCTGCGGGCAAAACCGGTACCAGTCAAAATTCACGTGATGCATGGTTTATTGGCTATACAGCTGATTATGTTACTGGTGTTTGGTTTGGCAATGATGATGGCAAGCCAATGAAGGGTGTAAGCGGCGGCGGGCTTCCAGTTAATGTGTGGAAAGATTATATGGGAGCTGCTGAAAAAAATATGCCTATACGCGATCTTTTGGCGAGTTATCAAATCGAAAACGCAATTCCTGGCGGCAATGATCTCTTGCCTGATGATGATAATACCCCATCACCTTATAATGAAAATGGCTATCATTATGGTGATAGTGATGATAATTTTCCACCACCGCCACCAGCTGTTAATCCACAAGCTAACCAGAATGTTGAAATTAAGAATAAAAGCTTGATGGAAATATTAAGAACTGAATAGATTATTAAAAATGCGTGTTGGTTAAGTTTATCAGCGATCAATTAAACCAACACGCATTTAACGATAATAATTTTCAACACCAAAACTAGAAGCATTGAAGAATAATGCAATCGATTGAAACTAATGATTTTTAATAAAGAGATACATCATTTATTTAGTTTAAGAAATTGTTGCATGACCGCCTTTAAACTAGCTTCAGGTGCAGTTAAAACCGTTGAATGATTTATGTGTTTTGCGGCCTTCATCATTGACGATTGCACAAGTACAATATTTTGATAATCGCCTTTTAATGCTTCATTCGCGACTTTGGCAATTAATGCATTATATTCTTGCAATTGACACGCTTTAAACAAATCCCAAGCGCCTTCGATCAAAATAATATCAAAACTATTTTCTTTGCCAAAATCTTGTGCATCAAATATTTGCTGGGTTGGTTTAATCGTTGTTTTAACACTACAAAATGCAGCTATTTTGCCTCGAAGATTCGCCGCTTCACGGGCCAATTCTTCATCTGACCTAAAAAATATGTTTTGAGATTGTTCTTTTGCTAAAGTAACCGCAGCGCCAAGGGAAGAACAGGTTAGTAAAATAGCATCAGCATTTTTTGCTGCCATTCGCATTGCATCAGCGGTTGCTGCTAAAGTGTTTGGAATATCGCAATTTTGCTCAATACGCTCGAGTAAATCAGGGCGAATAATGTGGGTCATTTCTAGGTTATAATCTGCTGCATCATCTAGTTTGCAAAGATTTAAAGCTGCTTCATCATAAAGCGCCACATTGCTTTTAGCCGTATGAAAACAACAAATTTTAACCATTTCCCCCTCCGTTCGTTGACCCTAATATAGAAGAACATAAAAAAACTGGCACATTTAACGCCAGTTCTGATCTATCCTAATATGAGCTTTTACACGTTAAACTTAGCGTGAAAGGCTAATTGGCGAACCTGACGAGGTTTGGCCACTAAAATGGGTACCATCTTGTGATGTAAGTGTTGCAACGCTTGCACCTGATGCATCAAAGAATTCAAGTTTTGAACCACTAATATTCCAAGAATTAACGCTTGAAATGGCTGAAGGGCAATTTAAAGGTGCAGAGCGGTAGCCTTGGCCAAATTTGGTCATTGGCGTTACAACTTTACAGGTCAGGCCACCAACATTGGCATTCCAAACACCTGCAATACTGGCTGCAGCAAGGTTAATACCAGTTGCTTCACTACCAAGGCTTGCAACTTGATTTTGACCATCCATGCCTGGCGCAGTTGGATAGTCGCCTGTTGGGGCTGGCAATTCAGACTGCGAAATTGATGCTGAAGGGCCAGTGCCTGTTGCTGGTGGGAATGGGCGCACATCAGCATTTTGATAATTGCCACTGCCCATACGGTCTGCCATACAGCCTGTAGTTACCAGTGCAGCCAAAGCTAACGCAACCAATGAAATTTTATTCAACGCCATGACATGCTCCATCATCCGAATCGGTCAATTTTGTTAACCATAAAAGGTTTTTTTGCTAATATTCGGTTTTCACTTATAAATGCAATGAAATTAAGCTTTTTTTTTAACAATGCGGCTTAATAGCAACACATTATAGTGCTTTTTAATAATTCTACTCAAGTTCAACTGGTATTTTTATTGTCTTTACGCCATATAAGGCACATCAATCAGATTTCATGTGATAATCTAAAATAAATCTGCCGGAATTATTAAAATGCCAGAATCTTTACTCAAGTCTGAAATGACAGCTATGCAAAAGCAAAGAGCAATGACACAACTTACCAAAATGAACGGTCTTGGTAATAAGATTCTTGTCGCTGACATGCGCGACCAAAATGTGCATATTGTTGCGGCTGCGGCGATAGAACTTGCCAGCCATGATGAAACTTCTTTTGATCAAATTATGGCAATTTATAATAGCCGCATTTCAACAACTGATTATTATATTGAAATTTGGAATAGTGATGGTTCAAAGGCCAAGGCTTGCGGCAATGGCACACGCTGCGTGGTTGAATGGCTCTACAATCAAAATGGGCAGAGCCATTTTATCCTTGAAACTGATGGTGGTATTGTGGAAGCAAGCCGCCTTGAAAATGGTCTTGTTTCGGTTAATATGGGTAAGGCGCGTTTAAACTGGCAGGATATTCCAACGCAACATGCGATCGATGATACCAACCATGTGGCAGTTGGTACTGGCCCCTTGCAGGATGCCTCGCTTGTTTCTATGGGTAATCCCCATGCGATTTATATTGTTGATAAGGATGTTTGGGATTATCCCTTGGGGGATTTAGGACCAATTATCGAGCATGATGCGTTATTTCCAGAACGGATTAATATTTCCATTGTCGAAATCACCTCGCCAACATCGTTTAATATGCGCACTTTTGAGCGCGGTGCGGGCCTAACCCTTGCTTGCGGTACTGGGGCTTGTGCAGCGGCTGTTGCAGCTAATCGTCGTGGGCTTATTGGTAAGCGCGCTGTGGCAACATTACCGGGTGGTGATTTAGAATTATTTTGGCAAGATGACGGCAATGTCCTTATGACTGGGCCAACCCAATACGAGTTTTCTGGATATTTTGATCCATTATCGGGTCAATTTATCAAGAATGAAGCAAATTTGAAGATTGAAAGAGTTAATGCCTGATGGCGACTGAAATTGTTACCTTTGGTTGTAGGCTGAATGCTTATGAGTCTGAAGTCATGCGCAAAGAAAGCGCAGCGGCTGGTCTTGACACGCTTGAGGGCGGCGCAATCATTTTTAATACATGCGCTGTAACCAGTGAAGCGGTACGCCAAGCCCGCCAAGCTATTCGTAAAGCACGGCGTGAAAATCCTGACGCACGTATTATCGTCACCGGCTGCGCTGCCCAAACCCTTGCCCCCGAATTTGCAGCCATGGGCGAAGTCGATTTGGTTTTAGGTAATGAAGAAAAATTGCATTCTCATTCTTATCGCCAATTGCCTGAATTTGGTGTTAATCTTTTTGAAAAAGTCCGCGTTAATGACATTATGGAGGTTAAAGAAAATGCCCCCCATATGGTTGACCTTATTGAAGGGCGCGCTCGTGCTTTTGTGCAAGTGCAAAATGGCTGCGATCATCGTTGCACCTTTTGCATCATTCCTTATGGTCGCGGTCCATCGCGTTCAGTTCCCATGGGGGCAGTGGTTGAGCAGATAAAGCGTCTTAATGGCAATGGCTATCAAGAAGTTGTATTAACGGGAGTTGACCTTACCAGCTACGGCCCAGATCTTCCGGGAAAAGCTGGGCTTGGCAAGTTGGTTGCAGCAATTTTGCGTAGTGTACCCGACCTTGAGCGCTTGCGGTTATCATCGATTGACTCGATTGAGGCGGATGACGAATTATTAGAGCTTTTAGCCTATGAGAAACGTTTAATGCCACATTTGCATTTATCACTGCAAGCGGGCGATAATATGATTTTAAAGCGCATGAAGCGCCGCCATGCTCGTGAAGATTCAGTGCGTTTTTGCAATGATTTACGCGATAAACGTCCTGAATTTATTTTTGGCGCTGATATTATTGCTGGTTTTCCAACCGAAACGGAAGAGATGTTTGAAAATACCCGTCAGCTTATAGCCGATTGCGGTTTAACCCATACGCATATTTTCCCGTTTTCGCCGCGTGAAGGAACACCTGCCGCCCGTATGCCGCAATTAGAACGTGGTATAGTTAAAGAACGCGCTGCAATTTTACGCAGCGAAGGTGACAAAGCCTATGAAAAGCACTTGCAACAGGCAATTGGTCGCCGCCAGCGAGTTTTGGTTGAACGCGATGGCATTGGCCGCAGTGAAGATTATACCTTGACCGAAATAGCAGGTGCGGTGGCTGGCACTATTATAGATTGCGATATTTCCCATGTTGAGGGTGATAAACTGATTGGTCATAGAATTGCGGCTTAACAATCTAACTTTTTTGGATTAGCAAAAACAATATTTTGATATATAGATGAGAAAAAGCCACGCCTGTGGCTTGATGTTTTTTTAAGGATTTAAAACAATATGGCTGGTTTTTTCAAAAAGGTTTTTTCTTTTGCCGATAAGACAGATGAAGAAAATGCAGGTCAAGCACCAGCATTAACCCCTTTTGAAGCCCACCAACTGGCATTAAAACAGGCGCAAGAAGAAGCGGAAGCTCAAAAAGCTGCAAGTGAACACGCCACTCACCATGCCAAAGTAGCCTCCCCAAAAGAGGAAACCGAAAGCCAAAGCGATTCATCAAGTCCTAAACCCGATACAACACTTGATGAAACATTTGCTGAAATTGCTCAAGATAGCATTGTACCTGCAACAATTGATACAAGCCTGCTTGTTGATGAAGCTGAGGCAGCAGATGTTGTCACGGCATTTGAGCCGCAAAAAACAGGTCGCATCAGTGTTGGCGCTCATGTTGAACACGTTGTTGAGCCAGAAGTTGTGGTGGTTGAAGAACCTGTTGCGGTAAAACGCTCATGGTTTGAACGTTTGCGCAATGGTTTGTCGCGCTCATCACGTCAGCTTGGCGATTCAATTGGTGCTATTTTTACCAAACGCAAACTTGATGAAGAAACATTGCAAGATCTTGAAGATGTGTTGATTGCCTCCGATCTTGGGCTTGAAACGGCAATGCGGGTTACCGATTCTCTTGCTTCTGGCCGCTATGGTAAAGATATTTCTACCGATGAAGTGCGTGCTATTATGCGCGATGAGATTGAAAAAGTTTTGGCGCCTGTTGCCAAACCTTTAGAGCTTGATCTTTCGCATAAACCGCATGTTATTTTGGTGGTTGGCGTCAATGGCACAGGTAAAACTACCACCATTGGTAAATTAGCGGCAAAATTATCGCGTGGTGGCTTAAAAGTAATGTTGGCCGCAGGCGATACTTTTCGCGCAGCAGCAATTGAGCAATTGCATATTTGGGGCAAGCGCACCAATTCACCGGTTGTCGCAACTAAGCTTGGCGCTGATGCTGCAAGCCTTGCTTTTGAAGCCTATGAAAAGGCAAGGGAAGCGGGTAGTGATGTATTAATCATTGATACAGCAGGGCGTTTACAAAATAAAACCGAATTAATGGATGAACTTGCCAAAATTGTGCGCGTTTTAGGCAAGCATGATGCTGACGCGCCGCATACGGTTTTGCAAACCCTTGATGCGACCACTGGACAAAATGCCCTTAATCAAGTCGAGATTTTCCGCAATGTTGCAGGGGTCAATGGTTTGGTGATGACAAAGCTTGATGGAACAGCGCGCGGCGGTATTTTGGTGGCTATTGCAGCAAAGCACAAATTACCTGTTTACTTTATTGGCGTTGGTGAGGATATTGATGATCTTGAACCCTTTAAAGCCAATGAATTTGCCCAAGCGATTGCTGGAAAACATGATTAAGCAAACATGATTAAGCAAGCATAAATCTCACCTGATTGTATTAAATTTAAGTAAAATCCATGACCTTAGAAAGCATGATGAATGACAAAATCAATTTTTGAACCAAATCCAGATGATGCTGCAGCGGTAAAAAAGGCGCAAATGTCGCCAATGGGTAAGTTAATATTGGAAATGGGGCCGTTGGTTTTGTTCTTTTTTGCCAACTATAAAGGGCAATGGCTTATCGACAATATTAGTTTTTTTTCAAGCTTTGATAAGCCAATTTTTCCAGCCACGGCTATTTTTATGGTGGCGATTGTGGTTGCCCTTATCCTATCATGGATTTTAACCCGTACTATTCCGGTTATGCCCTTGGTATCTGGTATATTCGTGGTGTTTTTTGGCGCCTTAACTCTTTGGTTGCATAATGATATTTTCATTAAAATGAAGCCAACAATTATCAATACTTTATTTGGTATTATCTTATTTGGTGGGCTATTATTTGGTCGTTCGCTGCTTGGCTATGTCTTTGATTCAGCTTTTCGACTAGATGCTGAAGGTTGGCGCAAGCTTACTTTTCGCTGGGCATGCTTTTTCATTTTCTTAGCGGTTTTAAATGAAGTTATCTGGCGCAATTTCAGCGATGATTTTTGGGCAAATTTCAAGGTTTGGGGCACAATGCCCATCACCATCATCTTTTTAATTCTGCAAACACCGCTTTTAGCTCGCCATTCGCTTGATCTTAAAGATAACCAAGATAAGTCTTAAGATTATCATATCAAAACGTATCAATAATTAATGAAATTTTGGAGAAAAAAATGGGCGCTTGGAGTGTAAAGCCTTGGGGAAATGATGAAGCGGCAGATTGGTTTGCAAATTTTTGGCAAGATAAGGATTTTTCGCCAATTATTACACTGATTGAAAATTTTGATCCAGCCAATGAGGATTATTGCGAATTTCGAGCCGCTTGTTATTTGCTTGAAACATTGGGTCGTCCCTATGTTTGGCCAAGCAATAGACTTGATGATTTGCGCCCGGTTTTAACCAAAGCAATCGAAATTTTAGAAAATATGGTCAGCCCGCCTGATGAAAACTGGTTTTTTCTTGAGGAATGGGACAATGATCCAGAAATGGTTGAAGCGCTTGAGCAACAAATTGCCGCTTTAACCAAAAATCTCAATCAACTGGCCTAAAGCTTTATTCAATAATGCAATTTGTAAAAGAGGATTCATAACACAATGATGCAGCCGCTTTTGCGGCTGTTATTTGTTTTTTGGTTAAGTCCTTGCCGATAATGTTTTGTAAGTGAAGATTGCGTTGATTATAGTTGAAAGACAGTGCAAGCACGCTCCACATATAAGCTGTCTCTTTGTTTTGTTGAACGCCATTTCCCTCCATAAACATAAGTGCCAAATAATATTGTGATTCTGGCTCGCCCTTTTTAGCCGCAATGCTAAACCATTTTAGTGCTTCATTATAATTTTGCTTCACGCCATGACCGTAGTAATAAAAAAATCCAAGATTAGTTTGTGCCTTTATATAGCCCTGTTTAGCCGACAATTTAAATAAACGCGCTGATTTAGCATAATCTTGTTTAATTCCAGGATGATCGTTAAGATAGATAAGGCCCAAATTATATTGAGCAGCCTTTTCCCCCTGATCTGCTGAACGGCCAAACCACTTTACTGCCTGTTCAAAATCGGGTTTATCATTGTTTTCACTGATATAAATCAAACCAAGATTATTCTGTGCAATAGCTAAGCCTTGATCAGCAGCTAATTGAAAAAGATATTTGGCTTTTGAGTAATCTATATCTACGCCCATGCCGTCCATATAGATTAAACCAAGCTTATTTTGAGCTTCCGGATAATTTTGCGCAACAGCACGCTCGAACCATTCAATCGCTAAGCTATAATTTTGATCGACACCAGTGCCATTTTTATAAGCGACACCCAAGTTGGTTTGAGCATCCGCGAGTCCAGCTTGGGCGGCAGTGTTAATCAACGCTACACCTTTTTTGTAATCAAGCTCTACACCCCTACCATACATATAAAGCATACCAAGATTGTTGCGAGAATTTATGTCACCTTGTTCGCTAGCCAATAAATACCATTTGGCAGCTTCCTTATAGTCTTGTTTAACCTCAATTCCTTCTTCATATATTTTTCCCAAACGATATTGCGCATTAACATTGCCCTGCTCTGCAGCACTTTTAAATAAATCGAGTGCTTTGCTTATATTTTTTTCAACTCCAACGCCGGTTTGATAAAAAACTGCAAGTTTAGTCTTGGCATATGCATCGCCTTGATCAGAGGCTAATTTGTACCATTTTGCGGCTTCAATTGCACTTTGCTCGGCCCCTTTACCAGCAAAATAAAGATCGCCTAGATTTGTCTGTGCTGCAACATTGCCTTTAGCTGCCGATTGTTTGAAGAGTGATATTGCTTTAACATAATCTTGTTTAACCCCATCACCAGCACTGTAAAGACTACCTAGATTATTTTGAGCATCTGCCAAACCTTGATCTGCAGCTTTTTGAAACCACTTGGCAGCGATTGTATAATCAACAGGCATTGATTTGCCAAAATAATATAAAAGACCAATGGCATATTGGGCATTGGCATTGCCTTGCTCGGCAGATAAAAAATACCGGCGTTTTGCATCTTCAATATCTTTTTGAATACCAAGCCCATTTTCAATCATATAAGCAAGATTAAATTGCGCCATTGAATTATTTTGTTCAACCGCTAATTGAAACCATTTAAGCGCTTCTTTGTAATTTTCGGCAACACCTTCACCTCTTAAATACATCACGCCTAAATTGCTTTGGGCATCATCTAACCCAAGTTCTGCAGCGCGGCGAAACCATTTAACGGCTTCTGTTTTATCTTTAGTGACGTCATCGCCGTTTAAATAATATACGCCCAAATTATGCTGGGCATAAGGGTCATTAAGATCGGCGCGCAGTCGTAAAGTGATATGATCGCCATAATGGATATAAAGAAAAGCAATGCTAGTAAAAGCAATGATAATAAAACCAATTACAGCAATAATAAAACGTTTCATTAAACCACCATGCAATTAAAACCCGCGGCAAAATCGCCGCATTTTTAATCATTAAATGTTAATTTCAGTCGTTTTTTCACTCTGCTTTAAAGAGGAAGCAACCGCCATCCACATATAAGCTGTTTCATAATGCGTAAGCAAGACGAAACCATTGAACGGCTTAGTGATAATCAAAATACAAGGGATTCCCCCACTTGAAAAGTAATACAAAGGTGTGTTTCAAAAAGCAAAATAACGAGATATTTTTTCATCGATTAAGGCTCTACAAAATGGAGTTAACCTTATCCGCTTTAAACCTTTTTAGGTAAAAATGGATTGGCTATTTATGCGAAAATTATTTCAACCCTTGCGTTAACTTATTATCGATTGCATCATAAGCTTGTTGGTTTTCTTGTTGCTGAAAAAAATTCATTACGGTTTTTGTTTTTCCATCGATACACATTTTATAAAATTTGGTGGTCTTTGTAGATTTACTGTAAGTATATTCAGCTTTAATTGCTTCATTTCCTTGGTAATCAGCTTTAGCCCAATCAAGATGGCTATTAGATTTTATAAAGGCAACGTAATCATCAAAGGTTTTATATTGGTTACAAAAGCCTAAATCATCAATATATTTAAAATTATAGCCGTCACTTATTTCAACGCCCATATTTTTTTGAGCTGTTATAGTCTCAGGTCTGTCTAGTGTCTTATGACTTTCAAACTTTTGCGATAAAAAATCAAACAAATCTTCGATACCAACGAGATTTTCTTGGTTGATATGCGCCACATAAAAATTAAAATTTTCATCAATGTCAATATTCATTAACATTTTGTTAGGCTGAGGCCATAGGGCATAAAAATTGTACTCATTTTGGGCAATTTGCTCTGCAACAAATTCATTTTTAGCAAAATCGTAAAAGCCCATATTATTGAGGAGCCGCGCAATATTATCACTCTTTGTGGCCTTTCGGCGAATAATCATAATACTTTGCGCTTTTTGATCTTCAAAGGAAAATCCATAAACTTCGATTAATCCAAATTTTGTACGTGTAAAAGGATGCCATTTCTCACCAATAGCAAATGTCTTACCGTCAAAAGTGAAACTTTTCTTCTCGATATAATTATTTTTAATGATTTTTATAAGATTGTTACAACTTTCATCATGGCAATCATATCTAAGTTCTGAGTAGGTTAATAAATTTTTATATTGAAAAGTGTTTTCAGCGCATGGTGATAATTTATATAAGTTAATACTTGGCTTGCATAGTAAAAGCTTATCATCACGGTCACTATTATCGTGGTCAAAAATTCTTATCGTACTCTGACCATTTGATAAATAATAAAGATTAGCCCTTTTGGCGTAGGGTATTATTTCAAAGGTCCAATCATCAGGCAGCACTAATTTTTCTATATTGGGGCCAAAAGGCATGGTAATTTCAGTTGCTTTTGATTGGCTACTAAGCGAAAGCAAAACAAATAAAACAACCAATAATCTAATCATATTTTCCCCAGTATAACTTATTAAATAATTTAAATAAAATTTTTCAAAAGATTTTAATTAATGCCAATTTAAAATTCAATTGGCATTTATTGTATTAAACTAACAAAGGTAATTATAAACCTTTAGAATTATAAAGGTTGGTCTTCGTTTTGGCAGATAGATAGAACATAACCATTACAATCTTCAAAATCGGCAGACAAACCACCTGGAACTGGCGAAACACCATTAATAATAGTAATGCCTGCCTGCTCCAAGCCATCGACAATCTTATTAATGCCACCATTGGGTAAGTTAAAAACTGTAACAGGAAAAGTTGAACCTTCAACTTCACCTTCAAAGAAAACCAACTCAACACCGTCATTTTGATTAACAATTAAAAAGGTTTCGTCTTCATCTATAAGGCGGGTGACTTTTAAACCTAAAAGATCTTCATAAAATTTTTGCGTTTCATCAAGATCATTAGCTAAAAATATCAAATTACAAACTTTACTATCTTTCAAAAATTGTGGCTTATTACTCATGATTAATTCCCTCTTAGGTTACATATTGCCCTTTTATACAAGATGAGCCTTACAACTATATGTCAAATAAAAAATGCCCCGCAACAACTTATGCAGGGCATTTTTTAATTTAAAAATTTAATCTTAGAACCATTCACCGAATTTGCGGATATAAAATACCTTCATACCTTGTGCAACGCAGCAATAGGCAAACAATGTACCGACAAGCCATGGGAAGTAGCTCCATGGTAATGGAACAAGCCCAACATAATGACCAAGGGGTGAGAATGGAATATAAATACCAATAGCCATAATCACGCTGGTTGTTAATAGGACAGGCAAGGCAGCCGTGCTTTGAATGAACGGAATCTTACGAGTACGCAACATGTGCACAACCAAAGTCTGTGATAGCAAGCCTTCAATAAACCAACCAGATTGGAACAATGATTGCATTTCAGCCGAATTGGCGGCAAAGACAAACCACATAAGGGCAAAGGTGGTGATATCGAAGATGGACGATGTTGGCCCAATATAAAGCATGAAACGGCCAATGTTACGGGCGCTCCACTTACGGGGCTTGGCAAGATAATCCTTATCCATTTTATCCCAAGGCAAGGATAATTGTGAAATATCATAAAGCAAGTTTTGCAAGAGCAAGTGAATAGCAAGCATTGGCAAGAACGGAATAAAGGCACTTGCGACTAGAACTGAGAATACATTACCGAAATTGGAACTTGCAGTCATATTAAGATATTTCATAATATTACCAAAAGTTTCACGACCCTTGATAACACCTTCTTCCAAGATCATTAGACTTTTTTCAAGCAGAATAATATCGGCTGTTTCCTTGGCAATATCGGTAGCTGTATCAACCGAAATACCCACATCTGCATCGCGCAAGGCTGGCGCATCATTAATGCCATCACCAAGGAAACCCACTGTATGGCCATTGGCTTGCAAGGCTTTAAGAACACGAGACTTTTGCAATGGTGTCAATTTAGCAAATACAGTGCGTTCTTCAACTTTTTCGCGTAATTCATGTTCGCCCATAGCCTCAATTTCGCGGCCCAATAAAGGCACACCCGGCTCAAGACCAACTTCACGACAAACCTTGGTGGTCACAATCGCATTGTCACCAGTTAAAACTTTGACGGCAACACCATTTTCGCGCAAGGCAGCAATGGCAGGACGCGCAGTTTCCTTGGGAGGATCAAGGAAAGTTAAAAAGCCTTCAACAATAAGATCGCTTTCAATGCTAGTTTTATAAAGTTCTGCCTTTTCTTCCTCTTTCAAGCGGCGTGTTGCAACGATTAACACGCGGAAGCCATCACGATTATAAAGTTCGGCAATTTCAGTTAATTTTTGTCGTGCCATGGCATCCATGGGACGGGCTTCTTCGCCATCGCGCCAATAGGATGAAATGGAAAGCATTTCTTCAACTGCACCCTTGGTGACAAGGATATGATCCTTTTTCATATTTTCAAGGACGATAGACAAACGCCGGCGCATGAAATCAAAGGGAATTTCATCAACCTTGCGATATGCGCGCATAGAAGGATCATCTTCAAAAGATTGGCCAGAGTGAACAACCGCCTGATCCATCAAATTGCGCATACCACTTTGGTGAAATGAGTTAAGCCAACCAAGTTCCAACACGCGATTATCTTTGGCACCAAAATTATTGATATGGTGTTCAAGAATGATTTTATCCTGTGTCAATGTGCCTGTTTTATCGGTACATAAAACATCCATCGCGCCAAAATTTTGAATGGCGTTCAAACGCTTGACCACAACTTTGCGTTTAGCCATGGATACGGCACCCTTGGCAAGGTTCGCCGACACAATCAATGGCAACATTTCAGGGGTAAGACCAACAGCAACCGCAACAGAGAACAGGAACGCCTCAAGCCAATCGCCTTTTGAAAGACCATTAATGACAAAAACAATCGGTACCATGACGAGCATAAAGCGGATAAGCAGCCAACTAACCGAATTAACGCCGCGATCAAAAGCGGTTTGTGAGCGTGTGCCCACTACCGATTTTGCCAAGGAACCAAAATAGGTTGATGGACCAGTTGCGATAACCAATGCCTTAGCATTACCACTCACCACATTCGTACCCATAAAGCACAAGTTGGGTAGATCAAGAATTTCAGTTTTTTCACTTGCTACTGCATCGGCATGTTTTTCACTGACAGCGCTCAATGTATCATATTTTTCGACCGGTAAAGCTTCACCAGTAAGAACGGCTTGAGACACGAAAAGATCACGTGAATCAATAAGACGCACGTCGCCTGGAATCATGTCACCAGCTGAAAGATAAACAATGTCACCGCTGACCAGTTCTCGCATGGCAATTTCCATACGCTTTGGCTCAGATGAATTATCTGCACGGCGTAACACCGTTGCGGTTGTGCGCACCATGGCTTTTAAGGCATCTGCCGCTTTACCAGAGCGATATTCTTGCCAAAAGCGCAAAATACCGCTGATCATTACCATGGTAAGAACAATGATAACACCAGTAAGGTCTGTTTCTTCGCCAGCACGCAAGGGCAACCAATAATCAGTTACAAATTGGATTGCCGCTAGCATAAGCAGAACAAAGATGAATGGATTTTTAAAAGCAATTAAAAGCTGGATAAAGGCAGGTGGTCGTTTATCATGAGCGACTTCATTTGGGCCGTCATTGCTAAAGCGAGCTTGCGCATCTGCCGTTGTCAAGCCATCAAGGCTCGCATGGAGGTTATTTAAGGTGTTTTCAAGGCTATTTTGCGCCTCACGTGCCGCTTGGGCATTAAAGCCACCATTCTTCCCATTAGCTTTATGCTTAGAAGAATTGGACTTTGGGTCGTTATGTGACAAATTTTTATTGCTTGTCATGGCAAACTCCTGTCGCGCGCCTAAGCGAGCAACATTAAGGAGTTACCTTAAAGCTACTCTAACCACTTTGAGCGCGTTTTTGCATTCTTTAAATTCTTTATATTTCTGCCGACTTCGTCCTATGTCGTCGGCGTCTATACTGTCGGGGTCATCCATATGACTATCTCCAGTGAAAAGCCGGGTGTTAGATATATCTGCCATTGGCAAATCCCTAAAACCAAGCTTTTATCTTGTAACTAATTCCAACTTTAAGCATTAGCGCTTTGATTTATGAATTAGTTGATCGATGTTTTTATTATTGTGCCAACAAAACTGTGATGTTTGAAACACACATCATCCACTATTGTTGAAAAGAAAGGTTATTTGTTAATTAGAAAGCAAATGCTGCTGCTTAGCCTTGAAGGCCTCCATTATAAAGCCGCATATTTTGCCTGTTGGAATTTTCACCCCAAGCTAAAACACTGATGCCACAGACTGCAGGCATAAAACAATTATCCATAATCATAGAAATGATATACCTAAGTATATGCTTTCTATGCCTATGCATGGTTGCCTTTCTTTCATGCGACAGGCAAAGTAAACAAATCCAATTTTAATGGGAAAGATGAAAATAATGCCCGACTGCGACAGTAGTTACATATTAAAAATAAGCCGTAAAAGCTTTTAAAGGTCGCAGTAAATGTGCCTTTTTAAGCTTTGGCTAGAAAGGTACTAAAATGACAATGAACACCAATCGCGGTTTTGCCCGCAATTTCTCTGCCAAAAATAATGGCCGTTTCTCAACCAATCCAGCTCAATTTATTGGTATTTACTTAAAAAGAAAATTTGCAGAAGTAGCATTGCAAAATGCAGCTCCTCAGCAGCGTCAAGTAAATGAGCTTAACATGGTTTGCAAATGGGTGCGTGATCCAGCAACTGGCCATATGGAATGCTTTTGGCAAAAAACAAGTTCCGATATGGAGACAAGATATGTTTGAAGCTATGACCCTTGCCGGTTTTGGTCAACAAATATTGGCAGCTTTAGTTGTTTTGCTCTTTGCTGGTGCAACAATTTTGAGAATCTATCTTATTTGCCCTTTGCATGCTAGTTTGAGAGAGCTTTTTTCAGATAGTGAGCAAGACTAAGAAGCTTCGAGCGGATATGGTCAATTAAGTACAATTGAAGCAACGATTGTTAAACAGTAAAGACCGACTTATTGCCTTAAAAGTGATAGGGATATTTGTCAATTTGTCCTCCCATTCCTATTCTATCCCTGCCAGGATTTTTGACTAATGAATAATTGGGTGGAGCTTGCAAACATCCCTATCACCTTTAAGGCATTTTTGGCTCATATTTTTTTGAACATTTTTCATTTAACAAAAATCTCAACCCATATTAGCTGTATTTAGACAAGATATTACCTAGCAACAAATTAAGACTATTTTCATTTTACAAAATGCGATAAAAAGGCATGACGACATTGGCATGAATAGGAATACAAGGCTGAAAATAAAAAATCTGTTCACCAAAGCTGCTCTTGCCCCGCTCCTTGGCATTATTTTTATTCTTGATACTATTTCAAGATTAGAAATTGCTGCGGCGGTTTTTTATATTGTTGTCATATTGATCAGCGCACGTTTTTTGAGTCAGCGCGGCATATGGATATTAAGCGTTATTTGTATTGGGCTCACGGTTTTATCCTTCTTTTTAACCCGTAGCGGCGCGCCAGAAGCAGGTCTTGTTAATTGTGTTATTGCTTTAATGGCTCTTATATTGACTAGCTATTTGGTAACGCGCGCACAAAATGCTGAAGATTTAGCATTTAAGGCAACGCAACAATTAAACCGCGTTGCCCGTATTAAAAGTCTAGGAGAATTAACCGCCTCTATTGCTCATGAAATTAATCAACCGCTTGCCGCCGCCGGATCGAGCGCTGATGCTTGTCGTAATTGGTTGAAAAAAGATCCAGTTGAGGTAGAACGAGCATTAATTGCCTTAGAACGAATAAACCGTGAAATTAGCCGTGCATCTGATGTTATTACCCGCATTCGCTCACTTGCTAAAAATGAAACGCCACATAAACAAGCCTATGATCTCAACGATATTGTTGAAGAGGCTATTGCCCTTGCGAGCCATTTAATTGAGCGCCATCTCATACACCTTGAATGGGAAAAAGATGAGCAGCCTTTGTTAATTAACGCCGATAAGGTGCAAATGTTACAAGTTATTACCAATATTATTTTGAATGCGATTGAAGCCGTCCGGCAAAAAAGACCGGAAGAACGCAATATACTTGTGGTAACCAATTATTATCAACACCGTGTTCAATTATCAGTTATTGATAGCGGTTGTGGGATGAGCGACCAACAAATAACCCAAATATTCGATGCTTTTTGGACGACCAGAGAAGGGGGCACTGGCCTTGGTTTAACCTTGTGCCGTGCTATTGTTGAGGCGCATCGCGGAATTATTACAGTCGAACATAATCCGAAAGGTGGGGCAATCTTTAGCATTTCCCTGCCTGAAAATAAAATTAATCGGAGTGAGCCATGACGGATACAAGAAAACTGGTTTATGTCATTGATGACGATCTTGCTGTGCGCGAAGCACTTGATGATTTATTAGCTTCAGTCAATCTAGAAACAGCATCATTTGCCGATGTGGAAACATTTTTAAGTGCTGAGCATCCCCATTGTCCATCTTGTCTTGTGCTTGATGTAAGAATGCCGGGCCAAAGTGGCATGGATTTTCACGATAAGATGAAAAATTTTGACCTCGATATTCCGGTAATTTTTATTACAGGCCATGGTGATATTGCTATGTCAGTTACCGCTATGAAGCGCGGTGCGGTTGATTTTTTGGAAAAACCGTTTCGCGATCAAGATTTATTAGAAGCAATTAACCGTGCATTGACTGTGAGCGAAGAAAACCTGCGCCATAAAGATAGTCATGTTCAATTGCAACGTCGTTATAGTCTACTAAATAGTGGTGAACGCGCTGTTATGGATTATGTGGTGCAAGGCTTTTTAAACAAGCAAATTGCTGCCGAACTTAATGTGAGTGAAATTACAGTTAAAGTACGACGTGGCAATGTCATGCAAAAAATGAAGGCAAAAACCCTTGCGGATCTTATCCGTTTTGGTCAAGAGCTTCATAAGGTAGGCACTTAATGGCGATTTTATCGTGGGTGTGCATTTGTCTTTAAACACTTAAATGTAAAATATGCTCGTCATCCAAAATGAAATACCCAAAAACTGCAATTTTTTGTAAAAAAAGCACATGAAAAGCTCATGGGAAATCAGCTTTAGTTAATTGAACGGCTTTTAAAAAGCTATAACTATCGAATGACAGAGCAAAAGACGAATCATTATGGCGTCAAATGCGGCGACAAACATCAAATATGCAGCACTTCATAGCAGTGGCTTCGTTTAAATGTGCTTTAAAACATTTTTAAGAGCAATAAGTTGAACAAAGCGTCAATGTTTAACTCACCTGCAAATAAATAAACAATATCGCAATAATCTACATCAGCTAACACCAATTAAAAAAACTCAAGCAAGTTTATGTTGCGAGCTCTATTTGCCTTTGGGTTATATCTAAAGACTATGAACTTTGGTGAAGAGGAAATATTTGATGAGCTTTCGATGACATCAATATTTTAACCTAAGAGGGGCAGCCCCCTAGATTATAAACGGCAATAAAAAAGCCCCGCGCAATGCACGGGGCTTTTCCAATAGAAACAAATTCAGATTAGAACTTGTAAGCTACACCAACGCGAACGTCGTTTGACTTGTAGTCAATCTTTTCTTTGAAGGTCTGGCCAGTTGTATGGGTATAAGTGTTTGTCTTATCACCATAATCAGCATAGCGGTATTCAAGACGTACAAGAACATTATCTGTTACTGCATAGTCAACGCCAGCGCCGATTGTCCAACCAGTCATTGTGTTTGAAGTGCTGTAACCAAGGCTTGAGCCTGGAACTTCAGCAAGGCTTGCTGGGTTTGCACTTGTCAAATAGTTACGACCATTTGTGTCAACTTTAGTGTAAGCAACACCGCCAGCTACGTAAGGCATGAAACGATCCATTGCATAACCTACACGAACGCGAGTAGCACCAGCCCATTTTTGCTTGATGTTGCCTTCGCTGTTGTAGTTATAAGGTGACAATGGGTCAATGCCATAACGTGCAACTGAAGAGTAGCTGTCTTTTACGTCGCCCCATACGAAATCGGTTTCTGCGCCGAGTACGATGTTGTTGCCAACTTCAAAGTTGTAACCAGCATAAAGACCGCCTACAAAACCGTTGCCATCTGGGCTCCAGTTAACACCTTGAGTGTAACCAACTGGCAAGAAGCCAATGTTACGTTCAGATTTAACATTTGAATCTGACCAAGTGCCACCGATCTGACCACCAACATATGCACCAGTCCAGCTAAATGTAGGAACTGTTACAACTGGAGCTGGCTCATAAGGAGCTGGCTGAACGATATCAGCTGCGTTTGCTGCTGTTGCTGCGATAAGGGCTGCAGCTGATGCTGCGATAAGATACTTAATATTCATTTTCATTTCTCCATGCAAAGAACTGCAATTAAGTTCAATATAGTCGCTCTAGCAAAAAAGTCTGTAGTAAAAAAGCCACACCTAGCGAAATGTGCACAAACTTAGCGAAAAAAGCGAAAAAGCGAAAATTCTTTAGTAAACAAAATGTTAACTCATCTCGTTTTTGACATAATTGCGCCTTTGTTCGTCCATGTTCGATGCTAAACCATGGCGAATATGCCTTATTTATAATCAAAGATGGGCGAATCTTTCAAACTTTAAGCAGAATCGAAACGGATTCGGTCAAAAAATAAAATAATTTCTTTTTTTAATTTTTTGGTTTGCTAAAATGTCTGTCGATAACTGCGAAAGAACTTTTACGCCTACTCGGAAGATTCTGTCTAATGAGGGCAATTGCTGCAAATGGGCGGCTAGGGCAAATCAATTATGAAATAAGTTACATTAAGGAATTTCCTTAGATGGATGCAAAATCAATCGCGTGTAAACTTTGCCCATTACGTTTTAACCAAGCCCGACAATTTTTAGATTCGGGGCAAAGCTTTTCACATAGATTCCAAAAATCGCTGCTGTGGTTCATTTCAATGAGGTGAGACACTTCATGCGCAACGAGATAATCAATGACGTTGTGTGGCGCCATCATAATGCGCCATGAAAATGATAATGCCCCATCACTGGTACATGATCCCCAACGACTTGTTGTATCTTTAAAACGAATGGATTTTGGTTTGCGACCAACTTCGCTTGCATATTTTGCCACCAAAGGCGTAATCACCAATTCTGCTTGTTTTATGAGAAAATCTTTCAGCCGTCTTGGTAGATGCTTTTCTGCGCCATAAACCAAAATTTGAGGGTCGGCTTCACTATTCGGCACTAAGCTTGTTGTTCCGCGCCCCTCCAAATGACAAATGCGGTGAGGCTTGCCAAAAATCGGAATCTTGACGCCTGATTTAAGCATCGGTTCTTCAAGGCTCGGTGGTGGTAAATGGCTAAGTTTCGTCTCAAGCCAACCTTTATAGCGGTTTAAAAATTCATCAACTGCCTTTTTGCTGGTACGCGGTGGCACTGTCACCCTTAAGCCTTTGCCACCACTTACAATGCGGAGCGTTAATCTTTTGGCGCGGCTATTGGTTATAACTTTTAAGGGTAAAGTCCTATCCGACAGAACAAAGTTATCGCTATAGGCTTCTTTAATGGTTTTAGGTTTAAAAAACATGCTTTTCATTTACTATGCAAAGAATGTGCATCTTATTAAAAGGAATTGGCAATGTACAATTTTAAATTGCTGGCGCACGGTTTTTAAATGAATCAAGCTCAAGCAGTGCAACTGCAGCCAAAACGAAAATAATTGCCAAATAGCTATTTAGTCCAACATTGTGATGATACGCAAATATATCAAGGGCAAGGGCAACAATTGGTGGAACATATACAATACTGGAGGCAAAAACCGCGCCTGATTTTTCAACAATATAATAATATGCGACATAAGCCACACCGGTACTTAATAAGCCAAGGCCAATAATTAAGCCAATCCATGCTTTGGGATCGTTAAAAATTGGGGCAATATTATTCAATGGAATAAACGGTAAAAGGATAATAATTGCAAACCCTAATTGATAAGTGGTTGATGCAATGATGGGAATATTAAGCGGCATCAAAAATTTTTGTGCATAGACAAAGGAAACACCAAGGCTTAATGACGCTATAATCATATAGCCAATGCCGATCATATCAAAAGCATGGTTTTCGGCGAAGGGATTGCCAAGCAGCGCAATACCGCAAAAACCAATAAAAATAGCAAAGGCGTTGAGCCAAGTAATTTTTTGCTCTTTTAAAAATAATAAGGCACATAAAAAAGTAAAAAGTGGTGCAGTGCCACTTAAAAGGCCAGCGGTGCTGACCGGTAGGCGTATAGCCCCTTCGGCATAAGCAAAATAATAAACGACCATCACCAGTAAAGCCATGATGATGAAGTGGTGGCAGTATCGCAGTTGCGAAACATGCAATGCTTTTTTATATAGTGCATAGAAAAAAACAGGGATAAATCCAAAAATAACGCAAAGCAAAGTTATTTGTGCAGCATCAAGATAGGGAGATGCCCATTTTATAAAAACAAAATTTGTTCCCCAAATAACCCCCAAAAAAATAAAGCTTAAAAGCGCTGTCTTATTCATGCTCTTGACCTAGTTATTGCGAATATTGGATGATGGGATTGATTTTTGAACCATCCACAATACTGTTATTTTACGATATGCGTTTTTATTAAATATTACGCAAATTCTTAACCTACAATATAAGGATAAATATCGCAAATAGGCTATTGCATTGCAATGTCAAGGCATCCCAAAGAGTTAAAGCTTTAAGCCCATTTGGGATGTCTTTTTATTGGTGTTTGACTTTCAAAGTCTTTGATTAGTCGACAAAAGCACGCTCAACGACATAAGTTGCTGGTGCATTATTGGCACCTTCCACCAAACCAAATGTTTCGCACATCGCCGCGCAATCCTTAAGCATTGCCATTGAGCCGCAAATCATCACGCGGTCTTCTTCTATATTAATTGCTGGCAAGCCAGTATCTTTGAAAAATTGTCCTGAAAGCATGGTATCGGTGATACGGCCCATATGGGGCGATTGTTCACGAGTTGTCATAGGATAAAATTTCAATTGATTAGCAAATTCACCAATGAGTGGATCTTCATTCACTTGTTTAACCAGATCACGGGCATAATCTAGCTCCGCCAATTCACGGGTTGTTTGAATAAGAATCACTTCTTGATATTTTTCATAAGTTTCTGGATCACGGATAAGGCTAGCAAAAGGAGCAACGCCAGTGCCGGTTGATAAAAGATAAAGCCGCTTGCCAGGAATTAACGCATCCAACACCAAAGTACCGGTTGGCTTTTTGCGCATTAATACTGTGTCACCTACTTTAATTTTTTGCAAATGCTCAGTAAGTGGCCCACCTGGAACCTTGATTGAGAAAAACTCAATTTCTTCGTCCCAAAAGGGGCTAGCAATAGAATAGGCGCGAAAAACTGGCTTTTCAGCATTTGGCAAGCCAATCATGATGAATTCGCCAGAGCGGAAGCGAAAACTTTCTGGCCGCGTAATACGAAATTTGAATAAGCGGTCGGTATAATGCTTAACTTCCGTCACCTTTTCAGCAAAAACATTGGCAGGAATAGGAAAAGATGGAGCAGCCTCTTCTTGTAGGGCTTCAGCAACATTACCAAGCGGCGCATTCATGGGATATATCCTTAAAATTTATAAAAAGCCTTGGCTTCATTTAATCTGGCACATAGCCTATCCACCTTATAGAAGATGTATGAGCAGTTGCCAACATTTCCATTTTATAGTGTGATATATAAAGATAAAAAACTTATCCTTCTAGCTCAAATTTAAGCAATCCTATTTCAAAATGCATTTTTTTTGGCTTTTTAACTGTATTTTATGACCTGAAAGTTTAGAAAGATTCTCAGCTAAGTCATGGATTTTACAAATCTTTAAAAGATGGGACTTATCGTAAGGCTTTATAAAAATCAAAATACTGATTTCAATCACCAAATTTATTTTTCATTTATGTGGTGACGTATGAGAAAAAGTGTCTCTTGATTTTATCAATAAAATGCAACAGCATGACAATTTAGCATAAGCAACGCATCCATTCATTCCAATTAGGGTAGATCTATATCATGGGCGATTTGAAATTTGGTACCAGCGGTTTACGTGGCTTGGTAGAGGAGCTTGATGATGAAATTTGCCAGCGTTATACGATCGCATTTTTAAGTTTTTTACGCCAATGTGAGGTTATCAATAAGGATAGTACATTATTGGTTGGTCGTGACTTGCGCCAAAGCAGCCAACGTATTGCTAATGCCGTGATGGCGGCAGCTATTGCAGAGGGGTATAAAGTTAAGAATTATGGCCGATTACCAACCCCAGCACTGGCATTATCCGCTCTTTATGAGCAAAGCCCCGCAATAATGGTGACAGGTAGTCATATTCCTGAAGATCGCAATGGTTTAAAATTCTATCGCCCCGATGGTGAAATTACCAAGGTTGATGAACAGGGAATTTTAAACTGTTTGCCTGACCATGCCCCCTATGATGACTTTGAAGTTTTACCCTATAGTTCGCTTGCCGCGCTTGATCGCTACCGCCAACGGGCTTTTTCAGTTCTTCCCTTTGCTAGCCTTTCATCAATGCGCATTGGCGTTTATCAACATAGCTCGGTTGCCCGCGATGTCATGGTGGATATTATTGCCGAGCTTGGAGCGGAGGTAATTCCGCTTCACCGTGCAGAATATTTTATCCCTGTTGATACCGAAGCTTTGCGCCAAGAAGACCGTGACATTGCCAAGCAAGCTGTCAAGGATTATGATCTTGATGCGCTTATTTCCACCGATGGCGATGGTGATCGACCATTGCTTGCCGATAGTGACGGTAATTTTTTGCGTGGTGATATTCTTGGTATGCTGACGGCAAAATTTTTAAATGCCGATGCGGTGGTAACTCCGGTCACCTCAACATCACTCGTTGAAACCTCTAATTGGTTTTCCCATGTTTATCGCAGTAAAGTTGGCTCGCCTTATGTTATTGCCGATATGAACGAAGCCGAGCAAGATGGCTCATCAATGATTATAGGTTTTGAGGCTAATGGTGGCGTATTGCTTGGCAGCGATGCCGCTTTAGAAAATGGTGTTCTACCAGCCTTGCCAACCCGCGATGCATTATTACCGATTCTATGTGTTTTAGGTCTAGCGCAAATGAATAATTTGCCGATTAATGCGCTTTGTAAGGGATTACCACTACGCTTTACCGCTAGCAGCCGTGTGCAAGGCATTCCAAGTGAAAAAACCGAAAAATTTCTTATCCTGCTTTCCAATGGTACTGAGCGTATTCGCTTTTTTAAACCTTTTGGCACCATTAAAAGCTGGGACGCAATTGATGGTTTGCGGGTTATTTTACAAAATGGCGAAATTATCCATTTTCGCGCCTCTGGCAATGCGCCGGAACTACGTTGCTATAGTGAAGCGGCAAGTCAGCAGCGTGCGGACCAACTGGTTGCGGAAGGTTTAGAACGCGCTTTGGCAGAATTATCATAAGGATAAAAGCTTTACGCAAATGAAAAAGGCACAGAGTAATCTGTGCCTTTTTATTTTTGCATTTGCTTTGAATAATTATTTTAACAAAGGTGACCAAGCTGGGTCTGATGCGTCATTTGGGGTTGGTAATTGACGTTCATTGCGGCCAGAAACATCGATTGTATAAAGCTTTGCGCCTCTGCCCTGATCTTGACGGAAGAACATGATTACGCGACCATTTGGCGACCAAGTAGGGCCTTCATTATGGAAGCCACTGGTTAATATACGCTCATCAGTACCATCAGGACGCATAACACCGATGGAAAATTGCCCCTGCAATTGCTTGGTAAAGGCAATATAATCTCCGCGTGGCGACCAAACTGGGGTTGAATAGCTACCATCACCAAAAGAAATTGGCTTTTGATCGCTACCATCAGCATTCATCACATAAAGTTTTGGCTTTCCAGAACGGTCAGAACCAAAAACAATCTTACTACCATCGGGCGAATAAGATGCTGATGTATCAATTGCTAAGGTTGATGTAAGGCGCGTAGTCATATGTGAGCGCAAATCCATAACGTAAAGATTGGAACTACCATTATCTTGCAAAAGACTCATGACAACCTTTTGCCCATCGGGTGAAAAACGTGGTGCAATGGTCATATTGCTAAAAGGAACTGGCTCTCTTTGTCCGCTTTCAATTTGTTGCAAATAGACCCTTGGCACATTATCACTGCCATAGGCCATATAGGTAATTTCTTGCTGGGTTGGCGAAAAGCGCGGTGTTAAAACAAGCTCTTGTCCGGTAGATAAATAGCTAACATTAGCACCATCTTGGTCCATAATCGCAAGACGCTTAACACGCTTATTACGTGGACCTGTTTCATCAATAAATACGATTCGTGTGTCAAAATAGCCGCTTTCACCAGTCATTTTTTCATAAATAATATCAGCGATTTGGTGGGCAATGCGGCGTTTTGAAGCTGTTGTCACAACCGAGGATATAAAATAGCGCCCTTCAAGTTGATCTTGTTTAAATACGTCCCAAAGACGGAAATCAACACGCAATTGACCGTTAGGTTGGGTTACAACGCGCCCTGTAACAAGGCCTTGTGCACCAATTTGTTGCCAATCATTATAGCGCGGAATCGCATCAGGATTGGTAATGCGCTCTAAAAATGCCGTTTGATCAAGCGGTTGGAAAAGACCCGAACGCTCAAGATCTGCGGCAATAATTTGGCTAATTTCAGCCCCTGTTTGATCACCCGATAAAAAATCAGTGATTGCGATAGGAATCGGCTTAAACTGATTAGCCGTTACATCCACAACAAGCTGTGCCTGCCCTGGTCTTATCAATGCTGCCAGCGTGCCAAACATTAAACAGATGATAAACAAGGAATGCCGTGTAAGACGAAACATGTTTGATCCGAACCTTTCAAGAAAAATAGTTTTGTCGTTTATATCAATAATATCTTTTTGTTTGTTTAATGGCACAAAATTATTTTGATTTATTTGGTGCATTTGATTTTTATAACAACCCAAAAGACGAATTATAATAAAAGCATACATAGCCTATAAATGTGGTAAAATGAACCCATTCACTATTAGGATCTTTGGTTCCACTAGCCGTGCCATAGTGACGCGATAGGCTTTACTCAATTTTGCAGCACCTGCTGCATTTCGCCAACTTTTATCATCAAGAGCAAGTGGTTCAAAATTTTTGTTTAATCAAAATGGGATTTATTTTAGCTCTTAAATTATGGAGTGACCTTATTAAAATAAACTCGTGGGCCTAGATACTTTATCATAGGCTCACCACATTTCCATTCATCGCTTACTGGGAAATACCCCATTAAAATGTCTTCATATCCATTGAGTTGTAATTCGACAAAAGAAGAAGGACGATATGATTCATTAATAAGGTCAAGATCTACATCACCAGATGGTTGATAATTTATGCATTCATCTGGTGATGCAAATGATACTGAAAATTCATTATCCCATGCTACAACTCCAATTGAATCTAAAGTGTAAAAAACAATTTCAGAATTGTCTACATTGGGATAAAAAAAGTATAACCTCATTTTAACTTCCTTAACAGTGGATACTAAAGAGCTGCTTTTGGCAATTCTCTTAATAACTTTATTGGGATAAGGGCTATTATAAATTTAACTTTTAAATATATAAAAATTATTTCTAACAAACCACCTAGCACCTTTAATGCACCTGTTTATGATCCCATCAGCAATAGGGTAATTATTGCATTAAGAGGGGATAATGTCGAATTATAGTTTTTGATTTGACGATCAAACAGTGTTTGGGACTATTTTCTCTTAATTTTTACTATTGTGTATGAGTAAAGCTGCATTAATATGGCCACCAATCATACTGGGAATAGTTGTTGATGCTATGAATAATGCTATAGGTTTTAATGTGGTTGGACTAAATAATTGGCTTTTTCTCTTTGCTTTTGCAGCCTTGATACAAGTATTTTTTATCCCCTATTTTGCATAACTCATTATAGTATAATTTATCGTCGCCAACATCTTGATGAGGTAGATGATTGTGAGGATAATCCTTTTGGTGAAATGACAATTGAGGTTGAATCGCTTTTGCAAAACAACCAATGTCTGCATATTATGCGGTTGGGCTAACTAGCTTAAGGTTTTTTTCATGCAAAAGGCATATGTTGTCAAACAAGGTAAGATCAATTGGATTAGGCAGTCGTATATCGATTAAATCAGGAAAATTGCGTCCGCTTAATTCAAATTTTCGATCAATTTGGCTGATGAAAATAAGAATAATTTTTTGCTGCATGGCAAATGTTTTTAACAAGGATATTTGTTCGATTAGTGGTGGCTTATCATGCCTTTGGTCTAATAATTGTAAATAATCAATAATCGCAAAAGATCTCGATGGCATTGTTTTTGTAATATTTATAATATAGTTGGCGCAAATATCTTCTGAAGTATCAATGATAAGCTTTTCTAGCCATTGATTTGGCGCAACACCAATTTTTTGTAAACGTTTATGAACGTCCATTTGGTTATATTCGAGAGTGAAAAATACACCTTTATGACCAAATGCGATTGCCTCACGCGCTATTTTTAAACTTAAAAGTGTTTTACCTTGCCTTGGTCAGGCTGCCACTAAAATCAAATCACCATTTTTAAACTTGGTAAATAAATCGCCGAATTTATTACTTTGATAAGCACGCAGCAGCAAGGTCCAGCTTTTATGCCCATTTTCCCTAGCAATGCGGTTCAATGCTTTCACATGGGCGATTTTTTCTAAGCGCACCAATTGTTTGGCTTGGCGTTTTAGTTGATGAAGTGGTATTCTTTGAATATTGTTCATAAAATTAACAACCTTAAATCGCAAATTTATGATAATCCCTCCTCATATCATATCGCGATATTAGCTGTTACTTAGATCGTTATACCTACACAAAAAGTGCTTTCCCATCTGGAGGGGGGAGGCTTGGCACAGCCTCAAATCTTCTATCACATTGTTGATAAAAAACCATATAAAAATTCATCATTATTTCAATTAAATAGGATTTTAACTGCAGGGTTCTATTTTTTAATTGAGCCTGTCTTAGATAATGAAAATTGTCGAAGGTTAGACTTTTTTTAAAAAACATGATTTTACCGAGCATATTTTTTACAATTTCTCCTCAAATAATGCGCTACCAAAACGAATGTATTACTAAAATTAATGTGTTAGCGGTGGTACATAATTATCAAGTTCTTTTAACAGTTCTTGCGCATTTTGATGGTTCTGCTCCGCCGCAAGATGCAACCATTTTAATGCTTTTTCTTTATCATAATTTGAGTTTTGCTCATTACTATAGAGTTGCCCTAAATGAAATTGTCCATCGGCATTGCCTTTTTCGGCAGCAAGACGAAACCAGTGCATTGCTTGCTGTAAATCTTGTTTTACATCCTCGCCATCTTGATAAAGTACTCCCAAATTTAACTGTGCGAATAGCTCATCTTGTTCAGCAGCAAGATGGAAAAGGCGTAGAGCTTCTTTCATGTCCTTTTCTACGCCTGTGCCAAACATATATAAAAAGCCAAGGTTAATTTGCGCGCCGGAATTGCCTTGTTCTGCTGCCAGTTGATAGAGCTCTGCCGCTTTGGTTACATCTTGTTGAACGCTATAGCCTTGTTCATAGTAAATGCCGAGGTTAAACTGCGCCCAATGATGGCCTTGATCTGCCGCCAATCCATATAATCTTGCCGCTTCATCGATATTTTTTTTAACGCCTTCACCATCAGCGTACATACGGGCTAGGGCATATTGGGCGTTATCAAAGCCTTGATCTGCAGCTAATTTAAAAAAATGTGCCGCCTTTATTCTATCTTGTACAACATCATTGCCAGCCTCATAAATAAGACCTAAATTATATTGTGCCTCCATATTGCCTTGATCTGCTGCCAATTGACAAAGACGCACCGCTTCTTGCTTATCTTGTTTAACACCTTCACCCAATTGATATAGCATTGCTAAATGTAGCTGCGCCCAGTCATGACCGTTTGCGGCAGCAAGGCTATATAGGCGTACAGCTTCTTGCTTATCGGCAATAACATCTTCGCCAGTATCATATTTAGCCGCTAAGCAAAATTGTGCTTCAGCCATGCCCTGTTCAGCGGCAAGTTTAAAATACTCCAGAGCTTGTGGTTTATCTACTGCTACCCCATCACCATCGTATAACATGCGGGCAAGATTATATGTTGCAAGGTTATTGCCAAGTTCACTTGATTTTTTTAAAAGTTTTAATGCCTCTTTTGGGTTTTTAGGAACACCATCACCGGTAAGATGCATGATAGCGAGGCTATTTAGTGCTACCGCATCATTTTTTTCGGCTGCAAGACGGTTAAGCCGTAGGGCTTCAGCAGTGTTTTTTTCTACACCATCGCCATGTTGATACATATTAGCCAAAAAAGCTTGCGCAAAATTTTGTCCTTGCTTAGCGGCCAAACGGTACCAATGAATAGCTTTTTGTTTGTCTTGCTTTAAACCTTCGCCGGTCTGATAGGCTATAGCCAATTTGCATTGAGCATCGGCATCACCTTGTTCCGCCGATAATTTATACCATTTGGCAGCTTCGCTGCTATCTTTTTCAAAGCCCAAACCATTTTCATACATAAAACCAAAATAATATTGTGCGGTTCTATTATTTTGCTTTGCACTTAACCAAAATAGCCTCGCTGCCTCAACATAATCTTGTTCTACCCCTTGGCCATTTTGATACATTATGCCTAGGTTAAGTTGCCCGATACTATCGCCTTGCTCAACCGCCAAACGATAAAGGCGTATGGCTTCACTTTCATTTTGCTCAACACCATCACCATTTGCATACATAAGACCGAGGTTTACTTGGGCAGCTACAATTCCTTGCTCTGCGGCAAGTTTGCACCAATGGGCAGCTTCCTGCATATCTTGCATAACACCATTACCCGACAGATAAAGCATTGCAAGATTGGATTGTGCTTCTCCATTACCTTGCTCGGCAGCGAGACGAAAAAGCCTTGCCGCTTCTTGTTTGTCTTGGGGGATTGCCGTGCCTGATAGATACATGGCAGCCAATTGCACTTGTGCCTTGGCATCGCCTTGCTTGGCTTTTCCTTGTAAATCTGAAACTGAAATTTCATCTTTTGAGTTTTTAAAAAGAAAATTTTTAACAAATTTAAAAATATTTTTCATTTTATACTCGCTTAAAGGTTTTTAAATTTATGAATATCACAATACGGCAGTAAAATTATGATTTTTTTATTTTGTATTTTTAAAATACATTAATCGCAATAGGTTTTGATCGTCATAGATTATTTTTTTAACCTTTCTAATGCATCTTCATTACCTTGCGCGGCGGCCTGTTGGTAAAATTCTAAGGCTTTTGCTATGTTTGGGGCGACACCTTTGCCAAGTTCATAAATGGTGCCAAGATTATATTGCGCAATATCATTACCTTGTTCAGCAGCAAGCTTATACCAATGCAGTGCCTGCTGCCGGTCTTGTTGGATGAACTCACCTTGTTCAAATAAAGCAGCTAAGGTTAATTGACCAAACACATCGCCTTGCTTTGCCGCAAGATGAAAATACTTTAAAGCTTCATCCATATCTTTTGAAACGCCTTTTCCTTGATAAAAAAGTGTGCCAAGCAACAATTGGGCCCTTGCATATTGTTGGTCTGCGGCGAGACGGAGTAAGCGAACGGCTTCTTGCAAGTTTTGTTTAACGCCATCCCCATCTTTGTATAATAATGCAAGTAACATTTGTGAATTAGCATTACCTTGATTGGCGGCAAGGCGGTAAAGTCTTATTGCCT
Organism: Bartonella sp. HY761; assembly: GCF_026743145.1. NCBI lineage: Bacteria > Pseudomonadati > Pseudomonadota > Alphaproteobacteria > Hyphomicrobiales > Bartonellaceae > Bartonella > Bartonella sp. HY761. The sequence continues at coordinate 3,286,126 of NZ_CP104887.1, forward strand.
CATTAATATCTTGCTTTACATTTTTACCGTTGCGATAGCATATCGCAAGATTAATTTGTGATGCTGTGAGACCTTGTTTTGCTGCCAAATGATAATAAGCCATGGCTTTTTCTATGTCTTGTTCTACCCCGTCACCATTTTCATAAATGACTGCAAGATTATGCAACGCTTCGCTATAGCCTTGTTCGGCAGCAAGATGATATAAGCGCAATGCTTCTTTGGTATTTTGCTCTATACCATCGCCGCTTTCATATAATAAGGCTAAATTATTTTGTGCAGCTTCATGGCCTTGTGCCGCGGCTAATTGAACAAGGCGCAAGGCTTCTGCTTTGTTTACTGCACAGCCTTCACCATTGGTTAGCATGACCGCAAGCCTTGCTTGCGCTGGTGCAAAGTTTTGATCGGCGGCTAAGCGGTACCAATGGACTGCTTTGGCAGAATTTTTTTCTAATAATTCACCTAGATCATAAATAACTGCAAGGTTCATTTGTGCAAATATATTACCAGAATTTGCCGATAGATTAAATAAGCGCAAAGCCTCAGTTACATTTTTCTCAACGCCCAATCCTTTCCTATAGGCGTTACCTAACTGATTTTGCCCGTTACTATCACCCTGTTCTGCCGCCAATCGATATAATCTAATCGCTTCAGCAATATTTTGTTGAAGCCCATCGCCTTTTTCGTAGATAAGGCCTAAATTGGCTTGTGCGCCACTGTGTCGTTGTTTTGCTGCAAGACGATACCAAAAAATTGCTTTTTGCATGTCTTGCGGGATGTCATCACCAGCTTGATAAAGATTGGCTAGGGCAAATTGGGCTAGATCAGAACCTTGTTCAGCCGAAAGCGTGTACCATTGGATAGCTTTTCCTATATCCTTTTCAACGCCATTGCCATTTTCATACATAAAGCCTAAGCAGTATTGGGCATTTTTAAATCCCTGTTCGGCAGCATAATAAAATAGCCTAAAGGCTTCATGGTTATCTTTTTTAATGCCATCGCCTCTTTGATACATGGCACCTAAGTTTATATGGGCAATAGCGCTTTTTTGTTCTATCGCTAATTGGTATAGCCGCACAGCCTCATCATAATTTAGTGGGATGCCGTCGCCAGTTTCATACATTAAGGCAAGATTAACCAGTGCTGGTACAAAATTTTGCTGGGCTGCAAGCCTATACCAATGCAAAGCCAATTGTTTATCTTGCAAAATACCTTGACCATGTTGATAGGCAAGTGCAAGATTAAACTGTGCTTGCGCATTATCTTGTTCGGCGGCAAGGCGATAAAGCCGATTGGCTTCTTGCTTATTGGCAACAACACCATTGCCATGGTAATACATAAAGCCTAATTCTGTCTGTGCGTATTGATCGCCATTTGCAGCTTGTTCTTGCAAATCAGCAATAGAATCGCTTGGCTTTTTATCGGCAAAAAGGCATTTAAATTTTTTAAGCAAAAAATTGAAAATATTTATCATGGTTTTCCCGCTAGGCTTTTAGCTAATAGATCGCGCAATTTCTTTTAAAAATTTAAGTGCATCTTCATCGCCGCTTTCTGCTGCACAATTAATCCATTTTAATCCCTCGGTTTGATTTTTTTCAACGCCGTTGCCATGATAAATCATGCGCCCCAAATTAAATTGGCCATCACTGAGCCCTTGGTTTGCGGCAAGGCGATAAAGGCGAAGGGCTTCTTGATAATCTTGATTTATACCCAAACCCTTTTCATACATTGAACCAAGATTGGCTCGACCGTAGGCACTTTCTTGATCGGCGGCAAGGCGATAAAGGCGGAGAGCTTCTTGGTAATCTTGTTTAACTCCGTCACCATCTTCATAAAGTGAGGCTAAGTTAACTTGAGCATAGGCGTTACCTTGTGCAACGGCTAATTGATAATAATAGGCGGCTTTTTCTTTATCTACGTCAACGCCGTCGCCTATTTCATACATATAAGCGATATTATTTTGTGCATATGCTAAACCTTTCGCCGCAGCGAGTTGGTAAAGGCGCAAGGCTTCTTGCTTATTTTGTTCAAAATATTCGCCGTTACTATATTTTACCGCCAAATTATACTGCGCCTCAGGACTTCCTTGCGCTGCTGCTAATTGGTAATAACGAATAGCCTCAGTTATGTTTCTCTCGAAATCCAAGCCATCATGATACTTTTCCGCTAATGCCAATTGTGCCGAAATATTTCCTTGTTCCGCGGCTTGTTTCAAAAAACGTTCGCATTCACAATTATCATGTTCAACGCCTAATCCGTGATTATAAAGCCATGCTAGCATGTATTGGGCTTCATCATCGCCCTGTTCTGCTGCTAAGCGATAAAAATAGGCAGCTTTTTGGTAATCTTGTTCAACGCCTTCTCCATCCTTAAAAAGGTGCGCAAGCGTGCGTTGGGCTTGTAAATGACCTTGTTCTGTGGCCAATTGGTATAACCTAACCGCTTCGCTAATATTTTTTTCAATGCCATAGCCATGTTGATACATTAGGGCTAAATTAATTTGTGCAACTTCATTGCCTTGCTCTGCGGCTAAATGATAAAGTTGCGCTGCCTCTTCCAAGTAATCGGGAATATTTTGATCTTGCATATATAAAAGTGCTAAATTAACTTGCGCGGTAGCATTACCTTGGTCAACAGCAAGGCGTAACCATTCCATAGCTTGTGGTTTATCTTGAGTTACACCTTTTCCTTTGAGATGAAGATAACCCATATAGGCTTGTGAGGCAGCATCACCTTGTAAAGCTGCTTTGCGGTACCAGTAAGCGGCTTCGGTAGTATTTTGAGGGATGCCATCGCCACGCTCATAATTTCCAGCAAGGCATATTTGCGCTTCTAGGCTACCTTGTTTTGCTTGTTCAATTAAATGTGGAAGTATAAATTGTTTAAGAGGAGCTCTTAAAGATTCATCGTTTAATATTTTAAAAAGCTCATCTTTGTCCACGAAAATGCTCCAGCACTAGTAATTTAAGTCTGATCTTATTTTATCGACTATGTATAATTAACCGCTATAATGACTTTTAAGCAATAAATTTTCTTCATTGTTTAAATAATAGATTGAAAAATAAGCGATAGACAGAAGCTATTGTTCTTTTGGTATTTTATGCTCTTTAAAGCTTGTGAAAGAATAGAGAAAATACTCAATATTTACGCGCTTTAATTATAAATGAATGGAATTATTATGGAAAACTCTAATGGCTTTGAAATAACTGATGGGGTCTTATTAGAAATTACTGAAAATACAGTGTTTTCAGACGCAACAATTCACTTTCAGATTGCGCATACAGGAATATCTGCTTATTTGATAAAATCTCAAAACATCGACATTTGTACCCCATATGATATATTAACAAGCCAAGATATTTTTTGCTTTGATAAAAATGGGGAGTTCTCTTCTGTAAAATGTGCTTCTTCTAATCAAAATAGGAAGACAAAAATATATGACCGCCTTGATTATAAAAAAATAAGATTTGGAAAACTATCTTTATCTGGCACATTGCTGCCTTTTGAGGGAACATCATTTAGATATTTAAATCAAGATGAAAGATATTACCTTTGTTTTTACAATATTGAAGTTTTAAAAAATTCAGAAATTATTTTTTTATCTGATGATTTTGCTTTTATTATCAAAGATAGAAAATATGCAGGGTGGTATTTGAAAAATCCACTAAATTATTTATGTGACGAGCATATTCAACCCAAGCTACCATTTACTGATGTTAACGATGCTGATTATGAGGTATTTAACATTTTTTTAAATGTATTTTCTGACAATCGACTTTATGAATTAGATGAAGATTATGATAAATTAGCAGTTGAGATTTGGACTATTATTTCTAAAGTTGCGCCTAAAATTCAAAACGAACAGCGTCGTCAAATATTTTTAAATGCAGCCAGATATTATTATGATTTGAACGTTTTTGAGTAAAACTTAATTTATTTTGAAAATTTATGATTCAATGACAATTATTGACTATTAAAGTTTTCACTGCATCTATTGGGAGTTCGTTAATAAATCAGTTTTTTAGGAAACTGGAGCGGGCGATGGGATTCGAACCCACGACCCCAACCTTGGCAAGGTTGTGCTCTACCCCTGAGCTACGCCCGCTCATTTAGCGTATCGAAGCATTGCGCTTCGTTTCAAGACTGGCGTTATATGCCGCAATGGTGTTGAGAATGCAATAACAAAATTTGTTTTTTGCAAAAAAAAATGCAACCACTTGTTTTTATAATAAAATTTATCAATCTATATTATTGGATTTTTGTGATAAAATTTCGCCTTGGCAAAGATTTGATTCTTTTTTTAATATATGAACACTTATATAATAAATTTAGATCCTTTTAATTTTGCTTGTGAGATGGTATTAAAAAAGACAACCACCAATTTACCGCAGCTTATGAGGCTGATAAATGCTTTTGCTGTTGCTTAACCAAGCATCAAGCCTTAAATCAAAACTACATTTATTAAATCAAAGGATTCTTAGCAAAATGGCGCAACGAAAAGCCCATGAGGTGGATGGTTTTATTCTCAAACCCTCATCAACTTTTCCCATTGTTCTGGTCTATGGGCCAGATAAAGGTCTTGTGTCCGAACGCGCAACACTGTTTGCTAAAAATACTGGCATTGATTTACAAGATCCGTTTTCAACTTTAAAAATTGATGCAAGTGAAATTGATAGCGATCCTGCTCGCCTTGGTGATGAAGCTCGCACCGTGTCGCTTTTTGGTGGTCAGCGTTTAATATGGGTACGCAATGCAAGCGCCCAAAAAGGCCTTGCCGACGCGGTTAAATGGTTAATAGCAACACCGCCACAAGGCGCTTACGTTTTAATCGAAGCTGGGGATTTGAAAAAAGGCGTGACTGGCTTACGCGGTATTGTCGAGGCTGGTTCTTGCTCCATGGCACTTCCTTGCTATAGCGATAATCAAAGTGGCATTGATGCGCTGATTGATCAAGTGCTTGATGAATTTTCCATGAAAATATCTATGGACGCGCGTAAATGGCTGCGTGAAAGTCTTGGTGCTGACCGCTTGGCATCACGCGGCGAATTGGAAAAACTCTGCTTTTATGCCAAGGGCCAAGATGAAATCAGCGTAGATGATGTTGCTCATGCGGTAAGCGATGTCAGCGCGCTTTCGCAAGATGAAATTATTGATAGCGTGCTTTCTGGCAATATTGATAGTTTTAACCAGCATTTTGATCGGCAGGTTGAAAGCGGCGCAGCCTTATTTCTTGTATTAAGTGCAGCGCAAAGACAATTTCAACAATTAATGCAAATGCGAGCTCAAATGGATAATGATAGGGTATCAGCGAGCCAATTGGTAAAATCCGCTCGTCCGCCAATATTCTTCAAACGAGCACAAATTGTAGAGCGCGCATTAAATAGCTGGACGATGCCGCGCATCATTCGCGCTATGGAGCGGCTGCAAAATGCCGTTCTTGAAAGTCGTAAATCGGCGGCACTTAGCGTGCCAATTATCCGCCAAACATTGCTGGCTTTAACGGTTGAGGCTGCCCGTTCATCGCAACGTTGATAAAATGATAAGCGAACATTGACGTTTTTAAATGCCCTATAAATTTTACGGTCTTGGTGGATTTTATATTCGCTTTTCATGAACTCTTATCTTCATTTGGCACAATGTGCATTAAAACTTGCGAAGACTTATTTGGGGTTCTTTTTAAAATGCCAGTTGAATAAGAGTTTGAGCGTTTACTCAACCTTCAAGGTTTAAATTTATATTTTAGATTGGATAATTATAATATATGCCTAGTTAAAGCCAAAAATAAAACTTACGAATATGTGGTATACACCACGTACTCCAAAATTTGGGATGGCGAAGCCTATGTTTATTGGCAAGCGTTCATCTTAAGCATTTTATTATAAAAATTAAATGCGCTTATTATAAATGGACAAATTATGCTTTCAACGATTGATACATTTTTAGCTCAAAGCCTTGCTGGCAACAGTGAAACTCCAACATTGATCATTTGGTTTGGAATTTTTTGCGCCAAAGGGCTGCTTTATTTTATACCGCTTCATTTATTACTTTTATGGTTTGCAGGGGGGAAGTTTGAAAGACGAGCCGCTTTGACAATTGTCGCAAGTATCATAACCGGCTTATTTATTGGTTATTTAATAAGCCTTGGATTTTATCGAGAACGCCCCTTCGTCGCTGGTATTGTTGAAGCACTTGTTCATCATTCGCCGAATGCGTCATTTCCGTCTAATCACGCTACCATTTGTGCGGCTTATTTTTTCAGTCTTTATTTATTACGCTATAAAATGGCGGCAAAATTTGCGCTCGGCTTATTAGTTCTTGTCTGCTGGGGACGTATTTTTGTTGGCGTTCATTATCCTTTTGATATTTTGGCAGGCATTATCATTGGTGGTCTTAGTGCTTATGGCTGCACCCGCTTTGTTTTGCCTAGAATTCCTACGATTTTAACTGCTTTTCCAACTCAAAAAATGGAAAATAGATAAGCTGCTCTTATAATTTAACAAAGCTGATAAGCCTAAATCTGTTAAAATGCATTTATTTTTGTTTTAAAATGCTAGCAATGATTCTTACTTATTAGCCTTGCTTCGGCAGAATATATTATTAGAATCTAATGTTTTAGGTGATGGCGTTTTTAAATCACTTGTAAGTCAGGCGTAATGCCGATAAAATACGCCTAAAGAAATAAAAAGGTATTTTGACCAATATGGCAAAAAAAACACAGAAATTGTCAGAAAATGACATGACGCTAATCAAGCGCTTGCTTAGTGAAAATTTTCGTAAGCATTTTAAAAATTATTTTCTAGCAATCATTGCAATGCTAATGATAGCAGCAATGACATCTTTAAGTGCTTACATCATGGAACCAATGGTTAAAAGCTTAGTTGATGATAAAAATAAATCTCATGTTTTCATGGTTTCTATTGCTGTTATTTGCATTTTTTCTGTGAAAGGTTTTGCAACATTTTTTAACTCGCTTTATCTTGCGCGTGCCGGTAATAGTGTTGTAGCCGAACAGCAAAAAAAGGTTTATGCTCGTATTTTGTCGCAAGGTGTTTCTTTTTTTCAAAAAAATGCCCAAGCAGATCTGCTTATGATGGTAACCAATTTTTCGCAAATGTCGCGCGGTGTTATTGACCTATTGGTAACGACCTATGTCCGTGATCTTGTATCAGTTATCGGCCTGTTTGCAGTGATGTTTTACCAAAATTGGCTTTTGACTAGCGTTTCACTGCTTGTTGGGCCTTTAGCATTTTTGGGCGTGCGTCTGCTCACCAAAAAAGTAAAAAAAATTATGGCCAAGGAAATGGCATCGTTAACCGCCATCATCCAGATCATGCAGGAGACCGCAGTCGGTATTCGTGTTTTAAAAGCATTTGCGCTTGAGCCGCAAATGCAAACGCGAATGAATAAGGCAATTAGCGATGTAGAATCACGCTCCAATTCCATTGCTTTATATACCGCAGCAACTGCTCCAATTATGGAAACGTTGGCCGGCTTTGCCATAGCTGGCGTCATTGCTTTTTCCGGTGTTATGGTTATTGACCATGGTGCTAGTGCCGGTGGATTATTATCATTTATTGCAGCGCTGCTTTTTGCTTATGAGCCAGCTAAACGAATTGCCAATACCCGCGTTAAATTAGAATCGCTGATGATTGGTGTGCGCATGCTTTATGCTGTTATGGATCATCCTTTAACCCTCGTTGAATCCAAAAATGCCAAGACTTTAACTGCATCAAAGGGTGAAGTGGCTTTTTCTGATGTTAAATTTGCGTATCCTGAAGGTGATGACGTTCTCCATGGTATTAGTTTAGCAATTCCTGCCGGTAAAATGACTGCTCTTGTTGGCGCTTCAGGATCAGGTAAATCGACGATGATCAATTTGATTATGCGCCTTTATGATCCAACACAAGGGCAAATTTTTATAGATGGTCAAGATATTAAGGAAGTAACCTTTGCCTCATTGCGTGATGCAATGTCCTATGTTGGACAAGACACATTTCTTTTTAAAGGCAGCGTAAAACATAATATTAGCATGGGGCGCCCTGATGCTAGTGACGAGGAAATTATTGCTGCGGCCAAAGACGCCAATGCTCACGAATTTATTGTTAAACTTCGTGATGGTTACGATACCGATATTGGTGAAAATGGTGGCAATCTTTCTGGTGGTCAACGCCAACGTATTGCCATTGCGCGCGCCATGCTACGCAATGCGCGCATTCTTATTCTAGATGAGGCAACCAGTGCCCTTGATTCAGAATCTGAAGCATCTGTACAACAAGCCTTGGATCGTCTTACTGATGGTCGCACCACAATCGTTATTGCCCATCGTCTTTCAACCATTGCCAATGCCGATAAGATTGTTGTTATGCAACACGGTAATATCATTGAGCAAGGGACACAAGCTCAATTGCTCGCCAAGGAAAACGGTGTTTATGCACGCCTTCATGAATTGCAATATCGCAATGGTGGGATCGGCAGCAATGAAAGTTTGGAAGATCTTATCAATGAAAATGACGATCTATCAAAAATCGAAGGTTATAGGATAGCAACGGCAAAATCTGCACCAGAGCAACTTAACCAAACTGATATGGAAACGGCTGAAAAGGATGATCTTCAAGATGTGCCAATTGGGACACGCGGTGGTCCGGCAATCCAACGTAGCTAAAATTTCACCATAGGCACAAATTTTAAATCTTTATTAAGGGGTATTTTGTTTGAATACGAAATGCCCCTTAATTTATAACCATGATAGGCGCAGGAATTGCATTGGTTTTAACTGCGGCGTGACAAATATCTGCAATAATGCAAGCTTTGCAATCTGGTGTTCGCGCCTTGCACACATAGCGGCCATGTAAAATCAACCAATGATGGGCTTTTTTTAAATAGGCTTTTGGAATAATTTTTAATAATTTTTCCTCAACCTCGTCAGGCGTTTTTCCCGGCGCAAGCCCAAGGCGATTACCAATGCGAAAAATATGGGTATCCACCGCCAATGTGGGCTTATCATAAATAATATTTAACACCACATTAGCCGTTTTTCTGCCAACACCAGCAAGGGTAATCAAAGCATCACGGTTATCTGGCACTTGACTATGAAAGTTGGCAATGAGTGATTTTGACAAGGCCATGACATTTTTAGCTTTGCTGCGCCAAAGCCCTATAGTGCGGATATATTCGCCCAACCCCTCCTCACCAAGCTCCACCATTTTTTCAGGTGTATCGGCAACTTTGAATAATTCTTTTGTCGCCTTATTCACGCCTATATCAGTTGCTTGCGCCGATAATGCAACCGCAACAAGTAAAGTAAAGGCATTGGTATAACGCAGCTCACTTTCAGGATTGGGTCGCTGCAATGAAAAGCGATGGAAAATTTCTTCAATTTCCTCTTTGGTATATAAAGTACCAGCAACGCGGCGTGCTTTTTTAATTGCAGTCATTATTGAATCGGTCCAATTATAATGAGGTGATTTCTTTACTTAGAGCATTTTTAAAAAACTGTGAAGCAATTTCCAAAATCTGCATTGATAGCTTTTGCAATCGCTTTATGTCTATAAGATGATATTAAAAGTCGCATTTTTAAATAGCAGCGTGTAGTTTTTCCTAAAACTTTAGCGTATTGGACAACAGGCATTGATTGTCATTTGAATTGAAAGAGGATGAATATAGTTTAAAAGCTAAAACTTATCCCCAGCCGATAGCGTTCATTGCCAAATTAATGCTTATTTTTGTCATAAAACGCGAATTTTAAAAAATATTTGCATTTTTATACATTTTTTTGAATTTTTGCTATTGCATTCTCAACACCGTTGCGGCATATAACGCCAATCTTGAACGAAGCGCTATGCTTCGATACGCAAAATGAGCGGGCGTAGCTCAGGGGTAGAGCACAACCTTGCCAAGGTTGGGGTCGTGGGTTCGAATCCCATCGCCCGCTCCAATTTTCCCAAAACATATATTAAGACGTAAATTCTTTGTTTGGCAATTTGAATTGTCACGTTTTTTAGTTAAAAAATAAAGCACTTTTATTTTTCAGTATAAAAGTGCTTTGTAATTATTAGATGAATTACCTATTTGGTTCCAAACATGCGATCGCCTGCATCACCAAGCCCCGGTAAAATATAGCTATTTTCATCAAGACCATTATCGATGGATGCTGTGTAAATATCAACATCGGGGTGTTTTTCTTGCAAAAATTTCAAGCCTTGTTGAACAGCTAAAACGCAAACGAATCGAATTTGGTCGGCGCCACGCTCTTTAAGGCGTGAAATTGCCGCAGCTGCCGAATGCCCTGTCGCAAGCATTGGATCAACCACAATGACCAAGCGTTCACCTAAATCTTCTGGTGCTTTGAAGTAATATTCAATTGGCTCTAATGTAGTATGATCGCGGTAAAGTCCAATATGGGAAACCCGTGCCGATGGAATAAGCGATAACATGCCTTCTAATAGGCCTTCACCCGCACGCAAAATCGAGGCAAGCACAAGTTTTTTTCCATCAAGCACCGGTGCTTCCATTGGCATCATCGGTGTTTCGATGGTTGTTGTGGTCATCGGCAAGTCGCGTGTTACTTCATAGCCCATGAGTAGGGCGACTTCACGCAATAATTGACGAAAATCACCGGTTGACGTTTCCTTTTTGCGCATCATAGTTAGTTTATGGGCAACGAGCGGATGAGAGATAACATGAACTTGTGACACGGTTATTTCCTAATTTTTACAGTTAGCAATTTTAGTTTATATATGATGGGCGTATTCGATTGGGTTTAAAAATCAAATGGAAATGACGAAATTTTTTTCAAGAAGGTATAAATTTTGTCAAAATCTTATATCATGCTTTAACACGTTTTTAAATGACGCATGGTTTAATAAAAAATATTTCTAAAATAAATTTGGCGTTAAAATCAATGGCTGTTTTCTGCAATTACATTGATAAAAAAAATAAGCAATTAAGGTTTAGCGACGCTTATTTTTTATTGGCTTTTATCGAGCATTGCAGTTCAGTGCAGTCTATAGTAGATAGAATAAATAATTTGAATTTGATGAAAAAATGAAGCAGTGCAAAATGGTTTTTGTTTTGTGTATTCACTAGATAAGATAGGCAGTTTCATCAAGTTTATGGCTTTTAAAGATGTGCCCATTTAAAAGGTTTTGTGAAAGAATTCGTTTTTGGCTTTTTGGGTTAAATAAACACGTTCTTTGAGAGATGATTTTGGGCATGGTGAGAACATATCAAAAGGGTTTTTAAAATGGCAACCGAAGATATCAAGGATAGCAATTCCCGTGTGGGCGCACTTGGTGGCATGGAAAATTCTTTTGGCTTTAAAGCTGTAAAAGAAGAAGAAAAGCAAAATATGGTCAATAGTGTTTTCCATTCTGTTGCCCGTAAATATGATATTATGAATGATGTAATGTCGGTGGGCATGCATCGTTTATGGAAAGATGCCATGGTTGCTTGGCTATCACCGCCTCATCTTGATGGTTGGACAGTGCTTGATGTTGCAGGTGGTACGGGTGATATTTCATTTAAAATTATCGAGGCATCTGGTCGCCATGCCCATGCAACGGTTTTAGATATTAACGGTTCCATGTTAGAAGTTGGCCGTGAGCGGGCCGAGAAAAAGGGGCTGCTTAATCATTGCAATTTTGTTGAAGCCAATGCAGAAAAGCTCCCCTTTGATGACCGTCAATTTGATGCTTATACGATAGCCTTTGGTATCCGCAATGTGCCGCACATTGATAAGGCGCTTTCTGAGGCTTTCCGTGTGTTAAAGCCGGGTGGTCGCTTCATGTGTCTTGAATTTTCCGAAGTTGAACTGCCAATTCTTGATAAGGTTTATGATCTTTGGTCTTTCCATGGTATTCCACGCGTTGGACAAATGATTGCAGGGGACGCTGATTCCTATCGCTATCTTGTCGAATCTATTCGCAAGTTTCCGCGACAGGATGATTTTGCCGACATGATCCGCACTGCTGGATTTTCGAAGGTTAGTTATCGTAATCTCACTGGTGGTATTGCTGCCATCCACTCAGGCTGGAAAATTTAATGTCAAAATTTCTTGCATCCTTGCGTTTGATGCGGGCCGGTTATGTTCTTGCTCGTGAAGGCGTGTTAAGTGCCCTTCCAGCCGATGGACTAACAGGGCTGCCAGCCTTAGGTCATCGTGTCGCTAAATGGATGTCACGTGGTAGTGCACAAAATAGCGAGCGTTCCGAGCGTATTTCTAATGCAATGAATAGGCTTGGCCCTTCTTATGTCAAGCTTGGACAATTTTTAGCAACCCGTCCTGATATTGTTGGCCGTGATGTTGCCGATGATTTATCTTTGCTGCAAGATAAGGTTAAAACCTTTCCACAAGCTGAAGCTATTGCGCAAATTGAAGGTTCGCTTGGCCGCAAGATTGATGATCTTTTTGTTGAATTTGGCGAACCAATTGCTGCCGCATCAATGGCGCAGGTGCATCCGGCTTGGATTTTGGATGACAATGGCAACCGTAAAAAAGTGGCTGTTAAAGTCATTCGCCCTGGTATTCGGCGCCGCTTTGCTCAAGATCTTGAAGGATTTTACCTTGTAGCAAGAACGCAAGAGCGTTATGTTGCAGCATCGCGGCGGTTACGCCCGGTTCAAGTGGTTGAAAATCTTGAACAGACAACCCGTCTTGAAATGGATTTGCGCTTAGAGGCTGCGGCTCTTTCTGAACTTGGTGAAAACACCAAAAATGATCCAGGTTTTCGCGTTCCAACAGTTGATTGGGAGCGCACTGGTCGTGATGTTTTGACAATGGAATGGATTGACGGCATTAAAATGTCGGATCGCGATTCCTTGGTTGCAGCTGGTTTTGATCTTGAGGCCTTATCGGTCACTCTGATCCAGTCTTTTTTACGTCATACTTTGCGTGATGGTTTTTTTCATGCCGATATGCATCCGGGCAATTTATTTGTCGATAAGGATGGTATTATTGTTGCTGTTGATCTTGGCATTACCGGTCGACTTGGCAAAAAAGAAAAGCGTTATCTTGCTGAAATTCTTTATGGCTTTATTAAACGTGATTATTACCGCGTTGCTAAAGTGCATTTTGAAGCGGGCTATGTGCCATCGCATCATAGTATTGAAAGTTTTGCGCAAGCTAACCGCGCGATTGGCGAGCCAGTGCATGGCCAATCTGCCGAAACTATTTCGATGGCACGGCTTTTGACGCTGCTTTTTGAAGTAACAGAACTATTTGACATGGAAACGCGGCCAGAACTTATTCTCTTACAAAAAACTATGGTCGTAGTTGAAGGAGTGGCGCGCACATTAGATCCTCATCTCAATATGTGGAAAGCTGCCGATCCTGTAGTATCTGACTGGATCATGCAAAATTTAGGGCCCTTAGGTTTGGTAAAGGATTTGCGTGATAGTGCCATTGCTGTCACCGATCTCGTGCGCAAAACGCCAGAACTTACCAAGCGTTTTGATGAAATCACCGCCGGCATGGCACATATGTCAAAACATGGCATTGTTCTTGATGAAGCAACATTAAAGCGTCTTGCTCGCTATCAATCCCGTAGCGGACGATTCATGCGTTATGCCATTTATATTATTGCCGCTTGTATTCTTTATATCACTTTAAGAATGATATTTTAGCTTCTATTTCAATAGTGGCTTTGGCTGTATAAGTCATAGATAACGACATAAGGCATGTATTCAATGGATTTAAACGATAAAAAGATATTATTGATTATTGGCGGTAGTATTGCCGCGTATAAATCCCTTGATCTTATTCGCCGCTTGCGAGAAAATGGTGCAACTGTCACGGTTGTCATGACAAAGGCCGCGCAAGAAATTATTACACCACTAGCGGCGGGTGCTTTGAGCGCCAATCACGTTTACACCGATCTTTTTTCGCGGCTTGATGAGCAAGATGTCGGCCATATCCGCCTTGCTCGCAATCATGATCTTATTATTGTTGCGCCTTGCACTGCAAGCCGCATGGCAAAAATGGCAATAGGCATTGGTGATGATCTTGCCGGTGCGATAATTTTAGCGCGAAACTGCCCAATCTTATGCGCACCTGCCATGAATCCAATGATGTGGAAAAATCTAGCAACCAAGCGAAATCTTAAAACTCTTCAAGATGATGGTTTTTTCTTTATTGGCCCTGAAAAGGGCGAGATGGCTGAAGCTTATGAAAATGGTCTTGGCCGCATGAGTGAGCCATTGACTATTGTTGAGGCTGCTAAAAAAATTTTATTAGATAAAAACGACCGCCCCTTATCTGGCCATCATATCATTGTGACATCAGGCCCCACCCATGAACCAATTGATCCCGTGCGGTATATTGCCAATCGCTCTTCAGGAAAGCAAGGGCATGCAATAGCCAAGGCTCTTGGTTATTTGGGCGCTAAGGTAACACTCGTTTCTGGTCCTGTTAGTGTTGATGATCCACAAAAAACTCCTTTTTTGGATATTGAAACCATCCATGTAGAAACAGCTCATGAAATGCTACAGCAAGTTGAGATTGCTTTGCCGGCAGATGTAGCTATTTTTGCTGCAGCCGTTGCAGATTGGCGCATGGATAGCCCAAAAAATCAAAAAATGAAAAAGCAGCAAGGGCAAGATAGCCTTACTCTCTCCATGGTGCAAAACCCAGATATTCTTGCAACGATTGCTCATGGTGATAATCGCCCAAAGTTGGTTATTGGTTTTGCCGCAGAAACCAATGATTTGATTAGCTATGCCCAAAAAAAATTAGAAAAAAAGGCTGCTGATTGGATTATCGCCAATGATGTTTCAATGAATGAAAAAGGCGAAAGCATTATGGGCGGCGATGAGAATCATATTCATATTGTGCAAAAGGATAAGGTTGAGGAATGGCCGCTTCTTAATAAGCAGCAGGTGGCCGAAAAATTAGCCGAAAAAATTGCAGATTATTTTGCTTCTCAAAGATGACAGTTTAAAAGCTTTATTCTCTATATTCTTCAAATGCATATGTGTAAAATGGGCGGTAGTAACCGCCCTTTATTTTGTTGATAGTGCTAAAAATAACTCAAATTCTAATCTATGAATTCGATAAAGGTGCTGAAGAAGCTACTTGCGTGTTGCGAGGGCCATTTTTCATTAAAGCATCAATATGATCGCGCTCACGTTTGAAAGCGATAAGATCATCGCCGCGAAGCGATTCTTCATCGGGCAGGCGGATACGCATCGGATCGACTTTGGTGCCATTCACAACAATTTCATAATGGAGATGTGGCCCGGTTGAAAGTCCGGTAGAGCCAACAAAACCGATAACTTGCCCTTGGCGCACATGCATGCCGGGCTTTAACCCTTCTGCAAAGGCACTTTGGTGGGAGTAACTGCTAATATAGCCGTTGGCATGTTGGATTTCTGTGTGGTTACCATAACCACTACTCCAGCCGGCTTTTAAGACAATACCATCACCGGCAGCAACAATTGGTGCTCCCCGTGGAGCTGACCAGTCAACACCGGTATGCATGCGCACATAGCCAAGAATCGGATGGCGTCTTGGGCCAAAGGGCGAGCGAAACACACCATTGGGGACTGGTTTTCTTAATAAGAATTGCTTGGAGTTACGCCCTTCGCGGTCATAATAATCAATTTTCCCGTCTTGGGATTGAAAGCGGTAATAGCGCTTTACGATGTCGCCAAAAGTTGCTGCAACATATAAAATTTCTGGATTTGCATTAGCAAGCGTCTTATCTGGTTTTGGATAAAATACCTCTAAAGAATCAGTGGCTGATATATTCGATTGCATATCAACATCATTTGCTAGCATACGTACTAATTGACGTGCGCTATCCTCACCCATATTGTAAGATAGAGCAGCTTGTACAACAGCATCATAGACCGAAGGTAGCTTATCTGTGGCAACACGAATGATCGGCATATCACCATCAAGAGCAGAAATTAAAAGCTCTGTCGTTTCAGGTTCTGCGCAGCGTATAAAATTATTGTTATCGTCAAGCGCGATGCTCATAACATGTTTTTTGTCATTATAAATACTAGCGCGTACTATAGAGCGTTTTCCGGTTTTATCGGTTTCAACCCCAAGCCGTAAAATGCTACCTGCGGGTAAATCGTCTCTCTTGGTCATCGCGTTAAGAGCATCGGCGATGCGATCGGCATCCTCGCCTATAAAGTTTGCGCGATTTAAGATATCAATTATCTTTTCATCACGGATAAAGGGTAAAATATCCTCAGAATAGTTTTCAATAGCTTGGCGATTATTCGATCCCATTGCGATAGAGACGTTTTCTTGGAAAATCCTGACATCAAGCGCATCAGAAAAGCTGACCGATCGGCTTAAACTCTTGACTTGGGCTGGATCAATATAATGCAATGCGGCAACTTGTGCGACACCAGTACCCAATGAACTAGCCGC
>NZ_CP104887.1:3307500-3325000 GCF_026743145.1 Bartonella sp. HY761
CTAGGGGTCCTCACCGGATTACCAAACCTAACCAAACTCCGAATACCTGGAAGAACTGACTAGCAGACACACGGCGGGTGCTAACGTCCGTCGTGGAGAGGGAAACAACCCTGACCACCATCTAAGGTCCCCAAGTTATGGCTAAGTGGGAAAGGATGTGAGGATCCCAAAACAACCAGGATGTTGGCTTAGAAGCAGCCATCATTTAAAGAAAGCGTAACAGCTCACTGGTCTAAATAAGGGTCTTTGCGCCGAAAATGTAACGGGGCTAAAGCCATACACCGAAGATGTGGATTTACACGTAAGTGTAAGTGGTAGCGGAGCGTTCCATAAGCCTGTGAAGGGATACCCGTGAGGGATCCTGGAGGTATTGGAAGTGAGAATGCTGACATGAGTAACGATAAAGGGAGTGAGAGACTCCCTCGCCGAAAGTCCAAGGGTTCCTGCTTAAAGTTAATCTGAGCAGGGTGAGCCGGCCCCTAAGACGAGGCCGAAAGGCGTAGTCGATGGGAACCACGTTAATATTCGTGGGCCTGTGGGAAGTGACGGATTGCGTAAATTGTATCATCTTATTGGATTGATGATGCAGTGAAGCAGTTCCAGGAAATAGCTCCCACATTATAGACCGTACCCGAAACCGACACAGGTGGACCGGTAGAGAATACCAAGGCGCTTGAGAGAACTATGTTGAAGGAACTCGGCAAATTGCACGCGTAACTTCGGAAGAAGCGTGACCCTTTAGCGGGCAACCGTTAGGGGGTGGCACAGACCAGGGGGTAGCGACTGTTTACCAAAAACACAGGGCTCTGCGAAGTCGCAAGACGACGTATAGGGTCTGACGCCTGCCCGGTGCTGGAAGGTTAAGAGGAGATGTGCAAGCATTGAATTGAAGCCCCAGTAAACGGCGGCCGTAACTATAACGGTCCTAAGGTAGCGAAATTCCTTGTCGGGTAAGTTCCGACCTGCACGAATGGCGTAACGACTTCCCCGCTGTCTCCAACATAGACTCAGTGAAATTGAATTCCCCGTGAAGATGCGGGGTTCCTGCGGTTAGACGGAAAGACCCCGTGCACCTTTACTATAGCTTTACACTGGCATTCGTGTCGACATGTGTAGGATAGGTGGTAGACTTTGAAGCAGTGGCGCCAGCCATTGTGGAGTCTTCCTTGAAATACCACCCTTATCTACATGGATGTCTAACTGCGTTCCGTTATCCGGAACCAGGACCGTGTATGGTGGGTAGTTTGACTGGGGCGGTCGCCTCCTAAAGAGTAACGGAGGCGCGCGATGGTGGGCTCAGAACGGTCGGAAATCGTTCGCTGAGTGCAATGGCATAAGCCTGCCTGACTGTAAGACTGACAAGTCGAGCAGAGTCGAAAGACGGTCATAGTGATCCGGTGGTCCCGTGTGGAAGGGCCATCGCTCAACGGATAAAAGGTACGCCGGGGATAACAGGCTGATGACCCCCAAGAGTCCATATCGACGGGGTTGTTTGGCACCTCGATGTCGACTCATCGCATCCTGGGGCTGGAGCAGGTCCCAAGGGTATGGCTGTTCGCCATTTAAAGCGGTACGTGAGTTGGGTTCAGAACGTCGTGAGACAGTTCGGTCCCTATCTGCCGTGGGTGTAGGAATATTGATAGGATCTGTCCCTAGTACGAGAGGACCGGGATGGACGTATCTCTGGTGGACCTGTTGTGGCGCCAGCCGCATAGCAGGGTAGCTATATACGGAAGGGATAACCGCTGAAGGCATCTAAGCGGGAAACCCACCTAAAAACGAGTATTCCCATGAGAACCGTGGAAGACGACCACGTTGATAGGTCAGGTGTGGAAGTGTGGTAACACATGAAGCTTACTGATACTAATCGTTCAATCGGCTTGATCGTTCCCATTACCTATATCCAGTTAATAAAAATGCAGAAAAATCAAAACCAGCTTCAATTCGTTCATGCCTTTCGCCGACCTGGTGGTTATGGCGGAGCGGCTGCACCCGATCCCATTCCGAACTCGGCCGTGAAACGCTCCAGCGCCAATGGTACTTTGTCTTAAGACACGGGAGAGTAGGTCGCTGCCAGGTCTGCAAAATGCATGTATGAATACTATCTCTTCACCATCAAAACACCCTTATTAATCTATCTGATCATGCTTAAATAACAACGCAAATACATCAATCAGATAATGACTTTGCTCGATCAACATCAATACTTCAAGCAAAGACTATAGGTGACGCGGGGTGGAGCAGCCCGGTAGCTCGTCAGGCTCATAACCTGAAGGTCGTAGGTTCAAATCCTGCCCCCGCAACCAATAAAACCCCTCAGCAAAATAATAGACACATTGTTTAGACATATACCATACCCCCAAAGAGCGGTCGTTGGTGGTTCTAATGCTTAAAATTGGCAATAGCTAAATTACGTTTTAATCTAGTCGCGTGATCAATAGTGATATCTTCAAGCGTTTCCATAATTGTCGGATAATGATGGTAAAAGCGAGAAGCCAATTCAAAAAATGTGCTTGGCTAAATAATATGAATGGTAAATGTCGGCATAGCTAAGCGTGTGATGCGAATATTAGCGTTTGGTAAGAGTATTTGACGCAATCCATTGGATTAAGTTGGTTTTGCTTGCTAAAAAAATTGTTTCTTTTACCATGATATTTGGCAACAGGGTTTTATTGAGTTTGTTTATCTAGCGTTGAAAATCCAAGTCAGATTGATTTCTTAACCTTTCTTATTAAGCAAGACGTTTTGGAATATTAATTCGTTTCGCTCAAAAGTTTTTTGCTAGTTTTTTTTAATGGGGTGAGGGGTGTGCAGATGTATGGTTTGGTTTTACGTATATTTGTTATAATATTGGGATCTATTGGTTTTTTGGAGCCTGCTTTCCCCGACGAGGCCTCCTCATCTGGAACGGGTTTTGCGGTTAGCAATGATGGATGGGTCTTGACGAATGCTCATGTGGTAGAGGGATGTGAACGTATCGAGGTAGTTAGTCTGGGCAAAGCTATCGATATTCGCAAGGATGGCACAAATGACTTGGCTTTGATTAAGGTCGATACAGACCTTGCCCTTAAGCCCCTTGCTTTTCGCCGAAATATTACACGCCTTGGAGAAGATATAATAGCACTTGGTTATCCGCTTGACCAAGTATTATCAGATTCAATTAAAATGACGACGGGAAATGTAAGTTCCCTTTCGGGGCTAGGAAATGATACCCGATTTTTACAAATATCTACTCCCATTCAACCTGGAAATTCTGGTGGACCAATTGTTGATAGAAGCGGTTATGTTGTTGGTATCACGACATCAGCACTGTCAAAGAAATTTTCTGATCAAATTGGGTTCACGGCTCAAAATGTAAATTTTGCGATTCGCATTATGGTTGCAGATTTATTTTTGCAGGCGCAAGGTATTACTGCACCTTATGATTTGGACGGAAAAATAGAAAATAGTGATCTCTCAACTGCTGATATTGCCGAGGCAACTTCGCCTTCGGTTTTTAAAATTTTGTGTTATACAACGCCAAAGCCGGTTGTTGAGGCTACAAATCAAACTGCCGCGCCAGCCTTTAATCCGTCGACCAATCAATCCTTTCTGATTCACCAAAACAATTATGATGCTATCGGTTTTGATTACGATATTGCACGCAATGTGAGCTATGATCAATGTACCTCTATATGTGAGCAGACAACACGCTGCGCAGCGATTACTTGGCATAAGCGTTTCCGTTCTTGCATGTTAAAAACAGATGTCGTTGCGCTTATTAAGAATAATGATGCTGCCGCGTCTTATAAGTCCTATAAGGCAAAAGATGTCTTTCTAAGCAGTTTTACTGCTTATAGCGGTTTTGATATTCCAGGCGGAGACTATGCACGCAAACAAAGATCTAATTATTTGGAATGCTTTTTGGCATGCATTGGTGATAATCAATGTAAGGCTTTTTCATATCTGCCGAAAAAGAAAGAGTGTTGGCTAAAAAACAGTCTTGGACAGCCACAAGCTATGAAAAATGTCGAATTGGGTATAAAATAGGAGGTTGGCACCTAAGGTTATGATTTGAGCATGATTTTGAGGCTATCAGTTTAACGTTTAAGTTATCCCATATCAAAGCGCTAATATTATTCTTGAAATAATGTGAATTCATTGAAATACCGGCGCACCTATATGGTGGTTTGATGACTTAAAAATTATCAGTAAATTATGGTTTTAGGTATTAGTGTTTACTTATCTTAAAAGTTTTATCATAGCTTTACGACAATTAATTGCCACTTAGCTAGGCAAGCCCCTTAAAAAATATGGTCAGGCATATTGCTGAAAAACATACCTGACCACATGATGTATTGATTGCATAATTATAGGTTTTTATGACCTTTTAAATTACTCACCTATAATAGTCGTCAATGATTTCACAGCCTTTCTTTTCAAGCTCACGGTCAATCCAAGAATAATCCCGTGTATTCTCTTCGATTGCTTTGATAATAGCTTCTTCATCAGCATGTTTTTTACGTGCCTTTTCAATCAGCGCTGGTGCCTCTTTGGGGGAAACAACAACAATGCCGTCATCATCGCCAATAATTATGTCACCGGGATGGACAACCACGCTACCAACGCTGATTGGCGTGCCAATTTCGCCTGGCCCATCTTTATAAGGGCCAGCAGCCGTAACGCCTGCTGCATAGATAGGCATATCCAATTGAGATAGAGTAGCAACATCGCGAATAGCGCCATCGATGATAACGCCCCCCAATTTTTTAGTGAGAGCTGTCCGCATCATGAGTTCGCCAGTGATTGAATTGGTAATATCACCATGAGCATCGACAACAATGATATCACCGGGCTGTGCCATATGTAACGCTTTGTGGAGCATTAAATTATCGCCTGGTCTTACTTTTACAGTAAAAGCGCAGCCTAGTAGATCGGGCGTGCTAATTTTTTGTATACGTGCATCAAGCACGCAGCTTCGATTCATTATGTCAGCGACATTGGCAACGGGAATACCACGAAAGCCTTCAATGAGTTCAGCAGCCGGGCGATTAATCTTTGTAAAAACTCGAAATCCTACATTTGTCATTTTAAATATCTTTCTTTTTGAACTGCAAGCAGCAAATGATTGTTGGTGTAAACGTTTAGAGCATTCTTAAACATTTGCGCACCAGAAATTAAAATAGACCAAGCCAACGCCAATAAGTAACTGCACATAGGCTATAAACGATGACGGCTACGGTACAGATCGGTATACCGACTTTAGGGAAATCGCTCATTTTTAATTCTCCTGTACCAAAAACAAGCAAGCTTGAGATCGTATTGTAGAATAAAAATAGAGGGAAACCGCCGATAATCATACCTGCTGGCATCGCGAGAATTATAGGGTCAATATTAGCAGCTTGCGCAACGCTAATAACGATAGGAATCAACATTGTTGTCATCTTAGTGGTGCCCATGAAGGGAATATGCAAAAATTGGACAATAAAGATAACAATAATAAGCAGACTGAGCACTGAAATAGTACTGACATTAAGGGTGCTAAATAATGTTGTTGCAAGCCAATTTGCTGCACCAGTTGAGATCAAAAGATCAGCAACGATAAAACCGCCGCCCATGATAAGCATAAATTGGAATGCTGATGACTTTGAAGCATCAGCCCAATTGACAACGCCCAATAAGAACATCAAGCAAACACCCAACAAGGCTGCGATTGTTGTGTTAATTCCCGTTAAGCTACCAGTGAGCCATAGGACGACAACCAAGAGGAAAATCATACTTGTTTTCCATTCATCTACCGTCATTTTTCCTAGGCTGGTATATTTTTCAAGGATATGCTCTTTGCCTCCAGGAATTTCATTTAGCTCTGCTTTAAATACAGTTTTGATGAACCACCATGCAAAAAATGTCATGATAAATGCTGGGGGAAAACCATACATTAGCCATTCAACATAGGAAATAGTATGGCCAGTTGCTTTGGCGATAAAGTCAGCAGTGACGGGGTTGGGCACTGTTGCAGTAAGAATACCAGCGCTAATAATTGAATTTGTAAAAGCAAGTGTTAAGAGAAGACTGACCGCAAATTTACTGCGACCTTCCTGCAGGCTGTTCTTTCTATAAATTTCAATGATTGCTATGCAGATTGGCAATAAGGCAGCAGTTCTTGCTGCTGTTGATGGGATTAAAAATGCTAAAAGAATGTTAGCAAGGGTAATACCTAGCGTGATGCGAATTGAGGTACAACCAATTTTTGACAGCAGCCAATAAATCAAGCGCTCTGCAAAGCCAGACTTTGACATTGCAGGGGCCATTAATAATGCTGCTACGATTAAAAAAATTGAAGGTGTCGAGAAATTATTTAATGCATCTTTTACAGTCATCATTTGGAATAGTACGACCACTACTGCCATAATGAGACTGCTTATTGCTAAGGGCACTGGTTCCAATGCCCATAAAACGATGATACCTGCAAATAATGCTAAAGCTTGTTGACCATTAGGTGTTAACCCTTCTGGATTAGGAAGAAAACTGATGATAAGGACAACGAGTGCGGCGATGCCGATACCTATAAATCTGGCTTTCTGTGTTTTCGCTTTTTTCTCCGCCATAGGAGTTCTCCATTTTTTGTCCTCCCGATTTAAATGTATGGCAAAAACATGGCGACGAAAAGAAATTATTTAAAATTGTAGCAAAGATTGTATTGGTTTGAAGATTTATGTTGAAAACTTTTATTTTGTGCAGAAAGAATATATCATTAATAACTAATATCTGAAATAGTAAATATTTCGCGCCTTATTTAAACACTATCTTGAATTATATTGTTGATCGCAATAGTAAAGTTAGAAAATGTCTATTGTTTGACTGATTTTTGATGTAAGTTATTGATATAATTATTGTTATATCTATTTTGGATATTAAAAAATTCAAATAAATTTTTGATAGAAAGCTTTAAGTTAAGTCTTACGCTAAAAGCACTTAGTATTTGAACCAAGTTATAGAATGCGATAAAGAGATTCTTAAATGAAGCAATTGCCTGTTATTTTACAGATCTCTCACGCTCTTTAGTGGCTATTATTGCCAGAATTTGATATAGCTCGCAAAGCGAACCAGTAGCTTACAATATTTAAAACTGCAAATATCGGTGAAAGCACCGCCGTCTATTGCGCTTGGATATATCTTTTAAGGATTATAATGCAAAAACTTTTTACCGAAGCTGAAACAGCGAGCAAAAGATTAGACCAATGGCTCGCCACCGCATTAGCTGCAGATTTTTCTAGAAGCCGTCTGCAAAGCCTTATTCAAGAAGGGGCTGTTTCTGTTGATGGCAAGGTGGTTTTAGAACCCAAGTTCAAATTAAATGGCGTTCAAGAAATTACCCTTATTTTACCAGAGCCTGTTGATCCAGAACCACAAGGGGAAAATATCCCCCTCGATATTCTTTATGAAGATGACAATTTGATTGTACTCAACAAACCACAAGGCTTGGTTGTTCATCCTGGCAATGGTAATTGGCAAGGCACTATGGTGAATGCTCTTGTTTATCATTGTGGCGATAGTCTTTCCGGCATTGGCGGCGTTAAGCGGCCAGGTATTGTCCATCGTCTCGATAAGGATACAAGTGGTGTTATGGTGGTTGCCAAAAATGATTTTGCCCATAAGCATCTAAGCGCACAATTTGCTGATCATGGTCGCACAGGTGCTTTAGAGCGGGTTTATAGTGCTATTGTTTGGGATGTACCAGCTCGTAATACTGGCACAGTAGACACCTATCTTGGGCGTTCACCCCGTGATAGAACCCGCCAAGCAGTGGTAAATGAAAGCCGCAGTGACGCTCGTCATGCCATAACCCATTTTAATGTAATTGAAAAATTTGGTGCACGCGAAGATGCTGGCGCATCGGCAAGCCTTATTGAATGCCGCCTAGAAACCGGACGAACCCACCAAATTCGTGTTCATATGGCGCATATTGGTCATCCACTGCTTGGTGACAATGATTATGGTGCGTCGGTTAAAACTAAAGCCAATCGTTTAGATGACGATGTAAGGGCGGTTGTACAAGCCTTTCCTCGCCAAGCCCTTCATGCTGGCCAATTGGCTTTTGAACATCCGCAAACTGGCGAGGTTATGCATTTTGAAGCACCAATGCCACAAGATATGCTTGAATTGGTAGAGGCATTACGCAAAATTGAAGTTGCAGCAGCTGCGCCGAAAAAATGGCAGGTAATTTAATTGCATAGCCATTAAATTTAATCATAGGATCAATTATGAAATATCAATAATGAGAACAAGTAAGTCTTATGACTTGTTTGTTCTCATTATTGACCCTACACAAATCACTGAAAATGCATGAGTCATCGCGCCATTGAAACTGTGTGATGGCTTTTAAAATGAATTTTGGTAAACTTTATGGATGATGAATCCTTGGTTGAAACTGTCAAATAAACTTTTGGCCTTGGGCAAAGACTAGATAAAATGCCATTTGCCTTTTGCAATAGATGTGGAAAATTAACACGGGCAGACATTCTAAATGCCGCATCAAATAAAAATATAGGATTTTTGAAAGTACAAAATTAGCCGTTTAAGATAAGTTAAGTCGCCAATACCAATTTTTGCTTTAGTGATTATAATTGATAGAGATCTTCAAACAAATTGGATTTATCTTATTCAATATGATGGCGATAATCAGCATAGAGGATAGTTGGCTATTATTTTGATTTTATATAGGTAAAAAGTCACTATTCAGGTTGTGAAGTGTTTCGCTTTTTAAAAATGGCCTTGAGTTGTTTGTTGTGGTTATCGACAGCGAAATCACTTTAAAATATTACAAATTGCTTTCATTAATAAAGCTTTTAAAAAGTTTAGGTAATGTAAAGGCTAGAAAAAATCATAAACGCCATTATCTACTGTTACAACCCATTGACTTTGTTTTAATTTTAGTAAATGGCTCACAAAATTCAATTCCGGAAAACCGGTGGCAGTATAAGGCTGAATGGAGAAGATCCGAAATGCAAAATAATCACAATCATGGTTATGACGACGGTGATTACACTTATGAACAGAACCATTATGAGGAAGCTCCTGATCCAAACCGCCTTGATCCAGCTGTAGAGCGAGTGCGGCGCAAGTTGATGCGCTTGATGATCGTATCAGTTACCATTACTCTTTTATTGGTTATTGCAGTGTTCATTGCGGTTATTTATAAAGCAACCCGTACACCGGACAATGCACCAACAACACAGGTAAATCAGCCTGCAGTACCTAATGATTTGAGTGTTGTGCCTTTGAATGATCCAGCTGGTCAAGCGGCAGTAGGACAAAATACTGTTGAGAGTAATCATCCAGTAACGCTGCCTGCAACCATTAACCGTGAAATTGATTTGCCTGTCGGTACTCGCATCCTATCTCACAGCCTATCTGGTGATCTTATTTCGCTTGAAACTTTAGCACCATCCGGCGGCACAGAATTGGTTATTTATAATTATAAGCAAGGAAATGTGGTTGCACGGCTGCCAATTCCGGCTAATGATATGCCATCTCCCGAGCTAAATAATAATTGACGTTAGTTTTTATGGCTTTGCTGTAATTTAAGTTTTTACGGCAAAGCTTTTTAAGTCTTCGTGTAACATAATGGCACGATGGCGTGATATTTTAAAAAATTCCATCTGCATGGTTTAAATAGCTCAAAAATTCGTCATTCGGCACCATAGAACCGCCTGTTGCCCATACAAGATGCGTGGCATTTTGTAGGTCTTGGCTATTTATATTTTGGCGTTTTAAATATTCGCGATTTTGGAGCACGAAAGAAAAGCCTGCAAAGCCTGCAGTCGCTGATGGCTCCAATTTGATGTTTTCACAGTTATAGATCTTGGCTAAATAGTTAAAGAGGGTTTTATCCTCCACTGTATAATAGCCATCAATCAGTCTTTGCATGGCTTTGCCAACAAAGCCAGATGGTCTGCCAACTGCAAGTCCATCAGCTGCGGTTTTATTGTCAATGCCAAAATCTTGGACGCTGATCTTATCATGTAGCCCAGTGTAAACGCCAAGAAACATCGCAGGTGAATGGGTTGGTTCTGCAAAAATACAATGGACATTATCGCCAAATACGGATTTTAAGCCAAAAGTAATACCGCCAGGACCACCACCTACGCCACAGGGTAAATAAACAAAAAGCGGATGCTCTGCATCAACCTTGATGCCTTGATCATCAAATTGTTTAACCAGACGCAACGCCGCAACACTATAACCTAAAAATAGATTGTGTGAGTTCTCATCATCAATAAAATAACAATTAGGATCATTTAAAGCCTGTTGACGTCCTTCTTCGACGGCTTTGCCATAATCGCTTTGGTGTTCTATAACATGTACGCCATTGGCGCGTAACTTATCTTTTTTCCATTGTTTGGCATCGACTGACATATGGACATAGGTTTGAAATCCTAGTTTGGCCCCTATAATGCCAATAGAAAGACCAAGATTGCCGGTAGAACCAACTGCAATCTTTCGATTTGACAAGAAGTTTTTTATTCGCGAACTTTCAAAAAGACTATAATCATCATCTATAGTCAAATGTCCAGCTGAAAGCACAAAGTCCTCAGCGTGCTTTAACACCTCATAAATACCACCGCGCGCCTTGACCGATCCTGATATGGGCAAGGCATTGTCTGACTTGAGCCATAATTTGCCTGAAAACGGCAATTCGCTTTGTATTTTCAAAGCCTCCTGCATTTTTTCAAGGCGCAAAATAGGTGATTCTATTATGCCATTTGATGTAATTGTTTCTGGAAAATTTTTTGCAATAAAGGGAGCAAAGCGTTGTAATCGTGCACTTGCATCATTGATATCATCACTTGTCAGTCCGACATCCGTGAGAGATTCATTAATGGTAGACGATGCCGGATTAAACCAACTGGTTGGGCGTAAGGCAATCATGTCTCTTAGTAAAGGATATTCTTGGCACCATTGATCAGTGTTTTTTGATAAGATTACCATCTTTGCCCCTTTTATGAATTTAAATATATGGCTGATACTAAGGTATTTCATAAAAAGAAAACGCTAATTCGTTTAAATTAAACGTAATTGCGGCAGCAATTATAATGTAGTTTATGAGGAAAATATGGCATTGTTTAGAGAAATATCACTTAACTAAATAATTTGATAAAAATCAAAATAAATTTCTATTTCAGTGATAATAATAAAATATAATATATTTATATATTAAAAATATCAATTATAAGATAGAATATATAGTATATTAATATTAATTCTTATATTTATAATTTAATTTATATGTAAAATAATAATTATCTAAATTTTATATTTAACGGGTTAGGTATTTTTTTATGTTAAATATGAATTGTATCATTTTAAGACAATTTATGGCAAAAAATCAAAAAAAGACCAGTTTTTCGTAAATACTAACTAAAAAAAATGTTAATTTAGTTTTTAATTATTGACGAATATAAATATTATCAATAGTCTTGTTTGCAGATCAATCAGCTTTTGACCATTCCCCCCCCCCCGCAGGTCTTCTGATTGATCTTATCTGCCCCTCATAAAGCAACTGCTTTATCTGATGAGGTAACAAGATGCAGCAGAGTTATGCCACCCCCGCCATGCTCTGCTGTATTCTTGAGGCACCTTTTAGGTGCTCTTATTATTATGGCAATATATGTTTTCATGAATATTTGTTTGTTTTTAAAATTTCATTGCGACACACGTGCATTTATACATGATGGTTGATCATTTTAGAGCAATTTTTTAAAAAAAAGACAAAGTATTATTTGTAAAAATTTTGAAATGCTAATTTAAAAATCTTTTTATATTTTGTTACAATTTGTTAATCGACTAAATCAAATAAAAATTTTAATTATCATAAATACGTCATTTATTTTTTTATATTAATACTTTTAAATATACAAAAGATTTTTATTTTGATGGAAAGGCAATGATGCGCATTACTTTAAGACAGGTTGAATATTTTATAGCTACTGCTGAAACAGGTAGCATTAGTCTTGCGTCTGAACGTGTTAAGGTTTCCTCGCCATCAATATCGACTGCGATTGCCAATCTTGAGGAAGAGTTGCAAGCAAAATTGTTCATTCGACGTCATGCTCAAGGGCTGGCTTTGACTTCAGCAGGTAAAAAGGCACTTATTCAAGCGAAAAAAATCATTGATGAAACTGAAAAACTTTATAATGTAACGGATGATGTAACAAGCCAGTTGCGCGGACAAATTGCCGTAGGCTGCATGGTGACTCTCGCGCCGATGATTATGCCGGCATTATCCAAGGCATTTACCCAACAATATGAAGCAATAACTCTCAACCAAAGCGTTGCGAATCATGATGTTTTGTTAAAAAGCATTCAAGATGGAGCGATTGATGTTGGGCTTAGCTATGATAGTTTTGTACCTGATTTTTTTGATTTTACACCGCTTGCGGATTTGCCCCCCTATCTTATTATCGCTGAAGGTCATAGCTTCGCCAATCGCGTTTCTGTTTCATTAAAAGAAATTGCTGATGAGCCTTTACTGCTTTTGGATTTGCCTCACAGTCGAGAATATTTCTTTAGTCTATTCAATCAGCAGGGGCTTTCGCCCAATATTGCTATCCGCTCACCGCACCAAGATGTTATACGCACGATGGTTGCTAATGATTATGGCTATTCTATTGCTAATGTTGCGCCACGCTCACAAATTGCACTTGATGGTAAGGTAATTCAATATATTCCTATTGCCGATGAAGTGCCTATAATGAAGATTGGTCTTTTTAGCCTTAAAAGTACGCAACACACTCAGGCAATTAAGGCTTTTTATCAGTTTTGCCAACGGAAAATAAACAGTGATCATATCCCAGGAATGGTATCCCATTTAGCTTAGTATTTTTGTTTTAAATTGGTTCAATATAGTCTACTTTGTCACTTTGGCAGAGTAGTTGTTTTGTAAGCGAAATATGGGCAGTAAAGATGCAATGCGTAATCAGAGGCGGCTAAAACTGCACTAAAAGGCTTATCGGATGCATCATCTTTCCAAGCATTAATTGAAATAACAAGATGGTTTTTGTCTTCTAAATAATCTTTAGAGTGGCATAAAAAAAGTTTTACCCATATCCCATTCAGCGTCAATATTAAGAACAAAAGAGCCGGCATTTTGGGCATTTTTTGTTCGCTGCCCCCAAGTAGTAAGCTATAAAAAATTAGAGTCTTTCTCACTGTTTAAAAGATCATCTGCCATATACCTCTAGGTAGGTCTTTATAATCTCCTTTATTAATGGCCTGTATTTTCACTTCTTCCAGTTGATGGTTTTTTAACAAATAATACAAGAACGGTTAGGCTTGCAAAAAGTAAGGTTAAAATAAAAAATGAATCGATAAAGGCCATAACCGCTGCTTGGCGGTGGACGAGTTGGTTAAGTTCCGCCAGAGCTCCAATATTGGAGGGATTTGCTGGTGTACCTAAACGCTCAGCAAGGCCGGTTAAAAACTCCATTGCTTGTGCATTGCCCCAATGGAGTGTTTCGGCTATGCGGGCAAAGTGTAAATCGCTTCGTCTCATGATTACAGTATTGATGACGGCAAGGCCTATCGCACCACCTAAATTGCGCATAAGATTAAACAAGGCGGCGGCATTTTTTATGCGGCTTGGCGGCAATGTACCAAGAGCGATATTATTGATTGGCACCATGCATAGCATCATCGAGGCACCACGCAATATTTGCGGCCAGAACAACTCCCAAAAATCCCAGTCGGCTGTCATACCTGTTACCATCCAAGTGCCAACACCAAAGCCAGCAAAACCAATGGCCATCATGAGGCGTGGATCCATCTTTTCAGAAAGAATCCCAGCAAGTGGCGCTGCAAAAAACATGGCAAGGCCAGATACAAACATGGTTTCACCGATCATAAGCGCATCGTAGCCACGGATTTGTCCCAAATAAAGTGGATATAAATAAGTCAGCCCATAAAGACCTATGCCCATAATAAATGAAAAAAGCGATCCAAGGGCAAAATTAACATCGCTAAAAGCCCTTAAATCGACAATCGGTTCTTGACTGGTAAATGCGCGCCAAAAGAATAGCACACCGCTTATCATAACCATAACAGTTAAAACGCTAACCGTTGTATCATCCATCCAGTCATTGCGTGGCCCTTCTTCTAGTACATATTCTGCACCACCTAGCAATATCGCCATGAAAATTAATCCCCACCAGTCAAATTTTGCAAAAAGTGAGGAATCGCCTTTATCAAAATCGATGAAACGCCATGCAGCAAAAGCGACTAAAATTCCAGGAATAAAATTAATCAAAAACAGCCAATGCCATGAGAAAGCATGACTCAAGTAACCGCCAATAGTTGGACCTATTGTAGGTGCAAGGGTTGCAACAAGGCCGATTAGGGGAGAAACAATGCTGCGCTTTGATGGAGGAAAAATGGTAAATGCTGCGGCAAAAACGCTGGGAATCATACCGCCGCCAAGAAAACCTTGAATAGCGCGGTAAACAATCATTTGTTCAATTGAAGTGGCGGTTGCGCAAAGCAAGCTTGCAAAGGTGAAACCAATGGCCGAAAGGGTGAAAAGCGTTCGAGTTGATAATAAACGTCCTAAAAAACCCGACAAGGGAATCATAATAACTTCTGCAATAAGGTAGGACGTTTGTACCCAAGATATTTCATCGCTGCTTGCAGATAGTCCAGCTTGAATTTCGGCTAGAGAGGCCGACACAATTTGGATATCTAGAATCGCCATAAACATGCCAAATACCATGGCAATAAACCCAAGAACGTGACGTGGGTTTATCTTGTCACTATGATCATTGGTTGTAATGGCATCAGCGCTCATAAAATTTTCACTCTATTCCAACACGAACATTTTCCAAGAGCTGATGATGTGTGGTCGCTTCAAGGTCATCGCTTTTGCTATAGGCTATTAAATATCATTATTCTGCATGAAAGTCTGTTTTTTGTTCTTAATAGATAATGCAGGTAATGCAATATTAAAAAAAATCAAGCATTCATACATGCTATTATGCGGCATATATTTTACCTCAACTAACATCTTCATGTTAAGTTTTTGGGGCTTTAATGGATATTTGGTTGTTGGTTGGTAGAGGTGTTTTTATTAACAAATAAGACAAGGGTGGTAAGCACTATAAATAATATAGTTAAAATGAAGAAGGCATCAATAAACGCCATGACGGTTGCTTGTTGGCGTACTAATAAACTCAATTGTGATAGAGCAGCAGTGTCGGAAGGATTGCCGATTGTACCAAGGCGAACCGCCAATCGATCTAAAAATTGCATTGCTTGTTCATTGCCGGCATTGAGAGTTTCTGCAATGCGGTGAAAGTGAAAATCCGATCGTTTAATAATAATGGTATTGATAATGGCTAGTCCCATCGCGCCGCCAAGATTACGCAAAAGGTTGAATATGCCAGAAGCGTTTTTTAATTTACTTGGTGGTAGTGAACCAAGCGCAATATTATTAATTGGCACCATGCAGAAAATCAGTGATGTACCGCGTAAAACTTGCGGCCAAAAAATTTGCCAAAAATCCCATTCGGCGGTGAGGCCAGTTACAATCCATGTGCCAAGAGCAAATCCACCAAAGCCGATCAGCATCATGAGGCGTAGATCGATTTTTGTTGAAAGATAGCCAGCAAGAGGCGCTGCCAAAAACATTGTAAGACCGGATACAAACATGGTTTGCCCGATCATCAAGGTATCATGGCCACGAATTTCACTCAAATATAGGGGGTAAAGATAAGTTAATCCATAAAGACCAATACCCATTACAAATGAAAAAAGCGATCCTAATGCAAAATTACGATTATGAAACGCATCAAAATCAATGATTCTATTTTTACTGGTAAAAGTTCGCCAAAAGAAAAGTACGCCGGCAATGGTTGAAATTACAATAACGGTTTTGATAGTTGAACTTTCTAACCAGTCTTTACGTGGACCTTCTTCTAAATAATATTCAGTACCCCCTAAAAACACCGCCATGAAAATTAAAGCTGACCAATCAAATTTTTTGAGAAGTGATGGATCGCCTTTGTCAAAATTGATAAAGCGCCAAGCTACTATAATAACGATAATGCCTGGAATAAGATTAACCAGAAAAAGCCAATGCCACGAGAATGCGTGGCAAATATAGCCACCAACTGTTGGTCCTATTGTTGGTGCAAAGGTGGCTACAAGTCCAATGAGTGGTGATACTATGCTGTTTTTTGAAAGAGGAAAAATTGTGAAAGCTGCTGCATAAACACTTGGAATCATGCCGCCGCCCAAAAAACCCTGCAAGGCACGATAGACAATCATTTCTTGGATTGAGGTTGCCGTTGCACAAAGAAGACTTGCAAGCGTAAAGCCAATAGCCGAAATCGTAAAGAGCATACGAGTTGACATTAAGCGCCCTAAAAAGCCCGATAACGGAATCATGATGACTTCTGCAATGAGATAGGATGTTTGTACCCAAGATATTTCATCGCTGCTTGCTGATAGGCCTGCTTGAATTTCAGCAAGCGAGGCAGAAACGATTTGAATATCCAAAAGCGCCATAAACATGCCAAATACCATGGCTGTAAAGCCAATGACTTGGCGGATATCAATTTTTTCAGCTGCCGCTGGTTCGCTGGATGCAGAACTCATGTTAAGACCAATTTTCCTTAAAGCAATCAAAAGCCGCAACTTTGTTGCCTATTTGCCGACCAATGCATCAATCTAGTTTTGTCCGCGTATCAATTATTGCATGAACACTCATACCAGCTCTAATACGGCCAGTTTTCAAAACTTCATCGGGAATGGATATGCGTACAGGGATGCGCTGAACAATTTTTGTGAAGTTACCTGTTGCATTTTGAGGGGGCAAAATAGAAAATACCGCACCAGAAGCAGGCGATAGTGACAATACCTTTCCTTCAAAGCCGTCTCCTTCAAAGCCGTCAATAGTAATGCGGGCTGTTTCGCCGCCAAAAATTTCAGCGATCTGCGTTTCCTTATAATTGGCATCAATATATAAGGCTTTATTGGGTACTAAAGCGGCAAGCTGTTGACCGTTGACTACAAGATTGCCTTTTTGGCTAGATAAGTTGCCAATAATGCCATCGATTGGAGCGCGAATAATTGTAAAGTCCAAATCACGTTTAGCTTTCGCTCGCGCTACTTGTAGTGATCGAGTAGCACTTTCTGCTTCGTTATATTGCGCTTGCAGCACCGCAATATTAGCCTTGGCAGCAGCAATTTGAGCGCTAGCACGTGTGGCATTTGCAACAGCTTGATCTAATGCAGATTGCGCAGCATCGACCATGGATTGTGATACCGATTGGCTTTGCTGTAGGGTTTGGGCACGGTTTAATGTTAAATCAGCATTGGTTTTAACTGCAATAGCAGCATCATGAGTCGCTTCAGCTTCATCAAGACTAGTACGGGCCGCATTGATTTGAGCCTTTATCCGCTCGAGTGTGCGCGTTTGTGTTACCAGTTTTGCATCTGCATCAGCTAGTGCTAGCTTATAATCGACATC
>NZ_CP104887.1:3330000-3387109 GCF_026743145.1 Bartonella sp. HY761
TGTTGGCTTAGAAGCAGCCATCATTTAAAGAAAGCGTAACAGCTCACTGGTCTAAATAAGGGTCTTTGCGCCGAAAATGTAACGGGGCTAAAGCCATACACCGAAGATGTGGATTTACACGTAAGTGTAAGTGGTAGCGGAGCGTTCCATAAGCCTGTGAAGGGATACCCGTGAGGGATCCTGGAGGTATTGGAAGTGAGAATGCTGACATGAGTAACGATAAAGGGAGTGAGAGACTCCCTCGCCGAAAGTCCAAGGGTTCCTGCTTAAAGTTAATCTGAGCAGGGTGAGCCGGCCCCTAAGACGAGGCCGAAAGGCGTAGTCGATGGGAACCACGTTAATATTCGTGGGCCTGTGGGAAGTGACGGATTGCGTAAATTGTATCATCTTATTGGATTGATGATGCAGTGAAGCAGTTCCAGGAAATAGCTCCCACATTATAGACCGTACCCGAAACCGACACAGGTGGACCGGTAGAGAATACCAAGGCGCTTGAGAGAACTATGTTGAAGGAACTCGGCAAATTGCACGCGTAACTTCGGAAGAAGCGTGACCCTTTAGCGGGCAACCGTTAGGGGGTGGCACAGACCAGGGGGTAGCGACTGTTTACCAAAAACACAGGGCTCTGCGAAGTCGCAAGACGACGTATAGGGTCTGACGCCTGCCCGGTGCTGGAAGGTTAAGAGGAGATGTGCAAGCATTGAATTGAAGCCCCAGTAAACGGCGGCCGTAACTATAACGGTCCTAAGGTAGCGAAATTCCTTGTCGGGTAAGTTCCGACCTGCACGAATGGCGTAACGACTTCCCCGCTGTCTCCAACATAGACTCAGTGAAATTGAATTCCCCGTGAAGATGCGGGGTTCCTGCGGTTAGACGGAAAGACCCCGTGCACCTTTACTATAGCTTTACACTGGCATTCGTGTCGACATGTGTAGGATAGGTGGTAGACTTTGAAGCAGTGGCGCCAGCCATTGTGGAGTCTTCCTTGAAATACCACCCTTATCTACATGGATGTCTAACTGCGTTCCGTTATCCGGAACCAGGACCGTGTATGGTGGGTAGTTTGACTGGGGCGGTCGCCTCCTAAAGAGTAACGGAGGCGCGCGATGGTGGGCTCAGAACGGTCGGAAATCGTTCGCTGAGTGCAATGGCATAAGCCTGCCTGACTGTAAGACTGACAAGTCGAGCAGAGTCGAAAGACGGTCATAGTGATCCGGTGGTCCCGTGTGGAAGGGCCATCGCTCAACGGATAAAAGGTACGCCGGGGATAACAGGCTGATGACCCCCAAGAGTCCATATCGACGGGGTTGTTTGGCACCTCGATGTCGACTCATCGCATCCTGGGGCTGGAGCAGGTCCCAAGGGTATGGCTGTTCGCCATTTAAAGCGGTACGTGAGTTGGGTTCAGAACGTCGTGAGACAGTTCGGTCCCTATCTGCCGTGGGTGTAGGAATATTGATAGGATCTGTCCCTAGTACGAGAGGACCGGGATGGACGTATCTCTGGTGGACCTGTTGTGGCGCCAGCCGCATAGCAGGGTAGCTATATACGGAAGGGATAACCGCTGAAGGCATCTAAGCGGGAAACCCACCTAAAAACGAGTATTCCCATGAGAACCGTGGAAGACGACCACGTTGATAGGTCAGGTGTGGAAGTGTGGTAACACATGAAGCTTACTGATACTAATCGTTCAATCGGCTTGATCGTTCCCATTACCTATATCCAGTTAATAAAAATGCAGAAAAATCAAAACCAGCTTCAATTCGTTCATGCCTTTCGCCGACCTGGTGGTTATGGCGGAGCGGCTGCACCCGATCCCATTCCGAACTCGGCCGTGAAACGCTCCAGCGCCAATGGTACTTTGTCTTAAGACACGGGAGAGTAGGTCGCTGCCAGGTCTGCAAAATGCATGTATGAATACTATCTCTTCACCATCAAAACACCCTTATTAATCTATCTGATAAATCCCAAGCAATATAAGCCATATAGCTTAAATCATTCCTTGGAAAAAAAACACAAAATCAAGATAATAACGCTTCCTAAAAGCATGACATTATCTTAAAAATGTGCCTTAATATCAGATACTCCTTCACAACATACCGAGCGTGAAGAAGTAAACAAAACCCTTGACGCGGGGTGGAGCAGCCCGGTAGCTCGTCAGGCTCATAACCTGAAGGTCGTAGGTTCAAATCCTGCCCCCGCAACCAATATTACCCATCAGCAAAATAATAAACACATTGTTAATGCGAGTTATTTTACAATAACGTCAAAATGGCTTCGTGTTAACATTGATTGGCGCTGAGGTGCTGCTAATATGCTAACACGTACTCCTTCGCAACCAAAGAAAATCATAACCAAGATGTGTAAGTAATATCTCAGCAATAAAACAAGATAACTAACACCAATTATATAATAGCGGCCACATGGGCGGTTCTTGGCGATTGTGATTATGAAAAAGCGGTACATGCACGAAAATGAGTACTGCATGGTTATGACGTAGCTAAATGAACGATGTAGGTAGAGCTAAGTTCCAAATTCATTGATGGTAGAGATAAGCTCTTCCTGAAGTCAAAAGCTTTATAAAATAGGTGTAACAACCTCAATACATTAATCCTGCGTGTGGTCTGGGATATTTGGCGTGATAACCTAACCCTAAATTTATTCTATTCTTAATCACCGTAGAATTAAAAGACATTTAAACTAGTTTTTGGTGATCTTAATACGGTGTTGTTGGTCGTTTTTTACGAGATATTTTTAGGTGATATAACGGCGTAAACATTGCGAAATAACCTTAATACAAATTTTTATATCTAATTTTGTTTTTGCACGATGGTGTAAATTTTTGCTTGTTTCATTCAACTTCCTTTGTAGTTTTAAAAGGCAAAGCCAACAAACCGTTTAAAATTGTTTCTACATCTGCATCAAGTTTAAGGTCACGCGTAGAGTGCACGCAATATAACCCCGCACCAACTACAATTTGATTTTTAGGATTGCCAAAAAAACGCGGAGCGAGCTCACATAGATAACGTGGTTCTGGTATATCATAGGTCGTTTTGTGCTTATCGACACACTTATATAGCGCATGAGCAACGAGGTCAGCTAACTCTAATAGAGGTTCCTCGCTTTTCTTCTTTACTGTTATTTTTTTAATGTCAATATATTGTAATTTTTTAGTATTTTCATGATTGGGTTTCGATTGGCATGCTCGCAGAAACTTACGCATTTTTTCATAGTCTACGCTTCTAGCCTCTTCAAAAACAATATCAAGATTTTCGGGCGGAATTTGGTGTAACTGCATAAACCAACCTACGCGCTCCAACAAATATTGAACACATTTATTATAGTACATTTTACTATTATCATCAATGCGTCTTTTATAACCACGCAACGTTTCTTTGCGTGATATAAACCCAAATAGGTGCATATTCAGTTTAATAATTTGCCGAGTGTAGTGAATTATTTGGTAATGATTTAGATCTGAACAGTGAAGTGATTTTTTTCGTAATTGGGTTCGAACCTCTACTAAAGTATTTTCAATGACTTCTCTATCTCGGTTAGCGATAAGGCAAGCGCCTAATGTCATGTAAGGGGACGCTCCGTCTATAGATTCAGAGCGAACGTTCTCAATGCCCGCCTCGCCACTTTCATCAATAAAAATTGTATATCTTTCTTCCATAATGAAGACCTTATAAAATTTTGAAGTCAATACAAGTTATACTACAAATTTGAATTTGTGTGAACATTTAATCTAGATGATTTATTCAAATTTTGGGGCTGGCATAGATAAGGTTTAAGTATAATTATTTCATAAAGCTTGACAATACTTTTATCAATTTCTGTGTTGAATGATTATTAAAACGCCATACACACTACTTTAAGTAGAGGTGAAAGTGCTCTTTTGGTATGCCATTAAAACGACGCATATGACGCTTGGCTTGGCTCCAGAAGTTCTCGATCCTATTGATATGATTGTGCTCATCCAAAAAGGTTTTTGCTCAAAGGTTTTAAATGGTTGATCCGCTCATGGTGAAACTCAGATACATCGAGAACATCATAGGCAGAAAAGCTTATCTCGATAAATAATGGAATCTGGCTTAATTGATTGCCTAATAATCGGTAAAAGTGTTTCATTACGGGCATTTGGTATAGGAAAAGCATGAACTTTTCCATTACGTTTTAACAATCCGAATACGGGTGTTTTCCCAGCAGCTCCGCGCCCTCTTTTTCCTTTACTCACCCCACCAAAATAACTCTCATCAAGTTCAATTGCACCGCACATGAGTTCGGGGATTTCTTGCTCAAGGCGTGAGGCTATTTCCTCTCGCAGCTTGTGGAAATAAAGGGTAGCTGTGTTCCTGTTTACTCCTGCTAAAACGGCAGCAGAACGAGCCGTTGAGCCTGCTACGAAATACTTCAATCGGTTCTTCTTGTTTTACTTGCAAAAGACGACTTTTGCGACGTAACTTATCCATTTGACACCAATAGCTTTTTTTAGCTATCTATGCCAGCCCTAAAAATAAATGCGTTTGCCCAAGTATTTTCCGTAAGGTTCACCACATTTCCATTCATCGCCTAGCGGGTAATAGCCGGTCAAGATATCTGCATATCCCTTTGCCTCCAATTCAGCAAAGCTTGAAGGATAAAACAATTTATCAAATACATCAAAATTGATGAGACAGGAGGGGGTATAATTTACACATTCATCAGGCGATGCAAAGGATACGGAAAATTCGCTATCCCAACCGATTAAACCAATCTTTTCCAATGTCCAAAATTCTATTTCAGCGTTATCTATATTAGGGTAGTAAAAATAGAATTTCACTATAAAATCCTTTAAATGAATAGATGAATTTAATAAAATTGCACCACATCATCTTTGCTTAGCGGTTTAAACACAGTTGTAGCTAAATTCTTTTGTAATAAGATTAAAGAAAAATGAAAAAAAGTTTAACAATGCGATGAAAAATTTGTTTTATTGCGCTTCGATTGCGCTATTACTCTCATTTTCTTTGGCAAGAAAAGCATCAACATTTTTAATGACCTGCCGTGTTACTGCATCACGTTTGCCGCGTGTGCTCATCACTGAAAGATGGGCTTTGGCATAAATTGGATAACGTTCCGCAATTAACCGCTCCATGACGGCGCGGGGATTATCATTTTGCAAAAGTGGACGATGACTACGGCGTGAAACGCGATCCATCAAAGTATCAAGATCAGCATCAAGCCAAATTGCCAGTGCTTGATCATGAATAGCCTCGCGTGTTTGTTCATTAATATAAGCACCACCACCTGTTGCAAGAACAATTGGCCCTTTATTTAACAAACGCAAGATAACACGTTTTTCAAGATCTCTAAATTCTTGTTCGCCATATTGAGCAAAAATTTCACTAATGCTCATTTGTGAAGCGTGCTCTATTTCGTGGTCAGCATCATAAAAATCAAGATTAAGCAATTGGGCAAGCCTTTTGCCGATTGTTGTCTTGCCTGCGCCCATCAAACCAACAAGCACCAAAGAGCGCTCGCCAATATTGCTGCGCAGTCGATGGATAGCTTTGTGGATCGAAATATTTTTACTCATTTAAAATCTTTCGACATTTATCGCACATCAAGTCAAGAGGGTAGAGACATTTCTTATGTATTTTAGCCACTGGAAGAGCAGTTTTTTGTGAAAATCTATAAAATCAGCACGCTCTATTGTCATTTACTTGCCTTTTTTCAAAAAATGAAAATTATAAATTGCAAGTTTTAAAACAGATTAGCATAAGTAACGCTTAGGCGATTATCGGCTTTAATGGTAAAACATGTTTGACCTGCCAATTTTTAATTGTATTATGGCTAGATGCTGTTGATAATACCAACTGATCAAAAGCCATTGACTTACTGGCAAATATTTTTTGTATTTTTTCAATTTCTTGACGTTTTAACAGGCTATTCTCTACACCATAAGCTAAGGATAGATGCGGCATAAAGCTATCAAAATCATCGGTTTTTAAATAATCAGCAGCTCGCTGTTTTAGAGCTGCCAAATTTTCTACCAGATCAAATGCAAGATAGAAAGAACGGAAGAAAACATCTTCTTGGCGCACATCAATAATTGGTGCAGAAAAAATCGATATATCCTTGGCAATTGCTTCCATTAGCGCAATGAGGCTTGCTTCGCCCTTTTCAATATCCATACTGATATCGCCTGCAAGGGTCATATGTGGCTCAAAATTCTCGCTATTAAAAAGCTGCGAAAAATGCGCGATAGAATCGCTCAAGGGTGTAAAATCAACTGATACTGGACGCAGCCAAATAGAATAATAGGATTTTTGCAACGCATTCCCCTTTGTTGAGATCTTTACTGGATTGCTTATAATGAGTAGCAGTTCCAATCAATAGTTTTAAGCTGCTTGATGAATAATAATTGCTTGGTGATCGCTCGATATTCGATAAGCGATTTTTGCTATAATGATTAAAAACCATTTATTTTCGCTTTCAATAAAAGTTGAAAGCCTTAGTGCTTACGCGTGTTGAGAGTAGCTAAAATTTGCCATGATTGGGTGCAAATATCAAATTTTTAGAACACATTTTTAAACAATGGCAGAATGGGATTTAAAATGACCAACCATTATAAACAAATTTCAAAAAAGGCTCTTGGCAAGGTTCTTGCGCTTGCAGTTTTTACAAGCCTTGTATCAAGCACAAATGTTTTTGCAGCGCCAAATGACCATATGCCGCAGCGCATTGAACA
This sequence comes from Bartonella sp. HY761, assembly GCF_026743145.1. Lineage (NCBI taxonomy): Bacteria > Pseudomonadati > Pseudomonadota > Alphaproteobacteria > Hyphomicrobiales > Bartonellaceae > Bartonella > Bartonella sp. HY761. Next base: position 3,336,734 of record NZ_CP104887.1, read on the forward strand.
AAGAAATGGGCCGATTAATCAAGGACTTTATAATGGCTATAAGGGCTATCGTCATCATCGCCCAGGTTATCAGCGCCATAGTGATGGTTGGTGGTATCCAGATGCAGCATTTAGGCATATTCGCCCTGCGCCACCAATTTATGGCGACCCTCATAATGGCGACAGTGGACCACGTCCACCGCTTTCTAACCACTTGGATCAACCACGCCCCAACCATCCAAGTATCAATAGGCCGATGCCGCAACGCCCAGTTTTGAACCAACGCCATATTAAGTGGTGTGCTCAACAATATCGCACTTACCGCCCATCTGATAACAGCTTTGCCGTTAGAAGAGGCGAGCGCCGTATTTGTGTATCACCATTTTCGCGCTAAAGCCTATATTTCAATTTTGAAATTCAAAGCTAGTTAATTTTAGTTGTAATTTAAATTTCAATGAAACCGTAATAAGATCCTTTCTTATTACGGTTTTTTATTTGGTTAGTATGAAAATATTCAATGGCGATGTCCAGTTTTGAAAGCATGGTTCTTAGCCAAAAATGCAATAATAAGTGCAATAAATATAAGGAGAAGAGAAAGCGTAGGTAAAGATTTGGCGCTTGTCCAGTCTAATAGATAGCCACCTATACGACCACCACCTGCCACTCCAAGGTTAAACAGCGTTACAAAGAAAGATTGTGCCATATCGGCTTCATCACTAGCGGCATCGGCAAGGGCGGTTTGTAGCAAAGTTAGCGCCCCCCAAAAAGTTAGTTCCCAAAGCGCAACACTTATATAAACCAGTGCCAAATGGTTAAAGACAAATGTTAATAAAACCATAGCGGTGGCAAAGCGAGTAAGCAAAAAAGCGGCGAGACTGAAAAGGGGAGCGATAGTTTTTTTTCATAACGATGCACCGCCATCGATTATAATATCTTGACCGACAAGATAATGCGGGCTTTGTGATAACCATTTTATAGTTTCAGCTATTTCTAAAAGGGTGCCAACTCGCTTCGAAGGGTTGCTGTTAAAGATTCTTATGTCACGCATTTTTTTGTCTTCTCCGGAACGATATGACAATTTAGTGTCAAATGGTCCAGGACTGAGCGTATGAACACGTAAATTAAAGGGCAAAACTTCAAGTGCAGAGGTTTGACTTAAAATGGTTAGAGCAGCTTTTGTTGCTCCATAACCACCCATTAGAGGTCGTATTGAGTGCAGACCAATATTAGACGCAATATTTATTATGCTTCCATTTTTATGGGGTTTCATCAATGCGATTTCTTCTTTCATACAAAGCCATACACCATAAAGATTCGTATTTATCATTTGTTTGAAATCACTATTTGTCATGGTATCAATTTCACCATTTTTGACTAGCCCAGCGCAATTAATAGCTATATCCATTTTGCTATTTTGGTTTTGCAACCAATTATTGATATTTTTAAATGCACCAGCGACATAATTTTCATCACATACATCAATTTTTTCGGTCTTAATACTGCCTGTTGCGGACTTTATTTCATTATGAACCATGTGTAATTTTTGATCTGAACGTCCTGCTATAATAAGGTTAGCGCCTAGTTTTGCATAATGTTTGGCGAGATAATAACCAATTCCAGATGTTGCACCGAGGATAAATATTGTTTTGTTTTCAAAGCTCTTTTCGGACATCATTATCTTCCAGTATAATTCTTTGTTGATCATTAAAGAATCCAGACTTGTTTTCATTTGTCAAATGAATTATTTATCAATCGACAAAAAATTGCGTGGGAATTGAAATGCGAGATTGAAAAATGGCAGGTAGACCAAGAGAATTTGATAGAGATGAGGCTTTGAAAGAAGCACGTAATCTTTTTTGGCAATATGGCTTCGAGGGGACCTCTATGGCAGATCTGACGCAAGCGCTTAATATTGCATCGGCTCGTATTTATGCGGCCTTTGGCTCTAAAGAAGCGCTTTTTCGTGAAGCTGTCGAGCAATATCAGCTTGAAAAAGGCTCCTTCGCCAATGTAGCGCTTGCGCAAAATAGTGATGCACGTGCCGCAATCGAGCAAGTTTTACGTGGGGCAATAGATGTTTACACCGATAAATTTATGGGCTGCATGGTTGTATCTTCCGCCGTTAATTACTCGCAAAACCATCATAATATCGCACAATGGCTCACCGATATGCGCAATGAACGCACTGATCTGATTAAATCCTACCTTAAGCAGGCTAAATGTGATGGTACAATTGCGCCAAACTTTAATGAAACTGCTTTTGCTGATTTTTGTTGCACTGCCCTTTGCGGCTTTTCAGTACAGGCACGCGATGGGGTTGATACTAAGCGTTTAAATGCTATTGTTGATCTGATCATGAAAGCCTATGACAGTGAAGCGCAGCCTAAGATTTAAAAATTCATCAAAATAGCTTATTTTTATTTGGTAAAATAACCCAATATGCAATAAAGCCATTTTCAGCGTGTTTATTCTGTTTTATAAACCAAATGCCCCAAAACTCTGCATTGGAAAAAATAGTGCTTTTTATACGATCGATATTATTCATATTTGCTTTTTATACCGCATCGATATTGCAGGTTTTTCTTTATACGCCGTTTTATTTTTTCTTGCCGCGAAAAAAAGCATGGATAGTGCCTAAAATATGGGGCCGCGTTACCATGTTTTTATTTAGGCATATTGTTGGCACTAATTATCGCCTTGAAGGCATGGAGAATATACCAAAAGGTGCTTGTATTATCGCACCTAAGCATCAATCCATGTGGGAAACAATCATGCTATGTATGTGCCTTGAAGATCCAAGTCTTGTGCTCAAACGCGAATTAATGCGCTTGCCAATTTTTGGGTGGTTTATGTGGAAAATTGGCATGATTCCTATTGATCGTGGATCCCCAATCAAGGCGATGAAAGCGGTGATTAATGGAGCGCGTGAAAAGGCTGCCGATGGCCGGCAAATCGTTATTTTTCCTGAAGGCACGCGTCAAGAGCCGGGTGCGGAACCGAGCTATAAGCCGGGAATTATACCAATTTATAGTGAATTATCCTTGCCCGTTATTCCTATTGCGCTTAATGCTGGGCTTTTTTGGCCGCGATCAACTGTCATGCGCTATCCTGGCACCGTTATTATGCGGGTTTTACCTGCCATTGAGCCAGGTCTTAACAAACGTGAATTTTTAAAAAAATTGGAAGAGGTTACTGAAAAAGCCTGCGATGATTTATTGATTGAAGCAGCAAATAGCAAAAATCCACCAGCTATGCCACAAACAGCTGTTAAAAGACTGGCGGAACTTGGTATTGATTGGCAGGGGCAAATACGGTGAAAATTGCAACTGCCACGGCTTTAGCTAGTCCCACTTGCGATAAGCATATACAGTTGGAAGATGTCACATTAAAGCTTGGCAATAAGACCGTCTTACAATCGATAAATGTAACATTACAACAACAGCGCATTGGTGTTATTGGCGCTAATGGTTCGGGTAAAAGTAGTTTTGCAAGATTGTTAAATGGGCTTTTGCTACCTAGTACTGGCACGGTTTTTATCGACGGTTTAGATACGAAAAAGGACGGTAAAAATATACGTCGCAAAGTTGGGTTTATTTTTCAAAATCCCGACAATCAAATCATTATGCCAACAATTGAGGAAGATATTGCTTTTGGACTTAAAAATATGAAGCTCACAAAGGCGGAAATCCAAAGACGCAGTGATGATGTTTTAAAGCTCTATAATCTTGATGCGATTAAAACATCATCTGCCCATAATTTAAGTGGTGGACAAAAGCAATTATTGGCGATTTGCGGTGTTTTGGTTATGCAGCCTGAAATTATGGTTTTTGATGAACCAACAACCATGCTCGATTTGCGCAACAAAAAGCGCATTGCCGCCCTCATCAACAATCTGCCGCAACGAGTTGTCTTGGTAAGTCACGACCTTGAACTTTTGCAGGATTTCGACCGTGTATTGGTGATCGATGAAGGCAAAATAGCCTATGATGGCAGCGCCCATGCTGCGATTGAATTTTATAAAACTTTAATGCAATGATGAGCAATTTTGAAAACAATGAGTCCGCACGTTTATGGGCCAAAAAAACACCTATTTGGGTGAAAATTATTTTCCTTTTTGTCCTTGGCTTATTTGTATTTTTTTTCACGCGCATCGATATTATGGCAATTGCCTTCCTATTGGCGCTGCTTGCTTATCCAATAGTTGGATTTAGCTTAACACTGCCAATTAAAAATCTTGTAAAATTATGGTGGCTGTTGCTTGGATTATTTTTGGTGCAATGGCTAACCATTCCATGGGCAGCTAGTTTAGCAATTACATTACGTCTTGCAATTTTATTACTTGCCGCAAATTTGATTAATGCAACGACCAAAGCAAGCGATATGCTTGACGCATTTGAGCGATTCTTTATGCTCTTTAAACCGCTTGGCGCTAACCCCAAAAAAATTGCATTGGCCTTGTCGTTGACCTTGCGATTTGTACCAGTTGTGAAAACCATTGCCGATGATATTTATGAAGCACAAAAGGCTCGCGGTTTAGAGCGTAGCTTTTTAGCACTCTTTATCCCTTTGCTTATTCGCATTATAAAAATGGGTGATGACGTTGCGCAAGCAATTTTGTCGCGCAGCTATGACAATGAATGATTCGATCAAGACATTTTTAAGCTTGAGCATAAGTCTTAGCAAAGGCAAAAATACCCAATAAAATTTATAAAATGGCAAAGAAACAAAGCGAAAAAATATGCGCCATGCTTTAGCCGCAATGCGAACCATTTTTTATCAGATTGCGGCAAAATTAGGCCTTTATGAAAGAAATATGACTAAAAAAGGCGCTTTTTGCATGCTCTTCGCAGATCAGCTATGCAAAGTTAATACTACTCAAATTATCGTGAAAAACCTATATTGATTTTAACAAAACAATAAAACGTAACAAACAATATCTAGGTGATTAAAATGAATTTGGTTCGCTCTTTCAATAACTGGCGTCGTTACCGTACAACGGTTAATGAGTTAAATAGCCTTTCTGCTCGTGAGCTTAATGATCTTGGCATTAACCGTGCTGAAATTCCATCAATTGCTCGTCGCGCAACACGTTAATATTCAAAATTGATCTTAAAATTTGATCATAAAATTTGATCTAGGCGCTCGCTGTTGAGTTGAGAGCCGTTAAATTGAAATTTAAATTTTTAGGGTAAATCTCCTCCTCCTATACCCTGAAAATTTTGGAAGACCGACATCTCCTCCTCCTCCCAGTCGGTTTTCAATTCAAACACCTGCTGCATTTCCTCCCGCAGCAGGTGTTTTTTTATGGCAAAACGCATTGCCTAAAGAGCTATTTAATAAAGCCTATATTAGGAATTTTTTTAGAAATCTTTGTGAAATGGCTAGGGCAGCTATGCAAACTTGGCACTACTCAAATAAATGTGAACAGCCTATATTCAGGTTAACAAAGCAATAAAGCTTAACAAACAAAATCTAGGTGATTAAAATGAATTTGGTTCGCTCTTTCAACAACTGGCGTCGTTATCGCACAACAGTTAACGAGCTTAGCCGTCTTTCCTCTCGTGAGCTCAATGATCTTGGCATTAATCGTGCTGAAATCCCAACAATTGCTCGTCGCGCAACACGTTAATAAATTATTCATAGGCGCTCTCCAAAAATGGGTTGAGAGCTTTTGAGTTAGAAATTAGTATTATTACAGTTTTTTCAGGGTTCTCCTCCTCCTATACCCTGAAAATTTTGGAAGACCGACATCTCCTCCTCCTCCCAGTCGGTTTTCAATTCAAGCGCCTGCTGCACCTCCTCCCGCAGCAGGCGTTTTTTTTATGCGTAAAATTTAGTGTTAAGCAAAGCCGCGCATAAAAAAACCGCATATAATATGCGGCTTTTTGATCAAAAATTACGAAATATCAGTATATTAAAAAGGTGAGATATTTAAACCAACTCTTATCCTGATATATGTTTGCTATTCCATTTCTTCGCGCAGCATTTCAAGCTCCAACCATTCTTCTTCTTTTTCCATTAGCGATGTTTGCTTTTGCTCAAGTTTTTTAGAAAGGTCATGGAAACGGTCGGCATTTTTGCTATAAAGATTAGGATCAGATAATTCTTTTTCAAGAATCGCTATTTCACCATTGAGCTTTTCCATCTCAATCGGCAAATTATCAAGCGCGTATTTTTGTTTAAAAGAAAGTTTCCGTTTTTGTTCCTTTGCTGGTGCATTATCGTTTTTTTGTCCGGCATTTGCCGTGTCATTATTTTTGGTTGCTTTTTGCTCTTTGCGTATGCTCAGCGCCTTATCTTTACGTTGTGCTAACATATCACTATAGCCACCGGCATATTCCAACCAATCGCCATCACCTTCTGGCGCAATAACCGATGTGACGGTGCGATCAAGAAAATCGCGATCATGACTTACAAGAATTACCGTGCCGGGGAAGCCGGCAACGAGTTCTTGCAAGAGGTCGAGGGTTTCCATATCAAGATCATTGGTGGGCTCATCGAGGATAAGCAAATTTGCAGGGCGTGCCAAAAGCCGTGCTAGCATTAATCTTGCGCGTTCACCACCCGAAAGCTCGCGAATAGGCGTGCGTGCTTGCTCGGTTTGAAAGAGAAAATCTTTCATATAGGATACAACGTGTTTTTGTTCGCCATTAACAATAACGCTATCGCCGCGCCCGTCAGTCAAATAATCTTTAAGGCTTTCATCAAGATTAAGGCTGCGTTTTTGGTCAAGCATTGCCACTTCAAGATTAACCCCAAGGCGCACACTGCCTTTATCAGGCTCAATAAGGCCGGTTAAAATTGAAAGCAGCGTGGTTTTGCCGGCACCATTAGGGCCAACAAGTCCAATACGATCACCACGATTAATACGGGTAGAAAAATCTTTAATCAAAACACGCTCGCCATAGGCTTTAGCAATATGTTTGGCTTCAACCACTAATTTACCCGAATCGCGGCTATCCGCGGCTTGCAATTGCACAACGCCTTGTGGTCCTTGATGGCTACGATGGCGGGCGCGTAAATTATGCAATTCATCAAGACGGCGAACATTTCTCTTACGCCGCGCTGTCACACCATAGCGCAGCCAATGCTCCTCACGCTCGATCTGGCGGCCAAGCTTATGCTGATCGCGTTCTTCTTCTTCTAAAACCTTATCGCGCCATTCTTCAAAAAATTTAAAGCCTTGATCCAAGCGGCGGGTAACACCGCGATCAAGCCATACGGTTGAGCGGCTCACGGTTTCAAGAAAACGCCGATCATGGGAAATAATTACTAATGCCGAGCGAATTTGCGCAAGCTCATTTTCAAGCCATTCAATGGTGGTAAGATCAAGGTGGTTGGTTGGCTCATCTAATAATAAAACATCGGGTGAAGGCGCAAGTACACGGGCAAGGGCTGCACGGCGCGCCTCACCACCAGATAAATCACGCGGATTAGCTTCACCACTTAAACCCAGATGATCCAACAAATAACCAACGCGGTAATGGTCATCAGCTGGCCCAAGTCCTGCCTCAACATAGGCCTCCACCGTGTCAAAACCATCCATATCAGGACTTTGTGGCAAATAGCGAATGGTCGCACCTGGATGACGAAAAATTTCGCCATCAGTTGGCTCAACAAGGCCAGCTGCTATTTTTAAAAGGGTGGATTTACCAGACCCATTGCGGCCAACCAATGCAATGCGCTCCCCCTCGCTAACGCTTAAATTGGCATTGGTTAATAAAGGCGTGCCCCCGAAGGTAAGCGATAATTGATCAAGGGTTAAAAGAGGAGGATTGGCCATAATATCTCATATTGTTAAGCAGCTTTAAAACTTTAATAGCGGTGTATAGCATTTTAGCTCTAAGTGGAAACCGCTTTTATAGGAACTAGCAAAATAAAAGCAAAAAACCGGCTTTTAAAAAACCGGCTTTAAAGCAGTGAAGTAAATTAGGCTTTATTGTGCATCAAGTTCCTTAACCTTGTCGATGAACTTCATAGCATCTGCATCGCCCCAAGGTGCAGAGCCGATAAGGCTAGCCGTCAAACAACCATCCTTGTCAATAATCAATGTGGTTGGAAGCCCGAGTGCCAAACCTTCACGGCGTAATTTATAAAAAATTGCCATAGAAGTATCGCGATAAAACGGCAAATTATCGGCTTTATATTCTTTTAAAAAGTCATGCACATAGCTATCTTCTTGCTTATCAACATTGACTGCAACAACAGCAAGAGAATCATCCGCTTTTTTGTCTTGCACCTTGGCAATATCGGGCATTTCCTCACGGCATGGCCCACACCACGTTGCCCAAAGGTTTAAGAAAACTGTTTGTCCTTTAAAATCAGAAACTTTAACTTCCTTACCGTCTGCGTTTTTAAAGGTTAAATCACCGGCATAAAACGGATCTTGTGCCATAATAACATTGGTAAACTCGCCAGAACGACTTTTTTTCAACGAGCTTAATTTTTGTTCATTTAACGCACAAGACTTATTTTCTGCCATTGAGGGGGCGGGGAAAATCGCGTATAGCAAAAATGGTAGAAGGGCAAAAATATACGAGCTTTTAGGTTTAAAAACAGTTTTTATTGCTGTTTTAATCCTTTTGCCATAAGGTTTTTCTTCAAGCATTTTATTATTCCTTTAATTCAGGGCCAAGATTATGACTGAGACCGATAAAAGCAACCAGATGTGGGGTGGACGTTTTGCTTCTGGCCCCGACGCTATTATGGAAGAAATTAATGCTTCCATTGATTATGACCGCAAACTTTATAAACAAGATATCAAAGGTTCCCTTGCTCATGCAGCGATGCTTGCTAAACAAGGTATTATTTCTGCTCATGATATGCAAGAGATAGAGCGCGGATTGCATATTATTTTGAAAGAAATTGAAAGCGGTAGCTTTGTTTTTTCACGCCGCCTTGAAGATATTCATATGAATATTGAAGCGCGTCTTAAGGATCTTATTGGCGAACCGGCAGGGCGTTTGCATACCGCGCGTTCGCGTAATGATCAGGTGGCGGTTGATTTTCGTCTCTGGGTTAAGGATGAAACGCAAAAGACAGCTGCTAGCCTCCATAAGTTAATTGTTCTTTTAGTCAAGCGTGCGGAACAATTTGCTGGAAATTATATGCCGGGCTTTACTCACTTACAAACGGCGCAGCCAGTTACCTATGGTCACCACCTTATGGCCTATGTTGAAATGTTTGGCCGTGATTTGTCGCGTATGCAAGATGCGGTCAATCGCATGGACGAGTCACCCCTTGGTGCCGCAGCCCTTGCCGGTACGGGCTTTCCAACCGATCGTTTCATGACCGCCAAATTATTAGGCTTTCGTGAACCAACTCGCAATTCGATTGATAGCGTATCTGATCGTGACTATGCGCTTGAGTTTTTAAGTGCAGCCTCGATTTGCGCCACCCATCTATCCCGTATGGCTGAGGAAATTGTTATTTGGTCAACACCACAATTTAATTTTGTGCGCTTGTCTGACAGTTTTTCAACCGGCTCATCGATTATGCCTCAAAAGAAAAACCCTGATGCCGCAGAGCTTATCCGTGCAAAAACGGGCCGTATCAATGGTGCATTAATCACATTGCTGACCGTGATGAAAGGCTTACCGCTTGCCTATTCTAAAGACATGCAAGAAGATAAGGAAGCAGTATTTGACGCGGCTGAAACCTTAGAGCTGTGCATTGCTGCTATGACGGGTATGATGAGCGATATTCACATTAATACCGATGCTATGGCAAAAGCTGCAGGCTCTGGTTTTTCCACCGCTACCGATCTTGCTGATTGGCTAGTGCGCGTGCTTGGCTTACCCTTTAGGGAGGCTCATCACGTTACTGGACGTGCGGTTGCACTAGCTGAAGAAAAGAAAGTGGAACTTGGTGCGCTAACTTTGCAAGACTTACAATCTATCCACAATGATATTACCAGTGATGTATTTGATTACCTCACCGTAGAAAAGTCGGTTGAAAGCCGTCAATCTTACGGTGGTACAGCGCCAAATCAAGTGCGCCAACAAATCGAAATTTGGAAAAAGCGCTTATCATAAAATTGCAATCTATTTTTTTAAGATGCCATAGTGCAACAGCATGGCGGACTCACATTTTAAGTCCGCCTGACTTGGTCTTTTTGATAAAAATCAATTTTAAAATACCTCATTTTATCAATCTCGTGTAAAATTAATATGCGTGGGAAATATATTGGTAAAATAGATACGGTATAGTTTGATTTTTTGTCGCGAAACTTTGTTGAAATTGATTAAAATATTTACAAATAATTAAAATTAGGGTTATCTATTTACTCAAGTAACCTGTTTAATCAGTATTTAAATACAACTTAAGCGCGATTTAGAGAATTATAAATATATTTAATCAAAAAATACTGGCTCGAAATGGAGCTAGTTTATATTTTCTAATATTAATTTCTTGGAAATTATGTAATTTTTAGTTGTATTTTTCTTAAGATTTAAAACAAAACAGTTTTCCACCACATTATAGCCTTAAACTAATTAGCCGGTTAATTTTATTTGACATGAATCAAAATACACCATATAGTTGTATTGCTATCATATGATATCCTGCATGTGTTAGCGGCAGAACGGTGCCCCGCAATTAGCCGTCTGTCATCCCGGCCTCAGGACGTAATCCGGATGCTTCTGCATCCGGATTATTATTTTATAGAGATATTGGTTAGCAAGAAATTATTGCCGTTGCTGAGTAGTTGTATTTAAACCAATATAGCCTTATCTCTTGCCAGTTTTTACGTAAAGATATTAGTTTAATCTAAAATATCCAAAAATCTTTCGTAATACCGACTATAACCTTTTAAAAAATCCAAAATTTATTTAACAAAATCGAACTAGAAATTAATTTAGCAGTTTGTGTCGAGTTTTACTTGAGCTGGTTTGGCAAAATTCAGATTAGTTAATATTATGGACATAGAACTTCTGCATTTATGATAAGTCTTTCGTAAAATGCTTATGACAAAATATTCTATTAAGTGTTTGCTGCGACATTCATGCTATTTAAAGCGCCAAGGATATCAATATGGGCTTTGATGGGTAGGTGATCTGATGCAATGCGGGCCAAAGCACTTTTGTGCACCTCTACAGAATTTATTAGATTTTTAGGATAAGCAAACACGCGATCCAAAGCTAAGACGGGAAAACGCGCAGGAAAACTTGGTAAAGTTCCCATTGCAAGGTCAAAAAGCGGTGATAGGCTGGTGAGAGATGACCCTTTACCAATACGCCATTCATTCAGGTCACCAATTAATAAAGTTGGCATGTCTGGGCGCGTTTCAAGATAGCTTAAAATAGTTTTTGCTTGCTGTATACGCGAACGGTGTAATAAACCAAAATGCGCACCAATAACTCGTAGGGGGCCATAAATTAACTCAAATTCAACAATGACAGCGCCGCGCGGCTCTAATCCTGGCAATTTTATCTGATGTACATCACGCACTTCGCCATTACGAAAAAATAGCCCATTGCCGTGCCAACCGTGCCCCAGCGATGACATGGCCTGTATTGGTACGGGCTTTAATCCGGTGCGCTCATTTAAATAATTCAGATCCAAAAGGCCTATGCGTTCACCAAAGCGTTTATCGATTTCTTGCAAACCTATAATATCAGCATTAAGTTCAGAAATAACATTAACAATTCTTTCAGGATTAAATATCTTGTCAAGGCCCACACATTTATGAACATTATAGGATGCGATAACCGTATCGCCACCCTCCCTATCTGCTGATAGTGGCCGATGTCCGCGACGATTTCTAATCGCAGAATCGACATTCTGGCGTAGTGTTTTATTATTGAGCTTAGGAAAGGAAAATCGCTTTTTCTTTTTATCCATTTTTCACTTCCTCATAGATCATTTTTAGCAACTAATTTTCGTCACCGTCATTTTATCCATTACGATCCCAAAAAACATCAATTTACTGTTCATATTGTTAAAAAAATAATCAATTATCTGTGTAACATTGTCGTTTTGCAATTTGTCATTTTGACATTACAATTTTATGAAAGGTTCAACGCCGTCTAAAGTGTTTCATTATAAGGCAAATTCTAGCAACTTAAATCAGTTGCCTTTATTCAATTTATAAAGGTTTCTTTGACCCGTTTGGAGCAATATATATAAATTAATAAAATTATATCTATGAATAAAATCAAAAGAATCTCAAAATAAAATTTAAAAAAATAATTCAAATATTCAAAATTTGGTATTTGCTTTATATAAGCTGCATTATAAAGAAAATTACTTATTAAAAATAATATAAACATAGTAGGGAAATAATAGTATTTTTTGAAATATCCAATTGCAATGATAAAGAGCATCACAAATTGGAATAAAAATAATGGAAACAAAAAGTTTGTATTTAATAGCTTCGCTACAATGAAATTATTTGAAAAATCAGCATTAAAGAAATAAGTTGAAAAATCACTATTAAAAATTGCTATGATGTCGCGTATACATGAAATTGTAAATAAAATAAGATAAAGGGCAACCAAGTAAAGCGCGCCGCCAATTTTAGTATTTTTTACAATTTTTCCCTTCTTTGCGGTGATATTGCTACTTGTATTTATACCATTCATAACGGTTCCAAACTCAATCTAAGAATTGAAATAACTATATTTAAAAAACAATTAATTAACGAAGGTGTTTTTTACTCGCTTAGAAAAAATAATATAGAATAGAAAAATAACAGCTATAAAACAGCCTAGCCAATAAATAGGGGACGTAAACACTTCATCTTTTTTAAATCTATATTTAAAAAATAAGGCATAACCAACATCCAAGCAAATTCGATAGATCAAAAATGCAATAAATACATATGGGAAGGTTCGTTTTTCCTTAAGTAACCCTATGAAAGCCATTGTCATTAAGACTAAATCAAATAAGAATGGAGCAGAAAGAAATGAGACTAAAACTTGGGTAAAGCTGTCAAAATTGTAAATAAATTGAACCTTATTTAAAATATAGCTGACATTATAAACCACGTGATATGTTAAGTATATTGCAACCAAATAAAGCAATCCACCAATTTTAGGGTCACTTTTTTGCAATTTATTTTTCACTACTAAATTACTTGAAACGTTCAATATGTTTTCCTCGATTGGCAGCCAATTATAAATCAGTTCGATATAGTTAAAATATTAGAATTTTTTTAAGATATGACTTATTTGATATATGACTAAGGGTCGACTTTATAGTCAACGGCGTTACTATAAACAATGTAATGGTGGTTATTCAAGTACTGGTTATTTTATATATTATAAAATCATTATTTTGCTTTAATATCTACTAAGGTAGATGTTGGTTAATATTTTTATGCTGATGGTTAAACAAAGAAAACTATCATAAATTTTGATAAATTCATTTATTTTATTTGCTGTTGCTAGTGAGCGCTTTTGGCTTGTACGCTTAATGTAAATACAAGACGCCAGCTATTAGCTTGTATTCTGGCACAAAATTGCGCGCTACAAATGAGCTCTTTATGATTTTTCAACATATTAGCTTGGCTTTGCTTGGAAATGGTGTGGCGTTTTCAGTATCAAAATAGCGTTTAGCGCTTCAATATCGGTATTTGGATAATTTGTTCAGGTTATTTTTCTTGCAAGAAATAGGTGCTAAACATGGTTGATGTTAAATAGGCTGCTATAAAGTTTACCGCCTGATTTAGTCATAAAAATACGCAAATGAGTGATCCGCAAGGATATTAGCGATTGGGTTCGGGTAATATCGAAACTCAAACGAATTCTCGCACTTCGCGTTGATGGAAAAGCTCATAAATGGTTTAGCAGGCGTGAAATTATTAAAATTTTACGGCAGATTAAAAAACTGTTTAGATGAAAAAATATGAAATCTCATTGCACATTATTGAGTGAGATTATTGTGAATATGTAAATGCATCAAGCTCTCAGTTAGATAATTAAAAATCTATGTTTTTTTTATCGCTCCCTTAATTGCCAGATGGATAAGAGTAAAAAGGCTAATGAGGGCAGCAGCATAGATCAGATAAATAGAAATGCCAAAGGTTTGATTAATGTCAACGCCGTTTTTGGCAAGGCATGAATTAAATGCTGTATCGACACGTTTTGCTATCACGAAGAATATGCCAAATAATGAAGCAAAGCTGCAAACTATGTATGCGAAAATAGTGCTTAAAATTTCGTAGGCCGACATGATGATAAAAATAATGCCAAGGAGGATGCTTGCCCACATCATCGAATAGGAGCCAATACGCCACATCTTATATTGGTTCCGAAAAAGAAAACTAACACTGAGCACCAGTGGCAAGGCGACAAAAAGCAGCCAAATAATTGGACCAAATGTTGTTGCCCAAAGTGGGGTGCCGCTCCAAATAGTCAATTCGGGTTGGTTTTTTGGGTAATGATAGGTGGTGAATGCTGAGGCTATTATACAGATGATGACCGCAAAGCTTGCTACATTAAAAAAACGTTGTGATGGATTGTTCACGGCTTTAAGAGTTTCAAGATCGTTTTTTTCTTGCATTTTCGCCTCCTTTAATGTATTTGAACATAATTCAATGTTGAACGATGTTCAATATGAAAGAGAAATAAAGCAAATTTATGATATTATAATTTGAAATGTGTTGTGGAGTATTTAAAATTTTACATAATAAACAATTTGTTATATTTTTTAAGGAAATTAAGTGATTGTTTTGTGTTAAATGGAATCAAATAGGCGGATTGTTTACTTGTCGCTCGTCACTTGGTAAAAACCACTTATCATCTACGGATAAAGCGTGAATGCATATTAAGTCGAGGCAAGCACTCTAATCTTTTTTTAAATGCTATTGGCAGCAAAATTTAGGAATAAATTTTAACCCTTTGGAAACCATAAAATAGAAGAAAGCATTTTTTGGCTCAAAATATAAAACTTGATTTCATTGTTTAAATCAAATTTTACACTTATTGCCGACAATGATGCTGTTTTCTTTTAATCTTTCAGGTAATATGGTTAATCTTGACCACTGGAAATGTGAAAACAAAGCGGGGTTTATATTGGAGTTTTATAACGTGTTTTTAGGTCATTACATACGAAGCGGCACAAAAAAAATAATTACTGCTGCACTTTTATCAGCCGCATCATTTGCTGCGCTACCCGCTATGGCTGCCGATTATAATAGTGGCAATAGCTATAATAATAATGGCAGTGGCTATAATGATGGCATTGCTATGCCGCAAGAAAAAGCACATTTTTGGTCTGGTAACTGGTCGCTCACCTTAGGCGGTTCTGCTTATAGTGCGCCGAGCTATGAAGGTGATTCTAAAAACGAACTTAAGTTTGCGCCCATTTTTTCGATCGGTCGTACTGGTTCTGAAGCACGCTTTTCTTCACGAAATGATAATCCTTCCTTTGGTCTCATTTCCTCGGGTCCATTTAATGCCGGTATTGTTGGCAAGATTATTTGGCAACGCGATGGTGGCACATCCGACGATCTTAAAGGCATGAAGCGCGTAAAACTTGGCGGCGAAGCAGGTCTTTTTGCTGAACTTTATCCAGTTGATTGGATGCGCGCCCGTGTTGAAGTGCGCCATGGTATCCGCTCTCACCAAGGTGTTGTTGCCGATATTGCTGTTGATGCTTTCCACGATGTTACGCCAACCGTTCGCGTGTCGGCAGGCCCAAGAATGTTTGTTGCTTCAAAGGATTATTATAAAGCCTTCTATGGTGTCGATGAAATTCGTGCACCATTAACCGGCCTCAAGCCCTATAATCCAAAGGGCGGCATTGGTTCTGTTGGTGCTGGCGGTGCTGTGACTTGGAAAACCACTGATAAGATTACCACCAGTCTTTTTGCTGAATATGATCGCTTAACTGGCCCTTCTGCTGATTCTAGCCTAGTTAAGCAACGCGGCTCTAAAAATCAATTCACCGTTGGTGTATCAGGCAGCTACCGTTTTGACTTCACTCTTGATTAAGAGTTAAACATTAAGGCATAAATAAAGCGCTTGTGTTTGTTGAACACAAGCGCTTTATTTATTTTTGAGATATGATTACCGCGATTATTAGACTTAATGGGCGGTATTTTTTTCTCTATAGGCATCAATGGCTGTTTTAATCGCTATACGAGCAGCCACCGCATCCTCAAAGCCATTTAACTCGACTTTTTTGCGCCCTTCGGGTAAATTTTTGTAAATGGCGAAAAATTGCTCAAGCCGCAAAACTTCTATTTTTGGCAAGTCTTTAAGTTCTTTTATATTGTCATAGGTTGGATCAATTTTTGATGTTGGTACGGCAACAATTTTATCATCGGCTTCGCCGCCATCAATCATTTTTAATATGCCTATGGGGCGTACTTTAATCGCTGCACCTGGCATAATTGGGCTGCGAGTATAAACAATGACGTCAAGAGGATCGCCATCACCTGCAAGACTGCTTGGCACCGAACCATAATTGGCAGGATAAACCACAGGCATAGATTGGAAGCGGTCAACAAAAATAAGCCCGCTTTCTTTATCAATTTCATATTTTACATTACTGCCTTGCGGTATTTCAATGACGGCGACAAATTCGTCTGGAACCTTGTTACTTTGCGGTAAGCGGTCAAGATGTACTTGTGCAAAAGCAGATAAAGCAGACATAGACAGCAGCGCCCCAATTGCGCAAATACGAAAAATTTTTAACATAATAACCTCGACATTCCAAATACAGTCAAGTGTTATCGTTACGACATTGCAGTTTCATGACAAAACTATGTGGCGATGGGGCAAGCTTGTTTATATGGAGCTGTTGTGACAATTATTGCAGCGTGATTATCATCACAATAGTCAGATTTTCAGCCTGTTTAGCTTCTTCCTCTTGAAAATTTATTTAACCAACGACGTATGAGATAATTAGCAATAGAGCCTGTAGGAGGAAGACTAAAGTTCTGCGGATGCTCTTCAAGCAGCATGGTCTTCACTTCACTACGGTCAAACCACTGGGCCTGCTCAATTTCACTATCATCAATTATAATATTATTATCAAGGGCATCAGCAAAACTACCAAGCATTAAGGCTTGGGGAAAAGGCCATGGTTGGCTTGCAATATAGGTGACTTCACCAATTTTAATCTGCACTTCTTCAAATACTTCGCGGCGTACCGCTGCTTCAAATGTTTCACCCTGTTCGATAAAGCCTGCAAGACAGGAAAAGCGCTTTTCAGTAAAATTATGATTATGGGCCAAAAGGCATTTATCGCGTCGTGTTACCAACATGATGGCAATAGGATCAACCCGTGGGAAATGCTCCGCTCCGCAACGGCTACAACTGCGACGATTGCCGCCACCACGCATCAAGGTTTCATTGCCGCAACGCGCACAAAAGCCATTATTATCATGCCAATTTAAAAGCGATGAAGCTTGCGCCAAAGCACCCACCAATGGTGGTGCAATTTTTGTATCAGTATAAAGGTTGCGTAAATTACTGGCAGTAAACGGTTCGGTTAAATCATCAATCTTGATATCACTATGGGCCGCGAGAATCGAACGGCCACGATATTGCCCGAGATAAACGGCACTTTTCCAATTGGGATCAAATTGCTGGACTTCGCCAAGAGTAAGTAATGGCGTATCTTCCTTTTGTACAGCAAGACCATTTATAAACAATATTACTAAGCTTTCGTCAGATTTTAGTGCAAGCTCCACACAATCGTCGCTGCGCTTTTCGCTATCGCGGATAATTGGATTGCCAGTAAAAGCAATATTTGAAAAAGAAATTGGTGCTGGCATATCATTCCCCCGAAAACTGCAATATCACAAATAAAAGAATGCCTTGACGTTTACAGGCCAACTTGAAAAAGCCTACTTGGTCCGAAGCAAAGATGAACAGATTTTACAGAGCAAAGCATCTTGTGTTCGCTCGTTCTATTCTACATATGGCAGCATTTAAAAATTTCATCAGCAAAGACAAAAATTTTAAAATGATCGATATTTAAATGCTATTAAATAGGTTAGTCGTTTTTTCGGCTATAGATTAACATCTTGTAAATTATATTTAAAATCATATAATCTTTGCTTCTCAAAGCTATGCTGCAACTTTATTTTCTTTTTTAATTAAGCACATCTTTGCCTAAAGCATGTTTGATTTTATCCATTACAGTAAAGGCAGCCTCATCATCATAAGCTATTTTTCCTGCAACGCCCCAAACTGGTCCTGGCCAATTTACATCATTTTCATGGCGGGCAATAATATGAATATGCAATTGGCGCACAATATTGCCAAGCGCACCGGTGTTGATTTTTGCATCGGGGAAAATATTATGCAAGGCTTGCGATACACTCATCATCTCAGCAAATATCGCGCTTTGGCTGGTTTGATCTAGCATGTGTAATTCAACCACATTAGCGATTCTTGGAATAAGAACTAACCAAGGCCAACGGCTATCATCAAGCAGGCGTAAATCACAAATTTTTAAGGAACATATTAGTTTTGTGTCGTTTTCTAAGCGTTTATCAAGGGAAAATTGGCTATTCATTGTATTTTCTTACCATTTTTTAAAAATCAATACTTGCTTTTTGCGCCCAAATTGACGATATGACAAGTGGGAAGCTGGTGGTGGACGAACCACTCGCCAATCGGGTCAGGTCCGGAAGGAAGCAGCCCTAACGAATCTGGGTCGGGTCACCGTGCCAGTTTCCCACCTTTGTAAGGTTTGCAGCAAATCAAATATTCTTTAGGATATCGATATTTCAGCTGTGTAAAGCGCATTTTTTTTGCAAATAAATAAATTGCAAAGCTGTTGGCAAAATGCCATAAATCTAGAAATATTTTAGCCAACCTTTTTTCAGATATTTGGATTGATAGCATGGACAATAATACGGCAGAACAAGCTTATCGCGTTCTTGCCCGCAAATATCGTCCGCAAGATTTTTCTGATCTTATCGGTCAAGAGCCGATGGTGCGCACCCTAACCAATGCCTTTGAGGCGGGGCGCATTGCGCAAGCATGGATGCTGACTGGTGTACGCGGTGTGGGTAAAACTACTACAGCTCGTATTTTGGCGCGCGCTCTTAATTATAAGACCGATACTATCGACCGCCCAACCATTGACCTATCAGTGATGGGTGAACATTGCCAAGCAATTATGGAAGGGCGCCATGTCGATGTGGTAGAAATGGATGCTGCCTCCCATACCGGTATTGATGATATTCGTGAAATTATTGAGCAAGTGCGTTATCGCCCTGTTTCAGCACGCTATAAAGTCTATATCATTGATGAGGTGCATATGCTTTCAACGCAGGCCTTTAATGGTCTGCTTAAAACATTGGAAGAACCGCCACCCCATGTGAAGTTTATTTTTGCAACCACCGAAATTCGTAAAGTTCCAATTACAGTATTAAGTCGGTGTCAGCGCTTTGATTTGCGCCGCATTGATTCTGCTACCTTGACGCAGCATTTGCAAAAAATTTCGAGTGCCGAGAATATCACTGTTGATAGTGAAGCTTTGGCGATGATTGCGCGCGCTGGTGAGGGATCGGTGCGCGATGCCTTGTCTATTCTGGATCAAGCTATTGCTCACGGTGCTGGCAGTGTTCATATTGAAGCGGTTCGCTCAATGCTTGGCCTTGCTGATCGCGCTCGTATTATCGATTTATTCGAGCTTATTATGAGCGGTAATATTGCCAGTGCTTTGCAAGAATTTAAAGGCCAATATGATGCCGGTGCTGATCCGATAGTGATTTTAACCGAGCTTGCGGACTTCAATCACTTGGTAACCCGCTTGCGCTTTACCCCGCAATTGATTGAGGATGTATCGCTTTCCGAAGAAGAGCGCCGCCGCGGTGCAGATTTTGCAAGCAAGCTTTCTATCCGCACTTTGTCACGTAATTGGCAAATGTTGCTAAAAGGCATTAGCGAAGCTGATAATGCGCCGCGCCCATTGCAAGCGGCAGAAATGCTGCTTATTCGGCTGGCTCATGCTGCCGATTTGCCAACAATTGATGAAGCTTTAAAAGCTATTACTGACGGTAAAACCCCTGATATTGCATTGAGCCAAATGGCTGTCGCCATGCAAAAGGCAGCGCCCCAACAACTAGCTGCACCACAAAGCGCAAATGTAATAAGTCCAAATGGGCAAAACAAAAATGAGCAAAATCTTGCTCCGCAACCTTTACCAACTGTTGATAATGCTGCAAATGTAGTCATAGAGGCAACCACTCAATTAGATAATAATGGCTTAGATAATAAAAATCATGAGCAAGCACCGGTGGATAAGCAATCGGCTTTAGTCCCACAAGTAGAAGACAAGGTTGAGGAAAAGAAGCAAGTTGCTGACGCAGTGAAAGATGAAGGCGTTGCACCGCTTTCCACCGTTGATGAATTAGACAGCTCTTTATCAGTTGAAGAAACCGCGCCTTTAAGCGACAAGCAACAAGCTGAAAGTCAAGCGGTTGAGGTTGACGTTTTAAAGCAAGCTGAAAATCAACAAAATGAAAGTGAAGCGCAGGGCGAAGATGAAGCCTTTATTGATGGGCAAGTAAAAAGCGAAAAAAAAAAGCCTGAAATTAAACGCTTTAATGATTTAATCACGCTTGCTGATGAAAATCGCGATCTGCATTTTAAATTTTATTTAAAAGAATATGTTCGCCCAATAACCGTCAAGCAAGGCGTGTTGGAATATGTACCAACCGATGACGCACCACGTAATCTCTCAACCATTATTACCAAGACTTTATTGGAATGGACGGGAGAGCGTTGGGCGGTAACCGCCTTGCGCGACGGCGGCGGCATGACAATTGCTGAAGCCGAACAAGCTCATCGCGATGAGCTTTTATCAGATGCCGAGGCTGATCCCGATGTTGGTCGGATTTTATCACATTTTCCTGGTGCTAAAATTGTTGATGTGCGTTTAAATAATATCGAGCCGGAAGATGAAAGCGATGACGATATTGATTTAAGCGATGAGCATGCCGATATGGAAGAAGAATAAGCTTTAGCATTAAGCTATGGTTCGTTGATTATTTTAAGGAGTTATTGATGCGCGATATGATGGGCATGATGAAAAAGGCCAAAGAAATGCAGGCCAAAATGCAAGAAATGCAAGACGAAATGGCCAATATGGAAGTAACCGCCACATCTGGCGGTGGCATGGTCAGTGTCACATTATCTGGTCAAGGGCTGATTAAGGGCATTAAAATCGATCCTTCACTTAATAAGCCTGAAGATACCGAAATTTTGGAAGATCTTATCATGGCTGCCCACAATGAAGCCAAAGGCAAGATCGAAGCTGCAATGGCGCAAAAAACACAAGAAATGACAGCAGGTTTGCCAATTCCTCCTGGTTTTAAATTGCCATTTTGATTTTTCAATCAAATAATTTTTACAAAGCCCATCTATTGCTAAGCAATTGGTGGGCTTTTTTTATAATAAAGGCAGTTGTTTGTGCAGCGCATAAAAAATGCCATTGATTGAATGGGCCGATGATGGCACAGTTGATGGAGTAGGAAAAAAGCGTTTTCAATTTGTACTTTAGGCTTCAGTGAAGGGATAAATCACCGGCATTATAGCTCTATGGTAATCATTATCGTTTTTTTTAGAAAAGAGTGTTTATGTCTCAGTTTCAAACTTCTTTGCTTAGTTCATCTGTCGTCATTGCATCGGCTGCACGCACGCCGGTGGGGTCATTTAATGGAGCTTTGTCGTCTCTGCCTGCCCATGAATTAGGAAAGGTGGTGATTGAAGCTGTGTTGGAGCGTGCCAATATAACCGCTGAGGTAGTTGATGAAGTTATCCTTGGGCAAGTTTTAACCACTCTTGGGGGGCAAAATCCCGCACGTCAAGCGGCGCTTTTGGCAGGACTTAGACAAGAAAGTACAGCTTTTGGCATTAATCAGCTTTGTGGCTCGGGGCTTCGTGCCATTATTCTTGGCATGCAACAAATTGTAACAGGGGCGGCTGATATTATTATTGCTGGTGGTCAAGAATCTATGTCGCAAGCACCTCATGCAGCCTATTTACGCCAAGGTATAAAAATGGGCGATGGTTCCTTTGTTGATACAATGATTTATGATGGCTTGCGTGACGCTTTCCACAATTATCATATGGGCATCACTGCAGAAAATATTGCGCGGAAATTGAATATTAGTCGTAAAGAGCAAGATCAATTTGCACTCCACTCCCAACATAAGGCAGAAGCTGCCCAAAAGGCTGGACGCTTTGACGCGGAAATCGCACCCGTTGTGATTAAGGGGCGTAAGGGCGATATAGTTGTTAGCAAGGACGAATATATTCGTAAAGGAGCAGTAATTGAACAATTGCAAAGATTGCGTCCCGCTTTTGATAAAGAGGGCAGCGTAACTGCCGGCAATGCATCTGGCATTAATGACGGCGCAGCAGCGGTTTTATTGATGAGTGCTAATGAGGCGCAGCGCCGTAATATCGAGCCGCTTGCTCGCATTGTGTCATGGGCAAGCGTTGGGGTCGATCCAGCGATTATGGGCATGGGACCAATTCCAGCCACCCAAAAAGCTTTACAGCGTGCTGGTTGGACAATTAATGATCTTGATTTGATTGAGGCGAATGAGGCTTTTGCAGTGCAAGCTTTGAGTGTATGCCGCGGTCTTAATTTTGACCACTCTAAGGTTAATGTTAATGGCGGTGCGATTGCGCTTGGCCACCCAATTGGTGCATCTGGCGCACGTATATTAACTAGTTTATTGTTTGAAATGCAGCGATGCGATGCCAAAAAAGGCTTAGCCACTTTGTGTATTGGCGGCGGTATGGGCATTGCTTTATGTGTTGAGCGTTAAATAATTATTTTGGCGCAATGATCACTATTTTAAAAAATTGATAGGCGGATAGATGAGCGTTGTAAATGCTTTTTCATTGCTTTCATTGCAGCACTACTATCACTTTCAATAATCGCCTTAACAATGGCATCATGTTCGCCCTCAGCTGCTATAAAAGTGCCTTTGACTTTGCTGGCATTATCATGGGCAAGGTATAAGAATTGCGTAAAAAGCGGATAGAGATTTTCAATGACCGATGCAAAAAGCGGATTTTTACTGGCTGTTGCAATGGCTGTATGAAAACGCATATCGGCTTGTGTGCGCTCATGAAGTATATCGCCTGCATTTTTCATAATGGCAATTTCTTTTTCTAAGGCTTCAATATCGCTTTCATTGCGCCTTAATGCGGCAAGCCCGGCAATTTCAGGCTCGATAATCCGCCTTAGCTCCATAATATTGGCAGGGGAAATGGAAGGCTGCAAAGACGAAGCCAATATATCAATTGTGGTTTTTTGTTCGACAACAAAAGCTCCGCGCCCTTGTTGGGTTTCTATATTGCCAGTTTGTTTAAGGCGGGCAATTGCTTCGCGGATGACAGATCTACTTACTTTAAACGCTGCAGATAGCTGCTGTTCGGTTGGTAATTGATCGCCGGGGCGTAGACTTCCCGTGGTAATGCGTTCTAGTAATACATCGCAAATCTGCCCTGCCAAACTTTGTTTGCGTTTGACAGGAGCAATATCAAGGCCATTGGTTGTTGGCTGGTTTTCTTGCGTCAATGATATATTATTTTTCTTTGCCATTGCCTATGCTCCCATGCCATAGAAACATACACTATCTAAAAAAAATAATTCAATGAAAGAATTCAAAGGTCTTATTTCATTGATCGCTTTTGCACCATTTATTGTAATTTTTCTAAATTTCAGATCTCATATTCTAGTTTTGTTCATTAATGAGAGAGAGAATATGGCGACCAATGGGCAGTGATGCGGTAGCAGCCGGCGATGGCGCATTGCAAATATGGATACTGCGCGCCGTCTGCTTGATAAGAAAATCATGCACAAGGTCGCCATTGGCCAAAACTGCTTGCGCACGAATGCCACAAGGATAGGGTTGCAGATCAGAAAGTTTTAAGCTTGGGCAATATTTTTGGCATAGTTTTAAATATTGGCTACGCATAAAGGCGCTTTTCAATTCAGATATTGCTGATTTGCGATTCTTCCACACCACATGCCAAAGCCCCGAAAAGCCAATCATGGTGGCAAAATCTTTAAGGCTAAAGCCAAAGCGGCTATATTTTTCACGTGCCAAGGCAAGACAGGCATTGGGACCAACAGTTATAGATCCGTCAATCATGCGGGTTAAATGCACACCCAAAAACGGTAGATCAGGGTCAGGAACAGGATAAATTAAATGCTGGGTGATATTGTTGCAAGAAGCTGGCAGACGGTAATAATCGCCGCGAAAGGGAACAATTTGAAAATCAACATCAAGGCCGGCCATTTTAGCGAGCCGGTCGGCTTGTAATCCTGCACATACAATCAATTTTTTGCAACAAATTTCAAGCTTATCAGTGGTAACGGTGACATTTTCACTGGTTTCTTTAATGTCGATACATTGATTGGCAAAAGCAATCTTACCACCAAGGCGGGTAATTTCCTTAACCATGGCTCTTGACATGCCCGGATAATCAACAATACCGGTATCTTTAACCAATAGGCCACCAAGTCCAGTAATATGGGGTTCACGCTCGCGCAATGCCGCGCCGTCAAGCCTTTCTAAATCAAGACCATTTTGCTCGGCGCGCTTTTCCAAGGCATCAAGGCGCTCTAGCTCTAAAGGTGAAGTTGCAACGATTAGTTTGCCGCATTGATCATAGGCAACATTGTGAGTTTTGCAAAATTCAATGGTATCAGCAAGTCCCTCGCGGCAAAATTTAGCTTTCATACTGCCCGGCGCATAATAAACACCAGCATGGATGACACCGCTATTATGGCCGGTTTGATGAAAAGCGGGCGTTGCCTCTTTCTCAATAACAATCAATGATGCATTTGGCTTTGTTTGCAAAAGTTGCATGGCTGTTGATAGGCCAACAATGCCGGCGCCAATAATACAAAAATCAAAATTTTCCAAAATATCCTCCCAATACCGCCCATAATCTTTATATTTTTGAGATGTCAAAACAAAAATGCCCAAAGGTGATTTTCGTTATAAATCGAAATGCTGATCTATCTTAATGCAAATTATCGAACTTGCATGTTATCAGACAACATGATAACTAGTCAAATAATTCTTTGCATCAGCGTTGAGAATGATTTCAATAAAATTATTGTAATATACTGTTTTTACATGGCTATTTTTTCTCATTGAGGGTGAGTTAAACAATATGCAATGTGCTGATGCAATATTGGTTTAAATTTTTTGTAGGTTTTACGACAAATTTTTAAACAAAGCACATAGTGGAGTGTTAGGAGGAGGAAGTAATATGGGTGCAATAAATCAGCCCGAAACAGCGCATGAAGAGCGCAAACGTATTCGCAAAGTTGCAGTTGCAACTATTGTTGGCTCAATGTTGGAATGGTATGATTTTTATCTTTATGCGACCATGGCATCAATTGTTTTTGGCCGTATCTTTTTTGATAATACTGATCCCAAAACAGCAACATTGAAAGCCTTTGCCACTTTTGCCATTGGTTTTATAGCCCGCCCATTTGGTGGCATTTTCTTTGGTTATCTTGGTGATCGTTATGGACGTAAGAAAATGCTCATGGTGACTTTTTGTCTTATGGGTGTTTGTACTGCATTAATTGGTGTTATCCCCGGTTATGAAGTTATTGGTATTTGGGGCGCGGTTTTTCTTGTTATTATACGTATCTTCCAAGGTTTGGGCGCAGGTGCAGAACTTGCCGCTGCCGCTGTCACATCTTATGAACATGCAAATAGCAAAAGGCGCGGTCGTCAAGGTGCTTGGCCGGCCTTGGGATTAAATCTTGGCTTGTTACTATCTTCAGCGACTGTTTATCTGTTGACGATCAATGGTGATGAATTCTTATTGTCTGGTGGTTGGCGTATTCCGTTTCTTTTGTCGATTGCTTTAGTATTTGTTGGTTTGTGGGTGCGCAAAAGCTTGCCTGAAACACCTGATTTCGTGAAGCTAGAGCAAACCAAAAAGGAAAATAAAACGGCAATCCTAGATGTTTTCAAGTATAATTTTAAAGGTTTGCTCGTGGTGTTCGCCATTGCTATCGGTTACAATGCTTTGAGTTATATTTTCAAAACATTTTCCCTTGCTTATTTAACCCAATTTCAAAATGTTAGTGCGTCCGTCACCTCGTTATCGGTAACGATTGCCAGTTTTGTCGCAATCTTTGCAGTACCGGCACTTGGTTGGTTATGTGACCGGTGGAGCTCTAAAAAAGTGCTTATAATGGGTGGTGTGCTTTCGATATTTTTCGCCTATCCATTTATGGCTCTTTTGCAAACGGGGCAAGCGCATTTAATTTATCTCGCTCTTGCTATTGCAACTGGTATTTTAGCGCCAATGATGTTTGCACCGCAAGGATCGTTTTTAAGTCGGCAATTTCCTGTAAATACCAGATCAACAGGCTTTGGCATGGGGCGTGAAATTGGAACGGCGATTGCTGGTGGTTTAGCACCCTTATTAGCATTGGGGTTGGTTACTGCTTCGCCCACCAATTCGGTAACAGGGGTTATAGTAATATTGGTAATCTCTGCAATTATCGTTGTTGTTGCTGCTTTGTTTGACCAAGGTGGGCGCTATTCAGGCGATAAGAACTAAAGCATTTTCAGCAAAAGTTGTATTGACTTTTGCGTTCGAAGAATGCGTCAACAAATGGATTATTTTCAGCAAAAGTTGCAGTGACTTTTGCGGTTGAAGAAATTGAAAAACGACAATTTAGCGCGCTGCCGTTTTTTTAATCAATATTCGTGTTGCAAATGCGCTAATTAACTTAAAATATTTATATTGAAGCTTAGCCCTATTTATTTACGGCTAAGCTTTGTTGTTATTTTATCATTTAAATATATAAATCTTTATTGTTGATTTTTGTAAATAATTATGTTAGCCGTTTGCCATCAAAGGAACGGAATAATGTAATAGATATTTTTTTGCCACATAATTAATAATAAAGAAAAGAAATCAGCTTTGATTTCTCAATGAATTATTGTTGACACATTTCTCACAAAATATGAATATTGGTTGTCAAAGAATGTGATCTTTATCAGGAACCTTTTTGCTTGAGTTTTATGCAAACATGCATGAGGCAATGGTAAATTGTGTCTTTGGTAAAAATCAGTTTATTGAAGACAGATTAACTTCCCTTAAATATTGGGGCGTTTAAGCACTTACCATAATGCTTGGCAAGGATTGGTTTATTGCGTCTTTATGCGCATAACTGATGGTGCTTTTGCGTGTCTTTATAATAGTTTTCTTTGCGCAACTCTTAGAGCATTTTTAACTAAGGCCGTTTTCACGCTTTTGGTTAGCAATACTCTGTGTTTAAAAGAGTTATCTATTATGTCTCATTTATTCAATTCTATCCGCAAATATCCCTCGACACCGCATCTTGATGGATCAGGCTTGCAAAAAGGTGATAAACAAGCGGATATTATACCATTTTCGGCGCTTTTGGGGCGCAATGTGATTTATGAAGAAAAACTGGATGGTGCGAATACCGGCTTTGGTTTTCATGATGATGCAACGCTTTTTGGTCAAAGCCGTGGGCATTATCTGGATTTAGCAAAGCGCGGTGGCCGTGAACGACACTTCAACCGCTTCAAGGATTTATTGCTCGCAATAGAAGACGCGCTTTTTGATCGTTTGGCTGGCCGTTATATTGTCTATGGTGAGTGGCTTTTTGCAGCTCATACTTTGTATTATGACCGTTTGCCGGATTATTTTCATGAATTTGATGTGTTTGATACGCAAAACCAAGTCTTTCTTGATACGCCCTCGCGCCATCAATTATTACAGGATTTGCCATTTTGCCATGTGCCGGTTTTATATCAAGGGCCAGCTCTAAGTCTTGACCATCTTAAAAGCTTTATCCAGCCATCGCTTTATCGCAGTTTAAATTGGCAAGACCATTTGGCTGCAACCCTAAAACGCGAGGGGCTTGATGAGGCACGCAATATGTCGCGTTTTGAAGCCAGTGAATTGTCGGAAGGTATTTACGGCAAGGTGGAAGAAAATGGCATTGTCACCATGCGCTTTAAGTTTGTGCGGCCAAATTTTGTGCAAACGATCATTGACAATAATAGCCATTGGCATTCGCGGCCGATTGTACCAAACGGCCTCATTAAGAGTGATACATTTTATCAGATGAAAGGAGATGAGTGATGAAATCTTGGCTTAAAAGTATTTTTGATGGTGATATCCAATTAGCAAAAGCCATATTTCCCTTTGCTGATCTTCTCGCCAATTGCCCTCATGATCCAGTCTATCATGGTGAAGGCGATGTTTGGATTCATACGCAAATGGTGGTTGATTGTATGATCAATCATCAAGGTTTTCAAAAAAGCGATAAAGAGCAGCAAATCATTTTGCTGCTTGCTGCTTTTTTGCATGACCTTGCCAAACCGCGCACAACGGTTGAATTGTGGGATCCGATTGAAAAACGCATCCGCATTAGCCAGCCGGGGCATGCCCTTAAGGGCGCGCATCGGGTACTTGATCTTTTATGGCATAATGGCGTTGCTTGGCCAATTATTGAAAAGGTCTATTGGTTGATTGCTTGGCATCAAAAGCCTTTCCACATTTGGAAAAGCGATAGGATGAAGCGTCAAGCTATTGAGTTTTCATGGATTTATGATTGGCGGCCGCTACTTATTTTAGCAGAGGCTGATAATCTTGGTCGCATTTCGCCACAGGTCGAACAAACCGCATTTGAGCTTGAACTTTTGCGGCAATTTTTGAACGAAGAATCCATGCTTCATGCGCCATATCCTTTTGCTAATGATGAAAGTCGGATTTCATATTTTGAAAAGCCTGACCGCTATGAGGGCTATCAAGAATATCAAAAGCCAACGGCAACAGCTCATATATTAAGTGGTTTGCCGGGGGCGGGCAAAGACACCTATATTGGCAAGCATTTGCAAGAATTGCCAGTCCTATCGCTTGATGCTATCAGGGAAGAAATGGGAATTCTTCCAACAAAAAATCAAGGGAGAGTGGTGCAAGCAGCGCTTGAGCAAGCAAGGGAATATTTGCGGCGTGAACAAAGCTTTGTTTGGAATGCTGTTCATATTAGCGAGCTTAATCGCGGCCGCGCCATCAAGCTTTGCCGCGACTATGGTTTTCGTGTTGAAATTCATGGGCTTGTAACCAATAGTGTTCAGCTTTATCGCCAAAATAAAAAGCGTGAAGCTAGAGTGCCTGAAAACATCATTGCGGGTCTTGCTGCCAAATGGGAGCCGGCAACATTGCTTGAGGCGCATCACGTCCATTGGATCGTTACGTGATTGACCATAATAGCCGAGCGTTTTTAAAAAATGCTCGGCTATTTAATTGAGTTTTGCAGCAAATATTATATGCTTGTTAAAAATCTTATTATTGGGTGTCAAATGAAGCACATTAAAGCAAGTGATTATAAAGTAATGCCATGGAAAAATGGCGGTGGTGAAACCCGTGAAGTGGCATTCGGCAATAGTGAAAAAAGTACCCAACAAGCTCCAGATTGGCGGGTGAGCATTGCTACCATTTCAAAGTCTGGCCCATTTTCCACCTTTTCTGATATTGATCGCACCATTGCTTTAATAAAAGGAGATGACGTTGTTCTAACCATTGATGATACGGATAAGGTTGTCCTTAATCAAAATGGCGATTGTTATTCATTTAAAGGTGAAGCCAAGGTTTATGCAGAGGTTAGCGGCGGTGTATCGACTGATCTTAATATTATGACCAATCGTCATTATTTCCAGCATCATATGCAGCGTTTAAGCCAGCCTTTACCACCACTTAATGCGGCTCAAATTATCAAAATATTTCTTATAGCAACCGCTGCCACAGATTTAACCATTGGTGAAAAATTAGTAGCTTTAGGCGAGTTAGATACGCTTATTTTTGATGGTGGCGATGTGCTTGATAATTTGCCCCATAATGCCAATGTCATAGCCATATTTGTTATGAATAAGGCCTAAAATATAGGCTTAAAATTTATTTGCCAAAACTTAATGCAACGCGCCTTACTTCATTCATAAAAAATTCAACGGCAGGGGATATCGCCCCTTCCGCTCGCAAGGTCATGCCAACTGGCCCAAGGGTTGATGAGGTATCAATCGGCAAAGCGGCTAATGCACCGCTCGCAATATCTTCTAAAACAACGCCTTCTGATATCACCCAAACCGTATCACTTGCCCGCACATAAGAACGGCTAAAGGCAGTTGAAACTGTTTCAGTAATAATGTTAAGGCGCGGCAAATTGGCAATCAAAATCAATTTATCGACGGCAGGGCGAATAATTGATTGCTCAGATGGCATGATGAAATCATATTGGGCAATTTTAGCTATATCGAAAGTTTTAAGGGCTAAAAGTGGATGATCTGGGCGCACCGCAAAGCATATTTTTTCTGAATAAAGATGCTCGAAATGTAAACCCATCATTTCTGTTGGTTCCCCCATGCGGCCAAGGACAATATCTACCTTACCTTCGCGCAAGTCGCGGATAAGATAGCCATTAGAGCCAGTTACAATCACCGGCTTGCCACCTAGTTTCTTGGTGTTGTAGCGTAAAATTGCCCTTGGTAATAGCCGCGCCGATACGGTTGGTAAAGCACCAATTTTTAAAGGAAGTGCATTGCGTTCTTTAGCTTCTTGTATTTCTTCAATACCTTGGTTTAACGCCAACATCGAATTTTCAATATGGGTTAAAAAACGCTTGCCAATTGGGGTTAGCCGCAAAGTGCGGTGGCTACGATCAAATAATTCGGCATTTAATATGGTTTCCAGCTCTTTAATAGTTTTTGATACGCCGGGCTGGGTAATCGCCAACACATTAGCCGCACCGCTAATACTTTTTTGCCGTGCAACTTCTTGAAATGTTTTTAAATGACGAAGCCGAATAAGATCACTGGGTAGCATTTTATCACCGCGTTTAAATAACCTATAAGTTATATTTCTTGTATAATTTATCATTTTACATAATCTGTCAATTCATTTAGAACAATTATTAGGAGGACAGACCAATGCAATTTACCATCACCAATGATATAGTCATGCATTACCAAACTGCTGGTCGTCAAGACGGCCAGCGCCTTGTCTTTATCAATTCGTTGGGAACAGATTTTCGTATTTGGAATGATGTTATTGCAGGTCTTGAAAAAGATTATGCTTGTCTTTGCTATGATAAACGCGGGCATGGTCTGACAGATCTTGGTTTAGTTTTGCAAGATGACAGTTACTCGATTGATCTTTTAACTGATGATTTGCATGCTTTGTTGCAAAATATTGGTTGGGATAGCGATATAACGCTTATCGGCCTATCGGTTGGTGGTCTTATTGCTCAAAATTATGCCTATCGTTTTAAGGATAAGGTTAGCCGTTTGGTGCTTATGGATACGGCGGCAAAAATTGGTACTGAGCAATCTTGGAATGAGCGGATCAATACCATAAAGGCGCATGGTATTGCAGCTATTGGCGAACAAATTATGGTGCGCTGGTTAACCGATGACTTTAAAAATAATCAACAAGCTGCCTATCAAGCCTATCGCAATATGTTGGAGCGTACACCAAAAATCGCCTATTGCGCGACCTGCGCGGCTTTGCGCGATGGCGATTTGCGTGAGCAAACGGCTAAATTATCGCTTCCTGCTCTTATTATTGCTGGTGCACAAGATGGTTCGACACCGCCAGAATTGGTGAAAGAAACCGCACAATTGATTAAGGGCGCGCGGTTTGAACTTATTGACGCATGTGGCCATTTACCGTGCATCGAACAGCCGCAAGCAACAATAGAATTATTAAAAAGTTTTCTTTCGGAGGAAGTCCATGGGTGATAATGAGCATAGTGAACGCTATCAAAATGGCTTGAAAACACGTCGGCTTGTGCTTGGCAATGCTCATGTTGATAAGGCTTTGGCAAGTGCCACACCGTTTGATGACGCTTTTCAAACCTTTATTACTGAAGGCGCATGGGGAAGCCTTTGGTCGCGCGATCATTTTTCTAAGCGCGAGCGTTCAATCGTGACACTTGCCTTGCTTGCCGCCCTTGGCCATGAAGAAGAATTTGCCATGCATGTGCGGGCAACGCGTAATACGGGTGCAAGTCCTGAAGATATTCTTGAAGCTTTAATGCATGTCGCAGTTTATGCCGGTGTTCCTGCCGCCAATAGCGCTATAAAAATCGCTAAAAAAGAATTGCAGGAAGTGGAGGAAAATAATGACGAATAATTTTTTTGAACGGGGTGGAAATTATTTTCAACGCGATAGAGAATGGCACCCAGCCGCCTATACGCCAGATTATAAAACCAGTATTTTGCGCTCGCCGCGTAATGCACTTTTATCCTTGCCTGCCACAATATCTGAAATAACCGGCCCAGTTTTTGGTCATGATATATTGGGGCAATATGATAATGACCTTATTCGCAATTACGCCAAGGATGGCGATCCAATTGGTCAACGTATTGTAGTCTATGGTCGTATTTTGGATGAAAATGGCAAGCCGCTACCCAATACTTTGCTTGAATTTTGGCAGGCAAATGCTGGTGGACGTTATCGTCATAAAAAAGAAACCTATCTTGCTGCAATTGATCCCAATTTCGGTGGTTGTGGGCGTACCATTACCGATGAAGAGGGACGCTATATGTTTCGCACCATTAAACCTGGTGCTTACCCTTGGCCAAATGGCGTTAATGATTGGCGCCCCGCACATATCCACTTTTCGCTATTTGGCCATGCCTTTGCTCAACGTCTTATTACCCAAATGTATTTTGAAGGTGATCCGATGATTTGGCAGTGCCCGATTGTTAAGACAATTCCTGATCCGGCGGCTATTGATCGGCTTATTGCAGCTCTTGACCGTAGTGCCACTATCCCAATGGATAGCCTTGCCTATAAGTTTGATATTGTCTTGCGTGGACGACGTTCAACCATGTTTGAAAACCGTATGGAGGGCAATTAAAATGGCACAAGAACTAAACTATTTAAAAGAAAGCCCTTCGCAAACGGTTGGCCCTTATATCCATATTGGTGCAACGCCTAATTATGTTGGTATTCATGGCGTTTATCTTGAAGATTTAGGCAATAAAATGATTAATGCGCACACCAAAGGCGAGCGTATTATTATTGAGGGGCAAGTTTTTGACGGGGGCGGCGAGCTTATCAAAGATGCTTTAATCGAGATCTGGCAAGCCGATGCGGATGGTCTTTATAATTCGGTTAATGAAACGCGTGGCGCAGCTGATAGCAATTTTACTGGTTGGGGGCGTCAGCCAGCATCAAGCGACGCAGCTTTTTTCCAATTTGAGACCATCCGCCCGGGTTCGACGCCCTATCCTGATGGCCGTCAACAAGCGCCGCATATCACCTTTTGGATTGGTGCGCGCGGTATTAATATGGCGCTTCATACACGAGCCTATTTTTCTGATATGAGCGAGCAAAACGAGCAAGATCCGCTCTTAAACCGTATTGATGCCAAAAAACGCCGTGAAACATTAATTGCGCAAAAATCGATGCGTGATGGCGTGCCTGTTTTTACTTTTAATATTATCGTTCAAGGTGAAGGCGAAACTGTGTTTCTAGATATGTAAATATCTTGCCCTTGCAGATTCTAAGTAACTGTAAATTTTAAGTTTTTCAAGACTTTAATTTTGTAAGGGCAAAAATAAACGGGAGATGAGGCGCTTAAGCCTTTTGGGTAGATTTTTGCCCCTATCAAAATTGGGAGGTTTTGATGACAAAATTAGATGGATCAACACGGCTTTATTTTGTGGTTGGTGATCCAATAGCACAAGTACAAGCACCAGTTGGCGTCACCGCAACTTTGCAAGATTTGGGGCTTAATGCGGTTTGCGTTCCAACCAATGTTGCAAGTCAAGATATAGCAACATTTTTTAATTCCGCCAAAACGATTAAAAATCTTGATGGTATTTTAGTCACCATTCCTCATAAAATTTCAGGTTCGCAATTTTGCGACCATTTAAGCGATAGGTCGAAATTTTTACATGCGGTTAATGTTGTGCGGAAAGATGGAAACGGTCTTTCAGGCGATATGGTTGATGGCCTTGGCTATATTGCTGCTTTAAATGCCAAGGGTTGTGAGTTTGTGGGTAAGCGCGTTTTATTATGCGGCTTGGGCGGCGCAGGCAGTGCTATTGCTCATGCCCTTGTTACCAATGGAGTTGGCGAACTTGCAATTTTTGACATGGATGAAAACCGTCAAAATGATAATATCGCACGTTTAAATGCCTTGGGGCTTTGCCGTGTTGTGAAAGGTAGCCGCGATGTGAGCGGTTTTGATGGCGCCATTAATGCAAGCCCAGCCGGCATGCGTAATGATGATCCGCTACCCTTTGATGTAACAACCCTTAGCGCTCATACTTGGGCTGGCGATGTGATTGCAAAACCAGTTGAAACAGCTTGGATTATTGAGGCTAAAAAACGTGGTTCAACCACGGTGCTTGGGGTTGATATGTTTGCCAAGGTGCGTGATCTTGTCGTCAATTTCCTATTGGCAAAAGATACAAACGCGTAAATTGAAAATGCATTGCTCATTTAAGGATGCAATAAAATGCCCCATTATTTTTCGCTTGCTTTTCTAACTGTTGGTAATATTTCACCGGTTGAAACCATTAAAATTGCGGCTCAATACGGTTATAAAGCGGTTGGTTTGCGTATGTTGCCTGCCGCCCCAACCGAGCCTGCCTATCCATTATTAACCGACAAGCAATTGCTAAACGATACAAAACAAGCATTGTTTGATTATAATATGGCCGTTGGCGATGTTGAAATCATTCGCCTTAAGGACAAAACCAATATTGCTGATTTTAAACCCTTTATTGAGCGCGCTTATGAATTGGGGGCAAAAAATATTTTGGTTGCTGGCGATGATTTTGATGTCGCACGCCTTAGCGATAATTTTGCCCAATTTTGTCAGCTTGCTGCAACTGCCAATCTTACCGCAGACCTTGAATTTATGCCATGGACGGCAGTTAAATCATTAAATGAAGCGCGTAATATTGTTGAAAAAGCGGGCGAAAAAAATGGCGGAGTGCTGATTGATGCCTTGCATTTTGACCGCAGCACATCAACTCTTGATGATGTGGTAGCGCTTCCCCCATCAATGATTCATTATGTACAATTATGTGATGGGCCAGTGCCTTATGGTAAAAGTGATGAAGAGCTAATTGCCATTGCAAGGAGCGCACGGCTTATGCCCGGCGATGGCGGCATTGATTTACCAGCCTTGATGCAGGTTGTGCCGCAAAATACCCCAATCAGCATAGAAGTTGCTAGCCATGAAATTATCAATGCTTTTGGCGTTGAAAACTGCGCGCGTATGGCGATTGAATCTGCACGCAAGATTTTAGACCTTGCACAGCGAGACTATGTCTAAAACGCGTCTTTGGGAGGCAAAAGGGAGAGAGAAATGGGAAGTAAAATTCGCGTTGCAGTTATGGGGGCTGGAATTATCGGCAAACGCCATGTCACTATTATTGCACAAGATAAAAATGTGGAATTATCGGCAATTATTGATCCTGTTGATGCTGCAAAAGACTATGCGATAAGCCTTAATGTTCCGTGGTATCCCGATATTAAAACCATGCTATTAAGTGACTGCCCTGATGGCATTATTATTGCAACCCCTAATCAATTTCATGTCGCCAATGGGCTTGAAGCAATCGCCGCCAAAATTCCAGTTTTAATGGAAAAGCCGATTGCAGATAATGTCGATGAGGGCTTAAAACTGGTTGAAGCGGCAGAAAAAAATAATGTACCGCTTATGGTTGGCCATCACCGCCGCCATAATCCCATGCTGCAAACGGCTAAAAATATTATTGACTCTGGTAAGTTAGGGCAAGTCCTCGCTGCTCATTGCATGTTTTGGATTTTAAAGCCTGATGATTATTTTAACGCGCAATGGCGGCAGATAAAAGGGGCAGGGCCAGTTTTTGTCAATATGATCCATGATATTGATTGTTTGCGTTATCTTTTTGGCGATGTCAAAACCGTGCAAGCGGTCGAAACAAAGCAAATTCGTGGTTTTGAAAATGAAGAAAGCTGCGGGGCATTATTGCATTTTAAAAATGGTACTATTGTCACCCTTTCCATTTCTGATGCGATTAGCGCACCTTGGAGCTGGGAACTTACCGCACGTGAAAATCCTGACTTCCCCCCAACGCTGCAAAATAGCTATTATATTGGTGGCACCCATGGTTCTCTTGCACTGCCAAGCCTTGAATTATGGAGTTATACCAATGAGCGCACTTGGCTTAAACCAATTGATAAAAGCGACAATGACCGCCCATTGATTGATCCATTCATTTTACAATTGGAAAATTTCCGCGAGGTTATTTTAAAAAAAGCGCAACCTTTGGTGTCTGGACGTGAGGGATTGGAAACTTTGCGGGTTACTTTTGCGGTTAAACAAGCAGCACAAAGCGGCCAAACCATTCATCTTGAGTAGAGCACGTCTGTTTATTGTTCAAGCAACATCGTGCTTTAAATTCTTCAATTTGACGCATTATCCGTACGCCAAAGTTGACCCAACTTTAGTTGGAAATGCTCAGGCTATTAGTTTTTGCAGATCAGCAGAAAAGAGCAGTTATAATGCAACACCATCCTTCTAGCGATATGGAACAGATAGAATGTGACCTACTGGTTATTGGTTCTGGCGCTGGTGGTTTATCAGCAGCAGTTACCGCAGCTTATCAAGGACTTGATGTCTTGGTGGTGGAGAAAGACGCCTATTTTGGTGGTACTACGGCTTTTTCTGGTGGGTGGCTATGGATACCACAAACATCGCATGCCAAAAAAGCTGGTATTATTGAGGGTGATGATGCGCCAAGGCTTTATTTAAAAAATATTATGGGCAACCGTTATAATGATGTGATGGTGGATATTTATTTGAAAAAAGCTCCTGAAATGGTCGATTTTTTTGAAACAAAAACTGATGTTGCTTTTAATGGCGGCAATGCCGTTCCTGATTTTCATGGCAAGGTGGATGGCGCGGTCACTGGCGGTCGTTCGGTGGTTGCAGCACCTTTTGATGGTCGAAAATTAGGAGATCTTCTTTATAAATTGCGCAAACCCATTCCGCAAATGACGCTCATGGGCATGGCCATCGCATCAGGCGCAGATATGCGGGCATTTTTAACGGCTTTGCGCTCAATATCGTCCTTTAGCCATGTAACAAAGCGGCTTATGCGCCATTTTTATGATTTAGCGTTTTATCGCCGTTCAACGCAAATTGTTAATGGTAATGCGTTGGTGGCACGTTTGTTAAAGTCGGCGCAGCATTATAATGTCAGGCTTTTATCTGATACACCAGCTTTATCCTTGATAAAAAATAATGATGATATTTGTGGCGCAATTATTGAGAAAAATGGCGTAAAAAAACAAGTCTTTGCTAAATATGGCACGGTGCTCGCAACGGGCGGCTTCCCTCACGACCAATTAAGAAAGAAACGGCTTTTTGACCATGTGCAAAATGGCTCGCCGCATGAAAGTGCCGCACCTTTAAGCGTTGATGGTGATGGCTTAAAAATGGCTGAAAATATTGGTGCCTTGGTTGATGAAACATTGATATCGTCAGGTGCTTGGGCGCCAGTGTCCTTAGTACCTAACCGGCAAGGTGGCTTTAACCGTTTTCCCCATTTGGTGGAGCGCGGTAAGCCAGGGCTTATTGCCGTGCGGCAAGATGGTAAGCGTTTTGTTGCTGAGGATATATCCTATCATGATTTTATGGTCGGGCTACTCAATGCAACCGCGAAGGGCGAGCCGGTAAAAGCTTGGCTGCTTGCTGACCAAAGGTTTATCCGCCGTTACGGGCTTGGTGCGGTCAAGCCTTTTCCAGTGCCTTTTACTAAATGGCTTAAAAATGGCTATTTAAAACGCGCTAATAGCGTGGCAGAACTTGCCCAAAAATGCGGTATTGATGCAGGTGCCTTACAAGCAACCATTGCCAATTATAACCGCGACGCCGAGCAGGGCATAGATAATGAATTTCACCGTGGCACAACGCCTTACCAATTGGCGCAAGGCGATAAGGATCATTTACCCAATCCATGTATTGCGCCGATAGTTAAAGCCCCATTTTTTGCGGTTGAAATTACTGCTGGCAGTTTGGGGACCTTTGCCGGCCTTATTTGTGACGATAAAGCGCGGGTACTTGATGGGCATGGCGAGCCAATTAATGGGCTATTTGCAGCAGGAAATGATATGAATAGCATTTTTGCCGGAACCTATCCAAGCGGCGGCATAACCCTTGGGCCTGCAATGACTTTTGGTTACATTATTGGTGAAAGTGTTGCCGCTGCATGCAATAGAGTACAAGATAAAGCATAGGGGAGGATTAAACATGTCAGGGAGTAAGCCAAATGCGCCTTTATCTCAAGACACTATTGAGGAAGTGGATGTTTTGATTTTTGGTGCTGGCGCTGGTGGCATGAGTGCAGCATTAATTGCTAAGCTTGAAGGGCTTGAGGTTTTGCTATGCGAAAAAACAAGCCAAGTTGGCGGCATTACTGCAACATCAGGCGGTACAACATGGGTGCCGGGTACTAGTTTAAGTATCGCGGCGGGTGTCGCTGATAGCGCCAAAGACGCTGAAAAATTTTTAAAAGCCATTATTGGTAATCGCGGTGGGGAAGCTAAGCGGTTGGCTTTCTTGCGCTCTGGCGCTAGCGCCATTGATGATTTTACGCAAAAGACAGAAGTGCAATTTGTCGCTTCTAAAGCCCATCCTGATTATCTTGATGGTGACGGTGCAGCCTTTGGCGGCAGGGCTTTATCGCCTTTGCCGTTTGATGGCCGCTTGCTTGGCAAGGATTTTGAGCGGGTGCGACCACCGCGTCCTGAATTTATGGGGCTTGGCGGCATGATGGTTGGCCGCGATGAATTGGATATCATCTTAAATCGCTTTAAAAGCCTTGCCAATTTAAAAACAACATTAAAAATTGTTAGTCGTTATTTTAAAGATCGTTTGCGTTTTTCACGCGGAACTCGTGTATTAATGGGCAATGCGCTGGTTGCACGATTATTTTTTAGCCTTAAACAGCAAGGCTGCATGCCAGAATTTGAGCATAGCCTTAAAGAACTTATACGAGAAAACGGCCGCATCATTGGTGCTAAAGTCGCAACGCCCAACGGCATACGCATTATTCATGCGCGTAAAGGCGTTGTTTTAGCAACCGGTGGCATTGCTAATAATAAGGAATTGCGCCAATCGCTTTATCCTGAAGGGACAAGGGAGCAGTGCCTTGCACCTTTAAGCAATAATGGTGATGGTGTTGAAAATGCGATTAAAATTGGCGCGCGGCTTGATGATGGCTGCGATAGCCCTGCTTTATGGATGCCATGTTCATCTTATAAAAAGCCAAATGGTGAAATGGCGGTTTGGCCGCATATTATTCTAGATCGCGCTAAGCCTGGGCTTTTGGCTGTAAACCAAAAGGGCGAGCGGTTTGTGAATGAATCCAATAGCTATCATGATTTTTGTATGGGGGCGCTGCAACGAAACAAAATGGTGCCAACCATACCAGCCTATTTGATTGTTGATGATGCCTTTATCTACCAATATGGTTTGGGGCTTGTTTTACCAGGTGGTGTTGGTCTTAATCGACTTATCCAATCGGGTTACATCATTAAGGCCGATACATTGGAGGCTTTGGCGCAAAAAATCAATGTCGATCCTCAAGGGCTCATCAATACCGTAAAGCAATATGATGACGATGCATTAACCGGTGTCGATCAAGCTTTTGGGCGTGGTAGCAGTGTTATGAACCGCTTTAACGGTGATAAGGACAATAAGCCAAATCCTTGTATGCGCGTTTTGGGTAAAGGGCCATTTTATGCGGTGAGCGTTCGCCCCTATGATCTTGCTAGCAGTGGCGGCATAGATTGCGATGAATTTGGCCGCGTTGTTGATAATGATCAAAAGCCGATAGAAGGGCTTTTTGCTTGCGGCAATGATGCAACCTCAATATTTCGTGGCACCTATCCGGGCCCTGGCACAACCCTTGGACCAGCGATGGTTTTTGGGTGGCGCATTGGCAAATATCTCGCCGGTTCATTTAAAGACTAAAGTCAGTTTTACGGCCGTCTTATCGTGATAAGTCGCTTTAATTTATACAAACCAAAAAAGAATTTATATAACCCAAGAAAGGTCAATTATTATGGAACGCTATGAAATTGCAACATTGCAGCTTGCCATGGGCGGCGCTGCCAAGGCCGCCCCTGCGATTGAAGAATTTTGCTCGCAATCGGGGGCAAAGGGCAAGCTGTTAGGGGCTTTTGCCACTGAAGTTGGCCCCTTAAACCAAGTTATTTTATTGCGTGGATTTGATAGCGAAGATGATTTTAATAGTGAGCGTCAGCGCACCTTAAATGCCGCCAATCCTTTTGGTGCTTCAGAATGGATGAGCAATTTGGTTTTGGATAGCTACATTCCTTTTCCATTTTTAAAGCCAGTTGAGGCTGGTGAGTTTGGCCCAATTTATGAAATGCGCAGCTATGTCTATAAGCATGGCGGTTTACCGCATATTTTAAAAGCTTGGGAAAATGCCGTGCCAGCGCGTGAAAAAATATCGCCCCTCACTATTGCGCTTTATAGCATTGATGGCGAGCCACGCATTACCCATATTTGGCCATTTAAAAATGCTAGTGAGCGTTTTGATTTACGCAGTGAATCGGTCAAGCAAGGTGTTTGGCCACCAGTTGGTGGGCCGCAATGGCTAACGAGCGATATGCGCTCGCTTCTTGCTGTACCGCTTAGTATTTCCCCCTTACGCTAAACTATGTTAAGTACAGAATTTTAGGCATGAAAAAAAGCAGCCATTATATCAATGGCTGCTTTTTTAAATTTTAAAAAAACCTATTAGAAGCGGAACTGGGTTGAAACGAGGAATGTTCTACCCTGACCGGAATTCGCCGAGCTTAAGAATGGCGTATAAGTTTTGTTAAAGAGGTTATTGACCTTGAAGGATAATTCAATATCTTCTTTGAATTTATAGGTGGTGAAGATATCAACAAGGCCATAGCTGCCATCTGACTCACTCACACCTGTATAGGTTGAGACCTTGCCTGATGATACATACCGATAACGACCACCAACAGTGAGTTTACGCTCGAATAGACGTGCACCACCACCGATTGAAAAGACATTATCTGGCAAATATTGGCTAGCACCAAGGCCAGGTAATATACCGGGAAGATCGGATTTTGTATGGGTATAGCTTAAATTGGCAAAGGCAAAGCCAGCATCATAAAGTGCTTCAGCTTCAAAGCCGCGGACGCGGGACGTACCGGGCACATTATTATACCAAGTTTGGCAGCGACGGTTTGCCAATGGATCACAACCATCACGCCCTTCACTGACGATATAATCTTTGATATCCATGTCATAATAAGCAGCTCTTGCACGGAAGAAATCGCCTGCAGTAAAGACATCAGCCTTTTTGACATTTACACCAAGTTCCCAACCTTTTTGCTTTTCTGGCTCAAGATTAGGATTGGCAATAAAGCCAAAGGTTGTGCTGCCTGGATGAATGCCGCCAACCATAGTTTCTTGTAAAGTGGGGCTGCGCATAGATTGAGAATAGGTAACATAAGGTTGCAACCAGTCGGTAACATTAACCGCTAAGGTAATACGCGGATCAACCGAATTATGCGATTGGTCAACAAGGGACGTGCCATCTTTTGCATCACCATTCATTTTATAAAAATTATAACGCAAACCAGCAGTTAGATCGACAATCTTATAGGAGAAGGTTGCATCAGAAAAAACGCCGCCACTGCTTGCTGTACCATTACTTGGATTAACGCCAGAATTAGCTCCTTCAATCTTATCGCGGAAATATTCAACGCCATAAAGCCATTTGACGCCAACCTCTCCAAGATTAAAGCGTGATGTATTGGAAATATCAAAGCCAACACCACGATCTTCAATTTCACGGCCGCTAGAGCCTCCCCATACACCGCGTAAATTTTCAAAATATTCCATTTTTAAGCGGTTGTAATAAGCATTGACATGCAAATCGACCCAATCATTATCCGCAGGATTATAAGAATAATTGGCGGTTAATGTAGTATTTTTGACATTTTGATTATAGGAATTTGCACCAAAATCATTATTATAGAAAACGCCACCAAGATTAAGACGATGATCGGTGCCATAACCAAATTCAGCTTTAACCAAACCGGAAGTCAATTCTTGGCCGGTATTGCTTTGGCGGTTGCCATCACCATCCTTAAAATCGCGTGAATCTCGGCGGCTGATTGCTGCTGCAACACCAGCAATATCATTGCGCGCACCGCCAGCAATCATCTCAGAAAAGCCAACACCGTTGCTGCCCCATGATGCCTTGCCAATAACGCCATAATTTTGACCGGGCTTGATAATATCTTCAACGCTTAAAGTGCGCAAATTAACGCTACCAGCCAAAGCGCCGCCGCCAGCGCCAACAACGGCACCGCGCTCTACATCTATTTCAGTTAATAGGTTTGAATCAACATAAGAATAGCCCGAAGCATCATGGCCGGTAAAGCGGAAGTTTTGACGCACGCCGTCAATCATGGTGTTAACGCGGCCAGAGCCTTCAAAGCTACGAATATTAATTGCAAGGCCGGGCTGGCTAGGATTATCCCAAGTGAAAGTACCAGGAATATCACGGATAACATCCTGTAAATTGCCACTACCATAGCGGTTAATGTCTTCAGCCGTAACAACACTTACGCCAGCTGGTGTCATTGCTCCATTGCTGCCGGTAACCGTTACGGTTTGCAATGTATCACTATTTTCGCCGCTATGACTATCTTGGGCATGGGCAATATTGGCCACCAAAAGGATGACCGAATTAAGTGCTATACCAGCCATTAAAAGATGCTTTTTCATTTTAAAAGCAACGCGCATAAGTATTCTCCAAAAATAGAAAAAATTTTAATTGAACCATTTTTATTAAATGAACAAATGCACCAATCATAAAAATCGAAATTATTTTTAGAATCATTCAATTTAAAGGAAGTTAATACTTGCCTTTAAATTTTAATAATAGGATTTAATATTTTAAGATGGTGCAGATATAATATGGCTGGCTATTTTTTTAAATTTTTGCTGGCTTTATACTGTATTATACCTATGTTCTACATAAACAGATTTTTTCTATCAAACATGACTATAATAATCAAGTATTAATTCACGGAAAATTTATCTTAAGTGTATAATTTAAAATAATTGGAAAATTGGCGCCAATAAGGGGGCTTCTGCTTGCAAAAATTTTTAAAATTACAAACGCAATTGGAGCATTGGCAAGCATTGATTTATTTTGCCAGTGTCTTGGTGGCACTTCTCATTGTTTGGGGTAATCCCAATAGTCAAAAATTTACACCATTTTTGGAAAATCTTATCAATCCAGCCCTTGCTTTCATGCTTTTTGTCACATTTTTGCAAGTACCGCTTGCGGCTCTTGGTGGGGTATTCAAAGATTTACGCTTTTTGTCAGTTTTGCTATTTGGCAATTTTATAGTCATTCCATGCCTTGTTTTTGGTTTAAGTCAAATTTTTCCTTTGGATTTTTTAATCAAGCTTGGCGTTTTAATGGTATTATTATCACCTTGCATCGATTATGTGGTGACTTTCACCCATATGGGTAAAGGTGATGCGCGCGCGCTGCTTGGTGCAACGGCACTTTTATTATTATTGCAAATGATGTTTTTACCGCTTTATTTATCACTTTTTTTGAGTAAAGAAGCAGCAAATTATATCCAAGTTGCTCCCTTCATAGATGCATTTTTATGGCTGATTATTATGCCCTTATGTCTTGCAAGTCTTGTGCAGATTTGGGCAAAAAAGCAAAAATTCGGCTTTCGTTTAAAACAGTATTTTGATTGTCTTCCTGTTCCTGCTACCGCCATGGTGCTATTTATTGTCATTTTAGCTATTGCACCCCAACTAGGCTTGGCTGGCAAAGCGCTGCTTACTGTTTTGCCTATTTATATCAGCTTTGCAATTTTGGCGCCAATTCTGGGGTTAGTTCTTGCCAAAATTTGCAAGCTAAATAAACCACAAAAACGCAGTATTGCCTTTAGCATGGCAACACGTAATTCTTTGGTGATTATGCCGCTTGCCTTAA
Organism: Bartonella sp. HY761; assembly: GCF_026743145.1. Lineage (NCBI taxonomy): Bacteria > Pseudomonadati > Pseudomonadota > Alphaproteobacteria > Hyphomicrobiales > Bartonellaceae > Bartonella > Bartonella sp. HY761. The sequence goes on from NZ_CP104887.1 coordinate 3,380,739, forward strand.
CAATTCCCAACGCCGTGCCATTATTACCGGCGATTATTGTTACCCAAACCCTCATCGAATTAATATGCCAATTGATTTATGTTGAGATAAGCAAACGTCTTTAGTGTGCAAAATATAGGTTTTATTTCTTATAAATATCATTATTTATTCGTGTTATTTTTCTGACATAAATATGTCATTTATCTGTAACATCGCTACGGCATTAGCACCCTTAATAATTAACTTTGGCAACATTGGATATTGAGGGCAGCTTTGATGCTAAAAACGACACAGAAATTTTTTTCCTATCTTTTATTGAGTTCGGCTTTAGTGACGATTGCAGGGGTGCAAGCACGAGCGCAAACCAATACAAATATCAAAGCGACAGAATTGCTTATGGGTTTTAGTCAGCTAAATTCAACCGAAGCTGGCCGCAATGCCTTGCGTGAAAACTTGGAAACAACGTTGCGCATTAATAATCAGGCAACAGCAGCAGAGCGCCAACAGGCAATTTATGATGATACAACCGGCTATCTCGTCGGCTCGCTTTATAATGGTCTTTTAGCAGCAGATGCATTGGGGCCGCAGCTTGCACAAGTCTATAAGGACAATAATTCCGTTACTGAGCGCTTTCAAGTAACGACTTTTTCACCAAATTTTTCCAAATATATGAGCGCAATGAGCGCGATTGTAGTTGGCGGCGATTCTGCCGTGGCAAAAAATTATTTTGCCAATGGTAGTTATGATGGTAATCCCGATCACCCGCTAACCGGCATCACAATGCCAAGTGATGGCATATTTAATACCTATGATGTTGCTTATAATCCATTGCCAGAAAATGCCAATAGCGTTGGTGACAGCCGACCATTGCAAGTTGCGCCAGACCGGGTTGTGGCTTTTGATGGCGTTAATTATTTTGGCAAGCCAGTTAATACCGCAACCAATATTTTTCCCGGTGTAAGCCATAATGCCGCTTTTCCTAGCGGTCATTCGGCAACTGGTTTTGTGACAACAATGAGCATGGCAATGATGGTGCCAGAGCGTTATAAGGAAATGATGCTGCGCGGTAGTGAATATGGTAATAGCCGTATCGTGCTTGGCGTGCATTATGCGTTTGACGTGATTGGTGCGCGTATTCATACGCTTTATGCTTTGACGCAAGCGCTCAATAATAATCCAGATTATTTAAATAGCGAAGTTCCTGGTATTTTGGGCGGTCGTTTTGCCTTACCATCAGATTTTAAGGCGCTTTTTGATGCAGCCCAGCAAGATTTGCGTAATCTTTTAAATGAAGGTTGTGCAGGAGATCTTACGCTTTGCACCAAAACCACCGATGGCTTTGCCCAATCGCTTAAAGATAAGGAAGTTTATCGCTACCGTTTAACTTACGGTTTGCCAACTGTTGGTGCCACCAATCTTGATGCCGTTGTGCCAGAAGGTGCGGAAGTTTTAATTGCCAACCGCTTTCCTTATATGAGCAAGGAACAATTGCGCGAAGTTTTGGCAACAACTGAAATTCAATCAGGCCACGCTTTAGATAATGGTAGTGGTTATGCACGTTTAAACCTTTATGATGCAGCAGATGGTTATGGTGCTTTTAATGGTCTTGTTACCATTAATATGGATGGCGCCAAGGGCGGCTTTAATGCCTATGATACATGGGGCAATAATATTGGCGATTATGTTGCGCCATCAACAGGCATTACAACTCAAGGCTCATTTACCAAAAATGGCACGGGCATGCTCGAGCTCTATGGCGATAATAGCTGGAGCGGCACAACAACTATTAACGGCGGCTCGCTAATCTTTACCGGCAATTCACGCCTTAGTGGTGCAATGATCAATAATAGCACCTTGTCGCTTACTTCAATTAATCGCCCATTGCCGGGGCAACAATTAACCGTTGGTTCCTATCACGGCGGCGCGGGCAGTGTGCTTGAAATGGCAACCAGCTTTGGTGGCGATCAATCAGCTACCGATATGTTGCATGTGACTGGAGACACAAGTGGTACAACCGCATTGCGTGTTATGCGCACTGGCGGCGAAGGCGCAGAAACTTTAAATGGCATTAAACTGATTGAAGTTAATGGCGCATCAAATGCACATTTCACTCTTGCTAATGGTGACTACATCACTCCCGAGGGCAAGCAGTCAATTATTCACGGCATTTATGGCTATTCCCTTTATAATAGAGGCGGTATTACTGGTAATGATGGCAATTGGTATTTGCGCTCGCATTATCAGCCTGCTGTGCCAGTCTATGAAACTTATGGCCAAGCCTTGCTAGATTTAAATGCTGTTTCTACCTATCGCGAACGCGCTGGTGGTCGCTATTTCTTTGATCCATATAGTGCTGCCAATAATACAGCCGAGGCAGGCAAAGCTGGCTCATTATTTTGGGGCCGCGTTGAAGGTGGGCATAGTAAATTTGACCCTAGCCGCAGTACAAGCGGTGCCGATCATTCGACCAATATGGTTAAGTTGGAAGCTGGACTTGATCTATTGCTCAGCGAAAATAGCAATGGCAAATTGCTTGGCGGCATTTTTGTTAATTATACCAATGGCTCCACCAAAATTGACGCCAATGTAGGTGATGGCAAGATTAAAACTGACGGCTATGGTTTTGGTGCTAATTTAACTTGGATCGGCGAAAACGGTTTTTATGTCGATGGTCTTGCCAAGATGAATTGGTATAATAGCGACCTTGATTCAAACATTTTACAAGGCTTGCGCTCAGATAATGATGGCACAGGCTATGCATTGTCTATTGAAGCTGGTCGCCGTTTTGGTTTAGATAATGGTTGGATCATTACGCCTCAAGCGCAGTTAAGTTGGTCATCAGTTGATTTTGATGATTTCACCGGCCCTTATAATGTGCATGTATCATTGGATAAAGCCGAAAGCTTAACCGCCCGTATTGGTCTTGGTTTTGAACGCGAAACCATCATCAAACAACAAGATGGCAGCCAGAATAAAAGCAATATTTATGCAATTGCCAATATCTATCAAGATTTTGCCGATGGTGTAAAAGTTAAGCTTAATGACAAAGCCTTTGAAAACCGCAATCAACGCACTTGGGGCGGTGTAACTATTGGTGCTAATTATAGTTGGAATGATGATAAATATGCGCTTTTTGGTGAAGGTACGGTTAAAACCAGCTTACAAGATTTTTCAGACAGCTATGCACTAAAAGGCAGCGTTGGCTTTAAAGTAAAGTGGTAGTTTTTGCACTTATGATAAAAAGAAAACGGCTGCCTTGGGCAGCCGTTGTTTTAAAATAGCTATGAATTAATCTTGTTTTATAAGACAGCATATAGCTTCGGTGCGGCGTGAAACCAAATATGTCTATTTGTCTTCATTTGGACAAAGTTGCAACGCCTTTTTCAACTCTTTTTCTGTGAAAAGTGAATGATATTGAGGGGTGTTAACAATAAAATACTCCATGGTGAGGTCAAGTCGTCCCAGTTGAAGTAATTTGATATAACCTTCTTCTTGCTTATTAGATCCCAATAAGTTCTTGGCTGTTCCTACGCCACCATGTTCCTTTATCAAATTTTTGAATCTTTTTGGATTATAATTTGTCTCAGCATATGTTCTTTCAGCTAAAGCAAACAGTTCTTCCTCAAATTGTTTTTTTAAATCCTTCACAATATCCCCCAATGTTAAAAATGAAGTTTTAAAATTAGGCTAATCTATAAGAAAGTCAATTTTAAAAGAATGGGAATGGTTTTGGGTGAAAAAATTTGCTTTTCAGTTATAAAATAAAGATATCTCAAAAGCTTAGGGAAATTAAAGAAGCTTGCTATGACTGGCGGAGAGGGAGGGATTTGAACCCCCGATAGAGTCGCCCCTATGCCGCATTTCGAGTGCGGTGCTTTCAACCACTCAGCCACCTCTCCAATCATGCGCTTGCTAGTTGCTGTTTGAAAAACAAAAAAGCGCACAGATAGTGCATATCATGCTAAGCGGCTTAATAGCTGTGAATTTAATCGCTGACAAGTGTTATTTTATCAAATTTAGCAAAAAATCTTGACATTGCAGCAAAAATTAGCAATAGAAAAACTTGCATGAATTGGGTTTGGGATTCTATGCCTTAAATTTTGTGCAATTTTGATGAAAAACAAGTTGGTCGCATGGTTTTAGCTTAAAGCTATAAATGGGATACAAACTATAAAAAGACTAGCCACTGTTAAAATAACGGCAATTGCCTTTATGTTTGAAATCTTTCATTTTTGAAAGTTTTATAATTGCAGTGAGATCTGGTGTGTATGAAAGGCTTATAAATGTTTGCAGTTATCAAGACCGGAGGCAAGCAGTATCGCGTTGCTGCTAATGATCTCCTTAAAGTAGAAAAAGTTGCTGGTGAAGCTGGTAGCGTTGTAGAATTTACCGATGTCATGATGGTTGGCGTTGGTGCAGATGCCAAGATCGGCCTTCCTTTTGTTAAGGGTGCTGTGGTTAAGGCAACTGTTGTCGAGCAGGGCCGTGCCCGTAAGGTTATCGCTTTTAAGAAGCGTCGCCGTCAAAATTCAAAGCGCACACGTGGCCATCGTCAAGAATTGACAACAATCCGCATTTCCGAGATTGTTGCTGGTTAATTAAAAGATTTAAAAACCATCACTGGTTTTTATAAAAGTTAAAACCGCTGATACATGCGCCAAAACTGGCAGCAGTAAATTTCAGCAAAATGTTAAATTATTTGCAATAGCAATAAAGTTTTTAGGAGAACACCTATGGCACACAAAAAAGCTGGTGGTTCGTCACGCAACGGTCGCGATTCAGAATCAAAACGCCTCGGCGTGAAAAAATTTGGTGGTGAATCTGTCATTCCTGGCAATATCATTCTTCGTCAACGTGGCACCCAGTGGCACCCTGGCGACAATGTAGGCATTGGTAAAGATCACACTATTTTTGCACTTGTTAACGGCACTGTTTCGTTCCGTACGAAAGCCAATGGCCGCAGCTTTGTATCTGTCGTGAAAATGGCAGAAGCAGCAGAGTAAGCCGGAGCTCTTAAAACAGTCCGGCGTCCCATTGGACCCCGGTACTGTTAATCCAGACCAAAATATAAGGGAAAGATGGGACACCATCTTTCCCTTTTTTCTTTTGCTCTGGAGGTTATAATGAGCAACGACCCCTTGGATAATAATGAGCCGTTAAGTAATAACGGCATCAGCAATAATGAGCGGCGGCGGCAGTTACATTGCCCTGTTTTAGTAACTGAACGATTGGTATTGCGATTACCCCATATTGAAGACATGGACGCCATTGCCGATCTCGCCAATAATCGCCGTGTCTCTGCAATGCTTAGCGCTATGCCTTATCCGTTTACGCGAAAACATGCGGCCGACTTTATTCTACGTGCGGTTGCGGGCGAGATGGGCCATTGTGTCTATGCTATTACGTTGGGTGATACAGGCGAATTTATTGGCTCTTGTAGCGTTCGAGAACGCCATGACGATCCAAATGGTGTTGAGATCGGCTATTGGCTTGGTGAACCCTATTGGAAAAAGGGCTATGCAAGCGAAGCCACTAACGCATTAATCGATACTATTTTTCGCGCAACTGATCTTGATAGCATTTATGTCACCTGTTTTGCTGCCAATACCCCTTCGCGGCGAGTTATCCAAAAATTAGGATTTCGTTATGAAGGTGTTAGTGAGCAACAATCGATCGTATCAGGATTATTAATAGCTGATAATTTCAGCTTAAGCCGTGAGGATTGGATTGAGCAACGCCGCATTGCACAAGGTGCTGCTTCTTCACGCATCCAAACATTGCAAAATGCTGCCTGATAGGATTGGACGTATTGTCGTCGCCACATAAGCGGCTATGCAAAAACCATAAACTTGTTTTTTAAAAATTTTATCTTTGAAAACGCTTTGCATCTTTTGATGTGAAGCGTTTTTGCATTTACCTCCCTTTGTCTCATGTAAGTTTCTGGTGAAAACAATTTTTGTGGCTGCCCAATCCGTATTTATTACTCTATGGATCGCATTACGGTCTACTCAATGATAGAATCAAAGGCTTGGTTATATAAAATTTTAGGCTGAAACATTTGGGACTAAAGAGACGATCAGCTTTTTTAAATAAGCACCTTATTTTTTAGCTTTTGCCTTAATGGTTAACAAATTTTCTAAAAACGTGGATCCATCGCGCCACCAATTAGTAGTAAATTTTATGCGTTATTTTGATAATGGTTAATTTTTTATATAAATATATGTTTATAACCTAATTTTGATTCTTGTTTTTAAAGACTCACTCATTCACAAGCTTGATCGGCTTAAAATGAGTCTCTTTATAACAATGTGAGTCTTATCAACACCCATTCAATATTGCCTTGTTTTTGTTAAGTTTTTTAACATTCTCATCTTGGATAATTCAAAATTTTA
>NZ_CP104888.1:0-200606 GCF_026743145.1 Bartonella sp. HY761
TTCCACCAGTAAAGAAGTGTTGGTGCGGTGCTTATGGACCTCAGCCTATAATTCAGTGGTTTTTTGGTTGCTTTATATCGGCATTTTCAAGCTTTTTTACCAAATTATCGAAATTGTTATTGCTTTATTAATAAATTATCGTCTATATTTTCGTAAATATTCGAATTTTTGCAATTTTTGCGAAAATATCACCAAAAGGGATTTATTTGCCAAAATGACTACTGATAAAGCAAATCGTTTCGATTATCTTATTGCCGAGCAGGGCGAAAAAATCTCCAGTGCTTTAAATATGTTGCGCATGCAGCAATATCCGCCCGATGCGAAAAAAGGCTTACGAAAGTTTCAAACCGCTGAAGTTGCGCAGTTAATTGGTGTTACGCAAAGTCATTTGCGGCAGTTAAATATTGAGGGTAAGGGCCCGCAGGTCGAAACAATTAGCGGCCGTCGCTATTACAGCGCCAATGATATGCTGGCTTTGCGTGATTATTTGGAAGACAATAAAAAATCTGACAAACGCTATTATGTGCCGCGCCGCCGCGAGGGCGAGGCTATGCAAGTCGTGTCGGTGGTAAATTTTAAGGGTGGTAGCGGCAAAACCACCACAGCTGCCCATTTAGCGCAATATTTGGCTTTAACTGGCCACCGTGTTTTGGCGGTTGATCTTGATCCACAGGCATCTTTAACCTCGCTTTTTGGTATTCAACCAGAAATGGATGACACGCAATCCTTTTATGAAGCATTGCGTTTTGATGATGAACGCGTGCCAATTTCCAACATTATCCAAAGCACCAATATTCCCGGTCTTGACATTGTACCGGCTAATTTGATGCTGCAAGAATATGAATATGATGTGCCACTTGCGATTTCGGGTAAAAAGGGTGAAGAGGGGCGGCTTTTCCATATTCGCATCGCCAATGCGCTAAAATCAGTTGATGACCAATATGACGTGGTGGTGATTGATTGTCCGCCGCAACTTGGTTATTTAACCATTACTGCGCTTATGGCATCGACGGGGATTTTAATTACCATTCATCCGCAAATGCTTGATATCATGTCAATGTCGCAATTTTTAATGATGCTTGGCGGCATTATGACATCGGTCGCCGATGCCGGTGCGCAAATTAAGGTAAACTGGTTTCGTTATCTCGTCACTCGGTTTGAGCCAACCGATATTCCACAAGCGCAGATGGTTGGCTTTATGCAAAGCATGTTTGCCGCAAATATGCTTAAAAATCCGGTTTTAAAATCGACAGCTATTGCTGATGCTAGCATTAAAAAACAAACGCTTTATGAGGTGGAGCGCGGCGAATTTGTGCGTGCTACCTATGATCGGGCAATGGAAAGTTTAAACTCTGCCAATAGCGAAATTGTTGACATTATCCACCAGCATTGGGGCAGGGTGTGAATTTTTTGTCAGCCGTTTTTATTGTAAAATCGATAAATGAAATAAATAAGTTGCGCCTTTTGAGCAGCTTTTGCAACCGATTAAAGGATCATCATCATGTCGCGTAAAAATCCCTTTGCCAATCTTGATATGTCATCTTTAAATAAAGAAGAAGTAGAAGCCAATCGGCCAAAGGCAAGCAAAACTGGCTATGCTATGACCGGTGCTGCTAAAGCCGTTGTACGCTCAATTGAGGAAATGGCAGAAAATACCAAGAAGCTTATGGATGGTGAAACAATCATCACGCTTGATCCCAATTTGTTAGATGCGTCTTTTGTGTCTGATCGCTTGTCACAAAATGACGAAGCTTACCGCGAATTGCTGGAAGCGATCAAAGAGCAGGGGCAATTATCGCCAATTTTGGTGCGCCCCCATGAAGAACAAGCAGGGCGTTATATGGTGGTGTTTGGCCATAGGCGGGCGCAAGTTGCAAAGGAATTAGGGCTGCAAGTTAAGGCGGTGGTAAAAAGCCTTGATGATGTGGCATCTGCCGTGGCACAGGGGCAAGAAAACTCGGCCCGAGCTAATTTATCCTTCATTGAGCGAGCATTTTTCGCGCAAAATCTTGCAGCGCGTGGCCTATCGCGTCAAGTGATTAAATCAGCATTAAGCCTTGATGATGCCATGCTATCCAAAATGCTAAGCGTTATGGAAATTATGCCGCAAGCTTTGCTAGCTGCACTTGGTGCGGCAAAAAATATCGGTCGTGATAAGTGGTTAAGCTTACGCCAAATCATTTTAAATCCCGCATTTTTAGACCGTGCCCTTGAATATGTTAAAAATGATGACTTTATTGCCCTTGGATATGAGCAGCGCTTTGATGATTTGCATCAATATTTGGTAAAATATCAAAAGAAATCTGCCGCTAAAACCAATGCAAAAACAAAGGCAAAAGGCCAAACGAGCGGCAATGTAAAAAATGCGGTTAAAGCTTGGCAGTCGGATGACAAAAAAATTGATGTTGCGATTAAGCCAAAGCCAAAAGCTCTTAGTTTGGAATTTAATCACGCGGATAGCAAAGCCTTTGGCGAATGGATCGGCAATAATTTAGCAAAGTTTTATGAAGATTATTTAAATACCCAAAAGAGTTGAAACCACAAAGTAGATAGATAAATATTAGTGTTGTTAGAGCGCATTTCGATCTGATTGGATCAGATCGGCGCTCTAATCCATTGTTTACACCGCATTTTTTGTCCGAAAACCGCTTCACATTTTTTTAAAAAACGCTTTAATTATAGGTAAGCTATCTTATTTCAAAGACCCAAACTGATTAAGAGGCGATAATGTCAACGAATTTTTCTTTTAGGTTTAAGACAAAGAGTCCATCTCGTAGCGATATTTACCGCTATATATTAAGAATTTTTACTAAATATCAGGAGGTTTTTCTACGTGGCTCTTTCCATCAAAAAGCAACATTGCGGCATAAAGGTTGGTCTAGCCCAAAAAGCGTGGATTTTGAATTTAGCGGCTATTTCGAAAATATGTCAAAAAACACATTGCTAAAAAACCTAGCAGACTGTAACGGCCAATTTGATTTCCAGTTTGGTGCGCCTGTTGGTGATCGTTATCTTTTTGATTTTCGTACACTGGACCAAAATCAATCAGACAATAAAGATTTTGATTATACTATCGAAAGTCCGAGCGTTAAATTTGGACCTTTCTTCGATTTTGTCGATGATATAGATGGTATATTTTTCGATGAGGAATTTGTCTTTGGTACAATTTCTATCGATCCCACTTTGAGATTGGAGGACCAATTTGTCGTATGCATAAAGCAAGGCGTAACAATAGATCAAATTCCAACTTGGTTACATGGCATATTCGATCCAGATCGCTTTACAGCTCTTGGTGATTTTTTAGGCAATGGTGTCAATTTTTATATGGATAAAAAATGCCAAAGCGAATTTGAAAGTGGACACTTAAGAGAATATTGGTTTTTTGACTATTTCTCAAATCTGCCAAAGTACAAAAATAAAATTATGTAAAAAAATTAGGGGCTGGCATAGATAATGGTTAAGTAAAATTATTTCATAAAGCTTGACAATAGTTTAGGCTCAGGACTCATTAATTAAGATAGAATATTACGGTTGCGGCGATGCATATAGCCGAGAAGAAGGTGTGTGCACATCGGTCATAGCGTGTCGCGATGCGCCGCCAGTCTTTTAGCTTGGCAAAGAGGTTTTCGATTATGTGACGCAACCGATAAGTTTGCCTGTCATAAACTATCTCGGTGGTTCTGCCCTTTCTGGGCGGAATGCAAGCCTTTATTTTTTTGTCAAGCAATGCCTGCCGGAACCAGTCAGCATCGTACCCCCGGTCTGCAATGAGTTCCTTGGCATCTGGCAGATGCGCTAGCAAAAGAGCGGCTCCTTTGTAGTCACTCATCTGCCTTTCAGTTAGTAGCAGACATATTGGCTTTCCATTTTGATCGCAGACCGTGTGCAGCTTTGAATTCAAGCCGCCTTTCGTGCGCCCGATACGGCGGGGAATATCCCCTTTTTTAACAGGCTGGCAGCCGTGCGATGCGCCTTGAGGTGTGTGGCGTCAATCATGATGCGTTGAGGTTTTGGGCCCTGTCCGGCCAGCATTGCGAAGATGCGGTCAAATACACCCAACCTGCTCCAGCGGATAAAGCGATTATAGAGCGTTTTATGCGGACCATAACCGAGGGGCGCATCTTTCCATTGCAGACCATGTTTGATGACATAGACAATGCCGCTGATAACGCGCCTGTCATCGACACGAGCAACCCCATGAGACAGTGGAAAACAGGGCGATATTCGCGCCATCTGCTCTTCGCTCAATAAAAACAAATCACTCATTAGTTTCACCTCCACAAAACCAATGAATCACAAATCAACAAAAAAAGGAATCCAAAAAATTAATAGGTCCTGACCCTAATCAAGTTCTGTGTTGGTCTATAGTTAAAACGCCATTCACACTCCTTTAAATAGAGGTGAAAGTGCTCTTTTGGGATGCCATTAAAGCGACGCATATGCCCTTGGCTTGGCTCCAGAAGGTCTCGATCCCATTGATATGATTGCGCATCAACAAAGGTTTTTGCCCAAAAATTTTTGAATAGTTGATCCGCTTATGGTGAAATTCAGATACATCGAGAACATGATAGGCAGAAAAGCTTATCTCGATAAACAATGGAATCTGGCTTAATTGATTGTCTAATAATCGGTAAAAGTGTTTCATTACGGGCATTTGGTATAGGAAAAGCATGAACTTTTCCATTACGTTTTAGCAGGAATTAGTCTATCAATGGCGGTTGCATCATTTTAACCTGCTATTGGTAGCAAGCTTATTAATATGGAAGCGCTATAGAAAATATATATTGAAACAATTGATAAAAAAGTGGCACAACAATTTTTTTCAGTTAATGCCTCAGTTGGAAAGCTAGTGTTTAATGGTGAACCTTTTACAACCTATACAGCTATACAATTAGCTGATAGACTGGAAGAAATTGAAATAATAAATGTTTTAGCAAGAACTCATTTCTGACAAAAATATTGACAGTGGCTAATTCGGGCAAATCTTATTTGATAGAAAAATCAAGTGCTGTATTTTCTCAAAAAAGGCAGAAAAACAAGCATCGGCTTTGACATGTCAACCTACAAATTGCGAAACAAAGTTGAGAACTTGTATGTAAAACTTAAAAATTGGCGGCTTATTGCAGCAAGATATGCTTAAATAAAGTTGCTCTCATAATTTTCTCAGCAATATGGCATCGCCCCAGCCCTTATATTTATCATTAATGAATGAGCCTAGAATAAACTGCCAAAGCAGTTGCTAAAAAGCCAATGATCAGCTGATCAAGGCACTTTCAAGCACTTGAGCAATTTGCATAAAACTATCATCATTTAATCGATAATTATTAGTAATTGTTATCATTCTTTTTGCAAAATCATCGGCATTGGCTGTTGTATTTGAGCTATTATCTTTCCCCAATATTGGTTGCAGATAATCATAATTGGGAATTGATGACACAAAAAGTCGTGTTACCCCCAAATTGGACGGCCAAAGCCGCTCCATAGCTTTTTGGCAGCTAGCATTGCTTGGCATTAATACCATGATAAAAGGCCAAGTGCCCTTTGCTGCATCCGCACCTTTAACGATTTTTACGCCAAATTCGCGTAAAATGGGGTTATTTTCCAACACTTCGATGCGTTTTAAGGCTTGCATCTTGGCTTTTTGTAAAAACTCCGGCAATCTTAATGCAGCTTTTGCCCCAATTTCGCGGCGCTTTTTGCCAACCTCAAAAATTGGTATTTCTTGAGCAAAATAATCGCCAACCGCATTAATGTAATCGTGTTTTTTTAGCGCTTTGCGCCGACCAAGCCCATAAAAAAGCTCTAACAAAGGTGGATTATAGCAGCAATAATATCCAATTAATTGCGCAAGTTTTATTTTATCAGCGAAAAAATTTGGCTTTACAAGGTTTTTATGGGTTATTTGCAGTTGGTGAAATAAATCGGGGTCTTTTGCGGTTAGTAAACCACCTTCAAAAAGAGTTAAACCTTTGCCAACTGCAAGGCTAAAAAATGCTATATCGCCGCTTTGCCCAATTTCTGCTCCAAGCGCCTGCGCGCCATCTTCAATAATATAGGCACCAATGTTACGCGCGATATTAAGGCTTGCTTCTACATTAGCAAGGCGGCCACCAATATGGGTGGGCAATATCGCTAAGGTTTTGCAACTTGCCAATTGTTGCAATTGTTCAAAGCAAAAATCGAAGCTATTTTGCGCAGTATCGCAAATAATTGGCTTTAAGCCGCAATGATGAATGGCAAGCGGCACTAAAGGGCAATTAAAGGCGGGAATAATCACTTCATTGCGGGTATTGGTAAGATCATCCTTATTATTTAAGCGCTTTAAAGTTTCAAGCGCAATAATTAAAGATGCTGTACCAGAACACTCAAGCAACAAGGGTGGTAAATTAAATTGCTTCGCAATGATTTCAGCTATATCGCCGCCTTTACCAAAAAAATCTGTTGAAACAAGCGGTAAGCCCGCGGTTGGCGGCAACTCGCCATAAATTGTGTCACTTGTCAAAATTTTTGGGTGCTGTTTTTTCGAGGTAAAAAGTAACGGCAAAATTATACTCCTCGATTAAGCTTGTTTCGACTATATTGGCAAGGTTTTTTGCTTTTCCAATTCATCGCGTTCAGCAAAGGCAAGGCAGATAATACCACCAACGATTAATATTGCACCGATAATATGGCTAAGGGGTACATTTTCACCAAAAATAATGACGGAAGCAATCATCACCGTTACCACTTCTAAATGACTGGCAGCAAAGGCTGGGCCAACGGGTGCGCGCCGCAGCAAGGTCATCCAAGTGAAAAACGCACCAATATAGCCGGATATGGCTAAATAGACCCAAGGATGGGAAATAATCCGCCAAAACCAGTCAAGGCTTAACTCCAACGGCTCAGCAATCAGTGCGGTTTGCTTAAAGCTAATTTGCCCGACGGTATCGAACATCATCAAAAAGAAAAACCCTAAAATATAAAAACGCCGCATTTAAAATGCTCCCACAACTGCAACACCAAGTGCAACCAAACTAATGCCGATTATCCGCATCGGGGTGAGTTTTTCATGAAAGAAGATACGGCCCAATACCATGATAACGATAATATTAACCGAGCCGAGCAATATGCCTTCTGATAGGGGCACAAGGGTTAAAAAGGCGAGCCATAGGAAAAATTCGCCCACATAGGCAAAAATACCAACCCATAAAATCGGTTTACGCACCAAGGCATGCCAATAGGCTTTTAAGCCAGGTTCCTCTTCCTCATCATCAGGGATTGTTGCCGCGGCTTTAAATGCAAGTTGGCCAACAGTGTCGAAAACGACATTAGCAAGCCATAGGGTTAAAACGAGCCAATTCATATGTTCTTGCCCTGATTTACTGTCGGTTGATTTGCTGTTAATTGGTTTGCAGCTTGTAAGTTCATGTTTTCAAAAACAGGAGAAAAAGGCGCCGGAATAATTTCAGGCAAATCATTTATGTCCAATTGAGTGTCGCTACACAGTTTTGAAAAAAACTCGACGCTTTTATTAATCACATTTTTTCGGTCGCGATCAATAGTGATAAGATGGTAGCTATTATCAAGCGGAATAAACTCAACCGGTCCAGCCACGTGCTCGGCAATATAGCCACCATTGGTTTTAATATTAGCGATGTCATCATTAGCCGAATGCATAACAAGGCAGGGTGCGCGAACTTCATCTATTTGCGGGCGCATATTTTTGACCAGCATCATCATTTCTGCCAAAGATGGAAATGGATTTCCTGCAAGACCGCCCTTGGTGCTATCACCAGAAAACATGCTGTCGGCAACGGTTTTGCGAATACGCTCATCTTTAAGGCCATAAGGGGGGCGCTCGATAAAAACGCGGTTATGAAATAACCCCATTTTATAAAGCCAAAGAATAAGAAATTGTGTACGGCGTATCAGATAGGGAATACTCCAACCATCATAAATAAGCGTTGCGCCATAAACACCAACACCAGCAATATCCTTGGGGCGTTCTGCTGCAAGTTTAAGTGCCAGTAATGCGCCCATCGAAAGACCGCCGACAAATAATGTGTCAACATGCTCCAAAAATGCATCTGCCGCATCGTTAACGCTTTGGTACCAGTCTTGCCAATTGGTTTTGACAATATCTGCCTCATCACCACAATGGCCAGCAAGTTGCATGCCAAAAACGCTAAAGCCAGCCTTATTTAAGCCCTTGGCAAGAATATGCATCTCAGTAGGGGTGCCGGTTAAGCCATGGATAAGCATAACACCGGCGCGCCCACCCGGCATGTAAAAACTAACATCGCTAATCATGATGCTATCCGCGCCGCCTTTTGTGCGGTGAAGCTATGGGCGCCCATATCATTTGAATGAGTGTTGGACAATTCAACCATCAAATCTGGCCAAAGCGCCATAATTTGTGAAAAATCTTTCACTCGTATATGGGCAATGGCGTGTTTTTCGCAATAATCGGCAAGTTTACCCTTAGCAAGTACAAAATCCGCCTTTTGCGATGGGCAAAAATCTGACGTGCCATCGCCAATATAAATAGTTTTACCAAAAGGGCTAAGTGGCAATGGGTCATAACGGCGACATTTGCAATGACCTGATGGACAATTATTGGCCTTAAATGGAAATTCCAATTTCCATTTTTCACCACCCAAATGCACAAGATGATTGGAATAGACTGGCAAATCTTTAATGCCACTATGTGCTAAAATATGGTTGATGCTGTAATCAAGCCCATCGCTAACGATTTGAGCCGCAGCACCTTGTCGCTTAATCATGTCGAGAAATGGTTTAAAAGCCACATCAATTTGCGCTTCATTTAGCGCGCTATCAAGCTGTTGCGGCGTAGCGCGGATAAGCGCAACTTGCTTTTCCATACATTCTCGTGCGCCAATCGCGCCAGAAAGCCACAAATTTTCTAATTCTTCAAAACCAGGCAAAGCAAATTTATTCAACAATAAATCGGTGACATCTTGATAACAAATTGTGCCGTCAAAATCGATTAATATAGTTGTACGACCATTTAGCTTCATAGTGTCGATATTTGTCATCGAAAAGCTATTGACAGCTAAGGGGGAAAAATTTTTATGTTGCTTATACATTTGTTATGGTTTTTCCTGCGGCTTAAAAAAGTCAAAGTTTTAAACTTAAACACTTGCCATAACTTATGCTATCTACATATAAACTGATATAAGATCTTTGTAGCTTTTATGTAACCAAACTCTGTAACCAAATATGGCAAGATGAATAAAAATATTTTAATAATTGAAGACGATCAACGCCTTGCTGACCTTGTGATGGCCTATTTAAGCAAACAAGGCTATGATGTAACTATTCATTCCCGTGGTGACACGGCGGAAAATGCTATAGCAACTCATAAGCCTGATCTTGTTATTTTAGATGTGATGTTACCAGGTAAATCGGGTCTTGATATTTGCCGCGATGCGCGCAGCTTTTATGATGGGCTTATTCTCATCATGACCGCGAGTGAAGACGATATTGATGAAATTGTCGGCCTAGAACTTGGCGCTGATGATTATTTGTCAAAACCTGTGGAGCCACGCCGTTTGCTTGCCCATATCAGGGCGCTTTTACGCCGCAAGGAAGGCGAACCCCAACGGGTCGAACAAGCCAATGGCTTTGTTAAAGATGTGCCAAAAATTAGTGTGTTACATTTTGGCCAATTAGCCATTGATGATGAAAACCGCCTTGTCACCCTTGGTGATGAAAAACTAGAATTTACCACGGCAGAATTTGATCTTTTATGGTTGCTTGCCAGCCAAGCAGGACAAATCCTATCACGCGATGATATTTTAAATGCTTTGCGCGGGATTGAATTTGACGGGCTTGATCGCTCCATTGATGCAAGGGTATCGCGCTTGCGAAAACGCCTTAAAGATGATCCTGATGATCCGCAATTTATCAAAACTGTGCGTGCAAAAGGCTATTTATTTTTGCAGGCGCAAGAAAGATGAAAACGCGGGCGAGCGAAAAGGTAGAGCGGGAAAAATTCCGCCATAGATTTTATAATTTATTGCGTGCTATTGCCGTATTATTATGCCTTTTGCTCGCGCAAAGTGCTATTGCTTATTTGACGCTGCAATTATTTGACGCCTTGCCCTCATCAATTACTGGTATTCTTGAAGATGAATATGTCGAGCGTAGCACGCATCAAGGCACTATTTTTCTCATTAAAGAAGAAATTAATGAACAAAAAAATGTGTCTCCCGCAGTCGTTTTAAATGAATTGCAGCCGCAATTTGCCTTCCGTCTTGCCTATTCACCGCCCGGCACTATTTATTCGCAAGATGTGCTTGAACAGCTTGAAACGGGGGGAAGTGCTTTTGAGGATGGCTATCTTTATGCCAGTCTTGATAATGGCGGTTACTTGGAAATGGGTCCGCTCATTGTTTCAGATGTTTTGGAAGCTAATGCCAGTGCATTTTTAACCTTGCTTGGGCTTTGGGCAATGGTCAGTGCATTGATTACCTTTGCCATTCTTTATATTGCTTATGCCCGTACATGGCGTGAAGCAATGATGATCAGGCGTACAGCTTTTGACCTTGGCAAGGGGGAGCTTTCTGCAAGAGTACCGCGCATTCATACTGAACCGCTTAAAATGATTGGCCATGTGATTAATGATATGGCCACCCGTATTGAATTACTGGTTAATCATAGTGATGTGATGCGTCATACCATGGCGCATGAATTTAGAACGCCGCTTGCTCGCTTACGTTTTGCCCTTTCCATGATTGACGACGCCGAAGGCGATGAAAAGGAAAAGCTTTACGAGGGTATTGAGCATGATATTAGCGAGCTTGAGGGGTTGATTAAAGTATCGCTTGATTATTTCCGCCTTAACAATAAATCAGCACCAACCAATCCAATTCCGGTCATGGTTAAGGATTGGGTTGAAGAATTGGTGGCTAAACTTAAGCCGTTAAAGCCAGAAAATTTTGAACTGGTTTTAAACGTGCCGGATATTGTTGGCGAGTTTGATTTAGAACTTGGCACTATTGCGCTGCGCAATATTATTTTAAACTGTTTTAAATACGCCAAATCAAAAGCCGTTTTGCATGTTATCAAAGATGGTGATGCGGTAATTTTTGAGCTTGACGATGATGGCGAAGGCGTGCCGGACGCTTTTCGTGAGGAAGTCTTTTCGCCTTTTTATCGCATGGATGTGCATAAGGCCGACATTAAAAACGGCTATGGCGTAGGGCTTTCCTTTGTGCGGGTCATTGCTGAACTTCATCATGGTTCTGCTTTTGTGGTTACCAGCCCACTTGGCGGCGCACGTTTTGTCTTGCGACTTGGCAATTAAAGTAGATTTAAAACTAGCATCAGGACTTATTAATTTAAAAATGCAATTTTATAACATCTAGTTTAAAAAATTTTTGCAATAAAAAATATTGAAAAAATTTTGATCACTAGCAATTTTTTGAGAAGCTACTCATAGGAACAATGTATTATATAATAAGATTTTTTATATGCTGTTTAATCTTTTCTTTATCGTCAAATGCATATATAAGCTCATAAACAGCGTCACATAAATCGTTATTCGTTACAAATTCTTTGGCCGATAATAATCTTGCCGCATAAAAATTTTCATATGCTTTGATTTCATCAACATCTAATAAATTAAAATAATTGGCATCCAACACATCACTAGAAATATCGGGCGCTTCTAATAAAATAATAGAGTTTTGATCTATCATCTTGTCAATCATGGTCTCAATTTTAAGTCTTATTATTTTAGTAGTTATGGTGCTATTGCCATTCAATAGACATTCATAAATATAGCTATCTTCGTATGCTAATCTATGCATATTCACTTTCTTTCATGCTTTGACGTAAAGACCAGATTTATTAATTTTCATGAAATGTCACAAAAAGTATAAAATTTTACAAGACGAAAAGCGAAATTAGATTATATACTCGACTGAACATTAAGAGTTTAACCGAAAATTAAATTGAGTATTACCAGTGATTTATGCTTCATTTTGTTTGTTAGAACGAAGGAGTCTCATAATGAGTTGGACTGATAATACTCGTCATCAGTATAACAGAAGAACACTGCGTTATTCAAGCGATTGTAGCGATGGTGAATAGCAGATAATTCAACCATTTTTAACTCGGTCTTGCAAAGTTGGTCGCGCACGAAAGCACAATGATGGCGATATCTGGAACGCTATTCAATATATAGCTAGTACAGGTTGTCAATGGGATCATCTGCCCAAAGACTTTGCGCCTTTTACAACGGTTCAATATCATTTTTATCGCTTACGTGACAGCGGTTTACTTGACATCCTTAATGAAGCGCTTGTTGCCTTTACGCGTTTGATTGACGATAGAGTACAAAAACCAATAGCTGCGATCATCTATAGCCAATCTGTGAAGACAACTGAAAGTGGCGGCGTGGTAGGTTATGACGCAGGCAAAAAAATCATGGGTCGCAAACGTCATACTATAACCGATATGGCAGGCAGCCTGCTAGATATTGTAGTTTCAAGATACAGTATTCAAGATCGTGATGGTGCAGTTCCGCTTATTAATTCTTGTAAAACCATGTATCCCTTAATCAGCTAAATTTATGCAGATGGCGGCTATGCTGGTAAAAACTTGAATTAGCTTTGGAGCACCATAAAGACCTTGTTATTGAAACAGTAAGACGATCCGATACACAAAAAAGCTTTGTAGTATTGCCTAAAAGATGGGTTGTTGAGCGAACCATCGCATAGCTTAATCGTTGCAGAAGGTTGGCAAAGGATTGGGAACAGACAATAACCTCATCAACTGGTTGGGTACTAATCTCATCAATAATACGTATGAGCCGAAAAATAGCAAGGTATTGAAATATAATTATAATAATTTTGAGTCAGACTCTTAGAAATACGTATGCGGTACTGTTTGTAATATAAAATCAATTTAATAATTTCATCATTATGAATATGCTTTGTATTTTATGCCTCATATAAGGGACTATGCAAAATTTTGTAATCAATCAAAATATAGTTTAATTTAGAAATATTCAAAATATCAATGCATCTGCTATTGTAAATCTAATTATATTCGTGCAAATAATGCCGTTTGATGAAAAAAATATAGCGTCATTTTTTTATGACGGTGTTTTTTAGGGATTTGATATTTATAAATTAGACCTATAAAAAGTAAATGGTTTTTGATATTTAAATGAAAATGAGACGAAATATTTTTGAATGTTATGGTGTCTAATTTGAAAATTCATTCTATATTTATATAATAGTATTTGAAGGCTTTTTCAGTAATTAAGTGTAAGATTATGGTTTTGTCAATTAAAGATGTTTTATTAAATATATTTACCGTTAAACGGCGGCGTTTGCCTTGGGATTTTAATTCTTCCTTTTACCAATATTTATATGATGATGTTTCGATATCGGGTAAATCTCCGCGTCGGCATTATCGCAGCATTGGCCGCCATGAAGGAAGACTATATAAAAAGTCACATTTCGTTAAAAAGACTGACTTGAATGATAATTTTGAAACGATTGTATTTTGCTGTGATGATGAACATGACAGTCTATTTTTTTTCGAAGCGATAAAGAAGCTGTCAGAAAATCATAATATTGTTGTCGTATCTAATTCCAATCACTTAAACGAAATATATCTTCCTTATTGCAATTGGTTTATTCTTAATAAGATTTTTGACCGTGGTGGCAAACATACTTCCAGTTTTATAAAACAGTTATGCTCAACGCCCAATTTGAAATTTGTGGTTTCTAATATTTATGAAGGTGGTTTTTTTTACAAGCACCTTGAAAAAGCAAATATTGCGAATATTCTGATTATTGGCGAAAATCTTGCCTTTGGTAAATGCGATTTGTCCCGTGGATTGCGCAGCGCCACGCGTGTGGTGTACACGAGTGAAAGCTATGCTGAAAAAGTACTATATGATTATATGTATGGCTATCCTGACCAAGTGAGCATATTGTCATCTGCATCCCAAAATGTGGTATTCTCTTCAAACAAATCAGACTCTAAACTTGTTATTGGCTATGGCGATGTGTCATTTGCTGATGGTTTTGATCTTTTTGCAAAGACTGCAAGTCTTTATAAAGAGCAATATCCTGATGATGATACCGAATTTGTTTGGTTACGATCTTCAAATAAGGCTAACAATTTTAGCTGTTTTGAACAAAATCAAAATTGGTTGCAAATACAAAAGGCTGATAATTCCTGCCGCGTCATATCCAAAAATAGCGCAATCGCTAGCTATTATCAAAAGGCTGAGATTTTTTTTGATACATCTCGTTTTGCAAATAAAATGTCTCAGGTGAAATCTGCTTTACAAACTGGAAAAGCGGTTTTTGCTCTTAATACAACTTTACCATTATTGACTCTTTATCGGCAAAATGAACTTGATGATAATTATTTACTAGATCAAAATGATCCTAAGCAATTTATAAAAAATTTACATGATCACTTATATTCAACACCTAAAGCCAGTAGAGATCAATTTATTGAAGTAAGTCGCAATATCGGCGGCGTTATACAGTTTGTTGAAGAATTAGCGGCAATTGGTAACGCTGCTGCTGAACAAATTAGACAAGAAGACAAAGATGCATCAGAGCTTTTTGCTAAAAAGGAATTTGATTTTGAATTTTGGTCGGGGGATAGTTCTAAGCTTTTTACACGTGCAACTATAAAACAATATATCCGCAGTTGGAAAAGCGGTGTGTATCCACGCCGGCCTTGTGCAGGTTTTCAACCCGGAATTTATGCAGAATATCATGATCTTGGCCCAATGCGCAAAGACCCGTTTTTGCACTATCTTGAAGCCGGCAAGCCTAATGGTCCTTGGCAGTGGGAGATGCTGACAAAGCCTGTTAAAATTGAAAAAGCCGTGCTTAATCAAAAAATTGCTTTGCAGATTCATGCCTATTATGTTGAAAAATTGGACGTTATGATCAATGCTTTATTGGTTAATGAAGTGCGGCCAGATTTATTCATCAGTGTCAAGGATGAAGCGGCTAAAACGTTTGCTGAAAGTTTGTTAGAAAACTACCCAGCTAAGGTGTCTATTTTGATTGCGCCAAATCGCGGGCGGGATATTGGGCCTTTGCTAACTTTGTTCCGGGAACAATTGCGTCATGGTTACGATATTATAGGCCATTTGCATACGAAACATAGTGTGCATATTGATGATCGCTCATATGCCGAGTTATGGGGAAAATATTTGACAACCAATCTTTTGGGTGATGGAAAAAAAATCAATGCCGCGGATACAATTATTCAGACGCTGTATAATGACAAGAATATAAATCTTGTTTTTCCAGATGATCGCAATGGCATTAGTTGGGCAAAAAATCGTCCTGAAGCCAAAAGACTAGCACCGCGCCTTGGTATTAACAAATTACCCAATTATATTAATTTTCCAGTTGGCACGATGTTTTGGGCGCGAAGTGATTTAATGCAGCCATTTTTCGATCTTGAACTTGAATGGAATGACTATATGAGTGAACCGCTTCCCCTTGATGGTACTAATTTGCATGCAATAGAGCGTCTTTTTGGTGTGATGAATGACAAAATATCAAAGAAAGTGGTTTGCGTCATGTTCGGTGATATTAAAAGATAAGACGCAATGAGTGGGTTTTAATGGAATTTTATAACGAATTATAACGGAAAATATGACGATTGAAGCATATTTAAATGTGTAATTAAAAGTTTCCTTTAAAAACTCCAATAAGATTAATGACAAACATTATGAATCTGCTATTTACTAAAAAAAATTTATTATAAAAAAAGGATGGCGAAGTGAAAGGTATTATTCTCGCAGGCGGTAGTGGTACTCGATTATACCCAGCTACAATTGGCGTATCGAAACAGCTTATGCCAATTTATGATAAGCCGATGATTTATTATCCGCTTGGTGTCTTGATGCTGGCTGGCATTAAAGAGATATTAATTATCTCAACACCTCATGATTTGCCTTTATTTCAACGACTTTTGGGCGATGGTAGCATTTATGGCATTTCACTGTCCTATGCCGAGCAGGCCCATCCAAATGGACTTGCTGAAGCTTTTATTATTGGTGAAGAATTTATTGGTAGCGATGATGTGGCTTTGATTCTTGGCGATAATATATTTTTTGGTCATGATCTTATATCTCATCTTAAAAATGCCCGTAGCCATCAAACTGGGGCAACAGTTTTCGCCTATCATGTCGATGATCCAGAGCGTTATGGTGTTGTTAGTTTTGATAGTTCCACAGGTATTGCAACATCAATTGTTGAAAAGCCGGTTGAACCAGAATCAAATTGGGCAGTAACTGGACTTTATTTTTATGATAATAAAGTGATAGAATTTGCTAAAAATCTTAAGCCTTCGCCGCGTGGTGAGCTTGAAATTACTGATATCAACGAAATCTATCTTAAAAACAATCAACTAAGAGTTGTGCAATTAGGGCGCGGTTATGCTTGGCTTGATACAGGAACCCACGATAGTTTACATGATGCTTCATCCTATGTTAGAACGATCGAAAAGCGGCAAGGGATCAAGGTTATGTGCCCTGAGGAAATCGCTTATGAAGCAGGTTATATTAGCGCCGAGCAAGTGATTGAGCGTGCTAATCATCTTGGTAAAACTGATTATGCTACTTATTTAAAACGCCGTATTCATGAGTTGAAAAATGCTTGATGTTGAAAAAACGCCGCTTGAAGGCGTGTTAATTATTCGCCCAAAGCAGTTTGGTGATAATCGTGGTTTTTTTTCAGAAACCTATAATAAGCGTTTGTTTTCACAGGCGGGAATGGATGCTGAGTTTGTTCAGGATAATCATTCTTTTTCTAAAGAAAAAGGAGTTTTACGCGGGCTTCATTATCAATTACATCCCCATGCCCAAGGTAAATTGGTTCGTGTAACTAAGGGACGGGTCTTTGACGTTGCGGTGGATATTCGTAAAAGCTCACCGACTTTTAAGCAATGGACTGGTGTCGAATTATCGGCAGATAATTGGACCCAGTTTTATATTCCCCCCGGTTTTGCCCATGGCTTTTTGACTCTTGAGGAAGATTGCGAATTTTTGTATAAAGTCACTGATTTTTATGCGCCTCAATGCGATCGCTCTATCCGTTTTGATGATCCTGATATTGCAATTAATTGGCCTTTAAATGCTGCTAATTTTGTATTATCCGACAAGGATTTAAATGCGCCCTTTTTAAAAGGCGCTGATATTTTTGATTAAAGGATTATTATTTTGAAAATTTTGGTTACAGGTGGTGCAGGTTTTATTGGTTCTGCTCTTTGTCGGCATCTTATTGCGCAAGGTCATCAGGTTTTTAATATTGATAAATTAACCTATGCAGGTAATTTACAATCTTTAAAATCGATCGAAAATTCTGAAAATTATCAATTTCATCAATTGGATATTGCTGATAGAAATGCCGTTGGCGCTTTGTTGGTTGGCCAGTCTATTGAGGCGGTGATGCATCTTGCAGCTGAAAGCCATGTTGACCGCTCAATTTCTGGTCCTGATGCCTTTATTGATACCAATATTGTTGGTACATTTCATCTATTGGAAGCTGTTCGTGCTTATTGGCAAAATCTTGATGCGGATAAGCAAAAAGCCTTTCGGTTCCATCATATTTCAACCGATGAAGTCTTTGGTGATTTACCATTTGATGAAGGTATTTTCACCGAAGAAACGCCCTATCACCCATCATCACCTTACTCTGCATCAAAAGCAGCCTCCGATCATTTAGTTAGGGCTTGGAATCATACTTATGGTCTGCCGGTAGTGCTTTCCAATTGTTCCAATAATTATGGTCCGTTCCATTTTCCTGAAAAGCTCATTCCCTTGGTTATTTTATCAGCTCTTGCTGAAAAGCCACTACCTATTTATGGAAAAGGCGAAAATATTCGCGATTGGCTTTATGTCGAGGACCATGCACGGGCGCTTGAAACCATTGTGTTAAAAGGCAAAGTCGGCGAAAGCTATAATGTCGGTGGTAAAAATGAGCGAACCAATTTGCAAGTCGTAAAATCAATTTGCGATATTCTTGATAAGCAAAAGCCACGAAGCAATGGACAATCCTATCATCAATTAATTAGCTTTGTAACTGATCGGGCAGGGCATGACCGTCGATATGCTATTGATCCGACTAAAATTGAAAATGAGTTGGATTGGCATGCACAAGAAACATTTGAAACAGGTCTTGAAAAGACAGTTGAGTGGTTTTTAAAAAATCAATGGTGGTGGGAGCCATTATTACAACGCGCGAAACTAGCCAAAAAGGGGTGAGTTGATGAAAATTCTGGTTACCGGTGAAAATGGCCAAGTTGCGCAAGCATTAAAAAGCCAAACTTCAAGTAATGTGTCTCTTGTTGTGCTTGGTAGACCAGAGTTAGACATTAGCAATAAAGCTTCAATTGAAAAAGCTATACATGCGCATAAACCAGATTGTGTCATCAATCCTGCTGCCTATACGGCGGTGGATAAGGCTGAAACAGAAGTCGAACAAGCTTTTTTAGTTAATCGTGATGGTGCGCGATATGTGGCGGAAGTAACTGCTGCCCATAATATTCCACTTATCCATATTTCAACCGATTATGTTTTTAATGGTGCAAGTAAAACACCCTATAAGGAAGATGATCAGGTTGGTGCAGTGAATATTTATGGATTATCCAAGTTGCAAGGGGAATGGGCGGTGCATGATGCTAATCCCAATCATGTCATTTTACGCACCGCTTGGGTTTATAGTCGTTATGGCAATAATTTTTTAAACACCATGTTACGCCTTGCTCAAAACCATGATCACTTAAGAATTGTGGCGGATCAATGGGGTACGCCGACAAGTGCTGATTTTATTGCAACATCTGCCATTGCCATTGCGCAAAAAATATCGAAAGGCGATTGTGCAGAAAATTGGCGCGGTATTTTTAACCTTGTTGCCGATGGATATACCAATTGGGCAGATTTTGCTGCAGAAATTTTTGCGTCAAAGCATAATCAAACTGGTAAAATTCCAAATATTACAGCTATTCCTGCTAGCGAATATAAGACAGCAGCAAAACGCCCGCAATATTCAAAGCTTGATAATAGCAAGGTAAAATCAGTATTTGATTTACCAATTGCGCCTTGGCAAGACTATCTCACCCGTTAATTTCATAGGTTGCTATTTAAAAACGCTTAATATACCAAAAAATACGTCATATTTTTTAAATGGTTGTAAGGATCCATCAAATTGAACAAGTTATATAGTGTTATTTTTTGTTGTGATGGTGGATATGGTCGTTATTTGTTGGTGGCACTAGAGGGGCTTATTAAGCATAGCTCACCAATAAAGCATTATGAAATTATTATTATTGATTGCGGATTGGATCAAGAAACCATTCAAGCCATCAAAGCGCGATTGAGTGAATTTAGCAATATTGTTTTGAAGTTTCAAAAATTTGACGAATTATATCAGGCACAAAGAGAAGTTTATTATGCCAATCCTCATATTTCGTCTGCAGCCTATGCGCGGTTTTTTCTAGGCGGTTTAACTGATAATGACCTCATTCTTTATCTAGATGTCGATATTTCGATAGAATGTGATGTCGCTGAACTGATTGATAGTGAGAACCCTGGTGATAAACTGATTACCGCGGCGCCTGATATCGGCATGGAGATATGTCGGCGCTATGAAAAAGGCTGGATTGCCTATTTTAAAAACGTGATCCAATTGGATTATGGCACTGACGCCCATTATTTTAATTCTGGTGTTTTAGTCATTAATCGTCAACAATGGGTTGCGCAAAATATTGAAGAAAAATTAATGGCTTTTCTCGCATCAGATCGTAAATTTCAGTTTTTTGATCAAGATGTGCTGAATATTATCTGCTTTGGTAAGGTACATTACCTCAATTTTCGCTATAATGTTATGGCATCAGATTATAAGCCGCATAAGATTTATCATGATACAATATTGGATGACATGCTGACAGCTTATACCCATGCGGCCAATGGTGATGGGCGTATAATCCATTATACCACCGGTGACAAACCTTGGAGTTCGCCACAAACTAAGCTTGCAGCATCATGGTGGCAAAATTGTCGCACAACAGCCGTTTACGAGCAATGTTTGGGCAATCTTGTTAAACAGGGCAATGTTGGTCGTAGAAAAATATGCTTTCTTGGGCTTGCATTGTTTAAGATTAAGCAAGATAGCCATCGCTATAAGTTTTATTTTTGGAAATTTCATGTATTTGGCTGGCGTAAAAAAGCCAATAGCAAAACCTATTATTGTCTTGGCCTACCATTTTTAAAAATCACTTCTTTAAATTAATAGAATTTTTTGTTCTTAGATGAAGCCCCTAATTTAGAGGAATGGGATTTTATTAAAGCCGTCAAGCGTCAAAGCTAGCGGCAATGATAGATCATTGATAATGACTTAGCTATTGATCTGCAAATAAAAAAGGATGATAAGAAAAATTGGCATAGATTTCATAGTTTAAACCGATGTGATGACATTTATCTACCAAAAAAATATCTTAGCCAGTTGGTCTTTGCCGGTAAAAATCTTGGCTTTGCATTGTTGTTGCAAATAAAGAGCATAACTACCAAGATAAGTTTTATAAAAATTGATATCATAGCTTATACTGTCATACCTCTGCAGTAGAGCTAATCCACCAGTATTTTATTGTTCTTAATTGTCACTTTCTTTATTCTTTGCCATCTTTTCTCCTCTTTAGTGATTATTGTAATTATTAAATAATTGTTTTATTGTATAAAAGTTTCATTTTAATAAGTTTATTAAAATAATATCGAGCTTTTCTAAATCTTTGATAAAATAATAAAGAAGAGCCTTAAAGAATATTTGATTATTTTAACATTTTATACGGTTTAATTATCGATGGGGGAACGGTGGCCAAGAGGTTAAGCCAAAAACATCCAATATTGTTTTTTGTCGCCATATGGCGGCAGAGATGTTTGCGATATTGGCGCAACAGAAAAGATCGACAAAAATTTGCGCTAAAGCGGCAAGCTGAGAGTTTGCCTCATCGGGTATTTTCCCACCAATCAAAACTCATTCGTAATTTTGGTGAAGACTATCATCAGTTGCAGGTAAATAAGATTACCAATTTAAAAAAGGCAATTCCGCTCCTTGATGGTATTGTCATTCACCCTGGTGAAACTTTTTCATTTTATAAATTAGTGGGGCATGCCCATCGTCTACGCGGTTTTCGCAAAGGCTTGGAGCTGTCAGGTGATACAATGAGGGCAGGTATTGGCGGTGGTCTTTGCCAAATTGCTAATATGCTGCACTGGCTGATATTGCATAGCAATTTAGATATTATTGAGCATCATCACCATTCGCGTGATATGTTTCGCGATGATGAGCGGCTTGTGCCATTTGGTTGTGGAGCAACCATATTTTATAATTATCTTGATTACCGCTTTACCAATAATAGCCCAAACATTTGGCAGTTACGTCTTAGCCTTGATGAAAACCATTTGATTGGTGACATTTTGGTCAATGACACGCTTAATGTAAAATATGATATTTGTGAAAAAAATCATAGATTTTTGCAGTGTGAGGGCAAGTTTTACCGCTTTAACGAAATTTGGCGCCAGCAATGGCAAGGCGATAGCTTAATAAGCGAGACGCTCTATCGTAAAAATATTGCGCCGATGATGTATGTGCCCGATGTATTTGATGTGGTTGATAGTTTAAAGGATTTTCAATGAAGCAGATTTTAGGATTAATTAGCTTAACTATCTATTTTTTAATCAGTATTTCAACTTTTGGGCAAAGCAAAGATTTTAATGATAATGCTGAATTGATAACATTAAACGGCAAGCCTTACTTGCTTGATCTGCGCTATGCGAGTGACAATAATTTTTTGCATCGTGCTATTTATAAAGAGCATGGTCTAAGCACCTGCCTTGTTCATAAGGATTTAGCAAAAAAGCTTGAAACAATTAAAAAGGATTTACAAGATCAACACTTGCAACTTGTTCTGTTGGATTGTTTTCGTCCACTTGCTGTACAAAAAGCCATGTGGGACATTATGCCCGACCGCCGTTATGTTGCTAATCCAAAAAACGGTTCCAACCATAATCGCGCCGCCGCGATTGATGTGGCTTTAGCTGATGAAAATGGGAAAATATTGTTTTTTCCAACTGCTTTTGATGATTTTACCAGTAAGGCCGCCGCATACTATAAATGTCCAAAAGCCGATAGTCTTGCTTGCAAAAATCGTGACCTATTGTTTGGCTTGATGAAAAAAGCAGGGATTAAAGGCATTAATAGTGAATGGTGGCATTTTGAATTGCCAAATGCCCGGCAATATCCAATCATCGAATAATTGCATTAAAGAGCAAAGCAATGACCAAGCGTTTTTACAATTATATATTGGGTCTTTGTTTGGCGCTTATTGGCTTTCTTCCAATGAGTATATTTGCACAAGACAATACAGATCAAATCGTGCCAACTATTTTAATGGCATCACCAACAAGCGCAACAGAGCAATCAACATCAATTATTTGTCTTTTCGATAAAAATTGTGATGGGGCTTGGCAACCACAAACCAAGGATGGCGGGGTTAATGAAGGTTTTGGCTTTCAATTTGAACAGCCCTTTCAACTGGATTATATCATGATAACGGTTGTCGGTGATAGCGAAGACCTCACCTTTACCGCTTATCTTGACGGTAAAGATACTATTATTGATGACACAGATAAAGATAGCGATCCAATTCGTATTATTTTGCAACGTTTCGAGATCGATTCCAAGAAGGCGATTTATGTTTTAAGGCGCGATCCGTACTCTGTCATTAATAAACCGCTTACGCTTGATTATTTTGCCAAATCGGTATTTTTTCGTATTACCGATAGTAATTCACCAATAAAATGGACTGTTACCTCAATCGATATTGTTAATAAAAATATTTTTGAAATAATAAACGGTGAAATATCTTTAGTTGAAGATATTTATAATGAGCCGCATGCTTTGGCGATTAATTTACCGATTGAAGCACCATTGATAGAGCTTAATGCCACCTCAATTCTTGATCCACAAACGGCCTATCAACCAAGCCATCTTTTTGATTCCAATATCGGTAGCGCCTTTGCAACAGATGGTAAAAAAGGCAATGGCATTGGCACTAAAATCGTCCTTAACTTTAAAGATCAACAAAATATTGCGGGTGTGATGATATGGAATGGCTATCAAAGGTCAGATAAGCATTTTAGTGCAAATAGCCGCGTGAAAGCTCTTTTGATAAATGGCGAGAAAATTGCGGTCAAAGACGAACAAGCCATGCAAAAAATTATGTTGGCAAAGCCAATCACTAATAGCCAGATTGTTTTGGAAATTGCCGATATTTATGAGGGGCAAGATCATAAGGATGTTGTGCTATCCGAACTGCGCTTTATTGACAATAAGGGCGCCGTTATTTTGCCCCTCAGCCCAGAAACGCCATTATTAGCAGAACTTACTAACAATCATTTCGTCGATAGAAGTTTTAGCGGTTTTTTGAGTCAAATGGTCTTTGTGCGCGGTGAGGTTGAAGCTGATATTTGTGACGTTGGTTCATTTCGCATGCGTAGCAATGGAAGTTTTTCTCTTTATTCGCAAAATGTTAAGGGCATTGATAGGCTGCATTCTTTTGCTATAGCGGCCGAGGGTAATTTTGAAATTATTGAACGCAATAAATTCAAATTATTTGGCAAAAAATATCAAACCATGTTTTCACGGATGACAGGTTATTTAAAGGAAAATGAAGATAATGCGCTCATTAAAGTCGCACCAAGTATTTTTCAAGGCCTTTTTACCATTGAAAAATTTTCTGACCTTAGCGAAAAAGAACAAAAAGACTTGTTAAGTTTGCTTATTAATGAACCACTTTACGAAGAGCCTGAAAAAATTGACGCGGAGCAACCAGATTTTAATATTGGCCTATTTGTTTCGCTTGACCAAGGATTTGTGGTTGAAGCGGCAACGATTAGTGAGGTGCGTGAAAAACTGCGTAAAATATTGCTGACAAAAGAAGTTTATGCGGTAAAATCTGACATTTATACCGACCTTGTTGTCCCCGTTGATCGCGTGCCATTTTGTACAAAAATCTAAACCAATATTTGAGAAAATGTGGTTTATTTCGCCTGTTGAAGAATATAAGATACAGAGTTAATAATAAAAGTTAGCATTTATGGCTGTTAAATTTTTGCCAATATCCATTGATTATTCAATTATAAAAAGGGGCATAAGCTGATGAGGTATTTTTTTAATAATCTATTTCGGCTTTGCCCTGTCATTATTGTCATTATTGGTTTCCTACCAACTTTAGGATATACGCAAGAAAATATGGATCAAATAGTGCGAACTATTTTAATGGCATCACCAACAAGCGCAACAGATCAAATAGTGCCCACTATTTTAATGGCATCACCAACAAGTGCAACAGAGCAATCAACATCAATTATTTGCCTTTTTGATAAAAATTGTGAAGGGGCTTGGCAACCACAAACCAAGGATGGTGCGGTTAATGAAGGTTTTGGCTTTCAATTTGAGCAGCCCTTTCAATTAGATTATATCACCATTACGGTTAAAGGTAATAGCGAAGGCCTCACCTTTACCGCTTATCTTGATGGTAATGATGCTATTGCTGATGCAACTAGTGAAGATAGGGATCCAATTTCTTTTGTTGTCCAACGTTTTGAAGTTGATTTTGAGAAAGCCGTATATGTCTTAAGGCGTGAACCATATCGTGTAGATGGCTCGTTAAAACTTGAATATAAAGCGAAATCGGTATTTTTTCGCATCACTGATGCTACCTCGCCAGCAAAATGGGAAGTCACCTCAATTGATCTGGTCAATAAAAATATTTTAGAATCATTTGGTGGACCTTCATTAGTTAAAGAAATTTATAATGAGCCGCATGCTTTGGCGGTTAATTTACCGATTGAAGCACCTTTGATAGAGTTTGATGCTACATCAATCCTTGAACCATATAGTGCTTATCACCCAAGCCATCTTTTTGATTCAAACACCAGCATGGCCTTTGCAACAGATGGTAAAAAAGGCAATGGCATTGGCACCAAAATCGCCCTTAACTTTAAAAATCAACAAGA
This sequence comes from Bartonella sp. HY761, assembly GCF_026743145.1. Lineage (NCBI taxonomy): Bacteria > Pseudomonadati > Pseudomonadota > Alphaproteobacteria > Hyphomicrobiales > Bartonellaceae > Bartonella > Bartonella sp. HY761. Next base: position 25,076 of record NZ_CP104888.1, read on the forward strand.
TATTGCAGGTGTTATGATATGGAATGGCTATCAAAGATCGGATAAGCATTTTAGTGCTAATAGCCGTGTGAAAGCTCTTTTGCTAAATGGCGAAAAAATTGCGGTCAAAGACGAACAAGCCATGCAAAAAATTATGCTGGCAAAACCAATTACGAATAGTCAAATTGTTTTGGAAATTGCCGATGTTTATAAAGGGCAGGCCTATAGAGATGTTGTGCTATCCGAATTGCGCTTTATTGACAATAAGGGCGCAATTATTTTGCCTATTAGCCAAGAAATGCCAGCTGCAACTCAACTTACTGACAATGCTTTTACCGATAAAACATTTAGTAGTTTTTTTGGCGATATGGATTGGGCAACTTTGGGTGAGAATAGCTTGCGCGAAGATTATTGTTATGTTTCAACCTTTCGATTGCGTAGTAATGGCAGCTTTGTGCTTTATCCTGCGCGTTTCAAGCCAGATAGTAAAAATCGTGCTTTCGCCACAGTTGCAGAAGGCAATTTCGAGCTTGTAAAACCAAATGAAATGAGGCTATTTGGTAAAAAATATCAAACGTCTTTTTCACGCAGTGTTGGTTATATCAGTGGTAAGGGAAATGATGAAATTGCCCACGCTGCCCCGCAAATTTTTCAAAATCTTTTTAAAATAGAAAAGTTTTCAAATCTTGATGAAAGCGAGCAAAAAAAGCTTTTAAATTTCCTTGTTGCTATGCCAACCTATGATAAAGAAGAAGATGAGGGTGAAGATTTGGGGCTTAGTGTTTTACTTGATGACGGCTTTGTGGTTGAAGCAAAAACCATTGGTGAGCTTCGTGAAAAATTGCGTAAAATATTACTTAAAAAAGATGTCTATGCAGTAAAATCCGATATTTATACCGACCTTGTTGTCCCTGTGAATCGTGTGCCGTTTTGTACAAAAATATAAACCAATATTGTAGAACTGGCTTTATTTGCTTAGCCATTTTTATGGTTGCGCTTCAGCTGGGGCTTATTCTGTTTCATCAAAGCTATTTTTATGGCTATGATGGCTATTATTACGCAGTGCAAGCGCAAAGCCTCATTGATCATGGTCGCTTGCGTATTCCCGATGATAGTTGGCTGTTTTGGCTGATGAGGCCGCTTGCTTATTTTGTCAATAATGGCGAAGCGATGGTGAAAACCTATATCGCTCTTAGTTTTGGGTTGTTTTTACTGGCCTTTTATCTCCTTTTAAAAATTATAAAAAACATCGCTTTAGCGCTTATTATTTTGTATTGGATTACTCTATCACCTAGCTTTTATTTTATGGCGGTTGAATTTCCTAAACAATTTACCAGTTGGATTATTTTAGTCATTGCCGCAAATTTTATGTATCGCTATCCGCGCTATATTTTTGTTTTTATAGGATTTTCATGTCTTGCGGTGTTTTTCCATAAATCAGCAATCATTTATATCGGGCTTTTTTCGCTATCCCTCATCGGCTATTATTGGTCCAAAAGAAAAGATAATAACAAAGCACAATTGCACGCAGGGCAGGGCGGTAACATTGCTAAATTTAAATGGCAAATACTTGTTGCGGTTACTCTTCTCTCTATCGGTCTCATTGTTGCATTGGTGAGCGGTGTTTTATACTTGGGGCTATTTGATTTTTACCGCTTTCAAAGTAGTCAATTTCAATTGGGGTTAATTGCCTTATTAAGCGAGCCATTTTTGCCGCTTGCAATAAAGCTGGAGCTACTCTTTTGCGGTATTTTGGTGCTTGGTTTGCTATTCTTTGCGGTGCGATCGTCAAAAAGTAATCTATGGCACTTTTTACCGCTTTTTTCTTGTTTTTTACCAAGCCTTGGTCAAGAGCCAATGAATTTTGGTGAACGCATTGCCCTAGCCTTTCCCTTATTGGTTATATGCATCAGTATATGGTTTTTCAAAGACCAGCCAATACCAAAGCCAAAAACGCTTGCAAAATATCTGCAAATGAGCCTGTTGGCGGTTGCGTTGATGATGCTTTCAGGCACATTATTATATCGCAGCGTTAATATTGAAAATATCAATGAAAAAGCAGTTTTTAAACAATATGATGCTTTGATGGCTACTTTTGCGCCGCCGCCAATGCTGATTGTTAATCGCGATATGCATTATTATTACAAATATAAAACTGGCGGTGAAGCGTTTTCTTTCATGCCAGAGCGTCATTGGGACAAAACACGAATTTGGCGGTTGGTTTACGGGTTTAACCCAACTGAGGCTTATGCCTATTGGCCAGAGCAATGTGATTTTGCACAGCCTTTTATTAAAATCATGCCGGTGCTAGGTTATCTTTACATGCGCGAGGATTGCTATCAGCAATTTCGTGATAATGTTGCTGCAAGTTTCAACCAACCATTAGCAGCCACACTTAATGATAATGACTTTAACCCATCCATGGCGAGACCACAATTTTTGTATAATCGCTACCAAGATGAAGATTTAAGCGAATTTCCAGCCCTTCCACCCTCTAACCCATGATGAAGCGATGCCAATTCAAACTTATTTTTATTTTATTGATAAAACAATAGAGACGTTCCAAGACGATATTGTCTTTATAAAAGAACGAAATCATGATGATATTATTTTATGGTGTGACCATTTGGGTGTTTTTTGGCGCGGGATTGAAAATGGCAAGCTTACTCAACCTTTTGAAATAAAACGCCCATCAATTAGGGCTGCAACCCTCATAGAAATTGCTAATTCTCATATGCTGCAATATGTTTATGGAGCCGTACAAATAAGCCATCGCGGCGTATATAGTATGGATTTTAGAGATGAATAATTCAGATCTAACAGATGTTTGTTGCTTCACCTACCTTTGTCGCTAAAAATAGTATTCATTTAGCCATGATTTATTTTGTTTTGTTCAAAGGGTAATAATATGGAAATTGTTTCTAGGATATTTAAATATTTCGATACTACTTATTTGCTTAGAAATTATATTTGGGCAATTATTTGGACGGTAATCTGCGTTTTTTTAACTATATATTTAAATGACATAAGACCTTTATCGATGGCAATTAACATCGTTATCCTGGTTATCATTCTTATGAACCTTATTCTTTTTCCATTTGCTAAACTGGTTTGGGGCTATGTCGAAGATTTATTCTTTGGCGCTTTTACATCTGATTTTGACCTAGATATTTGGACGGTATTGGCGCTTGTTTTAAGGGTGATTGTAAATATCTTTTTGTCCAGCGTAGCTTTTATTATCGCACCTATTGGCATTGCATATATTGTTTTTAAAAATAAGCGTGATAAAAATGGGCAGGTAAACTAAATCAGATTTTTACACCAAAAGCGTTTAAAGTGCATCTTCTTTAAAGAGCGACTTCGTATAACTGGCTAATTGATTAACAATGGTAATCAATGATGGCAAGCCAATCGTCTGGCTTTGTGCGTTTTAACCGTTGATCGATAAAATCTTGCCACTTTTGCAATTTTTTTTCATAATCTTCTAAAATATCGGACTCGCTATCTTCTAATTCATGCCAACCATTTTCATCAAGCAAGGCATATGTGGATAAGGGTGGTGCAGCATTTATCCAATCATCTATTTTGGGGTAAGCTCTGGAAGAGCTAACATAATTTAAAAGCCCAATATAGAAGCGATAAGGATAATTTACATTGTCTCTAATATAGGCTTTAAGCTTTTGATACTGTGCTTGTGAATTTTTTTTAAAAAATTCTTTTTGCAAGTCGTTGATTTTATTTAGTACTTCATATCGTATTTTATCAAGATCAATTTTCAAGCTATTAATATCGCCCAAAGCCGCATATGAATCTCTTATTGTATCTTGCCAAAGTTGCAACCGCACTTGTACCGCTTTATTTTTCATGGCTATCCAATCAATTTCATTATATTGGATGCAATTCGTGGCACTATTTTTCAAGTCTTCAAATTGGTCCTTATGTCGCCATTTTGACCAAAGGCTTCGCTTAGGTAAAATTGGTGGTGTCTTTCTTATCATTGTGTCATTCATTCTGCCACCGAGCAGCCAAAAGTCCCACTTCCCATTGGGGTTGGTTCTATTTATAACCTTTATAAGTTCTTCGCCTTTAAAAATTACATGGCCAAAGTAATGTTCATTCTCTATGTCGATAGGATCACCTAATTCAACAATTGGCAAAGCTCTGCTTTCTATAATATAGTCTTTTAAATTTTTACAATCACAGGTTTTTGCAGTTTTATTTGCTTTTAAGCTGTTATATTCTTTCAGTACTTGCGCTGTTTCGTCTATGTCTTCGATGTGGTTGCTATTAAACTCTTCGCAGTCACTAAGTTGATATGGATATAACCAACTATCCAATATATCTTGCTTATCAAGATCTTTACCAATCACGAGCAAATAAAAGTGCATATCAAACCTTTTGTAAAACTGTTTACTGTATTCATTTTTAATTCTATAAAGTAAAAATATATTATATTTTAAAGTCTATCAAATTATAATATTGTTTAATGCGATAAATGGATTTTCATCATGAAACGGTTCTTTTTAACATATTATTTTAGTTTTCTTATTGTTGCAGGCGCGGTTATTTTTGGTTTTTCGGTGTTAGATATTATTCATTGGGGCGGATTTAGCCACGTTGATGAAATGTATTTTTTAATAATCCTTGCAGGAATTATTGCTTTATCTGTTTACAACATTACCCTTTTTGTCGTCGTTGTCACTCCGCTTTATTTATTGCAACGCAAGTTTTTACCTTTAAATTTCCATCTAACGCTGATTTATGGCATCATCATCGGCATTTTAAATTTTTATGCTTTCGGCAATATGTTGACCCTTTCTACCAAGCCTTATCTTTATTTGTTTACCGGCTTTGGTGTGATGTTTGGCGCATGTTTTTGGTGGTTTTATTCACGTGAGCAAAATGCGCCAAAAATGGGCGAAATATAAAGGTAGATGACAATTTTAAACCTTCTGCAAAATTGATATTTAATAGAGGGCAGAATGAAAAAATTAGATGACTATCGCGTGGCCGACGGCATCAAGGTTGATATTACTGATCACATCGTACATCCAAATGCAAAATTAGAGTTTCATATAGCTTGCACCGGTATTGGCATTAAATTCCAAATTTCCAATGCTAAAACATATGCTACCTATGGCGATATTTATTATGATTATTATGATGATATTTATTTTGATGAAGATAACAAACTCGCATCGATCCGCCCGGTAGTTGAATTTATTAACGAAAAAGCCGAATTAGCGTCAACCGAGCTTTTCGGCACTTTGAGTAAAGTCGATGAATTAGGATATTTTACTTATAGTCATTTGCGGTATTTCAATAAGGATAAAAAATACCTTGTTGGCTTTGATAAGGCTGAAGATTTATTAGGAAGTGAAGTTGTTTTATTTCATCAAGATTTTGGTTATATTTTTAAAAATAGACAATATGTGGGTTGGTACTTACAAAATCCATTAAACTATTTATGCAATGATGATATAAAGTCCAATAAACCCTATAGCGATGTTCGCGACAATGAATATGATGTGCTAGAAATGTTTATCAATACATTTTGCGATACTGATTTTGAAGAGCTTTATGATGGTAATGAAGAGCTTGCCGTTGTTTTATGGGATAGAATATTTAAAATAGCGCCTATTATAAAAAACCAACAACGACGTAAGATCTTTATCGATGCCGCAAGAAATTATTATGAGTGGCGTTGCCATAAATTCCCTGATGAGCCTCATTCGTGAGGCTTTAACTATAGCTCTATTATTTAAAAAGCTTAGTAAATTAGAGGTCAAAGCTACTTCAATAAACATGCTAGGATAAAAAAATATAAAATCAATTTACAGGGAAATATGCGATGAAAAAAAGTATAATTTTTTTAGCATTTGTTTTGTTTTTGGGGACATCGACATATCAAGCTTTTGGTACAGATTATGGGCCTAGTCGGATTGATGATGATTATGTATCGAATGATAATATTATTATAGATGATGAAGATAAATTGGATTTAACTATTAATAGCAATAATGGGCCAATTTATATCAGACTTCCTGACGGCGAACCGCTGTTTTTTGCACCACCAAATGAGGATACCGCAATTGAATATGGTAGCCTATCAGGATTTCTATCTGAGTTAGAATATCATATTTTTAAAGAAAACATATGTAATGTTTATAAAATGAAAGGCAATGAACTCACGCTGAAGTGTCAAAAATCCGATTGGCAGGAGGTCTATTCATTGAAAAAGGATGAAAATGGTTTCCAAATTTATTCAATTGATGATGGTATTAAGCTTAGAACAAAAACAGCAGATATTATAACTTATATGTATGATAAAATTATTGAAATAGAGGTTGGCAAAGCTCTTGATCAATGATTAAAATTATTTTGCTAAAACGAAATTGCTATAAGTTTACTTAGTTTTCACGGCATTTTATAAAATTTTAAAGGAAACCATAATGGATGAGAAAAAGACTTACCGTTTTGTATTGATCGCCTTTGCCCTTTTCCCAACCTTATGGGGGATTTTAGGACTGCTTAATAATGCATCTGGCTTTGCAAGCACGGCTGAATTTGCTATTAAACCATTGTTCGCGATGAGCGATACTTATGGCAATCCTGCACAAACATGGCGTGCAATTTCTTGGGGGGTAGCGCCTATTTTAGCCCTTATCCTTATTACAACGGTTGAAACGCTGGCTGGCATTTTGGGGCTTATAGGGATTTTAAAATTGATTAAAAATTTCAATGCCCCTTATGAAAAATTGCAAAGCGGTAAAAGTTTCGTTGTACTAGGTGCCACCTTAGCTGTGCTAGTTTGGGGTGTAGGCTTTATGGTTATTGCTGGCGACTGGTATTTAGCATGGCAGGCGAAAACCAATCCATTAAATACCCAAATTGGCGGTATGATTTATGCGCTTCCTAATATGATCACCATTATCATCTATATGTTACATCGAGAAACGGCGAATAAATCTTATCAATAGATTTAGCTTATATATCCTTATTATGATGAAGGTCTAATTGATACTTAAAGATCAATCTTTGTTCTTCCACCGTGTGTGCTATATTACATAGTATAAATTGCTTTAAAATAGGAACAAATGCTAAGTTGCATTTGTTCCTTTATTAATTATTGCACCGAGCAGATTTTAAACCCTGAATCGATGCACCTTTGTGCAGCTTTTTTGATCTTTTCTATTTGCTCTTGTGTAAATATTTTTTCCATATCCTCTTTATACCAGAAAAGCCGTTTGCTTAAGACCGCATCAACACAGTGCCACATATAGCCGGTTTCGAGATCTTTTTTTGTGCCTCGCCCCTCTTTATATTCCCAAGCGAGAGAAGAAAATGCAGGCTGATATCCCTGTTCAGCCGCAGCCTTATTTAATTCAAAAATTTTAATAGAAACATCTTTCGTAAACTGGCTATAGGGATAGCACCGCGCTAATTGATATTGAGCTTCTGCAAGACCTTTATCAGCTGCGATTTTAAACCAATGAGCCGCCATTTTTCGGCTATAACGGGCGCCCCAATAATTGATATAGCTAAGCCCTACATGATAACAACCCATCATGCTATCCAATTGAGCAGCTTTTTCAAAGCATTTAAAGCCATAGGTCCGGCTTTTTTTAACGCCAAGCCCATAAATATGCAAATAGCCGACATTATCCCAAGCATCGCCATGGTCTTGCGCCGCCGCGAGACGAAACCATTTTGCCGCAATGCTAAAGTCTTGAGCAACAACATTACCATCACGGTAAAAAGTGCCATAATGATATTGTGCTTGCGCATAATTTTGTTCAGCCGCATGTTTTATATATTGGAAAGCTGTCAATAAGTCTTTTAAGCCATATATATCGCTTTCATAAATAAGACCAAGTTGATAGATAGCTTTGCTATAATTATTATCTGCTAAAGTTTTGTAAAGTTTGATGGCCTTGGTTAAATCTAAATCAACACCATCACCATTTTGATAGCAAAGCCCAAGCTTAAATTGCGCGGCTAAATCACCATTTTTTGCTAATATTTGCCAATAATGAAAGGCTTTTTTTGCATTTTTCTTGATGGAGTAATGTTTTGGAATTGAGCATTCAACTGCGACGCCATTTTCAAAAATAAGCGCAAGTTGGTAAATAGCGTCATGATGACCTTGATGGGCTGCCTGTTCAAAATAGCTAAGGGCAAGGCCAAAATCTTGCGCAATACCATAATCGCTATAAATGCCGCTAAGATAAATTTTGGCAAGTTTGAGCATGGCGTCAACATTACCAAATTCAACAGCCAGTTGAAACCATTTTAAGGCTTCATCACAATCTTGGCTAATAGCAATGCCATTTTCATAAAATTCGCCTAATTGATAAAGCGCTTTAGCGTGTCCTTGATCTGCGGCTTTTTGAAACCAATGCAATGCTTCAAAGCTATCTCGGTTAAACTCATCAGCACATTCATCGACAAGTTTATCAGCATATTGATTGGCAGTAAGGTAAAATTGACCTAAATTAAATTGTGCTTCAACATCGCCTTTAATAGCGAGCAAGCGTGTTTGTTCCATAGTTGGAGATTGGCTATACGACATAATGTTCTTCTTTGTTTTTGCGCGCGCATATACATTCAAACGCGACTATCATTTGATTTTTAATGAAAAAATTTATGATACAAAGAAAACATTCATGGATATGCTACTTAGCCTTAAAAATTTAATGTCTCACCTTTAGACCAATATTATATCGCGGTCAAGTAGCTATTGATGGGTTTTATTTATAATATTATTGCAATAAATTATAAAATATTAAAGCTTATCTGACAAATATTATCAAATAAGCTAAATTAAACATCAAACTTAGTTTAAACACAACCTAGCGATGGTTTAGTCTTTTTCTAATTCACCATCTGGCTGTATAATGTAAAGCAGAACCATTATAATCGTAATAAAAAAGCGGAAAGCATCGGGAACGCCATTCCACTGTTTTGACATCCACATGCCAAACCATTCACCACCTACAGACATAAAGGCTACTTGCCAAACCAGAAAGCCAATTGTTAAACCGGCAATGGCAACGGTTTTTGATGATTTAAAAGCTTTGGCACTTGCCTTAACTGATAAAAGCATTTTAATGCCGCCAATCCAGCACAATAAGGCAGTAAGAAATTCAAGGCTCATAATGCCAATATAGCCAAGATTATGGATCAAGTTACTGTTAATTGCACGGTAATGAATAGATGCTTCGGGCGGTATTGTATCCATCATAAAAACATGGTGAACAAATTGAAAATTGGTGTTGTAATCAGTTACATTTCCAAAAACTACCAATGATGTAAAAAACGCAATAGCACAAACCATAAGTGCTTTGGATAGACGTAAAATCATAAATATTTTCCTTTGTAAAACACTTAAAAAGCGCAGAATCTTCTTAAGCATTTACACAATTGCTGGTTTAAAAATCCATTAACAAAAAGTTGATTAAAATATTCATGTTATTATTGTTTGTACTTACGCTGAGGACTGTTTATTTTAAAGTACCAAACACAATAAAGGGCAAAATACATAATTTTGATATAAAGGGTAGGAAGGCGAAGATTGCGCCGGCATAGATGGCGATATAAGTTATGTTGATAGATTTTATGCTGCTATTATTTCTAACAATATTTCGCTAAATTTGTTTAAAATAATTATTCATAATATTAAATGAAACATTCGCGCTTATTTTTAGCAGTTAAGCTGTCATTGAAACGAAAAAAATCGCACGTCACCGCCCCATAATTGGCTACAGAATTTTGGCGAAATTCTTTCTCGTCCGCTTCCTTGATGGATTGGGTGCTAAAATAATACTCAGCATTGCAGCTGGTTTAATTTTAACTTTAATGGCGATTTTTATTTGAATAATTTTCAAAAGCAAAACCAAATCCAAAAAGCGGACTGTCAGGCAATAAATAATGAGGGCAGGCTTTAATTTCACCAGATAGGCAATCGTGTACTTGTTTTTGTGCTGCTTTAATGTCGCTATCATTCATTGTTTGCGCAATGCGTTTCAATACGGCATCGGTTTTTTCATGTGGTGGATCAGATCGTAATTTCACCATATAGCATAATCTATAGGCTTCCATTGTATCTTTTTTAAAAACATTTCCTTCAAAAAATACTTCTCCAAGTAAACATTGGCTGCCTAGGTGTTCCATACTACCCGCTTTATAAAACCATTGAATTGCCGTTTTTTTGTCTTCTTCAACGCCATAGCCATGCCAATAGGCTTTAAATAGGTAAAATTGACTTTCTGCATCATGCTGTTTTGCCGCTTCAAAATAATAGCCAAAAGCCTTTTTTAAATCTTTTTTAACAACAATGCCGCTTGCATAAAATGAACCAAGTTTAGCCACAGCTTTTATATTTTCAAGATCTGCAGCTCTTTCATAGTAATAATAAGCTCGCTTTAAATCTTTATGGACAATGGCACCATCCTCATAAAACTGCCCAAGTTTAAAAATTGCTTGGTCATCACCAGCATTGGCAAGCATTAACCACCATTTAAAAGCTTGTTTTTTATCTTCATACTTTAAAGATCTGCTATAAAATTTGGCAAGCGCGATTTGCGCCTTTTTTTGCCCCTGCCACGCTGCAGTTTCTAGCCATTTAGTTGCTTGCATGTCGTTAGTTGTTTTTAAGTAGTAATCAAAATCATCCGTATCATAAAACCCCATTGGCAGCTCGCACTGATGTGGCATCATTAATATTACATTTAGCATCATGAGCGTTTGTAACAGATCGGCTAATTCTTTACTGTTTTCCCGTCCATAGCTTGCCTTTTCAATTAAACCGATAGACCAATAGGTTAAGTAACGACCATATAAAAAACCACACTCTTTATCGCCCAGATTTTGTAGGGCAGGATCAACATTTTCCAAAAACGGCAAATTATAGCTTAAAATTTGTGTATTTAACGCCGTATCACTTTCATTAAGATGCATGATACTAAACAATGCATTAGGACCGTTAATCTGCGTTTGTTGGTTTGATGGCTTTAACGAAATGATATTTTCGCTTGCCTCTGCCTTAATGACTATTAAAAAAATATGCGCTAAAAGAATAAAAAATATGAGCTGCAAAGAATAATGATTGGATAATTCAAAGGTTTTTCGCCGACCTTTGCCAAAAAAAATGCTCATTATATTCCCCCTATAAAGGCTCTAGCTATAATTTTTAACATTTAACGCGTGCGATTATTGGCTTTTTTGCGCAAATATTTTGGCTAAAACAACTTGCTTGCTGAAAGAAGAACCGCTCTTCTTCTCGCAAAAAATCCTACATACCATTTCGTTCAAATTAATGGGTCCTGCCCCTAATCACTATATAATAAATATAGTCTAACTATAAATAATATAAATAAACAATAAGGCGTCTCAAAGGCATTAAAAATCAAGTTCTTTTAAAAGTACTGGCCAATTTTGTTTGCCGCCCAAAATACGAATAATAACAATATTCTCACCAACAAGATTATAAATAATGACATGTTGATGATGGGCATGTATATGCACAGGAGGCTCAAAATTATGACGCAAGGGTGCTAAATTGGGCATGATGCTGATCAGCTCAAAAACTGAAACCAATTCATCTAGATATTTGTCAGCTTGATTTTCTGACCATGTTTGCGCACCAAAACGCCAAATTTCTTCCAAATCTTGCTCTGCTTGCGGAGTTAATTGATAAGCCATATCGTTCAAGGTTTTTGGCGCATGCGCTGCTTGAATGCAAGCTTATCAAAAGCCTTTGGCGTACCGCTTTGTAAACCTTCATCGATTGCGCTTTGAAAAGCTTGTGTCGCGATTTGATGTTGCTGGTCTTTTCGGATTAAATCACGAATATAATCGCTGACATTTTGATATCGGCCATTATCTGATTGCTTTTCAGCCCAATTTTTCATCTGGTCTGGCAAGGAAACATTCATGGTTGCCATAATATATCCTTTCAAAACTGTATTTTAAAACATTATATGGCAAAGTTTGCCAATTTTCAATCATTTTAAAGTCAATTCAGCACAAGTTTTGCCAATTGTTATATTTGTCATTATTCTGCCATGCAAACGCAATGTCATTGTCATAACTTATTGGCAAAAGGGTATCTTGAACAATAAGCTCATTCAATATGGCATATTTGCAAAGCGGGAAAGCCATGAATAAACATTTTGATGTTATTATTATTGGCGCCGGTATTGTTGGCCTTGGTTGTGCTTTGGCTGCGGTTAATCGCGGTAAAAAAGTAGCAATTATCGAGCGCAATGCCAAGGCGGTTGGTGCTTCTATCCGCAATTTTGGCTTTGTAACCGTTACAGGACAACGCGCCGGCGCCCATTATAATCGTGCAAAGCGTAGCCGCGATATTTGGGCGGAAATTGCTCCTAATGCCGGCATTGACGTCTTGCATAAAGGGCTTGTTTTACCCGCCTATCGCGAGGAAGCGCGCGACGTTGTCGCTGCTTTTTTAAAAACCGATATGGGCGCAGATTGTAGATTATTGACCAAAACTGAAGCGCAAGCGCAAATTGCCAACCTTAAATTATCCGGTGATGAAGCAATCTTATATAGCCCCCATGAATTGCGGGTTGAATCCATGACAGCAATTCCAAAATTGGCCCATTGGCTTCATGAAGCAAAAGGGGTTGATTTTTTCTGGAAAACCGCAGCCCTTGGCATTATTGATAATCGCGTGAAAACCAGTCGTGGTAATTTTTATGGCAATACGATAATTGTTTGCCCGGGCGATGATTTTTCATCACTTTACCCAGAGCGCATTGCCCCGCATGCTCTTTCTATTTGCACCTTGCAAATGCTGCGCGTTGCACCTAATGGCGCTGCTAATCTTTCTAATAACAACACCTGCAGATTTAATGCAGCTTTAATGTCAGATCATAGCCTTGCCCGCTATGAGGGGTTTTCTGCTTTGCCGCAAGCTGCTGCTCTTGGCGCGCGGTTAGATCGTGATTATCCGTTAAAGCGGCAACTGGGTATTCATTTAATTGCAGTTCAATCAGCTGATGGCTCGCTTGTGATTGGGGATAGCCATATTTATGGCAATGCACCAGAGACTTTTGCAAAAACAGCCATTGATGATTTGATGATGGAATGCTTGGATGAAATTATTGATCTACCAAAGCGTGAAATTATTACTCATTGGATTGGCACTTATGCCGCATCAAAAACCAAAACAGTATTGGTTGATAGCCCGCAAGATCATGTGCGCCTTGTAATGGTGACGGGTGGCACTGGCGCTTCAACCGCTTTTGCTTTGGGTGAAGAGGTAATGGATGATCTTTTTTGAGGCAATTATTTTACAATGACATGTATTTATGCTTGCCCTCCTTGGGTGGTGGTGATTGTATCAGCATAACCAATCAATATGAAAAAGGCGAAAATTGCGTTACCTTTTATAGCTAAAAAGGGCAAAGATATAGGCCCTATTATTTTGAAGATGAAAATGCTGCTTATATAGATTTCGTGGTGAGGGTAATCGGTATAAGTCAAAGCTAGAAGCAAACTATGCAATATTCAAATGATATAGAAAAGCGCTTTAGTGCAGCCTTCATCTTATCGAGATTTAAAAAACGATAAAGAATAAATTTATCTCCAACACTCTAGGTCCTGACCCTAGCAACTTCATAGGAAAAAAACGTGACACAGTTAAAAGCGGCAATTTTCGATTGGGCAGGAACCACGATAGATTTTGGCTCCTTTGCACCAATGGGTGTGTTTGTTGAAAGTTTTAAAGCCTTTGATATTGATATATCGATTGGCGAAGCCCGTGCGCCAATGGGGTTGCCAAAACGTGACCATATTGTAGCGGTCTTAAACCAACCACGTATTGCCAAGTCATGGCAGGACACACACGGAAAAACTGCTGATAACACTGATATTGATGCTATTTACGCGCATTTTTTACCGCTTAATGAAGCAATTGTCCATAATTATGCTAGCCTCATCCCTGGCACTTTAGAAGTTGTAGCAGAACTTCGCCGTAGAGAGATGAAAATTGGCTCTACCACCGGTTATACACGCTCGATTATGGAGCGTGTTTTACCCCTTACTAAGGCCCAAGGTTATGAGCCAGATAATCTTGTTTGTGCCGGTGATCTACCGTTTGGGCGGCCAACACCGCTTAATATGTATCAATGCTTTTTAGACCTTTGTGTGTGGCCGGCGCATCTCACCGTAAAAATTGATGATACCGGCGTTGGTATTATGGAGGGAGTTGCTGCTGGATCATGGACCATTGGCCTTGCCTTAAGCGGTAATGAAGCAGCTTTAAGCCTTGCAGATTATGAGGCGATGGACAAAAATGCCCGCAATGATCTAATGGCTAAAATTGCACCACGCTTAAAAGCTGCAGGTGCGCATTATGTCATTGAAACTATAGCCGATCTTATACCTGTTATTGATGATATTGAACAAAGGCTTAAAAATGGCGAACGGCCATTTTAAAAGCATCAATGATCGGTGCTACTTTTTATACCTATAAGTAAATCTGATGATAATTCATAAACTACCCTTGATCGCAGTTCCGCGCTGATAAATCGCGCTCATTGCATCATTATAATCAGCAATAATTTTTTAAAAGCTATTTTAACTTGCGGCGTTAGCGAAACACTGCAAGTGCCATGCTGTGCTGCTAATTGGTTGAGATTTTTGATCGTTGAGATGGGGTTAAATGCAAAATGCTGACTGTCTTGATTAGGCTTTGCAATTTAGCTCGTTTTACAACTATCGCAGTTTTCGATACAAAACTACAATAACTCATTTTTAAAAATTTTATAAATAAATTGAAAAATTACATTTCTTTTTTTTCCATATTGAAGTTAAATTATAAAATGGGAAATCATTAAGGGGCAATGATTGGAACTACCTACAAATTTATTAAAAATAATAATGATGATGAGTAAAGAAACGCATCTTTAATGGCTAAATTTAGCTCATAAATGCGGTATGCGTTATTAATACTTGACGATTTAACTACGAGGTAGAAGCCATTTCACGTGCTTTTCTTAAAGATTTATCATAGATTTATTCAAGGAGGAGGAATAAATTATGGTTAATTTTGATGAGACTATTGATCGCAAATCTTCAAATTCAATGAAATGGTCATATCCTGATCGTTTTTTGACAAAGCAACAGGTGCAGTTAGATCCACTCCCTATGTGGGTTGCCGATATGGATTTTAGGGTCGCGCCTTGTATCACTTCTGCTCTTCAAAATGTATTAGATCATGGTGTTTTGGGTTATAGCGGTGTGAGTGCCTCCTATAGGCAAGCAATAACAACATGGCAAAAAAAGCGTCATAATTGGCATACTGATCCTGACTGGCTTGTGCTTAGCCCCGGCATAGTTACTATGCTTAACATGATTATACAGGCTTTTACCACGCCCAATGATAGTATTTTGGTGCAACCACCTGTTTACATCCATTTCCACCAAGATGTTATCACCAATGGCCGCAAGCTTGTTACTGCCCCGTTACAACTTGTCGGCGAGCGATATGTATTTGACGCAGAGCTTTTTGAAAAGGCCATCACGGCGGATACAAAATTATTTATTTTATGTAATCCCCATAATCCAACCGGTAATGTTTGGTCATCTCACGAGTTAAAGACCATGGGCGATATATGTGCCGCCCATAATGTAATTGTTGTATCTGATGAAATTCATGGCGACCTCATTATGGATCCGGGCAAAAAATTTGTACCCTTTGCTTCACTTGGTGATGAATATGCTCAAAATTCGATTATTTGTACGGCAGCTAGCAAATCGTTTAATCTTGCCGGTTTGCAATGCTCTAATAATTATATTGCAAATCCAGTTATAAGGGAAAAGCTAACCGCCCATATGAAGACTTGCGGTTTAAACTTGATTAATATTATGGGCATGGTGGCGACTGAAGCTGCCTATAGCCAAGGAGAAGAGTGGCTAGATGACTTATTAAAATATGTTCGTGAAAACCAACAAATATTTGCTTCAAAAGTTAATAATTCTAATTTGCCACTCACCGCATTACCAATGGATTCGCTTTACCTATCTTGGCTCGATTGTCGGCAATTGAACTTATCAGCCGAAGATCTAAACGATTTTTTCCTAACCAAGGCTGGGCTATGGTTTGATGATGGGCGCAAATTTGGTCAAGAAGGACATGGTTTTATGCGGGTTAATCTTGGTTGCACCCGCCAAACATTAAATGAGGCTTTAAAGCGATTGGAGGCGGCATTTCAATAAAACACTACATAAATCCGTAAAATTTTATAAAAATAAAGGGGAAATATTATGGATATAAGTTCAACAACTGCTTTAAATACCAGCAAAACCGAAAAAATTCCGTTTACCCGCTATGATCTTGGTTGGGTAGTCTTATGCATCGGTATGGCAATTGGTGCAGGAATTATTTATCTACCAATTCAAGTGGGATTAAAAGGCATATGGGTATTTTTGGCCGCCTTATTGCTCGCCTACCCTGCATGCTACTGGATGCAAGCACTTTATTTAAAAAGCCTTTCCGAAACAAGTGAATGCGAGGATTACTCCAATGTAATTAGCCAATATCTTGGCAAAAATTGGGGGGTGGTACTCGGTGTTTTATACCTTCTTATGCTGTTTAAAGGCATTTTAGGATATTCCCTTACTATCACTATTGATAGTGCTAAATATTTACAAACTTTTGGCGTTACGGAAGGGCTTTTATCCCAAAATATCTGGTATATTTTAGGATTGCTAACATTTTTGGTGTTGATTGCTGCCCAAGGCGAGCGGCTGCTTTTTAGAATTTCTGGTCCAATGGTGGTCGCCAAAGTAGCTATTGTGGTATTACTTGGCATCGTCATGGTACCCTATTGGGACTTTTCAAACATTCCAGGCTTTCCACCAGTACTCTCTTTTGTTAGGGATACAATTTTAACTTTGCCATTTGCGCTATTTTCTATTTTATTTCTGCAAATTCTAAGCCCAATGAATATTGCCTTTCGCAAAACTGAACCAGATCCACAAAAAGCAACTTATCGCGCATTACGCGTCAACTTGATTGCCTTTATTGTCTTAGTGGTTTGCGTTTTATTTTTTGCACTGTCTTTTACCTTTTCAATTAATCATGAACAAGCAGTTTCAGCAAAGCAGCAAAATATTTCTGCCCTTGCATTGGCAGCGAGTGTCTTAAGCGGTAAAACGATTGCGATTATGTCGGTATTGCTTAATGTATTTGCGATAGTAACGGCGTTTTTTGCCATTTTTCTTGGTGTTTATGAAGCTTTTAAAGGCATCATCATAAACCTACTTTCACGCATTATGAATGTGGCGAATATACCTAATTTCATTGTACAAATTGGTATTTGTGCAATTATCATTCTTATTCTTTGGGGCTGGGTGGCTTTAGACTTTTCGGTTATTGCCATGATACAATTCCTCTCACCCTTAAATGGCATTGTCGGCTTTATCATTCCTTGTTGTTTAATTTTAAAAGTGCCGGCATTGCGTAAATTTATCACCCCATCTTATTGGTATGTATTTGGCTTTGGTGTCGTATTTTGCCTTGCACCATTGCTTAAATTTTTTGAATAAAGACATATAAAATATTAAAAATGGAACACTTCATTCATCACCATGAAGTGTTCCAGTGTCGGTATTGGATTAAGCACTAAGCACTAAGCACTTTAGCAACAGCACTTGCAAAACGTTGACATTCTTGGATTTTTAAACCTGCAATATTAATGCGCCCGCCAGGTACTACGTAAATGGCAAATTCTTCGCGCAAGCGATTTACCGCCTGCTCATCAAGCGGTAGAAGGGAAAACATGCCCTTGCCTTTTTCAATATAGGCAAAGCGATCAGGTTCAAAAAATACTGCTAATTCATCAGCTAAGCTTTTGCGCAAGCTATTAATGCGCCCACACATAAGCGCAAGTTCCTGATGCCAATTTTGATAAAGGTTTTTATCAACTAAAATGCGCCGAACAATTTCTGCGCCATGATCTGGTGGCATCGAATAGCTAACACGAGCCACGCGACTTAATTGCGATTGCACAGCTTTTTGCGTTGCCCCTTCATGAGAAAAAACAAAGGCAGCGCCGGTGCGCTCTCGGTAAAGGGCAAAGTTTTTAGATGCGCTAATTGCTACCAATCCTGCAGGCAAGGTATGGGTAATAATGCGAAGGCCGTCCAAATCTTGTTGTAAATTGCTGCCAAGCCCCAAATAAGCAAGGTCAATAAAGGGAATAAGCTCTTTGCGCAATAATAAATCAGCCACTTGCTGCCATTGCTCAGCGTCAAGATCAACTCCGGTTGGATTATGGCAAACACCATGCAACAGCACAACATCGCCTTTTTGAGCTGTTTCAAGATCTGCCAACATGGCGCTAAAATCAAGGCTTGCAGTTTTTGCGTTATAATAAGCGTAAGTTGCAAAACTATGGCCGCACGCTTGAAAAATAGCGCGATGATTGCCCCATGTGGGGTTGGGTAGCCAAATAATTTTTTTGCCATCAATGGCTAAAAAATCGGCAAGTGCACGTAAAGCGCCCGAACCACCCGGCGTTTGCAAGCTAGATAGATTAAGATCATGGCTAAAAATTTTAGTCGATAAAAGATCAAGAAAGCCGATATTGCCCCGAATACCAAGATAGGTTTTGGTTTTTTCATCGCGCAAAATACCTTCTTCAGCAGCTTTTACTGCTTGCATTATCGGGGTGTCGCCCTTGTCATCGCGGTAAACACCCACACCTAAATCAATACAATCTTCGCGTGGATCTTTGCGCAAAAGATCCATTAATGCCAAAATTGGATCTCCATCAGCTTCATGATAGGTGCTTAAAAAATTGCTCATTTATACCCTATTTCCTATTTTTTTTACTACCATAATCTTGGCAATTATTTACCAGAAATTTAAAAGTTTAACAGCAAAGTGGGCAAAAAATCTACGAAAATATCTGCACGTAGATTGTCTACACTTCCTCAAAAAAATGGGCGGTGGTTATAGTTTACTTATCCATATGCTTAATAATAACATGGCAACAAAAAATAATATGACCAGATGAATTTTTATAATACTAACGATAAGATCTGTCCGTTGGTCTGAAAAACGCCCAGACTGAAGCCCCATACC
Source organism: Bartonella sp. HY761 (assembly GCF_026743145.1). Lineage (NCBI taxonomy): Bacteria > Pseudomonadati > Pseudomonadota > Alphaproteobacteria > Hyphomicrobiales > Bartonellaceae > Bartonella > Bartonella sp. HY761. Next base: position 44,172 of record NZ_CP104888.1, read on the forward strand.
CCAAAAAATTGCACCTAAAATAATCAAAACTGGAAAATTGAAGATCAAAGATAATGAATTCACAAAAATTAAAAAATCAAAAATCGAGTAAGTTAAATCTTCTCCTAGTTAATTAGTAAAAAAAGTCATACTTGCAAAAGACAACATAAATTTAACTATCGCAAGACAATCTATTATTATCGCTATCCAGATAAAAATATTTTTCTTCGTGGTTACCTGCTTTTCGCTCATAATGTCTCTTAAACTTGTATTATTATAAAAATAATAAAATAACATTTAAAAATTATTTAACAGATTTTTGCCGCCAGCATAAGATCAAATCATTTATTAGATAAAATAATTTGCGCAAATAAAGCGTAGGCGTGTTTTTCTTTACGCCTGCTAAAATCGCAGTAGAAAAAGCCGGTAAACCCCAAAAGAAATACTTAATCAGTTTTACTTGTTTTACTTGTGAAAGGAGACTTTTACGCCGTGACTTATCCATTTGACACCAATGGCTTTTTTTCGCAATCTATACCAACTTGTTATTAAAGATGGAACTATGATGGCGCAGTGGCAAATTGAAAATTGCGGTGATAATGAGTATTGTTTTGCTTATTGCGATTATTTATATAATCGCCTCATCCGTATTTTAAAATGTGGCATTGATCTTGAAGATGGCATGTATATTGAGGGCCTTGTCCGTTCATTTAAACAAATTCAAACAATAAATCCTCCTATTTATGATTATTATGCTAAATTGTTTTTGTTTTCTTTATCAGAATATTTTGCTCCAAAGCTCATCAAAAACATGATTGTTGATCATATACAAAAAGACAAATAAAAAGCCGGCGAAAAAATTCGCCGGCTTTGTATATTTAACTACTACTCAATGAGCTCTGTTTATTTTTGATGATAGGTTTTGCGCGCAAAAGCAAAGAAGCAAACAGCAAGCAAAACAAACCATAATGGTGTATAGATAAGTGCAATACGGGTATCTGCTTCAAGTGACAATAGTGCTAAAATAAACACGAAGAACGCCATGACCACGTAACACATAGCAACGCCACCAGGCATTTTATAGATTGAAATCGCATGTTGATCTGGACGTTTTTTGCGATAAACCACATAGCTAATGAGAATGATTGTCCAAACAAACATAAACAAAATAGCTGAGATGGTGGTCACAACTGTAAATGCACCCATAACGGTTGGAATAATGGATAAAACTGAATAACCAATCAAGATGCAAAGGCATGAGAATAACAAACCATTAGCTGGAACGCGTTTGCTTGATAATTTGCCAAGAACCTTTGGCGCTCCATCTTTTTCAGCAAGACCATAGACCATGCGACTGGTTGAGAAAACACCACTATTAGCTGATGACGCCGCTGAGGTTAGCACCACAAAATTAACAAGGCTTGCAGCAATTGGAATACCAATAAGCACAAACATTTCAACAAATGGGCTCTTTGTTGGATCAACCTGATCCCAAGGGGTTACCGACATAATAATAATGAGCGATAAAACATAGAAGAAAATAACCCGAATTGGAATTGAGTTAATCGCTTTTGGCAATGTGCGCTCTGGATGTTTCACTTCTGCCGCAGCAGTACCGGCAAGTTCAATACCCACAAAGGCAAAAACTGCAATTTGGAAGCCAGCAAAAAAGCCCATTACACCATTGGGGAAGATATTGCCACCATTCCAGACATTGCTAAGTGAGGTAACATTGCCATTTGGAGAGGTAAAACCGGTAACAATCATATAAACGCCAATGGCAATCAGCGCTAAAATAGCCACGATTTTAATTAAAGCAAACCAGAACTCTAATTCTCCAAATAATTTTACTGCAACAATATTGAGGATAAAAAATGCGGCAACGCACATAAGCACCGGAATCCATGGATTAAGCCATGGCCACCAGAAATGCGCATAACCGGCAATGGCAATAACATCAGCAACGCCCGTTACAATCCAACATAGCCAATAGGTCCAGCCGATGAAAAAACCGGCCCAAGGGCCTAAAAGATCAGCCGAAAAATCGATAAAGGATTTATATTCTGTATTGGCAAGTAATAATTCACCCATAGCGCGCATGACGAAAAACAGCATAAAACCAATAATCGCATAGACAAGCACAATTGATGGCCCTGCCGCGTGAATAGTTTTACCAGAGCCCATAAATAGACCGGTGCCGATAGCCCCGCCAATCGCAATCAGCTGAATATGACGGTTTTCAAGCCCGCGCTCAAGGTGCTGCTCGTCTGGATTATTTGTTTTTTTTGTCATCCAGTTTTCCCCTTAGTTAAAAACTCGATTTTAAAGAAGTTTGAATGTATAAGATTAGCAAGCCCTTGGCACAATGTAAATTGTTTTCAATTAAAAATAATCACATTTTTGACACAAATTAATTGCGTTTTTTGACTTAATTTATTACTTCTAAAGACGAAAATGGCCGGTTGCGTTACAAATACAACTTAAATATCACCTATTTTATATGATTTATTTGGTATTTTAAGAACCAAAACATAAGACATATACAATTGTTACCTTGTTACCAAATCGCTACATAAAGCCTACAGCCACGAACAAAAGCCTTTGCTAATTCTGCATTACTTAAAAGTTTGGAGCAATTGCAATGGCAATATTTCACGGATATAAAGACGGCGAAGCAAACGAAATTGAAAATAATTTACTTCAAGATGAAGCAAAATATTGTTCGTTTGGCGATACGGTTCATTACGTCAATCCACCAAAAATCTTCGCCGGCTGCGAAGGGTCTTATATGTACGACCTTAAGGGCATTCCTTATCTTGATTTGCAAATGTGGTATTCTGCGGTCAATTTTGGTTATGCCAATCCACGCCTCAATGAAGTGCTAAAACAACAAATTGATACTTTACCACAAACTGCTAGTCAATATTTGCATCCAACCAAAATTGAGCTTGCAAAAACCATCGCTGTAGACATGAAAAACAAATTCGGTCTTGATGGCCGCGTGCATTTCAATGTTGGTGGTTCGCAATCAATTGAAGATTCATTAAAAATCGTACGCAATGCAAAAAATGGCAAAAGCTTAATGTTCGCCTTTGAAGGTGGCTATCACGGCCGCACGCTTGGTGCTTCATCCATCACATCAAGCTACCGCTATCGTCGTCGTTATGGCCATTTTGGCGAACGCGCAATGTTCTTGCCTTTTCCATACCCATTTCGCCGCCCCCGCGGAATGAGCGTTGAAGAATATGGCGAACATTGCGTGAATGAATTTGCCCGTCTTTTTGAAACAGAATATAATGGCGTTTGGGATCCTAAGGCAAGCGAGGCTGAATATGCTGCCTTTTATATCGAGCCCTTACAAGGTACTGGCGGTTACGTCGTGCCACCGCGCAACTTCTTCAAAGGCATCAAGAAAGTTCTTGATCAATATGGCATTTTAATGGTTGTTGATGAAATCCAGATGGGCTTTTATCGCACTGGTAAATTATGGTCAATTGAGCATTTCGGCGTCACCCCTGACGTGCTTGTATTTGCCAAAGCCTTGACCAATGGACTTAATCCGCTTGGTGGCCTTTGGGCGCGGGAAGAATTGATCAATCCTAAAGTGTTCCCTCCAGGTTCAACCCATTCAACCTTTGCATCTAATCCGCTTGGCACTGCGCTTGGCTTGGAAGTAATGCGCATGACCGCCGAAACCGATTTTGAAGGCATGGTTATGGAAAAGGGTGCGCATTTCCTTGAAGGTTTACAAGATTTGCAAAAACGTCATCCTGAAATTGGCGATGTTGATGGTCTTGGTCTTGCTCTTCGTTGCGAAATTTGTAACGAAGATGGCTTTACACCTAACCGTGAATTGCTTGACCGGATGGTTGACATTGGCCTTTCAGGTGATCTTGAATATGAAGGTCAAAAAACCGGTCTTGTCTTGGATGTTGGTGGTTATTACAAGAACGTTATCACCCTTGCACCATCTTTGATGATTAGCAAAGCGGAAATTGATAAGGCCATTGCCTTGCTTGACCAATTATTGAAGCGGGCAAAAGCCAGCATGTAATTTCGTGCGTCGCAATCCCTAGTGATAGGGTGAGAAAAAGAGGTTGTTCAAGTGACTAAGCACAAGGAAATAGGCACGGATAAAGTTATTTATTCGCGCAATAATCTTGAGCCTAGTCATTTGTCTAGCCTCTTTTTTGCTTATTTGCCAAAAGACTTTATAAGCATTGATTTAAATTCTGGTTTGCCTTGCTTTGGCGCTAAGTTTGATCTTTTAACCACGTTGGAAAGCGATGCACGAAAGCGTATGGAAAGCCTGCCGTTTTTTAAAATATGGTCGCGGCTTTTAAAATTTAACACGCTTTTTGTCGGCACCACGGTAAGTGAATTTACACCCTTACCTGAAAATTTTGATTTTGACAGCTCAGCTCAAGAATTAATAACCAAAGCAAAGACCAATTATCCTTTGGTCATTGTTAAAGATTTGCCACTGCAAAATCCTTTGGTATGCCTTAGTGATAGTGATGCAAGTTGCAATTTTTTAAACGCCTTAGAGCGTTGCGGCTTTATCAAGGTTGAGGGGCAGGCGCTTGCCTATGTAAAAATGGATTTTACCTCAATTGATGAATATTTGAACCGTTTTTCAAAAAATCGCCGCAAAGATTTTCGCCGTAAACTTCGTCACCGTGATGAATTGATTATTGATGTGCTTGAAGCAGGAAACTCGTTGTTTTTTGATGAAAAAGCACTTGATCAATATTATAGCCTTTATTTACAGGTCTATCAGCAAAGTGAAGTGCATTTTGACCTATTAAGCCGTGATTTTTTTGCCAATTTATTGCAAAATCCTGATCCCTCTTTGCGCGTTTTTACTTATAAAACCAAGGATAATCAGCTTATCGGCTATAATATTTGTTTTATCCATGACAATAAGCTGATTGATAAATATATCGGTTTTGAGTATCCAGCTGCGACCAATTATAATTTGTATTTTTTAAGCTGGTTTATCAATCTTGAATATGCGTTCGCCCATCGCTTAGAATTTTATGTTGCCGGCTGGACAGATCCTAAAGTAAAAGCTTCGCTTGGGGCAAAATTTGCCATGACCCAACATGCAGTTTACATCCGCAATCCAGTTTTGCGACGGATTTTAAAGCATTTTCGCCATCACTTTGAAAGTGATAGTATGGCTATAGCGCCAAAAGAAAATAACGCTGCCACATCGGTGGAGAATAATCTATGAAGCCAATTATTCTCGATTTTGATCACAGCGTTAAATCCTTAGAGGATGAAATAAGATTACCGCTTAGCGATTATCAAAAAACTATTCGCTTTGCCGCATCGATGCGCAATTATAAAAAGCTTGGGGCTTATCTTGAAGACCAATTGGGCGACCATCAAGGCCCAGTATTTTTAGGCAGTGGTGACTATCATCATATTAGCCATTTGCTCATTGCACGCCAAGCCAAATTATTGGGTGATAAACGCCTTACCGTGGTTATTTTGGACAACCATCCAGATAATATGCGTTACCCTTTTGGCATTCATTGCGGCTCGTGGGTAAGCTATACGGCTGCACTGCCATTTGTTGACCATGTCCATGTGCTTGGCATAACCTCAAATGATATTGGTTTAAGCCATGCAGTTGAAAACCGCTTAAGTCCGCTTATCCGCGGCAAGCTTACCTATTGGTCAACTGGTGTTGATGTTGGCTGGGCAAAATATCTCGGCTTAAAAAATTGCTTCATGAGTTTTAAGAATATTGATGATCTGGTGTCAGCCTTTATCAGCGCGCAAATATGCCAAAATCAGTCAATTTATCTGTCCATTGACAAGGACGTTTTATCTAAAGCAACTATTAAAACCAATTGGGACCAAGGGCAGATGGAAATGCGTCATTTGCAGGATTTGGTTGTTGCTTTAAGTCCCTGTATCCGCGCTTGTGATATTACGGGGGAAGTATCTGATTATCAGTATAAAACCCTTGGCAAACGTTTGATGAGCAAGCTTGACGGACAAAATCCTGTGCCGATCAATGAGCTTGATAGCTGGCAAGAAGAACATCGTATTTTCAATCAAATGCTGCTTGGACTTTTTGCCCGCTTTTGCCCTATATTATCAAGTCTTTCGCGATAATAACCTTATATACCACGCTCAACAAGTACAATTAAAGCAAATCGTGGTTTTTTCTTAGCATTTGCTAATCTTTTTGCAATCTCATCAGGAGAATTTTTTTGAATATGCATCATTTCAATATGGCTTATCGCACCAGCTAAAAAAGGTTGTATTGCACCGGTAAAAGAATCTCCCACGATCCATAAATCCACCTGATTGGCAGCGTCAGGATTAATTATAATATTATTATCTGTTGTTGCAATAGTACCTAAATCGAATTGAGTTTCGCTACCATCTTCTTTTTTAAGCTTGGCGTTAGGCGTTGGCGACTTATATTTTATAATGTAATTATCGTCATCAATAAGTGGAATGGTGGTAAGGTTAGCAATCGATACAATATCGCCGGCAAAAGATTTTGCCAATTCAATCTTGTAGGGAGGTGGTGGGTTCAAATTCCATTTTTGCAATAGCTTTAATGCAACAAGTTCACCTGCTTTAAAATTCCAATGGGTGTCGGTACGATAATACAACAAGCCTGCTTGCTTATAATTAATTAAATCCTGCGTTGGATCATAAACATCAACACCATCATTTTGCATTTGTGTGATAATTGGTGTTATATAACGCTTGGGTGAAGGTTTAAGTATTGATGGTAAATTTTCTGGATATATACTTTGTTTATCAGGCCCAACCAGAAATATTGTTTTTATCCCATGTTTTTTAAAAACATTTGCATAAGCTTCAAGCCTTTCAACACTTTTTAAGGCATCTTCTTTGGTAAAATGTTTGCTTCCAGTAAATTTATCAATGGTGTTTTCAAAATTATTGCCTAAATACAACCAATTTTCGTGCCCCTTAAAAGCCTTTTGCGGATCGATATTATCATTAAAAACAAGAGTAATATTTCTATTTATCCCTATAAGATTAGAGCGGGCTGGAAAATTATCTGAAACGAATTTATCTATATCTGCAAAATACCCCTTGATTGAACGAGAACTTGCATTTTTAATTTTTAAAGGAAATGTTGCAGCTTCGCGTCTTTCGTCAATAAGCAACTCACCTGCCGGCTTTAAAAAAAGCAATAGTGGGATAGTAAATATTGCTAATAGGAAAAGACAGGAAATTATGTTTTTAATAGTATTTTTCATCTGTTTTCCTTCCTTGGTTTAAAAATTAAAATAAATAAATGGATTGCGTGAATTGGTTAATTGCATGGACAACGATATGACAAATAAAGCTGCCTGTACAAGATAAATGCTAAAACCAAAGGCGGTTGGCTTATGTGAAGTTGGCTGCGGAATGAACCGATCAGGAATAAGCACAGTAATAATACCAGCAAGAGTTAAAAGACTGGCAATTTTATAATAGGTGAGGTTTACTTCCATACCTTGGAAACTAAACATATGCCCAATATAGGCCATAGCCGAACTTAAATCATTCGATCTAAAAAATACCCAACCAATCAATACAATGATGATTGTGTAAAAGCGCATAACAAAAATTGGCAAACGATCGATTAAAGCTGCGATTGGCTTTAATCGTTCAAACACCAAAAACGCCCCATGCCATAAGCCCCAAATGACAAAGGTCATATTGGCCCCATGCCATAAGCCGCAAAGGAAGAATACAATAATCATGTTACGATAAGTACCCCATTCACCAGAACGGCTGCCGCCAAGGGGAATATAAACATAATCACGGAACCAACTTGAAAGTGATATATGCCAACGACGCCAAAATTCTTTAATCGAGGCAGAGGAATAAGGGCGTTTAAAGTTTTCTTCAAAACGGAAACCCATCATGGCTGCAAGACCAATTGCCATATCCGAATAGCCAGAAAAATCGAAATAAATCTGGATTGCATAGGCAATAATACCAATCCAAGCATCTATCATGCCAATCCCGCTAATAGAATTGGCAAAAGCTGCGTCAGCAAGGTGAGCCGCTGAATTGGCAATCAATATTTTTTTGTTAAGACCAACCAAAAAGCGATAGACACCAAAATTGAATAATTCGCGGCTTGGGCCTCGTTGGTCTATGTCATCTTGCACTTGCGCAAAGCGCACAATTGGTCCGGCAACAAGATGGGGAAACATGCAAAAATATGTTAAAAAATCAAGGGCGTTTCTGGCGGGCTTTATTTGTCCACGATATATATCGATAATATAACTTAAAGCATGGAAGGTAAAAAAACTGATGCCAAGTGGCATAGCATGATGAGAAACTGAAACATTGGGCAATATTAACGACATTGCCCAAACAAAATATTTATAATAAAAAAGAATACCAAGATTAATAAAAACCAAGGTTAGAAGATGAATTTTTTTATGTTTGGAGTTTGCAATATTATTACCTCCAATATAATTTAAAATAGCAAGTCCAAGCAGTAAGAAAACATTATAAGCTTCGCCCCAGATATAAAACAGTAAGCTAATAGCCAATAAAAAACTATTACGTAAATAAATGTTCTTAAACGAGCGCGCAAGCGTGTCTAAAAACAGCGCAAGGGGGAATAGCAAAAAAATAAATGAAAGAGATGAGAAAACCATAAGCCCGCCATTAAATATATCGTTATCCCGCGATATCACGAACTTATACAAAGATCAATTAAAACACGGTCCTTTAATTCATGTTTCATCTTGTGGGGAGAGCGCTATTTTATTTGGTAAAATAATTGCCTTTGTTTATAATTTCATGCATAAAAGTAGCAACAAAACCGTAAATCGCGTTAATCCCACAAAAAAAGGGAATGAATTATGAAAAAAATACTGGTTGCTGCAGTGGCGGCTTTATCCTTTGCATTGCTAAGCCTAACGAGTTTATCGGCAAGCGCTACCGATAAGGTACAAGTTGATATTACTCAAATTGTTGCTCACCCAGCCCTTGATGCTGTGCGCAAAGGCGTTGAAGATTATCTTGAACAGCAAGGCTATAAAAAGGGTGAAAATTTAACCATTAACTTCCAATCGGCACAGGGTAATATTCCAACCGCGACGCAAATTGCCCGTCAGTTTGTAGGTGAAGAACCCAATGTGATTGTCGCCATTGCGACCCCATCAGCACAAACCATGGCAGCAACCACCAAAGAAATTCCAATTGTATTTTCTGCCGTATCTGATCCAGTGGAAGCCAAATTGGTTGCTAGCCTTGAAAAGCCCGGCGCAAATGTAACAGGCGTATCAGATCGCTCACCAGTTGATGAGCATATCAAGCTATTGAAAGAAATCTTTCCAGATTTAAAAAATATTGGCTATCTTTACAATGCCGGTGAAGCTAATTCTGTTTCTAATTTGAAATTGTTAGAAGAAGTAGCAAAGGCTAATAATATTAATGTCATCCCATCATCTGCATCAAAAGCATCAGATGTGCAAGCTGCAACCCGTTCACTGCTTGGCAAGGTTGACGTTATTTATGTACCAACTGATAATATGATCATTTCAGTTCTTGAAGGGGTATCTGTGGTTGCTCTTGAAAGTCAAACACCACTATTTACAGCCGATGCAAGTTCGATTGGACGCGGACCATTTGCTGCACAAGGTATTAATTATTATGATGCTGGGCTTGAAACTGGTAAGTTGGTTGAGCGTATCTTAAAAGGTGAAAAGCCAGCTGATATTGCGGTTACGACGCCGCCCGCCAAAGATATTTCAATTGATTTAAAAGCCGCTGAAAAATTAGGTGTAACTGTTCCGCAGGCTGTTATTGATCGTGCTGCCAAAGTTATTCGTTAATTGCTTTAAAGAGAAGTGCACTGCACTTCCCTTTTTGCATTAATCAACTGCAAAGAGCAGTGCTTAAACCCTGCACTACTCTTAAAATCGGGCCCAATAACTGAAAATGCATAATAATATATTTATGAGTGGTTTTGATAATTAGTTTCAAAAGCAAGGTTTAAAATGCTTAAACTTTATAAAACTTTGTCTATTTCTCTATTGTTGATTTTTAGTTTTTTTGGCTATGCCCAATCATCTTTTGGGCAAAATTTTGATGCAGCGCAAAACGAATATTTAAAAACTACCTATGGTTATGAAATTGCTGCATTGAACCAGTTTTATCAAAAAAGAGATGAGATATTTCTAAATTGCAAGAAAAACAATGATCATTGTATAGAAATGGCAGTGCTTAATTTTTATATGAATATTGAGGAAAAAAGAGACATATTCTTATTATCAACACAGGCTTATTTTAAAACAACCAGAGATACGAAACTGAGCGATTTTGCTGTTAGCTTTAATTTTCTATGTCAAAATAATAATGGCGCACGAGAAAAAAGCTTAGAAATCGTCATTGGAAACGAAATATTCAATTATTCAATAGGGGAGGGGTTTGAATTCATCATAAACAACCAACATTTTAAGTTTTTTAAAAATCAAAATAAATTTGTTAATGAAAATAATGATGATATCAATAAAATATTGACGGTTTTTTCTGCCAAAAAAGATGCTTCCTTGCAAATAATATCTAGAAATACTTATCAGGGGTTACTCATAGCTGATAAACTTAATTTTCCATATGATATTGTTCAAAAAACTTGCGTTTATTGAGTGATGTTAAGTTTTTACAATAAATGACGATTTATTCCATGTAAGCATTTTCATCGCTATCTTGCGCCTTGGCTTGCATGGTGCAAGATAATAGAACCGAGCATATTAAAAACTTAAAAAAGTGTTTTTCATACATAAAGACAAATCCAAAAGTAAAATTTCATCTTGCTAGACTTTTTACTTAATAATTGTCATTTTGATGGCAATAAGTTCCAAGATTATTTTTAAAACTTTGAGCAATCCTTGGCGAATATAATGCAGAGCACAAAAATTATAGAGCGCATTACTGCCCTCAACTTGGTTAATATATGAAAAACTAATTTATGTCGACATTAATATCTTTAAACTGTGGGTAAAGTGTTTTTAATAATTCTAATTGCTCGTGACCTTTAGCATTAACGAAATAGCGCTTACTATCAATCATAAGGGCGACGGTGGGAAGCTCGGATTTTTTTTTATTGCCATCACGCATTTCGACCTCGCTGGACATGGGAATGATCGCATATTTTTCACCATTGCTCAGTTGCCGATAATCAACGTCATTAGGATTAAATTGAAGCTTTACGGACATAATATTTTTATAACTTTCAGTATTCATATTGATTAATATTTCCTTGATCGCATCAATATCAATATCAAGTTCGTTGGCCATTTGCTCATATATTGCAGGCGGGGTTAAACTAATTAATTTTTTAAAATCTTTTGATTGAAAATTGCTTATGAGGTTTGATATTTCTTTTTGCAATTGGGCTTTTTCACTTTCATTCCAATCGCTACCAGTTGCTTGTTGAGCATAGGTTGGTAAAGTAAAAAGAAAGATAAATACCAATATAGAAAATATTTTTTCCACAATTACTCCAACATATCATCAAATATAAATAATATTTATCAAATTAATATCATATTATACGGTAAACTCCATTATTTAAATTAAATATTTTTGCATTTGATATTAAAATTTAAATTTACCATATTAATATAAACGTTTTAGGGTTGGTGATAGAAGCAAGCACCGACCCTAAATTATAAAATTTAACTTAATGTCATTTTTAAAAGCTGCTTGTTAAGCCTTATCAGCTTTTTTTGGGAATGTTTACACCATTAATAGATATCTAGCTTAAATACCTGTTTGTGCGACGAGACGGGGGCTTGTACTATAATATTGAGCAAATAATTGCTTCAAATTTTCGATCTTTGGTAAATCATTATAAAGGATATAGGGTTGGGTTGGATTATTGGTTAAATAATCTTGATGATAGGCTTCTGCAGGATAAAAAGACTTGTCCATTTCAATTTTGGTAACAATAGCACTTTTATAAACACGGGCTGCGTTAAGCTGACCGATATAGGCCTTAGCGATTTTTGCTTGTTCTGCAGTTTGCGGAAAAATAGCCGATCTGTATTGTGTGCCACGATCTGGCCCTTGCCGGTTGAGTAGGGTTGGGTCATGGGCAACCGAAAAATAGATTTGCAAAATTTCACCATAGCTGATTTGTGCAGGGTCAAATGTAACTTTAACCGCTTCAGCGTGGCCAGTTGTGCCACTCGTCACAGCACCATAATTAGCTGTTTCGCTAGCGCCGCCCGCATAGCCGGAAACTGCGCTTATCACACCTTTAGTATGTTGGAAAACGCCTTGTACGCCCCAAAAACAACCACCAGCCAACACGATGACTTGCGGCGCTTTGGCTTGGCTTTGGTCAAGCTTTGGCGGTGGAATGGCAATGCCTTCTTGGGCACTTACCGGCATGAATGTTGCAAAGCCAATCAAGCCTAGCAATGAAGTCATAAGCACTAAAAAAGCTTTTATCCTTAATGTCATGTTTGCCTCCGTCAGCATATTTTTTAAAAAAGTGTGAAGCGGTTTTTCTCATCCAAAATATGCTTTTAAAACCTATATTTTAGATAAAATCTGTGCATTATTTTGTTGTAAATATGCGGCAAATTGTAAGTTTACCGCATATTTACGCAGGGGTTTTTATTAGCCAAAGGTAAAGGCATAGGCCTCAATGCCCGGTTGCATGAATTCAATTTCAAAGAGATGATCTTCATCACCTGCGCCTTCTTTTTGGCGGATAAGTTGATAAAGTCTTTGTTCTTTGACAACGCCTTCGCCATTTTCATTAACATCGCTACCATGGGCATTTTCTGGCGCTTTACCGTCGATTTTTACCTTAAAAGCAATGGTTTTACCTTGTTCTTTAGGACCAAGCACAAGGTGTAAATCACGGGCATGGAACCGAAAAACAATGCTGCCTTTTTCACTGTTTAAAGTGGCATTTTCTTTGCCAATCGTCCAATTGCCGTTTAAGCCCCATTCATTAAGGCGTGGATCGCCATCGCTATAATCTTTAGGCGCATTTTCGACCATGCCATCAGGGGAAACAAAATTTTCCGCCCGCTCAAAACCAATATAGGTTTCGGGCGAAAGTACATTGGCTAGGTCAGGTGCGGCTTCTTCGCCGGTTGCCTTTACATCAACAACATTTTTGTCAATATTTGTGTGTCCAGCTTCAGCTAATAGGCTTTGAATAACGCGCTCGGATTGTTCATAATCGCCTTCACCAAAATGATGGTGGCGAATTTGCCCCTTAGCATCAATGAAATAATGGGCAGGCCAATATTGATTTTTATAAGCGCGCCAAATGGCATAGCTATTATCAACCGCCACCGGATAAGTGACATTTAATTTTTGCGCAGCGTTTTTGACGTTATTGACATCACGCTCAAAAGCAAATTCAGGGGAGTGAACGCCAATAACAACTAAACCCTGATCCTTATATTTTTCTGCCCAAGCACGAACATAGGGAATGGTTCGCAAGCAATTAATGCAAGAATAGGTCCAAAAATCCATCAATACCACTTTGCCTTTAAGGCTAGCAAGGTCAAGCGGCGGTGAATTTAGCCACTCGGTAGCGCCGGTAAAATCGGGGGCTGCGCCTTCAATCGGTAATTGCGGCGTGGCACTTTGCTCACGATTGCCACTCATCATCATGGAATTATTGCCGGCCATCATTGCATTGCTGCCCGACATTGCATTGTTACCAGCATTATCTACTGCGCCATTTGCGCTCATCATTGCCGGATTTGCCGCCATCATGGCATTGCTAGCACCATCATTATTGGGCGCATTATTATCGGGGGTTTTATTATTGTTGGCAAAACGTGACATCAAATTTTGCTCAAGCGCATTGGTGCTAGCGGTTGACACTTGGGTTAAATAGCCAGTATCAAGGCCGCTAGCAATTGCTCCCACGGCCAATAATACCACAATGCCAAGGCCGCGCCGCGCCCAATCGGTAACGCCAAATGAACGTTTTAATAAGCTAACCAAACGGCCACCCACTAATAAAATAACTGCAAGCGATGTAATTGCCCCTAAAGCATAGGCAAGCAGCAAAATAGACGTATTGGCATTGGGGCCATTAATCGCCGCACCGGTAAGGATAAGCCCAAGTATAGGGCCCGCACAAGGCGCCCATAAAAGCCCAGTTGCCACACCCAAAAGCGCGGAGCCCCAAATATTACCTTTTTTTGCATTATTGTCTACATCATTGGAAAGGCGGTTGCCAAGCGCCACAAAGGGCGCGGCAAATTTAGTTGCAAGGCTTGGAAAAAGCAGCGTTATCGCAAAAAGGGCTAACAGGATGAGTGCAAATAAACGCCCATATTGATTGGCTGCAACTACCCAGCCACCCGCAACTGCCGCGAGTGATGCAACAATTGCAAAGCTTATTGCCATGCCAAGTAACATTGGCAAGCCAGAGCGCATGAAAGGCTGACCGGTGCGCGTAAATACGAAGGGCAAAACCGGCAATATGCATGGGCTGATGACGGTTAAAACGCCGCCAAGATAGGCAATTACAAATATCAGCATATTTATCTCAATTCTATAAGTTAAAACAGTTATGATTGCATCCCTGTTTATGTCGCGTGTAGGCTTTCAACAAAATTGCAAAACCAATCGCGTATTAATTAGATCATATTGCTTTAAAGGTCATAGCATCGCCATTCATGCAATAGCGCAAACCGGTCGGCTTTGGCCCATCATTAAAAACATGGCCTAAATGGCCACCACATTGCGCGCAATGTACTTCAACGCGCACCATGCCATAAGATGTGTCTTGTGTTTCACCAACCGCATTTTTAAGTGGCGCCCAAAAGCTTGGCCAACCAGTACCACTATCAAATTTGGTGCTTGACGCAAAAAGATCACTTGCACATCCTGCACAAGCAAAAGTGCCACGGCGGTGCTCGTCATTTAATGGGCTAGAATAAGGACGCTCAGTGCCGTGTTGCCGTAATATTTGATATTGGCGATCATTAAGACGTTTTTTCCACTCATCATCACTCAATGACACGGGGAAGGCGGCGGCACCTTGTGATGCCGCATTGGCCGAACGATTTACTTGCCATGCAAGACCAAGTGTCCCTGCACCAATAGCCCCGCTTAATAAAAAACCACGTCGGTTGATCATAGACTTTTCCTTTTAATAGGGCTTTTCCTAAATGTTTAGGATTGCCTATAATTAATTTGGCTGTTTCATATGATAGTAAGACTATTGACGCACGGTTTTATTCCCCATTAAAAAAATTTAATGGTCATTGGCGTTATTTTGGCAATTGATGGTATTTTAAAAATAAAAAGTGAGCTTTAATAAATATTTTGGATACAATTAGACCCGCAGAAACAATTTTTTAAAATTTGAAGCGGAGAATTTTAGATATTATTTGCTTATCGCTGAAGCGAGAAGCGAAGGGTGAGGGTAGCTTTTTGATAAAATTATCAGCATATTTTGTGATTGAGTTTAATTTTAAATACTGGTTTGAGGCCCACTTTATAGAAAGTGGTTAAATTATAAAGCGGCACGTTTTAAAGTGATACCTTAAAATTTTAAATAAAATCCCGATCTGACAATTTCAGATCGGGATTTTTTATTTTTTAAAAGCTATCCATTAATCTTCTTTTTTAAGGACAAAACGTCCATCCTTATCAAGATATTTAATTGCCAAATAGCAAATGGTAAGCCAAGCAAGCCAGATAAGACCGACCCAAAGCGCAGCCCTAGTACTTTCCACCACGCCTAATAAGACAATGATAAATACCATGAATAAGATGGCGACAACTGGACCAATTGGCCAGAAAGGAATTGGATATTTAAGCGCAGCAGCTTCTTCCTTGGTCATTTTCATACGCATGAAGAATTGTGATAAAAGGATCATTAACCAGACAAAAACCGTTGCAAAAGTTGCCATAGCCGCAATTAAAAAGAACAAATCATCATGGAAGAAATAATTAAGAACAACACCGGCAATTAACACAATAAACATCACGCCAATTGATAGTACTGGCACACCATTTGGTGCAACATGGCGCAAATGTTTTAGCGCGTGGCCTTCTTCGGCAAGGCCATGCATCATACGACCTGCTCCATAAAGATCGCTATTAATCGCTGAAATTGCAGCAGTTACCACAACAATATTCAATATATTAGCTGCATAGCTTACGCCTAGGCTTTCAAAAATTAATGTAAATGGACTGCCGCCTAAACCAATTTGATCCCAAGGATAAATTGACATTAATACGGCCAAAGTCATAACATAGAAAAGCAAAATGCGAAATGGAATAGCATTAATGGCTTTTGGAATATTCTTATCAGCATCTTGTGCTTCTGCTGCGGTAAGGCCAATAATTTCAATTCCACCAAAAGCAAAAACCACAACGCTAAATGCTGCTAAAAAGCCAAACCAACCATTTGGAAACCAACCGCCATGAGACCAAAGATTATGAATACCTGTTGGTTGTCCACTTGTGGTTGAAAAACCAAAAAGAATAATTGCAATACCACCAATAATCATTGCAACAATAGCTGCAACTTTAATAAATGAAAGCCAAAACTCTAGCTCACCAAATAATTTAACTGAGGTAAGATTTAAACCGCAAATAATCAAAGTGACGCCAAGTGTCCAAAGCCAAGGTGACACATCAGGGTACCAAAAAGCCATATAGGTAGCAAAAGCGGTAATATCAGCAAGGCATACAAGCGCCATTTCAAAAATATAAGTCCAACCGGTAACAAAGCCTGCCCAAGGGGAAATATAATTGGCTGCATAGCGGCCAAAAGAACCAGGTTGCGGTTTGCGCATAACCATTTCGCCAAGGGCGCGCATAACCATAAAAGCAATAAGACCTGAAATAATATAAGCAAATAAAACACTAGGGCCGGCAAGGTTAATGGCTTTTGCCGATCCGTAAAACAACCCCGTACCAATTGCCGAGCCTAGGGCAATGAAAAGTATGTGGCGCCGTGACAGGCCTTTTTTTAAACCATGATCGCTCATCTCGTCCTCCTCCTTGATAAATCAATAAACATGAATGGGAAATGAGCCGTGTGACTCAAGACTTCCGCATATCTTGCCGCCTTTGCCCTTAGCTTTTTAATCAAATTTATTTAAAACGCTAGTGCGCTTGTGTATTTATCCGTTGACGGTTTGACGCAGTCTTTAAACCCTAGTCATTATTGATACAAGATCAACAAAATAATGAAACAATCCCTCAATCAAGTTGAACATGTCTTATAACAAGGATTACAGTTTGTTACGCCTTATCAAGATATATATTCAGTCTCCCTTGCGTTTAATGTATATACATAATTAAAAAGGCGCAAGTTTTTTACGATTTCGTTTTAAAATAAATTTAAAAGCAATAATGCGCGCTTCAAAAATTGTGGCAAAAATGAGAATAATTTTTTAAAATCAATGACTAATCATAGCTTGCCTAATGTGGAAAACTTAAAAAGGGCGATAGCGTCTCGCTATAGGCCTATATAAATATTGCTAAGAATAAGGTTAAATTAAATATTTTGACGAATTTGTCGGCGCACCTCATTAGCCAAGGGGTGCAATATTTGCGGATTTAATTCACTAACCACGCTATAACCAAGCCCTGCATCAGCCCACATGAAGCCATGAATATTATCCATGCTAACTGCCTCCATATTGCCAACTTTTTCGCGCGGCATCGGCCGGGTTAAAATGGCTAAGCGATTACCATTTTTATTGCTATACATAAACAAAACCGCAGCACCTTGCACAGTTGGCACCATTTGCCCACCAATAAAATCATAACCAGTGCCAGTTAAATCGGGAATATTAAAAGGATGGCCGGTTGTATTGCTAACAAGGCTGATAAGCTCTTGCTTTTGTGCTGCATTTATGGTGCCAAAAGTGGTTTTTTCGGGGGCAAAAATATTATAGCTCACGGCGGCCATGCGGCTTAAATTTGGAAGATCACTTTTATTGGCCATCTCCATACCACGCATGGTCCAACCAGAAAGAGAGCCTATAGCAATAAAAAATGTTGCCGCCGCAATTTTAGACCAATATCCGCTCCAATCGGGTAATTTCCACCAAGTGGATTTTATTTTTTTTACGCCTTTATGATTATACTTTGCTCTTTCTTCAATAAGCGTGCGCAAATTAAGAGCGCATGGGATTGGCTCATCAATAATTGGGGCAAGGGCTTGGCGCAGCGCTGCCGCTTCTTGGCAAAAATGGGCAATATTATCAGCCATGTCGCTGTGTTTAGCCAAATAGTCAGTAACTTCGGCTTGCCGCACGCTATCAAGGCGGTTGTCAATAAAGGCTTGCAGATCATCTTCAGTGATTGGAGTTGTGGGGCGATCTGTCATTTTATTCTCCGCAAATGGCTGTTCGCATCATCTTTTATGCTGTTTTGAAGAGTGCTTTTGGGAGCGGTTAATATTTTATGCAATTGAATGCGCGCCCGTGATAAGCGCGACATTACCGTGCCAAGTGGAATTTGCTGCATTTGCGCCACTTCACTATAAGAAAAGCCTTCAACCGCCACTAATAATAAAAGTGTTTTATGTTCAGCGGTTAGTTGGTCAATCGCTGCCATAACATCCTTATAATAAAGATCATTTTCTTGGGCTGCCGCATAACTTGCACTATTTGCTTCATCTAATTCGATTAGATGGGGCTGGTTTTGCACGCGCTGTAACCGCGTGATGGCAAGATTATGCAAAATAGTAAATAACCAAGCGCGTGCACTTTTATCACTTTGGCGTTGGTGCCAGCGGTCTATTGCGCGTTCAAGACAATCTTGCACCAAATCATCTGCGCTTTCCTTATTACGCATTAAAGCGCGGGCATATCGGCGCATCGCGGGAATATGCGGTTCGATTATGCCTATCATGTCTTCATTCATTACTGCAGCCTTACTATAATGCCCCAACGATGATCATCATATCGAATGCATTGATTTAATTAGCCTCGTTAAAGGGTTAGACATTTTTTTGGTAATTTTATTCCCTAAGGCGGTATTTTTTGTAAATTATTGTTGTATTGAAAATGTGGAATGTATTTTTTAAAATAGCCTATATATAGTATTAAATATCCTAAATATTTGTATTGAATGATATATTTTTTAATAAAATTACCATGATCGATATTTTATTAAAAATCTAGCTATTGTTTGATGTTAAAACTAAAATTTAAGTGGTATTTTTTATAATGGAATAGGCATTACAGCGCGTAAAAATGAAGCTGTGAAATGTTATAAATTAGCCGCTGATTAGGGCTATATAGCTGCGCAAAATACTTCATAGTTTTCAAGGCGTGGATGCTTGATGGCATTGATTATTTAATTCTGCTTTGCATCTATGCGCTTTGTCTTTTGCCTTGTCGCGCTTTTGCCGGCGCGTATTGTCAATCGCTAATTCATTTTGCTAGCCCCTTGGTTTCGTTAATAAATAGGCGTAAAAAAATTGATTTGTCTTACATTTTTTATTTCACGTTAAGGCAAATTGGCAAATAAGGATATTATAAATGTATAAAAAAACCTGATAACCCTTGGCCAATATATTTAAGTGATGAGCGTTATTGCTATATTAATTCACCAGATGGTAAAACTAAACAATGGATTATTTTTTATGCTCGATCTTGTACTCATGATGATATTGAATGGAAGATTAGAAATGATATATTTGAACATTCGGATTTGCAACTTCAAATAGAAAAAATTGGTCGCCCATTACGAGATGACCTTTATTGGATATATACAGTGATGGCTTTTGTGGTGTGGAATAAAGACTATGATGACTATGACGTTATGATTGACGAAGCACCAGAAACAGAACCATTTTTCGTAAGAGACTATTTTGATGATTATCATGAAATGTTGGATTTCAAAAAAAACATATAAGCTTGAATTAGAGGATTTTGGTTTTCATGGTAATAAAAACTTTCCACGTGATGCACATTTTAGAGATTCATGCCATGTTAATTACATATAATAATATTGTATAATGAAAGTCGTTGTATTTAGGCTTGGTTAATTCTAACTTGAACGATTGAGGGAAATCTATCCGAGCCACAAAAAAGGTTCAAATTTGCAATCGACAAAAATTCTACGATTAAAAAAAGTTCCATAAGATATCTTATGTGATTGCCTTATTGTAAAGTGAAACGATTATTCAATCTCATAATTAAAGATTGCGAATAGGTAAAATTGGACGAAGGCAATAGCGCCCCTGAAGCCCAATATTTGTTAAACGCTGATTAATGCCAGTAATTAGGTCGAGCAGATGTAGGATAATATTTTTGTTTTCAGTATAGAAAACAAATTCCAAAATCGTTTCGCTATCGCAATTATTGGTTACTTGGCAAAGGCTTTGTTCACCATAATAAATAGATGACAGACAGTCTAACACTGCATTGCCGTTATTACCAAAGCCACTAAAAAAGCCAAAGGCGTTATTAAGTGCTGTATAAAGCTTTTGCGCTGTATCGACATCGCGTAAATCAAGCTCAATAACAAGGTTTTGCGCGCTCATTTCTTTAACTTTGCACTTTGTTTGATTGCACCATTCATCGCATAGACAATATCACCCATGTCCCGCTCTACCCTTGCCGGCGCACCAATAAGCCCTATTGCACCGCGCGAAAAATGTTGTATTTTTTCACGCATTTTCACAAAAAAGCGGTCGGTAATAATAAATAAATTATCATCAATCATTAAAAAATCACACTTAAAATCAACAAATATTAACACATCGCCAAGATCAAAGCAGTGCCATTTTTCTTCATCAATAGTTTCAATAAAATATTTTTCTAAGCAATAAAAATTATCCCAAGGTCGTCCGATGAAGCCAAATGGAAATATTGGCGTAACATGTTGACCAATAAGCTTAGTAAAATTGGTGGGCATTTACGCGGTCCTTGCAAATATTAGGGAATAATTGGTCAATCAATGACCGATTTATGCCCCATAAATTGATTCAGCATCGAAAGCTGTACTGCTATTTAGTTTTAATACAGCTTCAATAAAATCGGTTGGCGGTAAATAATCATGGCAATCAACCAAATGATGAATGGTACCATAGGTGAAATAAAAGCACCTATCATCTTTGGCTGATGGAATGATTAATTCCAAATGGTTAAGTAACATCTCGTTAAAATAGTAAAGCTCGATCCATGGTGGATCAACAAGGCGTGGACAACACGGGCAATAATAATACCCGCGTATCCTATTGCTAATAATATTAACATTGGCAATTTTTCCTTGTATAAGCATTGCCAATTTTTCTTTAAATTCTTGCGATGTTTTACCTTGAGTAAAAGGCACGGTTTTATCAAAACGTCCAATATTAAGTAATTTGAAATTTTCTTTTACCGGAATTTCATAAGGGGTTAAATCCGCATAGTTCATCAAAACCGCCCCATTTCATTTTGGTTTTTTAAATTTATTCG
Organism: Bartonella sp. HY761; assembly: GCF_026743145.1. Lineage (NCBI taxonomy): Bacteria > Pseudomonadati > Pseudomonadota > Alphaproteobacteria > Hyphomicrobiales > Bartonellaceae > Bartonella > Bartonella sp. HY761. The sequence goes on from NZ_CP104888.1 coordinate 65,576, forward strand.
CTTTCATCAGTTACTCGATGTCCGTTTTGATCTTTTTGATCAATAAGTTTTTTTTGTAAAGTCAAAATCTGTTTAATAAATTGGTCATCCTCTTTGAAACCATTGCTAATTGATAATGCGTTCAAACGTTGTTTGGCAGCATCAAATTGACCCGTGCGGCGCTCAAGCTCAAGCGCAATTAAATTGGCATTAACCCATCGTGCATTTTCAAATAATTGAGCAGTGCTTTGGTTTTGTGCAAGCTCATCAATATATTTATTATACTCAGCAAGTGCTTCCTTCTGATACGGCACGGTTGGAGATTGCCAAGTAGCTTGCAGTAAAGTCGTTGCAATGTCGCCTGTTGGTTCTTTAAGCACTCTTTGCAATTGTGCAGCTCTATAATAGGTTGGTGTATTGATTATTTTTTTATATTCGGCACTTTCAACATAAGGCGTTAAAATTTTTAATTCTTCTTCAGTGAAATCGTCTTTAAAGATTACGAATTGATTATCGGGACAAACAGCGAGCGTCCAAGGCGCTGGAATTGGACCAATCGGCTTAAAATCTAGCATTTGCCCAAAAGATGTGCCACTGCCGTCCATTTGTGTGGAAAATTTTTGCCCTCCTATTGGGCAAACAAATTCTTGCATAAAGACTGTGCGGGCATGAACACCGGTTATACTCATTAATGAAATTAAAATTAGAGTTATTGCTCTCATCTTCATAGAAGTAATCCCTTTGTTTGTTCATTTTAATTAATCTAATTTAATCTTATATTTTATAGTCCTGATTTTACTGCCTTTTTAAATGAACCCATTGTGAAAATATTATATAATTGGCTCACTATGTTTATTTATAATTTAAATACGTCAAAATTATTGTATAAATATGTGTTTAAAACTAACAGCTTTGATAATTCAATGCGAATATTGATTATTCCATGGCAGATAAGTTTTGATATCGACATTTCATGCAGGTAATAAGTGAAATTGAGCTTTTGATATGCGGCTAACTTGGCAATATCATAGCAAAAGCGTTTCTATTTTACCCCTCCCCCAAATTTTGATTGATTATATTTCAAAAACTTGCACAAAATTAAAGCATTTTTTCCAAATATGACAAAAATATTGGCAAAAAGGGCACTGACACCCTATTATATAAGTTTGGGGAACTTTTAAAAGCGAATGAAGTGAGATGACAAAACACTCAAATGAAACCAGACATCAGCAGATCCTGAATGATATTAGCGACAAGATATTGACGGGAAAATGGAGCCCTGGCTTTCAACTACCTTTTGAGGTTGATATGGCTGAACATTATGGTGTTTCGCGTATGACTGTCAATAAGGTGATGATGCAGTTAGTGGCTGCAGGTATGATTGAACGGCGGCGCAAAAAGGGTAGCTTTGTCCGTATGCCACAAAGCCATGCTGCTGTTTTACCGATTAATGAGATTTCAATGGAGATTGAAAGCCTTAATCTTAGCTATAGCTTTAAAATCATCTCTGACACTATTCGCCAAGCTGATGCACATGATAGATTGCATCTTGATATCGGCAGTGAAAGCTTGGTGCGCGACATTAGCTGTTTGCATTTTGGTAATCATCACCCTTTTTGTTTGGAGCGGCGTTTAATCAACCTTACAAGCGTTCCTGAAGCCAAAGACGCCGATTTTTCAACCATAGCGCCAGGTAATTGGTTGGTGGACCAAGTGCCGTGGAGCAGCGCCCATAATGAAATTAAAGCGCGCAATATTAATGCTGCAACCGCTAAAATCCTCAATATTGGCGAACATAGCGCTTGTCTTTGCGTTGAGCGTTTTACCAAAAATAATATTGGTGTTGTCACCTTTGTGGAGTTAACCTATCCGGGTGATCGCCATAGTATTATTGCAGAATTTACACCCAATGCAAACTAGCAGCAAATATTAACATCTGCGAAAGGCGGCAATATTTTACAGGTTTTTATCAAGGCAGCAAACTACTTGACCTTTTCGCAATGTTTAAATTTGACGCATTTACGCCTTAAACGCCGTGTTTATCAATTGCTCGATAGAGATATTTCCCCAAATCTAACCCTTTAACCTTGATACCGCGCAAATAACAACTCCTCAATATCCCTATGGCTTAAACCATATTGAGATACTTGGCTGTCACCTGAATAATGATCCTTGCGTCAAAGTGCCTAACTCGTAAAATTGGCTTTAAAAGCATTCCTTGAGCAATTACTTTTTGATTTTAAAATAATTTATTTTTTAATCTTTTGAGCCACTATATATCCCTATAATAGGCAGGCCCAAGAGGTAGATAACTCTCAAGGTTTTATATTTTTAACATTAACGCACATTACGAAAAATATTTACGACAAGGCCTGAATATTTCAATCTGCTTTTGTTTCAAAAAAAGTTAGTTCTTCTAAGGTCCAATATTTTTCTTTATCAGGAATTAAATCATAAAATTCTTCATATAAACCTGTCCATGTTTCTGGGACATAGTTTTCAAAAGAAATCATATCACGATAATAAGAATATAAATATTTTTGATCAAAATCGATTAACAAAGAGGGTAAAAAAGAATAAAAATCATTTAAACTATTAATTTCTTTTTCTAATTTTTTTAATTTCAATTTTGTCTTATCATCAATTATATAACTTGAAGCATATTTTAAGAACACATTTAAATTATCTTCATTTAATATTTTAATTCCAAATCGAAACGAGAATTCAGTTATGATATGTTTATCATCTGCATTGCGGTTCCAAATGCTATAGTCCATATACCAAAAGTCTTTAGGCCCATGCATTAATATATATGAGTTTTTGTATTTTAGATAAACAAGAATTTCATCACCGCAATTTATATCATCCATAAAATTCATTCAAAATCTCCTATTTGCTTCTAATTTTAGCAAAGCCCTTTCGGGGGCTTTATTTTAAAAAACGTTGTTTGATGTTGAAAAATTCAATGTTTAATAAACACTGACAAGCTTTTTATGTGCGAGGGTGAAGAATTTCATAAATCAGATATATAAATAATATCATCAAAAGCGATGATTTAGTAAAATTTGATAAAAATGATTTTATTATTAGTTATGCGGCTAAATATTTTAAGCTTAATTTTGCAATATTTAGCTATCAAACCAATTGCTGGGTTAATTCTTTAGTGCTTGCTCATATTACCAATGAAAGAATTTGTAATATTCCGTGATTCTTTAAAAAACTAAATGTAGTCGCCACTCATCAATGGCATGAATTGATGTATAAAGAGAATTTATGACCCGTAAATTTAAAAAATTTTGGCAAAAGTAAGGCAAGCTGCCTTATTTCAGGATTTCTATCACTTTTTAGTCATATTTTATTCGAATTTTGCTTTGCAAGTTGGCAAAGTTCCTCTAGTTTGCCAAAAAATGATTAACGAAACAAATGGAACTTTAAATGACAGCACCCACGCGTTCAGAAGTGATGAACAAGCGCGTTCTTGCCGCAAGTCTTATCGGCAGCGCCATCGAATGGTTTGACTATTTCCTTTATGCCACTATGGCAGCTTTGGTTTTCAACAAACTCTTCTTTCCAGAGTTTGACCCGATTGTCGGGCAAATGCTCGCTTATCTTACCTTTTCGCTAACCTTCTTTGTCCGGCCGCTTGGCGGTTTCATCTTCTCCCATATTGGTGATAAGATTGGCCGTAAAAAAACCCTCGTTCTCACTCTATCGCTTATGGGTATTTCAACCTTTGGTATCGGTATCTTGCCAACCTATGACCAAATAGGCGTTTGGGCGGCTGTATTGCTCATTGTTTTACGTCTTATTCAAGGTCTAGGCATTTCAGGGGAATGGGGTGGCGCATTATTGCTTGCTTTTGAGTATGCTCCTTCAAATCGTAAAGGTCTTTTTGGTTCTGTGCCTCAGCTTGGCGTGCCGCTCGGTCTCGTGCTTGCAACGGGTGCTTTGTCTTTGGTTAGCCTTTTGCCACAAGAACAATTTATGAGCTGGGGCTGGCGTCTTCCTTTCATTGGTAGTATTTTGCTGGTTTTTGTTGGACTTTGGATCCGTAAGGGTGTTGATGAAACACCTGCTTTCCGTGAAACCCAAAAGGCTGGTAAAATTGCCTCTGTGCCGATTGTTGATACATTCCGTGACCATTGGCGCGAAGTGTTAATCGCGACTGGTGCAAAAGTAGTTGAGACCGCACCATTTTATCTTTTCACCACCTTTATTATCAGCTATGCAACCAACCAATTAGATATTGAAAAGTTTTACGCAATTAATTCGGTGACTGTTGCATCTATTGTAACAATCCTCTTTATCCCTCTTATGGGGCTGATGTCGGATATATTTGGCCGTAAAAAAGTATTTCTTTTTGGCTGTGTTCTTATGGCAGCCTTTGCATTCCCATATTTTATGATCCTTGATACACGCACAATTACCGGTGTTTTTGCCGCAACAATTATTGGTGCAGGTATCGTATGGGCGCCGCTTACTGCAACCCTTGGTACTTTAATGTCTGAAATATTCTCAGCACGGGTGCGCTATACAGGTATTACTCTTGGCTACCAAATTGGTGCCGCCTTTGCTGGTGGTACAGCACCCTTTATTGCAACCATGTTGCTTTATAAATTTAATGGTGCATGGTTTGCCGTTGCCTTCTATATCATTTTCTGTGCGATAATCTCATTTGTATCAGTGATGTTTGCTCGTCCAATTAAAGACCCCCATCACACTGAAATTAAAGAAATAATTAAATAGGAACTAATCAAAAAGCCCCTTTTATTTAACGTAAAAGGGGCTTTTTTTATATTGAGATTTTGGTTGATTAATGATTACAGCAGCCCCTACCCGTTTAAAGTATCAATTAAGGAAATAGTCCTCCCAATTTTATATTATGAATATTAGCAAGAGCTTGATTCCATATAGCTCTTAATGCATGATTTTCAAAAATGTGCTTGAAAACCAATCAAATTTTAGCCAATACCCTATAAAAATGCGCTTAAACATTGACATTTTTCGATAAATGTTGAAATCCGTTTGAATTGATATAAACAAGGACGCTATTGAGAATACAAGTAATGCTTAAAACAATATATATCGAGAAGAACAGAAAGGTTGGACCATGAGCATGTTTGCCTTTACGGGCGCCGTAGAGATGGGCTTCATACTAGCCTTTGTTGGTATTGGTGTTTACTTGTCTTTTAGGGTTCTAGATTTTCCAGATCTTACCGTAGATGGTAGCTTTGTGCTTGGTGGTGCGGTTTATGTTGCATTGGTTGTCGCTGGGTTTAACCCTTGGCTTGCTATGGTAGCGGCTTTTGCTGCCGGAAGTCTAGCAGGACTTGTAACAGCATTGCTTAATTTGCAATTTGATATTTTGAATCTTCTTGCTTCCATTTTGGTTATGACAGCCCTTTATTCGATAAATTTGCATGTTATGGGAGGCGGCAATTTACAAGTTGGTAACGCGCCTTCAATTTTTACGCCATTTGAAGGACTATTTGGCCTAAAACCATTTTATATGCGTATTATTGTCATTGGCATATTAGTTTTCATTACGGCTTTGATTTTTTGGCGGTTTCTTGCAAGTGAAACCGGGCTTGCTATTCGCGCAACCGGTATTAACAAAAAAATGGCAAGTGCACAGGGCATTAATACCTCGTTTCAGGTCTATCTCGGTCTTGCTTTATCAAATGGCTTAGTGGCAATTGGTGGCGCCCTTTTTGCGCAGGTTAATCACGGTATGGATATTACCGGCGGTATAGGAACCATTGTTTTTGGTCTTGCAGCGGTCATTATTGGAGAAGCATTATTTCAAACTCGCAATCTGCTTGTTATTTTAATATCCTGTATTATTGGTTCAGTGCTTTATCGTATTGCTGTCTTTTTAGCTTTGGGCGGTATTTTGGGCGTAGACCCATCAAAAGATATGCAATTGGTAACCGCAACTATTGTGGCTCTCTTTCTTATTGTGCCTAAATATTTGGGAGCAAAAAAAATATGATTAAGCTTTCTCATATTGATGTTGTCTTTAAGAAAAACACTCCACTTGAAAAACGCGCCCTCATTGATATTAATCTTGAAATAGAGCGCGGCAGTTTTGTCACTGTTATTGGCTCCAATGGTGCGGGTAAATCCACTATGCTTGGAGTTTTGGCAGGCGATATTTTGCCAACCAATGGCAAAGTAATGATTAATGATAGTGATGTTACAAAAAAGCCAACGGCAAAACGTGCTAACCAGATTGCTCGTGTTTTCCAAGATCCGCTAGCTGGTAGCTGTGGCTCGCTTACTATTGAAGAAAATTTAGCACTTGCGGCTAAACGTGGTGAAAAACGCGGGTTAAAATCGGCAATTGGTAAAGAACGTCATAAAGAATTTCGTGATCGCATTGCAGCCCTTGGTCTTGGACTTGAAGACCGTATTCATAACCGCATGGATATGCTTTCTGGTGGGCAACGCCAAGCAGTATCGTTGATTATGGCAACCTTGGCCAGAGCCGATATATTATTGCTTGATGAGCATACTGCCGCGCTTGACCCGGGCATGGCAGAATTTGTGATGAAACTTACCGACCGTATTGTGAGCGAAAATAAGTTGACCACCTTGATGGTGACCCACTCTATGCGCCAAGCACTTGATTATGGCAACCGTACTTTAATGTTGCATGGTGGTAAAATTATTCTTGACGTTGCCCATGAAGAACGCCAAGGCTTAGATGTACCCGATTTGCTAGATATGTTTGCCAAAGTGCGCGGTGAAGCACTTGACGATGATAAGTTGCTGATGGATTAAACAAAAGCCGCAATAAAATAGCGGCTTTTTTATTTTTATCGGCGCGAAATACTAATTAAGGCAGCAACTGCAGCAAAGCCAGCCGCGATAAACATAATATTTGCAATATTATCTACACCTGAAATTGCTAAAAACAATGCAACCGATGCAGCACCAAGCGATTGGCCAAGCAAACGCGCCGTACCAAGCATACCGCTTGCTGCTCCGCTTCGCGGCTTTGGTGCTGATGTAATGATGAGACGGTTATTAGGTGCTTGAAATAGGCCAAAACCAATGCCGCAAATAGCTAACCGCCAACAAATATCAATGATGCTTGGCTCGGTTGGTAAAAAACCTATCAGCAACAAACCAATGGCTAAAACAACAAGACCAATAAACCCTAAAATGGCAGGCGAATATTGATCCGATAATTTGCCAGAAATTGGCGCAATGATTGCAAGGGCAATAGGCCAAGGCATCATCAAAAAACCCACTTCAATCGGCTTATAGCCATAAACCACCTGCAATAAAAATGGCAGTGATAAAAGTGCCATCATCTGCGCCAAAAACGACATGATTGAGGTGCAAAGCGAAAGGCTAAACACTGGAATGGCCAATAAATCCAAAGGTAAAAGTGGGTCACTTTTTTGCAGCGACCTACGAATAAGCCAAATAGCTACAGTCATGATAATTATGACTTGCATCAATAAAAGCGGCACCGACATATGAGAACCAGCATTATCGATAGTGATAATTGTAAGACCAAAAACAATGGCGGTTAAAACAGCACTTAAATAGTCAAATTTTCGCGGCGATAGCGCATTAAACGGCAAAGTTTTTACACCCATGGCAATGGTTAAAATGCCAAGCGGTACATTGATGAAAAATAGCCAAGGCCAGCTTAAATATTGTAAAACTACGCCCGCAAGACTTGGACCAATAGTGGAAGAAAGCGCGACGACAAACGCGTTTAAACCAATGGCAGTACCAAATTTTGCTTGCGGCACACAAAATCTTAAAAGCGCAGTATTAACACTCATCAATCCAGCGGCTCCAAAGCCTTGAATAATGCGTGAAAGAGTAAGCATTTCAAGCGAACGCGAAAAAACACAAGCGATAGACGCAAGCGTAAACACGGCAACGCCTATAAGGTAAATACGTCGATAGCCGTAAATCTCGCCCAAGGCCGCAAACGGCAAAATGGTGATAACAATGGCAAGCTGATACCCATTAACAATCCAGATGGAGGCAGCAGGCCCAGCCGCAAAATCGCTGGCAATGGTTGGCAAAGCAACATTGGCAATAGTGCCATCAAGTACGGCAAGCATAAGGCCAATCATCAGCGTCGCCCATGCCCAATAAATTTGCGGTGTGGGTAAGCCATCTTGCGGCTGGCAATGCGATTTATCAAGGGTAGAAATTTGCGGCTTGGCCATAGGGTTCTCCCACAATATCAAGGCATTTTGGTAAAGGGTGGATTTGCTTTTATTTGCACTTAGCTTTTCACCTTATAAAGATGGAAAGCCAGTTTAAAGTCAAGCGATTGCCAAAACACAAAGATTTTATAGGTAAAACAGCAGGCTATATTTAAAAATCCCCACTCAGGATCTTTTAAAGCTTTTTTGAAAAGTGTGACGCGGTTTTCGGACAAAAACGCGGTGTAAACAATGGATTAGAGCGCTAATCTGATCCAATCAAATCGAAATGCGCTCTAGTATTTTAAAACGCATTTGGTATGTTTGAAAACTCATTATGAAAAAATATATCACCTATCTGCTGCAAATAAGACTATACGTAAATGCTAATCGCCTATTTGTATTTTCTCAGGACTTTTAATATTAATTTTCCATGTCTTACCATTATTTGTGTGGCATAAAACAAAATCGCCGACTAACATTGCGTCTTCAAATGGATTGGAAGTATTACAAAATAAAAACCATTTTAAAACATCATCTTCGCAAAGGACAATAAATCCGCTTGATCCGTGCCCATCACCCTGCCCCAGATAAACCCTATATTGTTCTGCTTCAATAATTTTTAATGGCGTGACAGACGCGAAAAGACAATCACTTAAAAATATTGGATTATATTTCTTGGTTATCGCTATCTTATCATCAACCAAGTCAAATTCGATCACGCTATTATCGTGTTGGTAAATACAATCATAGTCAAGCAATTGATTGGTTGAAATAAAAAAATCAAGATTTATAATATTCATCAATAAGCGAACCATTGTTTACAATGACTTTAGCATAATCAATTGGATTAACAATACAAGCCATTTGCTTTAACCTTTACAAACACTTAAATTTATGAGAACATAGAGTGAACGCTATCTGACTAGCAAATGTGAGGGGGAATATATGCGGCTAGATCAACCAATTGATGTGATGGGCAAATTTTGGTTGCCAGAACACAGCGAAGAAGATGGTGTCATCGGTCGCCTTATTATTGAAGATGGTGGAAATATTCGGCTTGAACTTTATCACAATATAGATGCAGATAGCCTTTTCGCAGATCTGTTTCCTAGGGACTTAGAGTATATACATGGTCAGTTGGAGAATAGCCGATTTGTAACGCTGCGAAATTGCATGTATGTAAGTACCGTAAACGATAATGAAAACAATTGTGAAACTAAGTTCCTCCCCCTATTTGCATTTCTAGGCAGTCTTTTTGGTAAAGAAAGTCCAATTTCGTTTGATAAATATGTTTTTCAAATGATTGGACTTAACGATTGGTTGTATAAGTACAATTTGATAGACAATAAACGCGAATATGGAAAACAATATACTATTCAACTCGGCAGTCATAATGGTGCAGATATTGAAATAATCACCTATTTTGAATTAAATGACAACGCCAAAACTTCGAAACCCACTCAACACAGCTTTATTACGATCAAAACCAAACAGCCGCAAGACTGGCAATTTTTTCGTCGTTTTACTTACAATTTAGGCCTCTTTTTTTCAGTGGTGTGTAATAGAAAAGCAAGTGCGTATAATATAGTTGGAAAAAATAAAAACCATTTAAATGCACTTAATATTTATTATGTAACACCGTCTACATCCAATGATAAAGTTACATATCCTCGCCAAAAATTATTATTTGTATATAGCAATGTAGAAAAGACTATAGTTACGCGCCTACAAAAGTGGTTTAAAATTTGCGATGATATAGGTTATGCTATAGATTTATTCATATCAAACAAAGAAACTAAATATGATAAATTGGCTAGTAAATTTTTGAAATTAATGCAAGCTTTTGAAGTCCTCGCAAACTATACCCTTAAAACAGATAAAGCCTTGCAGAAAGAAAAAGATGCCCAAAAGAGTGAGCTGGATGCCTTAAAAAAACGTCTTTTACCTTTCCTTAATGCAAAAGAACAGGATTTATTATCCTCCAAATTAGGCAATGTCATGGGCTTGCCGCCCAAATATATTTTAACCAAATTATTGTATGGAACAACACGCGAATGGCAAAATGAAGAAGCGCTTGAGACCTTTTTAAGGGTGATCTTTAGGATAAGGAATATTTATACCCATGGTCATACTATAAGCAAATTAAAAAATAGTTCAGACTTCGTTAATTTGATGATTAAATTAGAATGTTGCTTTAGGTTAGTAATTTTCAACAAAATTGGCTTTGAAAAAGAAGAATTGTATGGGTTAGTAGAACGTAGTGGTTGGTTTAAACAAAAATTAGATTTTAATTTTGATATAAAAAAACTAAAATAACGAAAAGCCCCAAGGTTTGCGCCTTGGGGCTTTTCTCCTTGGGAGGATTTTACTCTAGTTATCCAAAATTGATGGCAAGCGAAGGTTGTGTTCGCCGGCGCATTCAATTGCAATGTCATAACCAGCATCGGCATGGCGCATAACGCCTGTTGCAGGGTCATTCCATAAAACGCGCTCAATACGGCGTTTTGCGTCATCCGTGCCGTCCGCACAAATAACCATGCCCGAATGTTGGCTAAAGCCCATGCCAACGCCGCCGCCATGATGCAAGGATACCCATGTTGCACCTGATGCCGTGTTAAGCAATGCGTTTAGCAATGGCCAATCGGATACCGCATCTGATCCGTCTTTCATACTTTCGGTTTCGCGGTTAGGTGATGCGACTGAGCCTGAATCCAAATGGTCACGGCCAATAACGATTGGGGCTGACAATTCGCCATTTTTAACCATTTCATTAAAGGCAAGACCAAGGCGATGACGGTCACCAAGACCCACCCAGCAAATACGGGCAGGCAAGCCTTGGAAGGAGATGCGCTCGCGTGCCATATCAAGCCAGTTATGCAGCTCTTTATGGTCTGGCAATAATTCCTTGACCTTTTGATCGGTTTTGTAAATATCTTCTGGATCGCCTGAGAGCGCAGCCCAACGGAATGGCCCAATGCCACGGCAGAATAATGGGCGGATATAGGCAGGCACGAAGCCGGGAAAATCAAAAGCGTTTTCAAGCCCTTCATCCTTGGCAACTTGGCGGATATTATTGCCATAGTCAAAAGTTGGGATACCGGCATGGTAGAAATCCAGCATGGCTGCAACATGCACTTTCATGGAAGCGCGGGCGGCTTTTTCGACTTCCTGTGGTGCGCTTTCGCGCTTTTCTTTCCACTGCGCCATTGTCCAACCAATGGGCAAATAGCCATTAATTGGGTCATGGGCGGAGGTTTGGTCGGTTACCATATCGGGACGGATGCCGCGCTTGACCATTTCTGGCAAAATTTCAGCCGCATTGCCAAGCAGCGCCACGGATTTTGCTTCGCCTGCCTTTGTCCATTTATCAATCATGGCCATGGCTTCATCAAGGGTTTCAGCCTTTGCATCGACATAGCGGGTGCGAAGACGGAAATCAATGCTATCTGGATTACATTCAATAGCAAGGCATGAAGCCCCTGCCATAACCGCTGCCAAGGGCTGCGCGCCGCCCATGCCACCAAGACCGCCCGTTAGCACCCATTTGCCTTTTAAGTCGCCATTATAATGTTGGCGGCCAGCTTCAACAAAGGTTTCATAAGTGCCCTGCACAATACCTTGCGAGCCGATATAGATCCATGAGCCTGCCGTCATCTGGCCATACATCATCAGGCCCTTGCGGTCTAGCTCGTTAAAATGCTGCCAATTAGCCCAATGGGGCACAAGGTTAGAATTGGCGATTAAAACGCGCGGCGCGTCCTTATGGGTGCGGAAAACACCAACTGGCTTACCTGATTGCACTAGCAAAGTTTCATCATCATTTAAGCTGCGCAAAGTTTCAACAATCTTGTCATAATCTGCCCATGTGCGAGCAGCACGACCAATACCGCCATAAACCACTAATTCATTGGGGTTTTCAGCAACATCAGGATCAAGATTATTCATCAACATGCGTAATGGCGCTTCAGTTAGCCAGCTTTTTGCGCTGATTTCACTACCATGTGGGGCGCGGATTTCGCGGATATTATGACGTGGATTGCTGGTCATTTTTACTCCTCCAAAAGTATAAGATAATGGGTTTAATTTACAAACTTAAATTCAAATGCTTCCGCCTGATGTACTTTAAGCGCAACAAATTAGGCACAACTGGCAATCACCGCTTCTAGCACTGCTTTTAGCGGCGTACGTAATGCTTTTGCCTTGGTTTCATCATAGGCAAAGGGCAATGTTTCCTGTTGCAAATGGGTGCTTTGGGCAAGCTCCATTTGAATGGCAAACACCTTGTCTTGCGGCTTGCCATAATGGCGCGTGGTCCAGCCGCCTTTAAAGCGCCCGTTTAACACATGGCTATAGTTGCTTGCAGTTTTAAGCACATCCATCACCGCTTGTTCCATTTTAGCTGTAGTGGTTTGCCCCTCATTGGTGCCGACATTGAAATCTGGCAAAATGCCATCAAACAAGAATGGAATATGCGAGCGGATGGAATGGCAATCATATAGGATTGCATAGCCATGAATGGCTTTTACCCGTGCAATCTCATCAGCTAAGGCATTATGATAAGGCGTATGGAACAATTGCTTGCGCCTTTCCACTTCTTCCATATCGGGGGCATTTGTCCAAATATCTTTGCCATCAAAATCGGTTAATGGCACAAGACTTGTGGTATTTTGCCCAGGGTAAAGGCTAACGCCCAAAGGATCACGATTTGCATCTATGCAATAGCGATGAAATAACGCACGAACAGTGGTGGCATTATCCACCAACCCATCATATAAATGATGAATGTGCCAGTCGGTATCGGTAAGCAAGCGGCCGGTATCGTTTAAATTGGCGGCAATATCATCGGGCACAAAAGTACCTGTATGAGGAAAGGCCAAAATAAGCGGTGATGTGCCTTGTTTGACTTCAAAGACATCCATTGCACTTAGTCCTTTAAAATGGGGAATATTGTTTGGTCAAATAGGCCAACCACTTCACCCGATGCAACAATGCGGCGGCATTCTTCAAGGTCTGGTGCCATATAATGGTCAACCTCAAGCGAAGTCACACTTTGGCGCAAATGCGCAATTGCTTTTTGCAATTGTGGGCTAGTGGTTAAGGGGCCACGAAACTCAACACCGCGCGCTGCCATTAATAATTCAATACCAAGGATTGAAAACAGATTTTCAGTCATGGTAAGCAAACGGCGTGCGCCATGGCAAGCCATCGACACATGGTCTTCTTGGTTGGCTGATGTTGGGGTTGAGTCAACACAAGCAGGATGGGCCATTTGTTTATTTTCAGACATTAATGCCGCTGATGTTACTTCGGCAATCATCAAACCAGAATTTAAACCCGGCTTTGCCGCCAAAAAGGCGGGTAAGCCAAAGGAAAGCGCAGGGTCAACCATTAAGGCAATGCGCCGCTGTGAAATGGCACCAATTTCGCAAACTGCCAATGCAATTTGGTCGGCAGCAAAAGCCACTGGTTCGGCGTGGAAATTACCACCTGAAACAACGCTATTATCGCTCAACACCAATGGATTATCGGTAACCGCATTGGCTTCAATAACCAAAGTATTAGCGCAGTGGCGCAATACATCAACTGCCGCACCATTAACCTGTGGCTGACAGCGAATGCAATAAGGATCTTGCACGCGCTCATCATTTTCCAAGTGGCTAACACGAATTTGCGAACCAATAAGCAATTCACGCACAGTACGTGCCGTGGCAATCTGGCCATAATGGCCGCGAAGTGTATGAATATCGGGATGGAATGGCGCAGATGAACCCATAGCAGCATCAGTTGATAAAGCACCAGTCACTAGCGCGGTGCAAGATGCGCGGTAAGCACGCAGCAGGCCAGCGATAGCAAGTGCGGTTGATGTTTGCGTACCGTTAATCAGTGCCAAGCCTTCTTTCGCTTGCAAAATAACTGGTCTTAAACCAGCAAGTGCCAAGGCTTTGGCGCCGCTCATGCGTTCGCCCTTAAAGAAAGCTTCGCCCTCGCCCATCATCACCGCTGCCATATGGGCAAGTGGCGCTAGATCACCCGATGCGCCGACTGAGCCTTTTTCAGGAATAAGCGGCGTTACATCTTTTTCCAGCATGTCTTCAATGAGGCGGACAAGCTCAAGACGCACACCAGAAGCACCACGGCCAAGCGACACCAATTTTAATGCCATGATGAGGCGAACAATGTCACGACTTAACGGCGCACCCATGCCGCAGCAATGGGAAAGAATAAGATTGCGCTGCAAGGTTGCAACATCGCTTGCATCAATACGGATGGAGGCAAGCTTGCCAAAGCCGGTATTAATGCCATAAACTGGCTCATTACCTTGGGCAATTTCTGCAATGCGTGCGGCGCCTTTTTCAATTGCTGCATCAAAACTACGATCAAGTTTAACGCTGGTACCATTCCAATAAATATCGCTAATTTGTTCAAGGGTAACTTCACCCGGTTTTAAAGTAATTGTCATTTTTACCTCCCGTCCAATTTGGACATTTTCCTAAAAATTTTGTTTTCTAAAAAACTTTGCTTATTGTGCTGAAATATAACGCGCATAAAGCGGATTTGCGCCAATGCGGTAAACAAGCTCGGCTGGTTCAGCAATATTCCAAATGGCAAGATCGGCGCGTTTGCCCACTTCTAAAGTGCCACGGCTTTCCAATAATCCAAGGGCGCGGGCAGCTTCACGGGTGGCACCTGCTAAACATTCATCAACACGAATATCAAACAAGGTTGCCGCCATATTCATGGTGAGCAATAGCGATGTTAAGGGCGATGTGCCGGGGTTACAATCAGTTGCCACCGCCATTGGCACATTGTATTGGCGCAAAAGTGCAATAGGTGGCTTTTTTGTTTCATGAATGGTGTAATAAGCCCCCGGCAATATAACCGCTACCGTGCCGGATTTTGCAATGGCCGCAACACCTTCTTCGTCCAAATGCTCAATATGGTCAACCGAAAGCGCCCCATAGGAAGCGGCAAATTTTGCGCCGCCAAGATTGCTCAATTGTTCAGCGTGGAGCTTTACGGGCAAGCCCAAGGCTACTGCCTTGTCAAAAACTGGCTTTAACTCTTGTGGTGAAAAGGCGATATTTTCACAAAATGCATCAACCGCATCAATCAAACCTTCACGTGCGCCTTGTTCAAGTACGGGTAACACCACCTCGTCAATATAAGCAGCGTTGCGCCCCTTATATTCAACCGGTGTTGCATGGGCGGTTAAACAAGTGGTGCGCACTTTTATCGGGCGTAAAGTTTCTAGCTTGCGGGCAGCGCGCAACATATCAAGCTCGCTTTTAATATCAAGCCCATAGCCAGACTTTACTTCAATTGTGGTGATACCTTCATTAATCAATTGGTCAAGACGTGGTAGTGATGTTGCTGCCATTTTATCGACCGTTAACGCTCGTGTCGACCCCACGGTCGACACGATGCCCCCACCGCTGCGGGCAATTTCTTCATAGCTTGCACCAGCGAGGCGCATTTCAAATTCTTTGGCGCGATTGCCGCCGTAAATAATATGGGTGTGGCAATCAATCAATGCTGGACTCATCCAACGGCCACCAAGATCAATAATATCATGATCGCTTTTTATTGCCGGCAAGTCATTTTCAGAACCAACAAAGGCTATCAAACCATCTTTTACAAAGATTGCGCCATTTTTAATAATGCCTAAATGGGAATCTTGCGCGTTATCTTGGTGCGCAGATGCCCCAGATGAAGGGGCGACCATTGTCATTAATGATACATTTTTGAAAAGAATATCATTGCCGGCAAATACATGATGTTGCGGCACAGAAGTGGTAAATGGAATGATTTTTCCCATTGAAGCCTCCCTATTTTTGTTATAATGTATATACATATTAAAAATCTGGCAAGTAGAAAGTTTTTAAATTCAAATCAAATTTATTTTAAAACCCTGCCAAAGTTTTAAAAAGTGAATATTTTAGCCATTATTGGCGTTAAAAATAACGCTGATACAAAAGGTTAAAAGACTACGCTGACAAAAATATGAATGATACAAAATTGTGAACAAGTGGAGGATAGGATGCAAAAAATATTCGCAGATAGCGCATTAACCGCTAAGGGCTGGCAAAAAAATGTCGCGATCAGCTTTGAAAATGGCTCAATTACCGCGATAGATGAAAATGCCTATGATGGTAATCCGCAGCAGACAGGCGCCCATTATAAAGTGCTGGTAAGCGGCATGCCCAATTTGCATTCCCATGCTTTTCAACGTGCCATGGCAGGCTATACCGAGCGGCGCGGCGCAACGCCTGACAGTTTTTGGAGCTGGCGCGTTGAAATGTACCGCCTTGCCCTTGCCATGAATCCTGACGAGGTGGAAGCCGTTGCATCACAGCTTTATATCGAAATGTTGGAAGCTGGTTTTACCCGTGTTGGCGAATTTCACTATTTGCATCATGATATTGATGGCAAGCCCTATAATGATATTGGTGAAATGGCAGGCCGCATTTGCAATGCTGCGCAAAAAAGCGGTATCCATCTAACCCTATTGCCGGTCTTTTATGCTCATGCGGGTTTTGGTGGCCAAACACCGGTTGATGGGCAAAAGCGTTTTATTAATGACACTGCGAGCTTTGCAAAACTGGTTCAATCATGCCGGAGCCACGCAAAAAATCTTGAAAAAAGTATTGTTGGCATCGCGCCCCATAGCTTACGCGCCGCCACAGAAGATGAGTTAAAGGAAATTTTGCCACTTGCTGATGGTAATCCAATCCATATCCATATTGCCGAGCAATTAAAAGAAGTTGATGATTGCGTTGCATGGAGTGATGAGCGCCCAGTTGAATGGCTGTTAAACCGCTTTAAGGTTAATGAAAATTGGTGCTTGATCCATGCCACCCATTTAACAGAAGATGAAACCGTCAATATAGCAAAATCTGGCGCAATTGCTGGGCTTTGTCCGCTAACCGAAGGCAATCTTGGTGATGGAATTTTCAACGCCCTGCCCTTTATGGAACATGGTGGCCGTTTTGGCATTGGCAGCGACTCCAATGTTAATATTAGCGTTGCTGATGAATTAAGCCAATTTGAATATTCCGTGCGCTTAAAAACCCATATGCGTAATGCAATCGCCAAACCTTTAGGCTCTAATGGCCGCCATTTATTTGATGAAGCAATAAAAGGCGGCGATCAAGCGCTAAAAAGCCAAAGCGCAATTAAATGCGGCAATAGCGCCGATTTTGTTGCCCTTGATTTAAAAGGTCAAGATTGGATTAAGGAAGACGCTATTTTAGACAATTGGATTTTTGCCCGAACGGTGGACGTTAAAAGCACGTGGGTTAATGGCGTTGAAGTTGTGCGCGATGGCAAACACATTGCCCGCGATGAAATATTTAAAACTTATAGCAAAACCATGAACAAGCTTTTTGGCTAATTTTACAAATATTGTTTGAATACAAATCAACCGCTTGGCAGCACTTGCCAAGCGGTTTTTTGTTTTCTTTTTTAAGTTTCTATGTATAGTAAATACATTCATCAATATTTTATGATTTACTAATGTATTGAATAGGCGGAGATTAATATGAAAATAACAAAAATTGAGGTTAAAAATTTTCGTCTACTTAAAGATTTTAATATTGATCTTGAAGATGACTTATCTGTAGTCATTGGCAAAAACAATTGCGGAAAAACATCATTATTGCTCATCCTTGACCGATTTTTAAACAAGTCTTCCAAGAGTACATTTAGCCTAGATGATTTTAGCATTGACTGCGGCAAAAATTTTAAACAACAAATTTTACACGATTTAAATGCAACAGCAAACCCTATTGTAGAAGATGAAAATTTACCTAAAATATCGTTACGTTTATTTATTGAATATGGCGATGACGATGATTTAACGCGCATTGGCAATAAACTCATCATGGATCTTGATGACAAAAATACTACAGTAGTTTTATCATTTGAATATTATTTAAGCGCCGAAAAATATGCTAACCTCATTTCAGATTTAAAAGAATATTGCAAAAAACTTGATGCTATTATCGAAAACAAACCAACAGTTAAAGATAAAGCTGAACAAGAAAAAACTGAACAAGAAAAAACTGAACAAGAAAAAGCTGAACAGGAAAAAGCTGAACAGGAAAAAGCTGAACAGGAAAAAAGAAATAAACAAATTTTTAAATTTGTGAAAGATTATTTACATACATATTTCACTATTTCTAAAAAAAGCTTATATTACGGCTTCCCCAAAGATGAAAATGGTAATGATGATGAAACTCAGCAACGTTTCGTTTACGAAGATGTTTTTATTGATTTAAATAAAGAAAAAATTGAACTGTCGGATATCATTTCATTTAAATATATTAGTGCCAAAAGAAATGTTGACAATAAAGACAGTGATCGCACTTTATCAATTTTGTCTTCCAATATTTATAATGCTTTAGCAAATCAAGATAACCACAATGAACAGGTTATACAATTACGATCGCAATTAAGTGCAACGGATGGTATTCTAGATAAGACTTACGGCACGGTTTTTGAAACAATCATTAGAAATATAAAGGATTTTGGTGGCACGCGTAAAGGTGATAGCATCATTAAAATTGTCTCGTCCCTTAATGATAGAGACCTTTTAAGCAATAATACTATTGTTACCTATGATGTTGATGGCGAAAATTATTCACTTCCCGAGCATTATAATGGTTTAGGTTATATGAACCTCATTAGTATGATTTTGGAGGTAGCGTTTAATTTACAGGACTTTAAAACCGCCAATAAAAGCAAGCCGGCAGATTTAAATCTTTTTTTCATTGAAGAACCGGAAGCCCATACCCACCCACAAATGCAAGCTATTTTCATCAAAAATATCCGCAAGCTTTTAAAAGATGAAGTTGACGGCGAATATAATTTGCAAACTATTTTAACCACCCATTCTCCACATATTGTGGCAGAAAGCCAGTTTGACGATATAAAATATTTAAAACGTGATAGGCATTCAATTACATGTAAAAATCTAAAAGATCTTCAAAAATACTATAAAAAGGATGCAGAAAGCTATCGCTTTTTAAAGCAATATCTCACCATACACCGTGCAGATTTATTTTTTGCTGATAAAGCAATATTTATTGAAGGCGATACAGAACGCATTTTATTACCTGCCATGATGAAAAAACTAGATACAGATGAAACAAAGGCTACTGAAGATAAATTATCTCTTTTATCGCAGAATATTTCGATAATAGATATTGGTGGTAGACATTTTCATTTATTTGATCATTTCATCAGCTTTATCGGAATAAAGACCTTAATTATCACTGATCTTGATACAGTTGAAAAGACTAGTGATAGCAGCAAAGGTAAGGCGTGCCGGGTATCTGCTTCTAATGCAGTAATTGGAAATAAGACGGTTTTAAGCTTATGCGACGACGACTGGCTCGTGCAACTAAAAACTAAATATCCTGATATTGTGCCAACTGAAACAGAGCCAGAAAAATTATGGCAAAGTAAAAAACCAAATTTATTGCGTTGCGCTCATCAAACTGAACAAGAAGAATATTTAGCACGCAGTTTTGAAGATGGGTTTATTCATATCAATCGTGAGTTTTTTAAAGGATTTATAAATAAACAACCATATACGCAAAATCTAGGCAAAGGAAGGCTAACCAACTTTATTGAAGGTAAGCCCGACAAAAACGGCAATTTGGTTGATGCTTTCGATGTTGCAGCTTCTATCGTCAGTAAAAGCACATTCGCCATTGATATTTTACTCCATAGCGCTTCGCAGTGCGACGATAATCGTGACTGGAAAACACCATCTTATATTGAAGAGGGGTTAAAATGGCTACAGATAGATTAAATATCATTAGTGATGAAGATAAAATTTTAGCGATTATTAATGATGGTAAAAATTTTTTATTAAGCGGTGGCGCGGGAAGTGGCAAAACCTACTCTCTCGTGCAAATTATTAAAACTATAATTACTGATAAACCGCAAGAAAGAATTGCCGTCATTACCTACACCAATGCAGCAACAGCTGAAATTAAAAGCCGTATTGACAGCCCTAATCTTTTTATTAGTACTATACATGAGTTTTTATGGAATAATATTAAGTCATATCAAATCCAGATTAAAGAGGCGTTGGCTGCATTAGCTAAAAAAGAAGCAATCGCAAATGCGACGGCTGAAGAGGGAAAAGAAAAAAAACAATTTGCTGGTTTTGATGCACATGGACTTATTGAAAAAAGCATTCAATATAAAGAATATAAAAGCCTAAAAGATGGTATTATTTCTCATGACGAAGTGCTTGCCATTGCCAATTATCTCTTTGAGAATTATAAAAAATTACGTCTTATTGTCAAAGACAAATATCAATATATTTTCCTTGATGAATATCAGGATACAAGCCCATTAGTGGTTGAAATTTTGCTAACTTTTTTACAACAAGACAACAGCAAAAAAAATACTATCATCGGGCTTTTTGGC
Source organism: Bartonella sp. HY761 (assembly GCF_026743145.1). Lineage (NCBI taxonomy): Bacteria > Pseudomonadati > Pseudomonadota > Alphaproteobacteria > Hyphomicrobiales > Bartonellaceae > Bartonella > Bartonella sp. HY761. The sequence goes on from NZ_CP104888.1 coordinate 86,176, forward strand.
GATGCGATGCAATCTATTTATGATGGCGGTGTTGGCACTCTTGATGATAGCCATAATAATAGCATTAAAACTTACATTGATAACAATAGAATACAAAAAGTTGATAAGGTCCAAAACCGACGCAATCCCAGTTTAATTTACGAACTTGCTAATAAATTGCGTTTAGACGGGTTAAAGCAGACCCAGTCAAATGATAAAAATGCACCAAATATGGTTGATGAAAAAGTAAAAAAAGGCACGATACGCTTTTATTTTTACGTAGAGCCTAAAAATTCAACCGAATGTAAAGACGATGAAACGCGTGAAGACCCCAAAAGCACCAACATAGCCACCCAAGCTTTGCAAAAAGTAAAAAGTCAATTGGGGTGGGATTTTACCGATGCTAAAAATACAAAAGAGCTTAACCTTACGCATAAGCTAATTGCTTCGCAGGTGGGTTTCGAGCTTTTATTGGAAATATATGATAAGAATAAAATATTAGACTATAGAGATAGAATTAAAGAATTTATTAAAGATAATCCTGCGCTGAATTTGGATGAATTAGGCGATACATTTGGTGCGGTAATTGAATATTTAGAAAAATCATATCCCGAGGATGCAAATTTGCAACCCAAACAAGGCGTTGAAAAAACATATATTGAAAACCATCAATATATATTTGAATTTGCTAAAAAGCAACCTATCAAAACATTTTTTAAAACTTATGTATCCAAAGATAACTTAATCAGCGACCTAGGTGATAATGAAGATGGTACTCATAACGCCCAATCGCAACGCGATCCACTTATCAATCAATTATTTAAAATTCAAAACCTCATCACCCTTAATGATGCAAGTAACTTTAGTCAATTTATTTTAAAAACTGATTATGAAATTATAAAACGTAAAGATAAAAAAGACTTAGCTAAATTCATAACGAACCTGAGTAGTGAAAGCGGCACCCAAACAATTGGTGAAGTAATAGACGAAGCCGATAAAAATTTACTCTGCCGTAAAGGTGATAGCTTTAACAATTTTGTTGAAAAAAATCCCTATATTTACGGACTTGTTCGCGATGTGCCTTATAATCAATTTAGAAACCTTTACAATTATATCACCGGTAAAACACCGTTTTCCACCCAACATAAAACAAAAGGTTCCGAGTTTAATAATGTCTTAGTAGTTTTGGATAATGGCAATTGGCCGAAATATAATTTTAATACTCTTTTTGATAAAGAAAAGGGAAAAGGCCTTGCATCTGCAAAAAAAACTAAAACAGCAATTATTGCGTTAGAACGTTATCACCGAGTAAGTAATAAAACAGCGCGGATTTTTTACGTTTGCTGTACGAGAGCAAAAGAAAATCTTGCCTGTTTTTATTATAATCCTTCAGAGCAAGTTTTAAAGACTGCAAAAGAATGGTTTGGTGAAGAAAATGTAATTGATGTATTAACACTCTAAATATTAAGCCAATGGCTTTTAAAAAAAGCGATAATCGTTTTATTAAATAACTACACTACCCTGTGGAAAAATAAACCGCTCATAATAGCGTGGTATAAAATTAACGCGTTAATTGTCGGCCTATTCGAAAGATATATAATTTTAGCAATTGCTAATAAAAATTTTTAATTTTTAAATTGTTGCATTATCATTTTATTATATTAATAGGTAAAACTATATAAATATTAGGAATGAGTGCATGAATATCGCAAATACTTTTAAACAAAAGGCTAAAACAAATTTTCTTAAATTGTTTTATGGGGTATCCCTACTTGTTTTAAGTAAGAGCTTTGCATTTGGTGCTTATATTGGTGCTACTGATACAATAACAGTTTCCCCTACAGGAAATACATCAACACCTTGGGTGGTTAATGAAAATTTAGATATAGATGGGACGTTGAAGGTTGGAACAAGCTCAATAGATACTGGTATTGTTAACCTCAATGCAACTTTCATATCTGGGATTAATTCACCCGCTTCTATCACTGTAACGGGTATAGGCTCGCAAATTAATATTAGCGACGCTCTTTATTTAGGTTGGGCAGCTGCTGGCAATAATACCACAATGTCTATTTTAGATGGTGGTTATGTACAAGCAAAATATGGCCAAATTGGCGTATTAACTGGCTCTTCTGGACATCTTACAATTTCTGACGCTGGATCAAAACTTGAAATAAGCGGTAGCAATAATGATTTTTGGATTGGTAGCCAAGGTAATGGCCGCCTTGATATTCTTAATGGTGGCGAGCTGCAATTTAGCAATACGGATCAAAATATTATTGTTGGTCGCTCAGCCGGTATTACCGGTACAGTTAATATTGATGGCGAAGGATCTATACTAAACGTTAATAATGCAAATATTTTGGTTGCTCAAAGTGGCACTGGTATATTCAATGTCAATAATAATGGTGCGGTTTTTGTGCAAAATTTCTACACCGCACAAGAGGTTGGTGCCAATGCACAAATCAATTTAGATAATGGCGCACAGTTTAATGCGACTGGCGGGGCAGCTATTTCAATTGCTGGGCAGACTACTTTTACTGTTAATAATGCAAGTGTTTTTTCAACCGCTCATGATTTAATCTTTGCGGTAAATGATGGCAGTTCTGCAGATGCCGATATTGCTGGCGATGGTTCTGTTGTATCTTCTGCAACCAATATTTATATCGCAAAAGCTGGTACGGCAAGCGTAACCCTTCACGATAATGCAACGCTAAAAGCACAAGATACTATTTATATGGCAGCAGAAGGTGCGTCTTCTGCAAGTTTAAATATTGGTGCAAAAGCCGGTGATGCAGCAATTGCTCCTGGAATTGTTGACGCGCCAAACATTAGTCTTGGCAATGCAACACTTAATTTTAATCATAATGCTACAGATTATATTTTTAATAGCCAATTAACTTCAGCTGCAACGAGCATTGCTAAGGGAACAATAAATCAGTTTTCTGGTCGCACTAAGCTTACAGCAGATAGTAGCAATTTTATTGGTGAAACAAATATCACCGGTGGATCGCTTGTGGTAAATGGTCAATTAGGTGGCACAATTGACATTACTGCAGACGGCACGCTTGAAGGTTTGGGCATTGTTGGCAGCACTGTCAATAATGGCACAATTAAGCCAGGCGACAATAATATCGGCTTGCTGACAATTAATGGCGATTATACAAGCACAAGCGGCAAAATAATTTTTGATACGGTTCTTGGCAATGATGATTCAGCCACTGACTTTTTGCATATTACCGGTAATGCAAGTGGTGCAACAGATGTTTATGTTGTTAATCGTGATGGATTAGGCGCATTAACCACAGGTAACGGTATTCAACTTATCCAAGTTGACGGCACATCCCAAACAAGCAACTTTACACTGGCTGGAGATTATAGTTTTGAAGGAAGAGTGGCTGTTGCGGCAGGCGCTTATGCTTATTCACTTTATGCAGGAAATGTAGCAGGTAATTTTACTGGTGATTGGTATTTACGCTCGCTTTATACCACGCCAGAGCCAGAACCAAAGCCTGAACCCAAGCCAGAGCCAAAACCTGAGCCAGAACCAAAACCCGAGCCTCAACCAGAGCCAAAACCAGTGCCCGAACCAAGGCCTATACCTAGTCCTGTTTATTCACCAACAGTGCCAATATATGAAATTTATCCGCAAATTCTGCAGCGTTTAAATAATTTAGGTACGCTTGAACAACGCGTTGGCAATCGCAAATGGCCTTTGACCGATGGCAATCAAAGCTTTGCGGCAAAAACCGAAGAGCGTGGCTTTTGGATGAGGGCCGAGGGATTAACCGGCCATGTCAATTCGCATGTAAGCGAAACAGCGTCTAATTATGATATTGACTTGCTAAAAATGCAGTTTGGCTTAGATTTTTATAGTCAAAGCTTTACTAGCGGCCAACTTATTGGCGGCGTTTATATTCAATATGGCAACGCAAAAGCCGATATTTCTTCGCGGTTTGGCACAGGTGATATCAAAACCACCGCATATGGTTTTGGTGGCACATTGACATGGTATGGCAATAATGACGTTTATATCGACAGTGTTGCTCAACTTATGTGGTTTGATAGCGATCTGCGCTCTAAATGGTTACAAAATCAAAAATTAGCAAATGGCAACCACGGCAATGGCTATAGTTTAAGCATTGAAACTGGTAAGAAAATCGCTCTAAGCAATGAATGGACAATAACTCCGCAAGCCCAACTATCCTATAATAGCGTTGATTTCAATAGCTTTTCTGATAAGTATCAAGGCTATATACAAAGCCGCGATGGTGATGCTCTAACCGGGCGACTTGGCATATCTTTTGATCATGCACGGGTTTGGAAAGCGTCAAATGGTGACATTCGCCGTTTTAAAACCTATGCTATTGGCAATCTTTATTATGAATTTTTAAATGGCACTGAAATTAGTGTGACCAAGGTTTACTTCCGCAATAACCCAGACCGGTTTTGGGGTGGCTTGGGCACAGGGTTCAGCTATAATTGGAAAGATGATAGCTATTCCATTTATGGGGAAGTTGATGGCCGCACCAGCTTTAGCGATTTTGGCGATAGTTATACATTAAACGCCACTATAGGCTTTAGATCAAAATTCTAATTAGAGCGCATTTCGATCTGATTGGATCAGATCAGCGCTCTAATCCATTGTTTACACCGCGTTTTTTACCCGAAAACCGCTTCATACTTTTCTAAAAAACGCTCTAATGTGAAATTTAATTGATCATATCAGTTTTATTGCTCCGTCATTGTTTGGAAAGACAAAAGCGGGGCAATGTAATTTGGGCTAATAATTGCTTTGCCATTAACATTTTATTATTGAAGATAAATCAAAATAACCTATTCAGTGATAATACAAATCATTATTCGCAAATAAAACCTTTTGGCTCAATTTTGCAAGTTATTGAAAACATGTGATGCAAAGAGCGATTTTATAGCTTAATAATATGCATCTTTCACATTTGCTTATTTTAAATATTTCTTAGCTTTTAATTAGTCCCATAGGTTTTACCCCTAAGATATATGTCAATGATTTTAAGGCAAAGGGCTGCGGCGCAAGACTTGATAATCGCACCAAGTAAAAATGGCATAAAACCATAAAAAAAAGCAATTTGTCCGCCTTTTTGGCTCGCAAGCCATAAAGCGCCGAGCGACAGGCAAAGCAAATTGCCAAGTAACATATTAAGAATGCATAATTTCAAATTACTGCCATTCCAACCCTTTTTGGCAAGCTGACCCGTTAAAAATGCAGAAAAAGGAAAGGCATAAAGATAGCCCGCAGTTACGCCATAAAAAGGTGCAAGGCCAGACTTTCCATCGGCAAGAAGTGGTAAACCAATGGCCGCACAAAAAAGCCATAAAATAACGGTGATGAAACCAAGGCGCGGTCCAAAAAATGTTCCTATAAATGTAACAATAAAAGTTTGTAAGGTGATTGGTACAGGTCCAATGGGTATTTGGACATAGGAGGCTAAATAGAGCGAAGTGACACCAAGAAAAATTGCAATCACTTGCGCAGCATAGCGCATATTTTCTAACTGATAGCATTGCGCATTAACCTGTTGCGTTTTATCCATGCAATATGCCTTTATGCTTTTTCGGTGTGCATTTTTGCACCCGCACTTCTTAATAATCTGTTGTTTAACCATCGTCTTTACGGAAAATAGCCAAAATTTGTAAAAAAGCAATTATTGAAATATTTTCCCTTATGTAAAACCTCATAAATGCAATTGAATATAGGTTCATTACAGAAAACAAAACTAAAATTTTAGTAATATTTGATAAATTATACTGGTATTTTTTGGATGATTACCTAATAGTTTAGCAGATACTATTAAAAAGGTGACGAAATGACACGTAAAAAAAAATTGGAAATAGAGCAATAATCTTGGCCAACCGCCAATTAATGAGCAATTATTGTCTTATGAATGAAAAATCAATAAAGCGATAAAGCATTAATAAAAGAAAAGGCAAATTTGCAAATGATAAAAATGCAACAACAGCAAAATGAGGGCAAGGCTTTGTCTTTTCAATCTAATGAAATTCGCCATGGGTTAACTGGCCTTGATTATTTTAGTCAAAACGCCGATAGTCTTGATGAGCAAAGCGACAAAGCCGATGAAATTTTACCGCAATTGTTAAAAACTGGCGCAATTGGCATTGGCGTTGCTAAGGATTTTGGCGGTGATGGTGGTACAATTTGCGATAGTGTTGAGGCAATTGCTGCCCTTTCCTACCATTCTTTAACGGCTGCCTTTGTGCTTTGGGGGCAAAAAACTTATGCTCATTTTTTAATTGAAAGCGACAATGAACAGCTACGAATAGAGCAATTGCCGCAAATTATCAATGGCAGTTTAGCCGGTGCATCTGCACTTTCCAATGCTATGAAATTTATGGCCGGTTTGGAAACATTGCAAATTAAGGTAAGTGCTGAAACAAATGGTAAAACTATTGTTGATGGTATCATGCCTTGGGTTACCAATTTGCGGCTTGGCAATTTTGTTATCGCTGCCGCGATTGAGCGCGCTGACAAAACCGCCTTTGTTGCAAGCTTTGCCGCTGATGATCTTGGTCTTACCCGCTCTAATGATTTGGACTTAACGGCTCTTCGTGCCAGTCATACCGCATCCATATCGCTTAAAAATGTGCAAATTGATCAAAAGCATATTATCTTCCATAATCTTGCCGCATCAATTGCACCCGTTCGGCCGGGCTTTATTGGTATGCAATGCGCTATGTCCTTGGGGCTTGCACGGCGCATTTTAAATGCGGCACAGCATAATCAGGGTGCGGGCCGCAATATTTTGAACGCAGAAATTGACACATTAACAAGTGACCTTGCAAGCCTTACCAATGAACTACAGCAAGGGTTGATTGAACAGCAATTCATTAGCGATATTGCAGCCTTATTTCGCATTCGTATTCGCCTTGCTGATTTGGTTACTAAAGCCATTTGGCTTGAATTGCAAACATTAGGGGGCAAAGCCTATTTGCAAAAAACTGGTAGCGATTTTGCACGCCGCTTGCGTGAAGCAGCTTTTATCCCTATTATCACGCCAAGCATCACACAATTAAAGGCAGTGTTACAAGCGCAAAACCAATAAAACAACAAAATTAGATGAATGGAAATAATGTGGTCGGTCGATCCTTTACTCAATGCGCATTTCAAGATGAAGTGCCTCTCGCAGCTATGCCTATGGATAATATCCTTGATGCAAGGGAAGCTCCTCAACAAGGCGATATTGTGCTTGCAGGGGAAAATATTTCAATCAGCCATGATGGTAAAACCACCATTTTAACTGATTTTAGCTTGACGCTTCGACAAGGTGAGATTGTTTCCATTTTAGGACCAAGCGGCGTTGGCAAATCCAGCCTATTGCGGATTTTGGGTGGCCTTGAACGCGCACAAAATGGTGTGGTCAAAATTCATGGTGAGGAAATATCCAAAGTACATCCGCGCCTTAGCATGGCTTTTCAAAACCCTTGCTTGTTGCCTTGGCTTAATGTCTATAAAAATGTTGCCTTTGGCCTTAACTTTAAACATCAGCCCACATTAAAGCACCAAGTGCGCCATCAGCGTATAGAACGTGCCCTGCGTGAAGTTAATCTTGAAGATGCAGGCGCATTAATGCCGGCGCAATTGTCTGGCGGCATGGCAAGCCGCGTTGCCCTTGCTCGCTGTCTTGCCCGCCAGCCAGATGTTTTATTACTCGATGAGCCGTTTGGCGCGCTTGATGCAATTACCCGAGGGCAAATGCAACAGCTTTTAATCAAAATTATTAGCGATTATCAAAGTGCCGCTTTGCTTATTACTCATGATATTGATGAAGCTTTAAGAGTGAGCGATAGGGTCTTGCTGATTGGCGGTACTCCGGGTCAATTGCTTGGCGAGTGGGATCTCACACACTTACGCCAAAGCGGTAATGATAGTTTAGCGGCGTTAGCCATCCAAAACGAGATAATGCAAAAACTAGCCCATTAAAATTGAATGGCTGATTTAATTTTTTACCCAAAGCGCGAGGACATATTATGAATGATGAGTTTTTTTCACGCCGCGATATTATGCGCCTTGCCGCGCTTTTAACCGCAGGAGGGGCGGCTTCCATATTAAACACGCGTTTTGCCAATGCCCAAAGTCGCGCAAAACAAGATGAACCATTAAAAATCGGCTATTTGCCAATTACTGATGCCACCCCTTTGCTTGTTGCCCATGGCCAAGGCTTTTTTGAAAAACATGGGGTTAAGGCAGAAAAGCCGGTGATGTTTCGTTCTTGGGCACAATTGGTTGAAGCGTTTTTTGCAGGACAAGTCAATGCGGTGCATGTTTTGTCACCAATTGCCGTTTGGGCGCGTTATAATAGCAAAGCACCGGTAAAAGTCGTCGCTTGGAACCATATGTCAGGCTCGGCACTATCGGCTGCTGAAAATATCAATTCGATTGATGATCTTGCCGGCAAAACCGTTGCCATTCCCTTTTGGTACTCAATTCATAATGTTGTTTTACAAATTTTGCTCAAAAAAGCCGGACTTACCCCTGTTTCAAAGAAAAGCGGCACCATTGGCGAGCGCGAGGTTAATCTTGTCATTCTTGCGCCATCTGACATGGTGCCGGCCCTTGCCAATGGCGAAATTGCTGGCTACATTGTTGCAGAGCCATTTAACGCCCTTGGTGAACTTGCTGGCATTGGCAAAATTTTGCGCTTTACTGGCGATGTCTGGAAAGACCATGCTTGCTGCCTAGTTTTAATGAATGAAAGCGATTTGATGGAGCGTCCGCAATGGTCGCAAAATGTGGTTAATGCTCTTGTTGACGCGCAATTATGGACAATTGCCAACCGCCAAAAAACTGCAGAACTTTTATCTAAGGATAATACCAATCGCTATACTCCCCATTCGGTTGCTGCACTCACAAAAGTACTGGTGGAAAATGCCAGTGATGATAGCGCCTATCTTAAAAGCGGTGCGATTAAACACCCAGAATGGCGCGAAAAGCGCATCGGTTTCCAGCCCTACCCTTTCCCGTCTTATACGGTATCATTGATCGAGCATTTAAAAACCACATTAATGCACGGCGATAATGCTTTTCTTGCCAATTTAGACCCAGAATTTGCCGCGAAAGACCTTGTCGACGATCGCTTTATCAAAGCAGCACTTCTCCAATTTGGCGGCTTACCGGCCTTTGGGCTTGAGCAAAATTTTGAACGCGTTGAGGTGATTGAAGCATAAATGAGCGTACATTTAACCCAAACAAAATTACCGTCGAAAGCCTCTACAGCAAAATTGAAAGCCTTTTATCTTGGCATTTTAGGGCTGGCTATCCTTGTTTTTCTATGGTGGTTTGCTATTGATGTATGGGCAAAGGGCAATGGCTTTGCCGCGCGTTTTTCGCCAAGCCTTGCCTTTCCTGCCTTTTGGCATTTGTTACAAAGCCCAGATCTTATCTTGCATGTTGGTGCAAGTTTAAAGCGCATATTGTTTGGGCTGTTATTTGCACTTATCCTTGGTATCCCGTTAGGGCTTATGGTTGGCTGTTCAACAATAGCTGCTAAAACAACATCGCCGGCATTTCAATTCTTGCGCATGATTTCACCCCTTTCTTGGATGCCGATAGCGGTCATGGTGTTTGGCGTTGGTGATAAGCCGATTTATTTTTTAATTGCCTTTGCTGCCATTTGGCCAATCTTGTTAAACACCGCAGCAGGGGTAAACCAGCTTGACCGCCATTGGTTGCAACTTGCCAAAAGCCTTGCGGCAACCAAGGCTGAAACCTTATTTTTTGTTATTCTTCCCGGTATTGTTGGACAAATATTTGTTGGCCTTCGCCTTGCTATTGGTATTGCATGGATTGTTATCGTGCCGGCAGAAATGCTGGGCGTTAATGCAGGGCTTGGCTATTTTATCCTTGATGCGCGTGATCGCTTGGATTATCCTGAATTAATGGCAATTATTCTGCTGATTGGTATCATTGGCTATAGTCTTGATAGTTTGGCGCGCCTTGCCTTAAAATATTTTGGTGCTAGCAAATAATGATTGATAAAGAAAACCTCGCCTTTATAAAAAAACATATTGGCATGTTTTTTATTGATGAAAATAGCCAAGTCGAAATAACCAATTTCTTCTATGGCTATCTTTACGCCTATTCAAGGTGTTTGGCGGATAGTGAGCAAAGCCGAAAAAACTACAATGATGAATTGAGCGAATTTTTAAAAATGAAATATCAATATCAGTCGGCTAGACATTGGACTGCACTCATTGACACGCTTTATGAACAACATAAGCAAAGTGACGAAAAATTTTATCAATTTTTGATTGATAATTTAATAGACTTCCAAACATTAAAGCAATTTGGCTAACAAATGCAGATGGATTATCAACCAATGCAGCGAAATAAACAGCCATTCATAAATAACTTACTTCCAACAATTGTGATTGCTACTCCATCGAACAAAATGATGATAATAGCGGATCAAAATCATGAATGCATTCGCCTTTGATAAATTTATAAATATGATATTTATATTCACCACTTGGTTCATCATCATAAAAACTAAAGATTCCATATGAACCGATTGCAACCGATTGGGTAAAAGTAAAAAAATCAAATAGATTTTGAAAAATATTGGTCTTTCTATTATTGCATCCTATAGCCGTAATTCGTAATAAGCCATTAAAGTAATCTAACTTTATAAAGCAATTATTTTCATGATAGACATTTTCATGTGCAAATTTATTTTTAAATTCAGCTTTAATCGATTTTAATGCGGCTTGATAATCAAAGTCCTCTTCACATTCTTCTAACCAATGTCCACTTACAGTCATCCAGCCTTGATACTCAATCATTTTATAAACCCTCATTGTAAAAATTAGTTCTCTACTCTGCCTCTACCATATTCAATAAATTTACCCTTAGTAAAACTTTAAACTTGACTTAATACTATATCAAACTCGCGACGCGTTCATTTAAACTAGCCAAGTTTACACATTAGGATCTAGTATAGCTGCTTGACCCCATCTTTTGGTCGAATAAGAAAGACATTTTATGAAATATAAATTATTTGATATTGTCGTAGTTTCGGAAGATTTAGAAACTGAAAATTTACAAAAGGGCGAACGTGGAACTATAATAGAAATATTTTCAAATCCGTGCATAGCCTACGAGGTAGAATTTATCGACGACCGTGGCGTAACCTTTAAACAAATACCTCTTTTACCAACGCAAATTTCGCCATGGTCATCCGATTAATTTTAACATTAAATTATTGCGAATAATTCGACATCGAACGATCCATATTTGTGAATTTAGAACATCGCTTTGTAATAAAACTCTTGTGTTTAATAAAACTCTAAGGCTTTATAAAGTTTTGGGCTTTATAAAAGATTGAAATAAAGCATCAGATCATAATGCATGATAATTAAGTGTATCGATACAATTTTTAATGTAAAGTTTTTCAATTGCATAAAAACACCGTGCTCAATAAAATTCTCGATGATGAATAACACGCAAGAAATGACATTCCATATATAAATGCGTAATCTTTGTAATTTTTAACTTGGCAGTTATTAAAAGCATATTCAGCAAGAGTTGATCAAGTTTTGCGTTTGGGCAATGCGCCAAAACTAAGAGTTTTGTGCATGTGTTGCCTTTCAGAAAAGCGAACATGCTCTTCAGCATAAAAGTGATTGATCGTCTTTTCATTTAAGTATAGAAAACTATTCTTTATTTTCAAGTTTATAGTCTATGGGCTTTTAGGGGAAAGCATGGGTAAACAAGATTTATTGACTTGAACCACATTATTTTACGGGAAGAGGGAGATTCATGGTTGAAATTTCAGATGTAACGGCAAAAAAATCGTTGGCAAGCATTGAGCAAAGCGCCATACGCAAAGTATCGCTGCGCTTAGTGCCTTTTTTGATTATTGCCTATTTTATGGCCTATCTTGACCGGGTCAATGTTGGTTTTGCCGCATTGGAGATGAATGCAGATTTAAGCTTTACACCAACAATTTATAGTATTGGTGCAGGTATATTTTTTGTGGGCTATTTCCTTTTTGAAGTGCCTAGCAATTATTTTATGGAAAAATTAGGCGCGCGGCTGTGGATTGCCCGCATATTAATCACTTGGGGGCTGATCTCCTGTTTCATGGCGCTCATTGTAGGCCAATGGAGTTTTTATGGCTTGCGCTTGCTGCTTGGTCTTGCGGAAGCTGGGTTTTTTCCCGGCATTTTGCTTTATTTAACCTATTGGTATCCAAGCCGTTACCGCGCCCGTATTTTAGCAGGGTTTGTGATTGCAGTGCCCATATCAACCCTGATTGGCGCTCCAATTTCAGGCATTTTGCTTGAAATGCACGGATTTTGGGGCTTGCGCGGTTGGCAATGGCTTTTCATCATAGAGGGTGTGCCAACAGTCATTCTTGGCATTATTGCTTGGTTTTATCTAACCGATAGACCAAGCAAAGCCAAATGGCTGACAAATGACGAAAAAAATTGGCTTGAAAATGAAATTGCCATGGAAGCTGAAAAAGGGCGCAAAGTTGGTAGCGATCATTCGTTTATGGCAGGGCTTACCTCGCCGCGCGTATTAATTTTGTGCTTTGTTTATTTTAGCTTTGTTGCAGCACTTTATGCCATGAGTTTTTGGTTACCACAAATTATCAAGGCTTTTGGTTTAAGCAATGTGGAAACGGGTTTTGTTACTGCTATTCCTTATTTCTTTGCCGCTATTGCTATGGTGCTTTGGGGCATTCATTCCGATCGCACAGGTGAGCGTATCTGGCATGTGATCTTGCCATTTTTATTAGCCTCTATCGCCCTTATTACCGCAAGCTTTTTGCAAGAACCGATTATCCTTATGGTTGCACTAACCTTTGCAGCTATTGGTATTTTTTGTTGTTTTTCACTATTTTGGACACTGCCAACCGCGTTTTTAACTGGTAGTGCTGCCGCAGCAGGTATTGCGCTGATTAATTCGGTGGGCAATCTTGCTGGCTTTGGTGGTCCTTATCTCATGGGTTGGATTAAGGAAACCACCAGTAGCGCATCATTGGGCTTGTTAATCCTTGGCATTTTACCACTATTTGGCGCAGCGCTTGTCTATTACCTTGGCAAAACCAATCGCCATATGTTGGATGCCCATAAATAAAATCCCAAATTTTTTAAAACAAAGCACGCTTTGGTAGATCAAAATCATAGCGTGCTTTTAAAAGCAGCAAACTTTGCAAATGTTAAATATCATTGGTGTTGACCCTAATCACCTATTTCTAGCATAACTTTAAAAATTACCTTTCAACTTTTATGTTCAATATATTTGTGTAATAATCATGCGATATATTAATATTACAAAAACTCTATCAAACTATATTCCAGATTCCTAAATATAGTTTTGTAAAAATAGTGATATGCATTGTCCAATATATATTATAAATCAATTATATTGCCTCAAGAAATATATAAAGGAGGCAATTTTCATTTGGATAGTATAGCCGATTTTTGGCAAGGTGATTACAGCGCTTTATATCAAAAATTGATTACTTATCTTAAACTTCTTAACTATCATGGTCGATATTTAAGCGATAAAGCTCTTCCGTTTCATAAACAGGACCATTCTATCATTTTTGAAGAATATTATGGCGATGTGATTTTTAAATTGCATATAAGAATGATTGATCTTATTGATTTAAGACATATATTTGAATTTTTGATAACCAATAATTGCATATTAATAAACTATTATAATGACAAATATTTGGGTAATGACATAAATAATTACATTAATAATGTTCTCTATTTTTCAATTAATAAAAATATATCCTAAAATCACATCAATGCAAAAAGCTATGAAGTTAAGCTGGGCGAATACTCCATTAGACGCTTATGTGAGATAAAATGCATAATTTCCATTTACCTCACATAAAATCGTTTTTTTAATATTAGCGTTCAATTATTCGCCTAATGCATTTAACATTTTACGTGCTCTACCATCGCCTTGTTCTGCAGCAAGTTTAAGCCATTTGATTGCTTCTAGTCTATTCTTTTTTACACCCTCACCATGATAATAATTATATCCAAGGTTAAACTGTGCTTTGGCGTGTCCCTGCTCTGCAGCCAGCCTATACCATTTGGTAGCTTCTACCTTATCCTTAATAACACCTTCGCCGTCATCATAAGCAACACCAAGGTTAAACTGCGCGCTAACGTTACCTTGTTCAGCGGCAAGCCTATACCATTTTGCAGATTCAGCCTTATCCTCAATAACACCTTCACCAAGATCATAAGCAACGGCAAGGTTAAATTGGGCTTTAGCGAGACCTTGATCAGCGGCGAGCCTATACCATTTTGCAGCTTCCTCCTTATCTTCTGTAACGCCTTGGCCTTTATCATAAGCAACGCCGAGATTAAACTGAGCTTTAGCGTAACCTTGTTCAGCGGCAAGCCTATACCATTTTGCAGATTCAGCGTTATCCTCTGCAACACCTTCACCAAGATCATAAGCAACGGCAAGGTTAAATTGCGCTTTAGGGTTATCTTGATCAGCGGCGAGTCTAAACCATTTTGCTGCCTCGACCTTATCCTCTGCAACACCTTCACCAATGTCGTAACTAATGCCCAAATTATATTGTGCTTTGTCATGACCTTGCTCTGCAGCGCGCCTATACCATTTTACAGCCTCTGCCTTATCCTCTGCAACTTCATCGCCATAATCATAATGGAGACCTAGATCATACTGTGCATTGGCGTCACCTTTTTCTGCTTTTTCTAGTAGTTGAGCAATTGTTTCAGCGCCATGGCTAAAATTTACAAGAAAAATACTAGTGATTAAGATGAAAAATAACCGGATAATATAATGCTTCAATGTAAGCTCCTATTGATTTCTTAGACTATAATTCTTCCACATATGCTAAAAAGGCATCTTGTAAATCTTCATTAATGGTTTCACCCTTATAAATGAGCTTTACATCAGCAATATTGCCATCCTCTTCAATTAGATTAAAAATGCTGGAAAGTGTATCGATCATGACTTGCTTCATAATCATTAACAACGTTTCCTTTTTATCTGTATCTAAATTTTTTATAAGGTTAACTACATTCTTGCCGTAATTATCAAAAGAGGGATCAGCTTTTATATCAAGATAACTATCACGATATAATTCAATATTTTCATCAATAATAGACTTATATATTATTTCAACAAAATTATGCTTATTATCTATAGACATTTTCCCTCCTATTTTTTGCAGTATAAATGTAAATTCTATATCCATATTGGCTATATTTCAAAACATTTAAAACTATTTAATTATAATTCGAAATATCTACTAAAATGGGGATCATTTGGATAATTTAGTTAAAGAGTTATCATTAACAACATAATCGCTACCTTTAATGCTCGGACAATATATTCATACCAATTATGATTTTGCGACATTAATCGATGACAAAAAGTCCTTGGCGGCAAGATGCTAGCCTGCTAGTTTTTATCGCATTGCAGTTTATATAAATAAAACGTGGCGGTTTTCGTGTTTCCACCTGCTAAAACAGCAGCAGAAAAAGCTATTGGCACCAATAGCCTTTTTTAACTATCGATGCGAACCCCTCTTATTGTTGCCATAAAACTTTAGCACAGTTTATTTTTGATATTTTTTTTGCACATTAGAGCGCATTTCGCTCTGATTGGATCAGATCGGCGCTCTAATCCATTGTTTACATCGCGTTTTTTGTCCGAAAAACGCTTTAAATATAACCAAACTAACATTTAAGGTTCATAAATAATGGATTTAGTTGGCTATCTAGCACCCAATTTTATTGAAAATTCGCAGATAGAAGGCTCTTTTGCTTTTGTAAAAGATGCTGATCATTATACACTATATACCCATAAGAATCCGCGACATTTCGCTATAATTTATTATCCAAGCCATCCGGAATTTAAGAAAATTAAAGATATTTATCCTCAAGATTATATGTTTAATGAAATAAAATGTGCCTTTGAAAATAGTGAATTTAAAGGTGAAATTATAAATCCTCCCTATATAATTCATCGACAAAGTTTTAAAAGTATTTATTATAGTAAAGATAAAGGTGGCTATAGAGTTATATATGAAAAATCATGCTTAGAAAAATTAAGAACATACGTATTTTACGAATTACGGTTAGGTTTTACTATCAAAATGATATTTGAGCATCGGAAAACACAGTGAGTACTATTTTTGAAAGCAAATAAAATAGAACAGCAAATACAATATATTGGCAACGCTTTTGCGGCAGGAAATTTCAAGCCACCAATTTGTGTGGCAGAAGCCCTTGCTTTTGCTGAATGTATTTTTGAATATTTTCCAGTTAAATTACAAAACACAACAATGGCTATAAAAAGCCAGCTTGCCAAAACTGAGCTTGATGGATCAAAGATATTTGCAGATTATTGCGATAGGTTAAACATTTATAGCAATTTAAGTTACCATGATGCATTGGACATATTGATGATTTATCATGACCGGTTAGCCCTTGAAATTTATAAGGACTATTATCCGCTAGGCGACTTTTCTGGTGTTTTATCTATGGATGATACGTTTTTCGAGTTGATAAGCGATCACAAACTTGCAGCCCAAGAATGCATTCATCGCTATAAAAAACGTGAGATAATAAAAATTGGTAATAAGCAATTTCGCCCGATACAACATCAGCGACTTAATGATAAATGCGCGATGATCATTGGAGTTAAGCTCTAAGCCTTCTTGGTGATGGGTAACCTTGGCTGAAACAACATTATATTTAATAAAAAATGAGCTGCTTTGTTGTTTTTAGTTCGTAATAAAAACTATTCAAATTTTAAGTACCAATTTTCAGTTTGACATTGTTGGCTTTCAAGATTTACCTCATCTTTGGTCGCAAAACTAAAATATTTAGGTGGATTTAATGTACGGTATGAAAAAAACACTTTTCCAGAAGATGTAATATAAGAGCCGATTTCTTCCTCATCCTTAACAACATAGGCATTATTATGGTTTTTGATATTAGCACTTTGATCAAGAGTTAATTCTTCGCATAATATATGTGTAATATGACGTAATCCAAATATATCAACTATCTTGAGTTTTACCATTATTATAGCATCCCTCAACCCAATCTCATTTTATTTAGAAATATTCAAAATCATATATAGTGAATAATCTTAATTCAAAACGAATTTTTCGAAAAATCTCTTAATAAAAATATATACTATATTGTGAAGTTTTTTGAAAAATGTAATATTCTTATCCAAATTGTGACTTTAGTATTTTTAATTGAAGACATTAACAAATTTATGGGCGAGTTATGGCATTTTTTAAAGCAATTTATTCTTTTTTGGCAAAAATATTTAGCCTTATTTTTGGTAATGTTTCATGGGTGCCACCTTTTTGGTTAAGGCCTATTTGCAAATTATTTTCTCTTATTGGTTGTTTTTTTAAAAGATATACTAAAAGCGCTATCGCAAGTGTATTAGTTCTGATTGTCGCCATTGGTGCAGGAATCGGAGGCTGGATATGGTACCAGAACCAACCCCTGCCCTATATGGTAAGCTATGATTATTCTAATCCACCTTTATCCGATTATGATAAAAAGGGTGTCAAAACCTATCCTTTAACTATCGAATTTTCAGATTCTGTCGCCCCCATTGATAAAGTCAATACAACAATTGAGGAAGGCGTAAGCCTATCACCACAAATCAAGGGTACATGGCATTGGTCTAATGACAAGGTCTTAACTTTTAAGCCGCAACAAGATTGGCCAATTGACCAAAAATATACTGTAAGCCTTGCGCAAAAAGGCTTGTTTACCGACGGCATATTGCTAAAAGATTATAGTTTTGATGTAACCACTAGTCCATTTGCTATTTCGGTCAATAATTCAAAGCTTTATGAAGATCCGCAAGATCCTAATCAAAAGAAGATGGTAGCGGAAATTAAAGCAAGCCACCCAATTGATCAAAAGACTTTTGCAAAACATATATCATTTGAGTTATCGCGCGGTCTTACCTATCAAAACAAGACTAATAATAATCCGCAAATTTTCTTTTCTGAAGATGGTTTAACCGCGTCGGTTCAATCAGCAATTTTAAGCATGCCGCTTGAAACCTCTACCGTTAAATTGAAGGTGTCAAAAGGCGTGACGTCAAATCTTGGCGGTAATGCTAGCACTGAGGAATTTAGTGCAAGCATTGATGTACCGGGACGTTATCAGTTAAGTTTTGGTGACGCAAAAATAGATTTTGTGCGCAATAATAATGGTGAACCAGAGCCGATTTTCATGTTTGAAAGCTCAAAACCGGTAAGCGACGCTAATATTGATGGACAAGTGACCGCTTGGGCTTTACCACAGCGTAAAAATGAATCTGGCGATCGCATTAATTGGCGCGACAATGAAATTACCGATAATTTGCTTACTCGCTCGCGCAAAATTCCACTTATTCAAATTCCTAGTGATAGCGCTCAAAATAGCCTTCATTCATTTAAGCTTAATGCTGAGCCCGGTGTGCAACTTTATGTGCGCATTAATGGCAAAATCCAATCTCAAGGCGGTTATTTATCGCGTGATGCGCAAACACTTTACACATCAAATATGCCCAATTATCCCAAGACTTTGCAATTCATGTCAGAAGGCGCTTTGCTTGGTCTTCGTGGTGAACGCACCCTTGGCGTTATGGCGCAAGGTGTAAGTGGCGCACAAGTTGAAATAGCCCGCGTTCTGCCAAAGCAGCTTCACCATTTAGTTAATCAATTGGATGGTAATTTTGTTCGCCCTGATATGAGCGAAAGCGAATTTGATACTTTAGTCGAGCGCGAAAATATCGACTTTGATCTTCCTGATATTGCCGTCAATAAAATGCAATATAGCTATGTGGATCTTGCTCCTTACCTATCAAGTGAAGATGGACGGCATGGTATTTTTGTTGTCCGCATGAGTGAAAAAGGTAGCTATGATCGCCAAACCCTTGGTGAGGTTACATCAGCGCGTGACATACGCTTTATTGTCGTCACCGATATTGGCATTATTGCTAAGCGGGACAGCAATCGCGGCCATGATATTTTTGTGCAATCCATCGAAACGGGCTTACCAATCGATAATGCCTTAGTGGAAGTTTACGGCGTTAATGGTTTGCCGGTTGCGCAAAGCTATAGCGATGAAACAGGCCATGCTTATTTTGGTGATTTAAGCGAATTATCTCGTGAAAAACGCCCGCTCATGTATGTGGTCACCAATGGTGAGGATCAATCTTTCTTGCCGATTAATAATGAAGGCCGCCAGCTTGACCTATCGCGCTTTGCTATTGGCGGTTTAATGGCAGATGGCAAAACAGATACATTACGCGCTTTCATGTTTAGCGAGCGCGGCCTTTATCGCCCCGGCGAAACCGTGCATCTTGGCATGATTGTTCGCCGTGATGATTGGCATGGCAATTTGCAAGGCTTGCCGGTTGAGCTTACCATTTATGATCCTGCCCGCCGCGAAGTAAAGACCGAGAAAATGCAACTATCGGCAGAAGGCTTTGAAAGCTATGATTTTGCGTCCGATCCTGCAATGCCTGCTGGTACCTATACGGCAGAGCTTGAGCTTGCCAACAAAAGTGGTGGCAATTATTCGCTTGGTAGCGTTTCATTTTCTATTCGTGATTTTGAACCAGACCGCATGAAAGTAACAGCTAGTCTTTCGCCAACGCCGATTAAGGGTTGGTTAAAGCCAGAAGAAGTTAAGGCAAGTGTCAAAGCAATGCATCTTTTTGGTGCGCCAGCAAGTGATCGGCGTACAAGCATGACCATGCGCATGGAACCCGCTTTTGTTGGTTTTGATAGCTATCGCGATTATCGTTTCTATCTTGAAAACACCTTGGACGAAAGCCATGTTGAAGACTTGGCAGACCAAAAAACCGACGAAAATGGCATTGCCAATTTTAATCTTGATTTAAACCGCTTTACTGCAAGCGGTTATAAGCTGCAAGTTTTGGCACGGGTTTTTGAAGCTGATGGCGGCAGGAATGTTGCAGCAGATGCAAGCGCCCTTGTTTCCCCAGCTGATTATATGGTGGGTGTCAAGAGTGATGATAATCTTGATTATGTCAATAAGGGTACACAACGGCGCGTCAACTGGCTTGCGGTTAATGCTAATTTGAAACCAATTGGTATTAATGGTCTTAGACGCGAAGTGGTGGAAGTGCGCTATGTATCGGTATTGGTAAAGCAATATGATGATACCTATCGCTATGCTTCGCGCAAAAAAGAAGTTGTGCTTGAAAATAAACCATTTTCTATTACTGAAAATGGCACAATTGATACACTCGACACCAGCAATCCGGGTGAATTTATTGTTAAAATTAAAAATGGCGACACGGTTTTAAACCAGCTTAATTATAGTGTTGCGGGTGATGCGAACCTATCACGCTCGTTAGATCGTAACAGCGAACTTACCCTTAAACTTAATAAAACCTCTTATAAGCCTGGCGAATTCATTGAAATTAATATTCGTGCGCCTTATGTCGGAGCAGGCCTCATCACCATCGAGCGTGATAAGGTCTATGCCCATTCTTGGTTTAAAACCGATACAACATCAAGCGTTCAATATATTGAATTGCCTGAGGGGCTAGAGGGCAATGCTTATATTAATGTGCAATTTGTCCGCTCGCCGCAATCGGATGAAATTTTCATGTCGCCACTTTCCTATGGTGTTGCGCCTTTTGCCATTAGTTTAGATAATCGCACGACTAATATTGCGCTTACAACACCAAAGACGGTGGAGCCGGGTGATGATATTGCGATTAAGGTCAACCTTAACCGCCCATCACAAGTGATGGTTTGGGGCGTTGATGAAGGCATTTTGCAAGTGGCACGCTATAGCCAGCCACGGCCATTGGATTTCTTTTTCAAAAAGCGCGCTTTGGAAGTTGAAACCACTCAAATTCTTGATTTGATCTTGCCCGAATTTTCAAAATTATTTTTGGCAGCTTCAGGCGGTGATGATGAAGGGGCGTTGTCCAATCATTTAAATCCATTTAAGCGCAAAAATAAGCCACCTGTTGTCTATTGGAGTGGCATTCAAGATATGCCGAAGGGTGAAAGTGAGCTTAATTGGCAAGTGCCTGATTATTTCAACGGTAAAGTGCATTTCTTTGCGGTGGCAGTTGATCAAAACCATATTGGTATTGCCCAAAGCTATACGGAAAGTAAGGCACCTATAGTACTCACCCCAAATGTGCCGCCTTTTGTCGCTCCTGGCGATGTGGTCAATGTGTCAATGGGCGCATTTAGCAATCTAGCTTCGCAAGATGTGGTAAGTTTGACCATTGAGCCAAGTTTGGCTTTCGAGATTGTGGGTGACAAGACCCAGCAATTCACCGTTGATCCACTTAAAGAAGCAACCGCTAATTGGCAGTTAAAAGCTTCCAATGATAATGATGGCAACAAACTAGGTGCCCATGATATAAAATTTGTTGCAAAATTGGCTGATGGTCGCAGCTTTACTATGGTTGAAAATGTTTCTGTCCGTCCACTATCTGAACGGCGGGTGCAGCTAAGCGCTAAAATCACCAATGATAAGGTTATAACATTTGAACCAACACGCAAGCTTTATTCGCAATTAAGCAAGGTAGAGGCATCTTTTGGCTATTCACCGCTTAATTGGGCAACCGGCCTTAATCAATATCTTGATAATTATGGCTATGTTTGCACCGAGCAAACCATTTCTAAAACCATGCCATCAATTATTTTTGGCAAAGCAGAAGACAGTGATGCAGCAAAAAATGTTGCCAATACATTGACAATATTAGGCCAACGTATGAATAGTTCTGGTGGTTTAGGGCAATGGAATGCAACACCCGATAGCGATATTTTCGCAACGCTTTATGCGGTTGATTTTATGCTTGATGCGCGCGAACGCGGTTTTTCTGTAGCGAGCCAAAATTTTGAACGCACAAGAGCTTTCTTGAAAGATATCGCAGAAGAACCACCTTTTGAAGGAATGACCGGCTTTCGTTTACAAGCCTATGCAATTTATTTGTTAAACCGCCAAGCACAAAGCCTTGGCATTAGTCCTAGTTTCAACGAGCTTGCTAATCTTCGCGAGCGACTTGACACTTATTATGAAAAAAAGGAATGGCAAAAAGATACGACTGCTATTTATATGGCGGCCAGTTATTTAATGTTTAAGCAAAATAAAGAAGCCAATGCATTGGTAAATTCCATTGATTGGCAATTGCTTAAAAATAATGAAGACAGTCAATATTACTTTGATGATGCTTTAACCCATGATAGCGAAACGATCACCATACTTGGTCGCTATTTCCCTAACCAATTATCAAAAATTCCAAACGAAGTTTGGCAAAAAATTGCCGATAATTTACAAAGCCAACGCTATAATAGTCTTTCATCGGCATTGCTTATTCGTGCAGCATCAATTTATGAAAATGCGGTGCAAAATGGTGGTGGCTCAATCGAAGCTGTTGTCAAACAAAATAATGATCAAACATCTGGTGTGACTTTAGAGGGTAGCCCATCAAAAGCCATTTTACCTTTTGATTTTAAATCCTTGACATTAACAAAAAGCAGATCCGACTTACCAGGTTTTGTGCTGTTAAGTGAAGCTGGTTATGATATTAACAAAAGCCAAGAACCACGTAATAATGGCATTGATATCTTCCATGATTATACCGACCTAAAAGGCAACAAGATTGATAAGGTCAATGTTGGCGATGAATTCTTGGTGCGGGTAAGAATGCGCAGTACAGGGCAAGATTATGTTGGTGATGTCGCTATTGTTGATCTTCTACCAGGTGGTGTTGAACTTGTT
Source organism: Bartonella sp. HY761 (assembly GCF_026743145.1). Classification (NCBI taxonomy): domain Bacteria; kingdom Pseudomonadati; phylum Pseudomonadota; class Alphaproteobacteria; order Hyphomicrobiales; family Bartonellaceae; genus Bartonella; species Bartonella sp. HY761. Next base: position 108,961 of record NZ_CP104888.1, read on the forward strand.
TATCGCCAACCCAATCATTCGCAATCTTCTGATGACGATGAAAGTGGTGATGAGGGTGATGATGGCAATGAATATGATAGTGAAGGCAATGAAGAACAGGCATTGCCGGCCGTTGGCGAGCCAGACCAAAGCGATTGGCAGCCTCACTTTATTGATCCACGTGACGACCGCGTTGTGCTTTACGGCAGCTTAGATAAAGAAGTTGGCACATTTACCTATAAGGTACGCGCTATCAATGCAGGGCAATTTACCATTCCGGCCGCTTTTGCTGAAAGCATGTATAATCCGCAAATTAATGGTGAAGGTGCCATTGGTAAGCTGATTATTGAGGTAAAATAGTAAACCGCATAAATAGCGATAAACCGTGACAAAATACGCCATGATGATATCATGGCGTATTTCATATGAAGACTTAAAACTGGTATGGCTTAAATGCGGCGGCGTTTTTTTACAAAATCAAGATTGCGGCGATATTTACGCATTTTTCTTTATAGCTTTGCTTTTTTAAGCTTGGTACTTATCGCGCTGCGCCTTTGGCCCCACACACCGCTTAAACAACAATTTTCCTATTCAAGGCTTGTTAGCGACCAAAATGGGCAAATTTTGCGTTTAACCTTGAGCAAAGACGATCATTATCGACTTTTTGTGCCGCTTCAAGAAATGTCACCGGTAATGATTGAAGCAATTATGCTAAAAGAGGATCGCTATTTTTATTCCCATTTTGGCGTTAATCCCTTTGCGCTGTTTCGCGCTAGCCTTGCGACTTATATTGGCGGCAATCGCCAAGGCGCGTCCACCCTTACCATGCAACTAGCGCGCAAAATTTACAATATTAATTCGCGTTCAATCTCAGGTAAAACGCAACAAATATTAGCAGCCCTTTGGTTAGAAGCGCGCTACAGCAAAGCGGAGATTTTAGAAGCCTATCTTAACCTTGCGCCAATGGGTGGCAATATTGAAGGCGTGGAAGCGGCTGCGCAAATTTATTTTCATAAATCTGCGCAGAAATTATCCTTAAATGAAGCCCTTGCCTTAGCTGTTATTCCGCAAAGCCCAACTAAACGCGCGAATTTTGGACTTGAGACCCAAAAAGCACGGCTATTATTAATGACTGATTGGCGCGACGCCAATAAAAATGATCCGCGCAGTGCGGCATTAAATGATTTACCAATAACCGCTTATACAAGGCGTGATTTGCCATTTTTAGCCCCCCATTATAGTAATTATCTGCTTGCCAATTACCGTGAAGACCAGTTGCAGGGCACCCTCGACTTAAAATTGCAAAAGGCGATAGAGGCAATTAATACTGGCTATATTAAAGATCGCAGCCGCTTAGGTATCCGCAATAGCGCCATTTTAATCATTGATAGCCGCGATATGGGCATAAAGACCATGATTGGCTCAGCAGATTTTTTTAATGAGAAAATCCATGGCCAAGTTAATGGCACGATAGCCGCGCGCTCGCCGGGGTCAACAGTAAAGCCGTTTTTATATGCTTTGGCGATTGATCAGGGCATTATCCACCCAATGACCATGCTTAAAGATGCGCCAACGATGTTTGGATCGTTTCAGCCCGAAAATTTTGATGGCCGTTTTGTTGGGCCGCTATCGGCGCAAGAAGCGCTTATCCGTTCGCGCAATGTGCCTGCCGTCTGGCTGGCCAGTAAAACCCGTAAACCAAGCCTTTATCAGTTTTTAAAAAATGCTGGCATTACGGGTCTGCGGCCAGAAGAAAGCTATGGACTATCCATTGCCCTTGGTGGCGGCGAGATGAAAATGTTGGAACTTGCCAGTCTTTATGCCAGCCTTGCCAAAGACGGCAAAAGACAGTTTCCGCGCTTTTTAAAAACCGAGCTTTATCATGAGGGCGAGGCACTAATATCACCAGAAGCGAGTTTTATCACCCGCCAAATGCTTTATCAAAACCCGCGCCCCGATGGTTTGCCAAAAGATCGCCGTGGAAAAGATTGGCCTGTTGCATGGAAAACCGGCACATCATGGAGTTACCACGATGCTTGGACAAGTGGCATGATTGGCCCCTATATTGTGGTGGTATGGATTGGCAATTTTGACAATAGCGGCCCGACTGCCTTTATTGGTGTGCGTTCTGCAGCGCCGTTATTTTTTAAGATTGCTGATGCTTTGCCAATTTTAAAGCCCAATGAAAAGCAATTAGTACAATTGCCGCCTAAAAATGTTGTGCGTGTTGATGTTTGTGCCGCCTCTGGCGATCTACCTAATGAATATTGTCCAAAACGAAAGCAAACTTGGTTTATTGCCGGCGTTTCGCCAATTAAAATTTCCAACCTACATCGACCACTAATGATTGATACACGCAGCGGCGAAATTGCCTGCCCACCTTATGATAAGCCCTATATTAAACAAGAAATTTTTGAGTTTTGGCCAAGTGATTTAAATGCATTATTTGACACGGCAGGCTTGCCACGGCGTAAACCACCCACGCAAAAAACATGTGGTATTACAGTTAAATCTGACAATATGTCCCCACCGCAAATTCGTTATCCGTTGGTGAATGTCACCTATGTTTTAAAGCGCGATGATGAAAATGATCATATACGCTTAGAGGCGGATGCGCCGGCCGGCGTAAAACGGCTTTATTGGTTTGAAAAAGACCGCTTTCTTGGCGTTGTAACTCCAGGAACAAGCCTTGATTGGCGGCCAAAACAGGCAGGGCGCATGCAATTGCGAGTAAGTGATGAAAATGGCAATACGGCCTTGCGTACAATTAATGTAAGTTTTAATTAAATTTGTTAAAAATTAAAATATTTAATTTGCCATTGATACAAAATACTAAATTTTAAGAGCGTTTAACAATAAAGAGACGTGCTCTAGATGTATAAAAGCAAGCAAGTGCTATTTACATTTTTATCTTTTGGCATTTACATTAAATCTGATGCATATGAGCCTGTGTAAAACAGCTTTGTTATTGGTTAAATAATAGGGATTAAAAATGAGCCGCATTTTACAAATTGTAATGAGTATTTTTTTCATTGCCATTATCGGCACAATTGCTTTTGTTTTTATCCATTATCCCGATCATCACGTCACGCGTCTAAAAGCCGATCTTGGCGACAGTCATACCCAAGTTAAACTTGGTATGCTATATTATACAGGTGATACTGTCAGCCAAGATTATGACATAGCAAGGCACTGGTTTACGCTTGCGGCAGAGCATAATAATGCTCAGGCTCAATTTAATTTGGGTGTTATGTATAAGCAAGGGCAAAGCTTTGCCCAAGATGACGCCAAAGCTCGCGAATGGTATGAGCGTGCGGCTAAACAAAACGACCCAAACGCCCAAAACAATTTAGCTTTTCTCTATATGAATGGTCAAGGTGGCGCAAAAGATACAAAAAAAGCAATTGAATTATTTAAAAGCGCCGCTAATCAAGGTCAAGTTAACGCGCAATTGCAGCTTGGCAGATTATATTATGCCGGAAGCGGTGTTGAAAAGAATTATAGCGAAGCGTTTAAGTGGTTTGAATTAGCAGCAAAACAAGATTATGCACCGGCGCAATTTATTATGGGTGTTATCTATGCTGAAGGCGATGGCGTTGCGCAAGATTATGCCAAGGCGCGCGCGTGGTATGAGCGTGCGGCTAACCAAAATGACCCAAAGGCCCAAAACAATTTAGCTTTGCTCTATGTGAATGGCAAAGGCGGCGCAAAAGACACCGAAAAGGCGATTGAATTGTTTAAAAGCGCCGCCAATCAAGGTCAAGTTAACGCGCAATTTCAGCTTGGCAGATTCTATTATACTGGAAGCGGTGTTGAAAAGAATTATAGCGAAGCGTTTAAGTGGTTTGAATTAGCAGCAAAACAAGATTATGCACCGGCGCAATTTATTATGGGTGTTATCTATGCTGAAGGCGATGGCGTTGCCCAAGATTATGCCAAGGCGCGCACGTGGTATGAGCGTGCGGCTAGCCAAAATGACCCAGACGCCCAAAACAATTTAGCTGTGCTCTATGTGAATGGTCGAGGTGGTGCAAAAGACACAGAAAAGGCGATTGAATTGTTTAAAAGCGCCGCCAATCAAGGTCATGTTGACGCGCAATTGAGCTTGGCGCAATTAAATTATGACGGCAAAGGGGGCCGCCAAAATTACAGTGAAGCTTTTAAGTGGTTTGAACTTGCAGCACGCCAAGGCAATTCTAAAGCACAATTTTATTTAGGCTATATGTATGAAGAGGGCGATGGCGTTGCACAAGATTATACTAAGGCGCGTGAATGGTATGAGCGTGCAGTTAGCCAAGATGACAGGAATGCAAAAAATGCTTTGGCATTGCTTTATATTAATGGCAATGGCGTACCGAAAAACCTAGAAAAAGCGATTGAATTATTTGAAAAATCAGCCAATCAAGGTAGCCTTTCGGCACAAATAAATTTAGCGCGATTATATTATGAAGGCCAGATGGTTCCGCAAAACTATGATACGGCAAAAAAATGGCTTTCTATGGCGGCAAACAAAGGCCATGCCGCATCGCAATTAAATCTTGGTAATTTATATTATGAAGGTAAAGGTGGAAAGATTGACAAGGCGGAAGCGATAAAATGGATAAAGCGAGCGGCAGATCAAGATTTTGGACCAGCCATTCAAAAATTAAAACAAATTGAGCCTTAATTTTACAAGATTTTTCCGGTAATCGTGTCGATATTGACCTCAATCTAGTAAATATTACCTAATTGCCAATCTGCTATTTGGAATAGGCAATTGATAATAAAGTAGATAAAATACAAATAATATTTAAATATTTATACTCTAACGTCATCACTAATAAAGTCTATGCTAATGTATTGATTTTTCGGGTATTTTTATTTTTGATGAAGCTATATCCAATTCTTGTGCTAAATTTGAATCATCTTCGTTTCATGGAGTGATAAAATGAAAAGAACATTAGCACTAACTGCAATTGCAATGATAATTTCTAGTCCACTATCTGCCAAGACATGGGTTCTTACCAGTACTGAGAACAATATTGAAACTGGTAATTGGCAAATGACCAGTCAAGACTTGGCTATCAAGGATAAAGAATTTACTGTTGAGCAAAAACTTCTCCATGGTGGCAAACAAGAAGGCAGCAAGATTATAACCATCACGAGTAAAGATGGGCTTACAATAACGCTTATTCCGACACGAGGCATGAATTTATTGCGTGTTGAAGGTTTTAATACGCGCATGGGATGGGATTCACCGGTTAAGGAAGTGGTTAATCCAGCTTTTATAAATCTTGAAAGTAGAAATGGCGTTGGCTGGCTTGAAGGTTTTAACGAAATGATGGTTCGTTGTGGCTTTGAATGGACGGGCCACCCAGTAACTACAGATGGCCAAATTTACACATTACACGGTAAAGCTGGCAATACACCAGCTTCACAGGTTGAAGTTGAAATTGATGAAAAAGCCCCTTATGAAATCCGTATTCGTGGCCTGGTCAAAGAAAGCACATTTAAAAAAGCAGATTTACAAACTATGACAGAGTTGCGCTATATACCGGGCAGCAATAGTTTTACCCTTCATGATGTTTTAACCAACCATGCTGATTATCCTCATGATTATCAAATCATCTATCACAGCAATTTTGGTACACCTTTGCTCGAAGAAGGGGCGCGTTTTATCGCACCAATGACAAAAATTAGCCCATTCAATGATTATGCAAAGGCAGGTTTGAAAACATGGCAAGATTTTGCCGGCCCAACAAAAGACTTTGACGAAATGGTGTTTAATATTGAACCACTTGCCGATAAAGACCATAAAACCATTGCAGCGGTGATTAATAAAGCCGGCGATAAGGGCGCGGCTATTCAATTTGATATTCGTGAATTGCCTGTTTTAACCCTTTGGAAAAATACAGATACGCAAAAACAAGGCTATGTAACAGGGATTGAACCTGGAACAAGCTATGCTTATCCAGTAACGATTGAAAGGGAGCAAAAGCGCGTCAAGCAATTACAAGCCGGTGAAAGTACTATTTTTGACTTAACTTATACAGTGCTTCATAATAGTGAGCAGGTGAAAGACACTGAAGAAAAAATTAAAAATATTCAAGGCGATGTTCAAATTATTGAAAGCGATACGCCAATCGCCAAAGAATAACATAAGTAAAATAATATTAAAGCTTTTTGCCACTAATTGAACAACGCAATTAGAGCATGCTGACAAGAGTTTATTATAATTGAGCGTGCTCTAATTATTGATTTTATGTATTTGTGAAAGCAAGTAATGGCATATTTTTCAAAAACATTCGGCGCAAAAGCTGTTAATGCAAACGAAATGCTATGGAGAAATTACCATCAGTAAAACTTGTCTATTTGAAATTTTAAGATAGGTTTAAAATTTAAAATAGCCAAATTTGGTCGTTTGATTGTTTATTTTGTCATGGAAGAGTTTCCCAAGATCAAAATCATCTGCCATGACCAATTTGATCTTGGAATTATCGCGACCTAAAATTTTAACGCAATAATTGCGCATAAAACAATATATTCTTTCAAAGTTAAAAGTTGTTTTTTAAAAAATAATAGCTGCTTTAATTCAAACCAAAATCATTGATATGTTCGCGTTTTACCCTAGCAAAAGCTAAACTATTCACCCAATTGCTTTAAGGCTCGATATGCATCCTCATCACCTTGTTGAGCCGCAAGCTTGAATAATTTAATCGCTTCTATTTTATCACTGGCGTACAAAATAACACCAAGATTATATTGCGCTGCAGCATAGCCTTGACTGGCGGCACGCTTGTACCATTTGATGGCTTCCGCTTTATCTTGTTCAACGCCTTGACCATTTTCATAGGCAACGCCAAGGATATATTGAGATGCAGCATAATTTTGTTCGGCTGAACGTGTAAACCACTTTATTGCTTCTGCATTATTTTGATTAACTCCATCTCCATCAAGATAAGCGCGAGCCAGATTATATTGAGCTCTTGCATGGCCTTGTTCGGCAGATAAACCCAACCATTTTACTGCTTCAAACGGATCACGCTCAACGCCAAAACCAGTTAAATAGGCAAGTCCTAAATTATTTTGGGCCGTTGCAGATCCTTGTTCTGCTGCAAGGCGCAACCATTTTATCCCCTCAGCCTTATCTTGTGCAACACCTTCGCCCTTAAGATACATCGTGCCCAAACTGTGTTGGGCATCAACATCACCTTGCTCGGCTTTTTTATGAAGATCTATAATAGTTTCATTGCTGTAACCAAAATTGACAAGCAACATACTTGCCATTGCTATTAATAAAATTTTGATTATGTGCGTTTTCAATGACAACTCCTATAGCGGTTTAATAACCATAATGGCTTTAGATTTATACCTTATTTACCCAATTGTTTTAACGTATCTTGGGCAAATCCATGGCCTTGAGCCGCCGCAAGCTGAAACCATTTAACAGCTTCATCCATATTTTTTTCAACCCCTTCGCCATGCATATAATTACAACCAAGGTTAAATTGCGCATCAGCATATCCTTGATCGGCAGACCGCCTATACCACTTTGCCGCCTCAACCTTATCCATGGTGACGCCCATTCCATTATAATAGATAATTCCTAGATTATATTGAGATTTAGCATCGCCTTGCTCGGCAGCAAGTTTAAATAGCTTAATCCCCTGCTCTCTATCCTTATCAATTCCTTCGCCAAAGAAATATATGTTTGCTAAAGCAAATTGCGCATCGACATAGCCCTGATCTACGGCAAGTTTAAACCACTTTATGGCTTCCAGCGTATTTTTAACTTCCCCCTCACCCGTTAAATAGGCGGTAGCAACATTATATTGAGATCGAACTTCGCCTTGTTCTGCTGCTCGTTTAAACCATTTTACAGCTTCCAGCTTATTCATTTCAACGCCATCACCAAGCAAATATTTAACCGCTAAATTAAATTGAGCTTTTGAAAACCCTTGATCGGCTGAAAGGCGATACCATTTAACAGCTTGCACCTTATCTTGTGCAATGGCTTTGCCGATATCATAGGCTGCCCCCATTTCAAATTGAGCAATTGCATCGCCCTGCTCGGCTTTTTGGCGAAAATCTGCAATAAGGTCGTTACTGTGAGCAAAATTGACGAAAAACATACTGGCTATTGCAATAAAAAAAAGTTTTATAATCGGCGTTTTCAATAACCGCTCCTATAGATGTTTAGGGGCAGCCCCCAAATAGATGATCTGTTTTTAGCTACTGCAATAGCACTAATTATTTAAATACTATGCCAGCTTATCGAGCAAATCGGCGTAAAGCAAGTTTTGCATCAGTATCGCCCTGTTCAGCCGCTAGCTTAAACCATTTGATAGCTTCGGCTCTGTTTCTTTTTACGCCCTCACCATTTATATAGCTAACACCAAGAGTATATTGAGCGTCAGCATCGCCTTGTTCAGCCGCAAGCATAAACCATTTAATCGCTTCCACCTTATCTTGTTTAACGCCCTCACCATCTCTTAGACAAATACCATAATTATATTGACCATCTGAATCGCCCTGCTCTGCAGCAAGCTTAAACCATTTTGCTGCTTCTACTTTATTCTTTTCAACGCCTTCGCCATTGTCATAAGCAATACCCAAATTATACTGTGCTTCGGCATCGCCTTGTTCTGCAGAAAGCCTAAACCACTTGACGGCCTCGGTTTTATCCTCTTCAACCCCCTCACCTTGGTAATAGGCAATACCTAAATTATATTGGGCTTCGGGTGAATCTTGCTCAGCTGCAAGTTTAAACCATTTTACCGCTTCTGCTTTATCCTCTTCAACACCCGTACCTTCATAAAATGCAACGCCAAGGTTGTATTGAGCGTCCATATCGCCTTGTTCTGCAGAAAGCCTATACCATTTTACCGCTTCTTCCTTATTTTCTTCAACACCTTGACCATTATCATAAGCAATACCTAAATTATATTGGGCTGCGGCATCACCTTGATCGGCAGCAAGCCGAAACCATTTTACTGCCTCGACCTTGTCTTCTGTCACGCCATCGCCATCATATAAAGCATTGCCTAGATCAAATTGCGCTTTAACATCGCCTTGCTCAGCTTTTTGACGAAGATCAGTAATTGAGTCACCGCTATAGCCAAAATTAACAAGAAAAATACTTGTCATTGCAATTAAAATAAATCGAATAATCGTCATTTTCAAATGATAGCTCCCGCTTTAGTGTTTAAGAGATAGGAATGTCTTATTTATATGTGATGTTTTTAACTATCGTAATAATTTAACTAATCGCTAAACTATTACCTTAAAAAATATACATATGGCAAGTTGATAAATTGATATGAAGCTGTGGTAAATCTATGAGTAAATCAAATATATATCGCTTTTTTGCTATATTATAATCATAAGGAGGTAATTGACTATTGCAGCTTTTGGGTAGGGGCTATTGCTGCTTGTAAATATAGCACGTGACCATAGATGCTGTTTTATTTATACTTGGCAATAAATTGAAAAAACCAGTATTGCCCCGTCATGCAACATACTTTTATAGGCGCATGGTTTGAATTAAACATTGTCTATAAAATGATTTTATATTTTGTTATTTAGAGTGGTAAGAAAAAAATAAACAAGGTTGATTGGGGGGGCGTTTTGATCTTTAGAGTTTTAGCACTTTTATTCGCTACTGGTTTTGTTCATTTGGCGACGATCTCCTTTGCACCTGCAAATCAACAAAACAAAATTGAACAGACGGATCATCATGAAGAGCCAGATGCTGCGGCTATGCAAAAACTTGCCGAGTTGGAGGAAGAAGCCAAGAAAGGCGATGTTGTGGCACAATTTGCCCTTGCCGATTTTTATGCAGATGGCATGGTCATTAAGCAAGATTTTGTAAAAGCTTTTTTTTGGTTTCAAAAGGCTGCCGAGCAAGGCAATGCTTATGCACAAAACCGTTTGGCGCTATTATATGTTTCAGGACAAGGCACTAACCAAGACGATCAAATGGCTTTGCGTTGGTTTTTAAAGTCGGCCAATAATGGTTTTCCCGCGAGTAAAAATAATCTTGGCCGCATGTATGAAGAAGGAATTGGTGTTGCACAAAATTTTAAACGCGCAGCAAAATGGTATGAAGAAGCCGCCAAAGCGGGTTCGCCGCTCGGACAAGCTAATCTTGCTTATATGTATCAACAAGGTTATGGCGTAGAAAAAAATTTACAATTGGCCTATATGTGGGCACGTATTGCTGGCCAAAATGACCAAAATTTTGTCGGGCGCGCGCAGGAAATAGAAAATTCTTTAAACGACTTGCAAAAGCAACAAGTTGAAAAGGCAATACAGCGTTGTTTACAATCCAATTATAAAAGTTGTGACCTTTAATCATTATTTTAAAAGACACTGTTTTTGGTGTTAAATTAGCCGTAATTCTATTCAATAAGCAAAAATCATCTAGCCTAATAAAATATTGGAAAATCCATGAAAACAATCCATGAAATGGGAAAATATCAACAAAAGCGCCGCTATGTTATTGGCATTATCATTGCGCTTTTAATCTTTGCCTTATTATTTATACGCTCTTCATGGTACGGCCATATGCATGAATATATTGAAGCTTTTGGTCTTAGCTTCATTGTTTTTGCAATTATTGGTCGTTTGTGGTGCACACTTTATATTGGAGGTCGCAAAAGTGCTGAAATTGTTGCCATTGGCCCTTACTCAATGAGCCGCAATCCGCTTTATGTCTTTAGTACTATTGGTGCTATCGGCATTGGTGCGCAAACCGGTAGCTTAATATTAGCTTTGGTCATGGGGCTATTATGTTATTTGGCTTTTTTACGGGTTATTCTAGTAGAAGAAAAATTTTTACAAGGTAATTTTGGTGCACCTTATCAACAATATTGCCAAAAAGTACCGCGTTTTTTTCCTAAGTTTTCGCTTTTTCAAGATGCAATAGAATTAACCGTCAAACCAGACCGACTTTATCGAACTTTTGGTGATGGTCTCGTTTTCTTCATTGCTTATCCTGTGTTTGAATTTATTGAATATTTGCAAGACAGCCAAATTTTACCAGTATTATTCTATATGTACTAAACACATAATTCTTATTTGCAAAATTTGGTATAAAGTTGCCTAACATGGCACTTAAGTAAAATAAGTAAAAATGTAGGGACTACGGTTCCTACTTATGCCTTTTGTTTATCTTGCTTAACCTCTTTGTCATAACAATAATGGATGCTTAGCATGAATTTCTTGGGTTTAATCCCTTTCCATCGCTTTACGAATTAATACTTTTTCTTGAAAATCAAGCCAATATGCTTTGTCATAATTATCAAGCAGGTTATAAAGTGCCATACTACCTTTTTAAAAACCACAATGGTTTCTAAATTTTCAAAAATGTCATCCTGTTGCTCAGTTTTATTTTGCATAATACCCTGCAATTTGAACGGTGTTTGGCTAACTATTTTCCGTGTTATCAGATAATAGAAAAAAATAAGAGCACGTTTGCAAGCTCGATGCAACGTGCTCTATTTTTATACAAGACTAGACTGTTTATAACCGACCATAGTCAAATTTGCTATTCAGCCGGCCATTTACGTTCGCCTTTAATGACCTCAGCACTCATTTCTAATGATGTTTTGCCTTCAAAATTAGGATAGCGCTTTTCCATAGCAGCAATAAGCTCCTTGCTATCTTTGGCTTTTGCCGCCTCCTCATCAAACGCTTTCAAATAATCACGGGTAAATTGTACAGATGCAATGGTAAATGGCTTGCTACCATCCTTATTGTCAACAAAATGCCCCGGAACTACCATTTGTGGTTTTAATGCTTCAATCTCATCAAGCATTTTAATCCAATTAGCTCTTGCTTCTTGGCTTTGAGTATCTGCCATCCAAACATGCTCATTTGCCATAACAATGACACCGCCAACAACCGCCTTATTATCAGCAATCCACAGTGCTGTACGCTCTGGTGCTGGGCCATCAAGTCCAATCACTTTAATCTCATGACCATCCAAGTTAAGTGTGTCGCCGTTCAAAGCTTCTGGCACTATAGTCGTTTTAGGTGCGTTTTGCGCTAAAATATCTTTCCAAAAAGCCAATTTTCCATCTTTACTAGCTTCAATCAATGCAACGGTTTGCGGTGTTGCAAGGATTTTTACATCAGGAAAAGCCGCTTTGATGGTTTCTAAACCAAAATAGTAATCTGGATCGCTATGGCTAATGAACACTGTTTTTAATGGCTTGCCGGTTGCTTTGATCTGCTCGACCAGATTTGCTGCATCAGCGGTTGAAAACTGGGCATCAATCAGCATAACTTCGCTTGGTCCAGTAAGTATTTCTGACGATACAGCAAAAACACCCTTATCGCCAGGATTATAAACGGAAATATCAAGTTTGCCCTTATCACTAGCATTTGCGGTAAAAACGCTAAAAATGGTAAAAAACATGGCAATTAAGCCACAAAAAATTCGGGTGATCATGCTCATGCAGTTTTCCTTTAAAAAAATAACTATCAGTTTAAAGGATTTTTAAAAAGCTGTGAAGCTATTACCGTTTTTAAAAGCCATAAAACAAAGATTTGCACATTTCAAAGCTTATGATCAATTGAAAGTTCGCAAGTAAATTAAGTTCTCTATTTATAATTAAGGGTAAAATCAGTCATTTAAATGTGAATAGAAAGCAAAAAAATAATAGCTTATTATCTTTCAAAATACATTTATAATGATAGAGTATTTTCATTGTTAATTTTATTAACTTTCAATCAGCGTTTTTTTATGACGCATTATTGACTTAAGCTTTGATGAAAAGGCAAATAAAATGGATAGAGCTCAGGTTTTTGCATATGTGCAAAAAAAATATCAAACGATTGAGGAATATCCCTGGCAAAAATACCCAGAATATGCAGTTTTACGGCATAAGGATAACAGCAAATGGTATGGCATTATATTGAATGTACCGCGCGAAAAAATCGGTCTTGAAGGCGCAGGAGATATAGATGTTCTCGATGTCAAATGTGATCCTGCATTGATAGAGCACTTGAGCCATGCGCCAGGCTTTATCCCAGCTTATCATATGAATAAAGATCATTGGATTGGCATTTTACTTAATGGTATTTTGTCGGCTGAAGATGTAAGCAATTATATTGATAAAAGCTTTGAGCTTACGCAATAGTTAGATCACTATATAATAAATATTGTTAGATCATCGGGCATTGTTCCTCCTAGTTCGGCTTGCTTCCATGTTTGTGCATAGTGCTTAAAAAAGCCAAGATTGACTAAGTTATTGCCCTGTATGAATTGAAGGCGTTGTTTTGCTTCAATTATATTTTGGGCAGCGGCTTTTTCATAATATTTAATCGCTTTTTTCATGTTAAGCGTAAAGAATGGACCATTTTCATGAAGTGGTCCTAATTGATACAACGCCTTAGCATGACCTTTTGCCGCCGCTTTGCGATAAAGTTCTACCCCTTCAATTAAAGGTAAATCACCTGCCGATACCCGATGAAAAGGAGAAATAGATGCGTCTAACTGTACTAAACCATATTGAATGACCAAGCCAAAATTAAATTCTACCAATGTCGATTGTTGGTTTAACGCCCTTCGATAATAGCGGGCAGCAAGTACGGTGTTTGCTTCCACCCCTTGGCCTGTATAATAAAGCCAACCAAGAACCGCCTCCCCCATTGGATCATCTTGTTTTGCAGTTTTTTGAACCATTTTGCAGCAATTTTTTTCATCTCGCTGAAATCGCCAAAGCCATGAAGATAATATAACCAATAATATTTTGATGATGAATATGGCCTTGATTGGCTAATTTTAAAAACCACGCAAAAGCTAGGTTCTTATTTTGCTTTACACCAATCCCATCGATATATGCACGGCTAAGCCAATTATAGGCTTTTAAATTTTGGTGGTTGGCGCCCCGTTGAAAAAGGTTCAGCGCCTTTTTAAGATCTTCTTTAACCACGATACCTTGATAATAAACCCACCAAGTTCAACCTGCGCAGCAATATTACCAAAAGCATCCCCCAATTTTGCTTTTAAAAAATGATAATAAGGCAATTTTCCAACATATTTAATGATATGAATGAAACAATAAAGCAATATAAATGCTATAATTGAATATTTTAAAGCAGGTATATAATAAAATGTCATTTCAAACTCTTAAATATTGCCTTTACTATTCTATGATTTATCGTTCCTCACAACTGGATTGCCGAGCTATTTTATCCAATTATGTAAAACATTTTCATCTTTTTGGCTTCCCACACGCTTAACATTCTAATCTTTACAAATTAATTGTTTTACGGCAAATTTGATTACTATATTTTTTTAATACTATATTTAAAGTGTGTGAGAAAAATATGAAATATTTTGCACAACCTATGGTTAAAAATAGCGCATATATTTCTAATCGACGTGATATGTTTTGAGGGGTTTTATGAAAAAAATTTGTATTACTATCGGACTTTTTTGGCTTGCATGCCTTCATTTGTCCACTGCTTTTGCGCAAGATAGTATATTGATCTTTGAGGATGATATAGTCAAATGGCAAGCACAGGATGGAGCAAAAATTTATCGCTTTAATGATATCACAATTAAAGTTACCCCCTCATCAAGTGATGATGATTTTAAAGTGCGTTTTGATATTAGTAAGCCCAATGCAAAAGCCCTTACCTTTGAGGATTATGGCCGCATCGGCAATATAAGTTTAGCGCGCTTTAGCGAAGGTGCTGATTATAATATTGTTCTATCAATCTTTAGTGGTGGCGCCCATTGTTGCAGTGAAGTTTATGTCGTAGATTATAGTAATGGTGCAAAGCTAATTAATGTTGGTTCGTTTGATGGGGACATTATGCTGCCAAAAGATATTGATGGTGATGGTTTAATGGAATTTATCACCTATGACAGCAGATTTTTTATGTTTTCAGCCTATGCAGGGGCTATGCCACCAATGCAAATATTAACCATTGATAATGGTGCTGTACGCAATGTTACCAAAGATGAGCGTTTTATTCCTGCCCATGAAAATTATTTCAAAATTCAATCTACTGCTTGCAACAGCATGGTAAAGGAAAATACCGGTGCATGCGCCGGCTTGCTTGGAACCGCGGCCTTGCTTGGTGTTTTTGATTCAACTCTGCAAATGTTAGACTTTGATAGCCCGGGGCAAGAACCTGTAAATTCGATGGCGCCCTATTCTGTTTGCAATGATGCGCAATGCAAGCAACCAAAGACATTTAATGATGAAAAATCAGCTTTTATTCATGCTATGAGTGTTTGGGGCTATCAACCTAGCCAATATAGCGAAAATAAGGATTTGACCGCCTTTGTCAAGCGCTTAAAGGGTAAACAATTTGGCGAGAATAGTGACGCCTGCATGGACGGCCCAGCATCACTTAAAACAATTACCACCAATAACCGCCATATTGTTTATGAGCTTTCGCGTTATGAAGCTGGTTGTGCCTTTGAAAATGGTGCCATTATTGGCAATAGCCTTATGGCAAAGGCTGTTTGTATGGGAGAAGGGGAACCTGCTTGGCTTGAAAACCATATTTATAATTATGATGGTAATATTTTGGCACTTTCGTCTTTCACCTCGACCCGATTTGAAGATATTTATGTGCAAAATATGAAGCCGTGCGGCAATTAAGCCGGTGAAAGAAAAATTGGGTTTTAATCCTAGATCGAACAATCTTGCTGGCTGGTGAATCAAAGCAAGCATATTTTCAATATTTACAAAAATAAAAAAGGTAAGATCAAAGTTGATCGCAAACTAGTGGTTTTACCGTTTAGGATTAAAAGAAGTAGGTAAAGTTTAGAAAATTTAAATTATTACATAACGACCAGAGGTTTTGGGAGGACCATATGGAAACAGATAAGCGGAACCGAAAAAATTTAATGCTGCTCACCATAGCGCAAGCTCTTGGTGCATCAAGTCCGCCAATTATCATTTCCCTTGGTGGTTTGGTGGGGCGTAATTTAAGCGAAAATCCTGCTATCGCCACCCTACCCGTTTCCATCTATCAAGCCGGCGTTGCTTTAAGTGTTGTACCGGCAGCACTGCTTATGCGGCAATTGGGCCGGCGCCATGCCTATTTTTTAGGGGCTTTATTTGGTGTATTATCAGGTGTTGTTGCTGCTTTTGGTATTATTCATGGTTCGTTTTTTACATTTTGCATAGGCACTTTATTGGCCGGCGTTTATGGCGCCCATGTGCAAAGCTATCGA
Source organism: Bartonella sp. HY761 (assembly GCF_026743145.1). Lineage (NCBI taxonomy): Bacteria > Pseudomonadati > Pseudomonadota > Alphaproteobacteria > Hyphomicrobiales > Bartonellaceae > Bartonella > Bartonella sp. HY761. The sequence goes on from NZ_CP104888.1 coordinate 125,123, forward strand.
TTTGCAGCAACTGATGATGTAGCGATTAATATGCGTAACCGCGCCATTTCATGGATTATGGTTGGCGGCCTTATTGCCGCAATTATTGGCCCGCAATTAGTCATTTGGACAAGAAATAGTTATGAAGGCATTGAGTTTGCAGGTTCATTCTTTAGTCAAACCTTTCTGGCCTTGCTTGCCTTGCCCGTTTTATTCTTTTACCGCCCAAAAACTAAACGCGAAAGCACCACTCGCAGCGACGAGGTTACCTCGTCTAAAACTGCGCCTAAAATTATTGAAATCTTGCGCATTCGGGGCTTTTTATTGGCTGTCATAGCAGGTGCCATTTCTTATGCCTTGATGAGCTTTTTAATGACGGCTACCCCCATGGCCATGCATGACCATAACCATTCAATTAACCATGCCGCTCTTGGTATTCAATGGCATATTTTAGCCATGTTTCTTCCAAGTTTTATAACTGGCCGTTTGATTAATAAATTTGGCGCGGAGCGTATTTCTGCCATTGGTCTTAGCCTTATCATGCTATCGGCTTTGGCGGCGTTAACTGGCTATAGCTTACTTAGTTTTTTCAGCGCTTTGATTTTACTTGGCCTTGGCTGGAACTTTGGTTTTATTGGCGCAACATCAATGATAGCAGCTCTATCAACGCCGGAAAACAAGACAAAAATGCAAGGCATAAATGATTTTATTGTTTTTGGCAGCGTTGCACTATCATCGTTTTTATCTGGTACATTATTGCAAAGCGCCGGCTGGGTTTTCATCAATTTGATGGTTTTTCCCATTGTACTTGCTATTCTTATACCGCTTCTTTGGCGGCAAAAAACGATAAAAAAACATGATCGAAAATAATAAAATAGGGTGTAAATAGTCAAGCTATAAAAAGCAAAAAACTAACCTAGAGCGCATTTCGATCTGATTGGATCAGATCAGCGCTCTAATCCGTTGTTTACACCGCATTTCTTGTCCGAAAAACGCATCCCACTTTTCAAAAAACGCTCTAATAGGCTGCATGTCCTTCGCCATAAAAATCAATATAAAGCCATTTAAAAATCGCTCCAAATAATAAACCTAGCATAATCGACGAGGTAATAAATGAAAAACCTAATAGTCCAGCCTCGCTATCATGCAAGTAATCACCCCATATAAAAGTTAACAGAAACGATAGTGCAGTTATAACTTGCGTATAAATAAAAATAACCAATGTTTGTTGGTATTTTACTTTTTTAAAAAATTTATAAAGTGGCAAAGCAACGCAAATTAATATTATTAAATTTATAATTGGCAAGTAAACATCAACTATTAAAAAAAACGGATAAACCGCCTCTATAAATAGGTTTTTTGAATAATAATCATTTATGTCAATCAAATATATTAAGCTAGCAAGCGGCAAAACCATGATGCTAATAAAAAAGCTTAAACAATAGATTTTTATAAATTTTATCATAAGCCACCCACATAATGTCACAAGAATAATGTGGTATAGTATTTGATAAGATTTAAAAATGTAAAGACCTTTTATTATATTCTATCTTAAAAAATGTGAATGGAAATTTAGTAACCGATCTTCCGATAAAGCAAAAATCCTTTGATAATATTTAAGGTTACCCTCCCTTAACTAAGTAAGACCCAAATTAAAAATATCGATTAACCTCTTTTAATAATGCAAGTTACTTACAAGAATTACTCATCATTCCTTAGAATAGCGAATTATTTATGCAGAGCCCCTTAATCGAGCTAGATGAGTTTGACCGTAAAATATTGGATATTTTGCAAGCCAATAATAAAATGCCACAACGGGAAATTGCTAAGGCCGTGCATTTATCTGCACCAGCCATACAAAGACGTATCAAAAAAATGGAGGATTTTGGCATTATCCAATGCAATATTGCTCTATTGGACCCAACAAAATTTGATCAACGCATAACAATCATTACGCAGGTATCTATGGAAAGCGAAAGGCTTGACCTTTATGAAAGTGCAAAAACTTCGTTTCATGCCGCACCAGAAGTGCAACAATGCTATTATGTGACAGGGGATGCTGATTTTATCTTAATTATTACGGTTAAAACCATGCGCGATTATGAGCGATTAACCCGCGAATTATTTTTTGAAAATAATAATGTTAAAAGCTTTCGGACCTTTGTAGCTATGGAGCCGATTAAAACCGGACTTGCAATACCTACCAGCTAAGAGCAATATCTACAAACTTGAATAAAACAGTAACAGCGCATTGATGTTAAAACCAACGCGCTGTTATTATCTCTATTTAACCATTTAATGGAGCGAAACTATATGCTATTCGCCGCGGCGCTCCCGGCCAATGGCGTCAGCTGCACGAAGCGCATTAAATACCATTTGTGCGGTAATTGTGCCTAGCTCATTATGGATGGTTTCACCGGCCACCGTTGCAGCTTCGGCTGCTTTCATCAAATCGGCGTCGCTAACATCACCAAGACCAATATCGCCAAGGGTGGTTGGCAAATTGACCAATTCGCAGAAATCAAAAATATGATCAATCAGTTCTGCGTCCTTATCGGTTAGGATAAGGGATGCTAACACACCAATCGTTACTTTTTCACCATGCCAATAATGATGGGTTTCTGGCAATACCGTCAAGCCATTATGGATCGCATGGCAGGCAGCCAAACCGCCGCTTTCAAAACCAAGACCGGAAAGCAAAGTATTGGCTTCAATGATTTTTTCAAGGGCGGGAGTTGGTACACCAGCTTCGCATGATTGGTATGCAAGTGGGCCATATTCAAGCAAAGTATCAAAACAAAGCCGTGCTAAACCATAGGCAGTGGTTGAGCCGGGGCGGCCAGTCATATTATTGGCTTTTGACAAGCGGCAAGATTCAGCTTCAAACCAAGTGGCAAGCGCGTCACCAATGCCGGCAGCCAAAAAGCGTACTGGCGCTTTTGCAATAATGGCACTATCTACCAAAACAAGATCAGGATTTTTTGGCAAAAACAAATAACGAGCAAACTCGCCTTTTGGGGTGTAAATAACCGATAAGGCACTGCAAGGCGCATCGGTTGAAGCCAAGGTTGGCACAATAACGACAGGTACTTTTAACGCATAAGCAACTGCTTTTGCGGTGTCTAGGGTTTTGCCGCCGCCAATACCTGCAACCACATCAATTCCTGCAGTCTTTGCCAAACGGTCAATTTCTTCATCACAACATTCACCCGTAAAGACTTCAATCACCGATTGAACCTTATCGCCTAGTCCTTGATTAATTACATCATTATAGTCTTTAGCAACAAAAGGGTCTTCAAGCAGAAGAACTTTTTTTCCCAAACGCGCCAATTCTTCACCAAGCAGCGATAAAGCATTAGGGCCTTGAATATAGCGTGATGGGAAAATTGTGGTGGTGATCATTTTATGTCCTTTCATTTTGACTATAAAATTTATCGACTAAAACTGGTCGACAATACAAAAGGCTTGCTTTTATGAAATGGGGTAAAAGCACCCTCAATCACATATTGGCAGAGCAATATTGCACCACTGTGATGAACATCGTTTTACAATTGTCATCTTGATGTGTAACTTGTAGCTTAACTCTACGCCTAATTTAAAAAATTCATAGCTTTAAATTGGGTTATAGGAAATAAATTATGGGGAAAATGCGCTAATATTTAATCAAGTCACAACAAGCTGATTTTTGGAGGGAAATATGTCAAGAACCTTAGCATTCATATGTAAAAATTCTCGTGAGGAATTGATAAAAAAGGTTACACCTATCGCTTATAAATATAGTCTTTTGACGGATAGCGACGAGGACTATTTCGACTTTTTAGATGAACAAAATGAGTTAAGGCCAATTGCTATTAGCGAAGAAAAATTTCCCAACCTTGATGATGGGCAATTGGATATAACCCTTCATGGTGAATTTTATTTTGCCGAACAAGTTTATAAGAAAAAAATATTAAAAGATAACATAAAAAATTACTTTGGTTATATTATGCGTATTCATAGTGATTTAAGCAATGTTGATAAAATTTTATGCCAGCTGGATGATGTCTATACAATGGATAATCAACCGCGCATTATTGTATATGATGATATTAAGCAACAGGTTATTGACGGTAATTATCAATTAGAGTGGTTTTGGAATGATGACAAATTTTGCGTAAAATTACCTGACGATTGGGAAGAATATTACGATGATGTTTATGATGCCTATGATATTAGCGGATTTTTTAAGGAATGAAATTTATAGCATGATTTTTATTTATTTAAAAAAATAAGAGCGTTTTTTAGCAAATCGCTCTTATTAATGCAATCACTTCATATTTACGCAATTGCACGGCATTGTAAGATTAATAAATAAAATGCCTTAACTATCCATGCCAGTTCCGCCACTTGCACCAAACACTTGTCCGGAGCAATAACTTGCTTCAGCACTTGCTAGTAAAACATAAAGTGGCGCTATTTCAGCTGGTTGGCCAGCTCTTCCAAGCGGAGTTTGACCGCCAAATTGCGGGATTGAATCCATAGGTGTGCCGCCAGAAGGCTGTAACGGTGTCCAGAAAGGACCCGGTGCCACAGCATTGACGCGAATACCTTTGGGGCCAAGCTGTTTGGCCAATGATTTGGCAAAAGCAACATTAGCAGCTTTAGTTTGTGCATAATCAAACAAGCTCCCAGATGGATCAAAAGCTTGTACAGATGCAGTTATAATAATAGAACCACCTGCTGGAATATATTTTAATGCCGCTTTTGTAACACGATAGGGAGCATAGATATTTGTTTTCATAGTTGCATCAAATGCTTCATCGGTTAAATCAGCAAGAGAGGCAGTGGCTTGTTGGCGACCTGCATTGTTAACAAGAATATCTAAACCACCGAGTTCTTTGGCAGCGTGTTCAACTAACTCGTTACAAAAAGCAAGATCAGTTAAATCGCCTGGAATGGCAACGGCCTTACGTCCAGCTTTTTGAATTAATGCAACAACTTCTTTAGCGTCGCTTTCTTCTGCAGGAAGGTAATTAATTGCAACATCTGCACCCTCGCGTGCAAATGCTATTGCGACAGCACGACCAATTCCACTATCACCACCGGTAATTAAAGCTTTGCGGCCTAATAAACGTTCAGAACCTTTATAAGATTCTTCACCGTGGTCAGGTAACGGGTTCATTTTAGAAGCTAATCCCGGCGGATCCTGTTTTTCAGTAGGATAGCTTGGTTGCGGATAGGCATCTACTGGATTTTTTGGCATTGTCTGTTCAGTTAGGCTATTTTCACCATTAGCCTTTTTTTCGCTAGATGGTGTCTTGGTAATTTCCTCAGTCATAACAATTCCTTTTAAAAGCATTTTGCTGTCTTAGCTAAAAATTTCAATTTTTGATCAAACCTTATCCGGTCGATCCTTTATAAAAATTTTTACCTAAGTTAATCCAACCCGTGAAACGCTTAAAAGTTCCTTTTAATTTTCAAAAACTTATCTTACTATGTCAAAAAAGTTCGAAATCGTTGTTTAGTTCAACTGTCATAAAAATGGAAAACCCAAATGTTAACCGGCAATCTATTTATTATAAATGTTAAAAATCATACGGAGACATTGGCTATATTGGAACTTTTGACCAAGAAACTCAATATCGCTAATATTGATGAGCATGATAGCAGTTATTATCTAAACGACACTTATTGGAACTTGAATCAAGGTTTTTGGTCGGTCCAATTATTTTATACTGGCTGCTTTGATTGTGAAAACCCAGAAATTAATGGTAAAATCCATTTAGCTGTGGTGGTGACAAGTCATATATTAACCGATGCCGAATTATCGGCCATTAGCGATTATCTAATTAAAATACTTGAAAAAAAGCATAAAGTTATAATTGAAAATGAAATATTTCCCGGTCTTTGTGACGAAGAACACGCCTTACTTGCAAAATTTTACATGCAATAATATTAGCATTAGCCACTGCTTTTAAAAGCTAAGTAAAAACACGATGAATATAACGAGGCATAACAGCTAGAAAGACTGCATTATTAGCCCAATAGGACGTAAAATAGAGTTAGACACTTATTTTGAAAAAATAAATTATGGCTATGATGGCATCATTAGGGATATTAATTTTTGCGATAAGTTAGAAAATGTTAAAATTATCGCAACGGTGCAGAACGAAAAAAATGACTGGATTATATTAGAAATTTTCATCAAAAAATTACAAGAGGGAAGATTTAATATATTTAAAAATAGATGTTATAATGTCATATATGATGGTATAAAATATTATAAAATGAACGGGTTACATTATATCAATTTGGACAGTCCCAACACAATTGAAGAGCTTAAAAATATAGAAACATTTAAAGAAAGTGATTTGTATTTTATAAGTACCAATATAGATTTTTCTATTCAGCCATATGATCAAAATGTAAAAGCGGCAGATACAAGCAATTAAATTATGACTGACAAGCAGAACAGCCAAGCTTTGAATGAATTTTTGCAACTTATTGATAATATCTATAAGCGCCCCGGTATGTATTTACCCACCTACCCCACTTTAGATCATCTTTGTTGCTTTATTACAGGATATAACATTGGTAAGGATTTGTCGTTTTTTGATAATTATGATTTTATCACATGGCTTGCAACCAAGCATGGCCTATCCAATAGCCACCATTGGGTAGGGCTTATGAATTATATTTATTTCACCCAAGAAGAAGCTTTCTTACAATTTCCCAAAGTCCTTAAAGAATATTTGTACGAAAAAGACTTGATTGATGAAACTGTAATGGTTTGATTGGTAATATTTTACTTAGTGTTTGCTAAAATACTGCAAAAAAAGACCAAGCTGAAACTTGGCCTTTAAATATATCAATGCGCTTAAACTTGCTTACATCGTTATAGATAAGAAAAGACCGGCAATGGTTGCACTCATCAAATTGGAGAGCGTTGCGGCAAAAAGTGCTCTTAAACCTAACTGTGCAATGAGCGAGATACGTTCTGGTGCAACGGCAGAAAATGCACCAATAATAACACCAATTGAACCAAAATTAGCAAAGCCGCATAGGGCAAAAGATACAATGGCAATAGAACGTGGATCGGTTAAAACCGCTGTAGCCTGCATGGTTTGCAATTCCGTATAGGCGACAAATTCATTAATAACCAATTTTTGGCCAATTAAGCTGCCAACACTACTAGCATCTGGCCAGCTAACACCCATAATATAAGCAAGCGGTGAAAAAATATAGCCGAGCAGGCCTTGAATGGTGATATCTGTATAACCAACTAGGTTTGCAAGGCCGCCAACAATGCCATTTAATAAAGCAATCATCGCAACAAAAGTCATCACAACCGTTGCAACGCCTGCTGCAATTTTTAAACCAGTTAATGCACCATTTGCCAAAGCTTCAATAATGGTTTTGGCAGGCGTTTCAGAAAATTGAAGATTATCAAATGTGACAACAGATTCTTCTGTTGCAGGGCTTAAAAGTCGTGCAAATAAAATACCGCCGGGGATTGCCATTAAGGATGCTGCTAGCAAATAGTGAATTGGAACGCCAACACCTGCATAAGCAATGAGCATAGCACCAGCAATAGACGCCATACCGCTTACCATAGCGGTAAATAATTCATTGCGATTTAACTGTTTAACAAAAGGCTTAACTGCGGCTGGAATTTCGTTTTGACCTAAAAAAATGGTGGTCACCGCAATAAAAGATTCAATCTTTGAAATTTGAAGGGCTTTTTGGAATAATCCACCCAAAATTTTGATAAGCAATCCCATAATCCGCAGATAATAAAGAATCGAAATCAAGGATGTTACAAAAATGACCGCTGGTAAAACGCGAAATGCAAAAATATAACCATAATTGCCAAAAGCTGCTGTCATTGGCGCATCTTGAACAAGCCCACCAAACATGAAAACAGCACCAACATCGCTATAATCCATGACCGCTTTTACACCGCGTGATGCAAATTCAAGTATTCTTTGGCCGGCCGGTACATAAAGCATGATGCCGCCAAGTATCACTTGCAGAAGAAATGCAGCAATAACCGTTCGGTAGCTAAGTTTTGCTTTATTATTACAAAATAAAAAGCCGATAAACAGCAAGAAAAACATACCGATAAGACTGCGGATAATGTCCATATTATTTCCCTCTTTTCTTTAGCACGGGTGCACCACCATGCTCAAAGCCTGTTTTGCTCCCCCCTTTGAAAACCTTGTCATCAAAGGGGGAATAAAACCCAAAATGAATGACTAAGCGCTAATTATTTGGTATTCTTTAGCAATATTAGAGGCTAAAATTGCATTATTGAAAACCAGTTCAATATTGGATTTCAGGCTATCACCGCCAGTTAGTTCATTAACCCGGGCAAGCAAGAACGGCGTGCTATCTTTTCCAATAACGCCTTGTTCATCAGCTTCTTTTACTGCTTGATCAATAGCCGCAGCAATGCGTTCTTCTGGCATTGCAAATTGCTGCGGAATTGGATTGGCAATCACCGCGCCGCCTTCAAGACCAATTTGCCATTTGACAAAAAGTGCCTTAGCAATGTCTTTTGCGCTGTCTAACTGAACACTGGTTTCAAAGGGGCTCGTACGGGTGAAAAATGCAGGCAAGGATTTGGTTTTATAACCAATTAGCGGCACGCCGAAGGTTTCAAGATATTCAGTGGTTAATCCTAAATCGAGAATGGATTTTGCACCGGCACAGATAACCGCAACATTAGTTTTAGCTAGTTCTTGCAAATCGGCTGAAATATCAAAGCTTAGGCCTGCACCGCGATGAACACCACCAATGCCGCCGGTTGCAAAAACTTTAATGCCCGCCATAGCCGCAATAATCATGGTCGAAGCAACGGTTGTTGCACCGTTTAGACCACCGGCAACGATGAAAGGCAAATCACGGCGGCTGACTTTAGCAACCTTATGGCCTTCACGACCTAAAAGCTCGATTTCTTCGCGCGACAGACCAACTTTCATTTTGCCGGCAATAATTGCAATGGTCGCAGGTACTGCGCCATTGGCACGCACGGTTTCTTCCACCTTTAATGCAGTTTGTGCATTTTGCGGAAAAGGCATGCCGTGAGAAATAATCGTTGATTCTAAAGCAACAATCGGCGCATTGGCAACAAGCGCTGCCTTTACTTCGTCTGAAATGACAAGAAATTCGTCTGAAATAGCAGCCTTAGGCATCATAGACATGGGATAACTCCAAGAGGTTTAAAACATTTTTGAATGAGAGATCTGGATTATTGGTAAATGGGCTCATCAATGCCATAGACGCGCAGCCTTGAGCAAAATGGACAGCTTTTGACAAAGGCATATTTTGCAATTTACAAGCAACAAGCCCCGCCATCATTGCGTCGCCTGCGCCGGTAACATTGACAATATCCGTTTTGATAATCGGCAGCCAGCCATTAGCACCATTTTTTTCGCTGTAAAATACCCCCAATTGGCCTGCACTGAGCACAAGATTTTGTAAACCTTGTTCATGAAACCAATCGGCAATTTTTAATGCGTCATCTGGTTGATGAAACACAATATTGCTCAATGTTTGTGCTTCTAATAAATTGGGTTTTAGCGTGTTAATATTGGCTAAAAGAGTTTGAATTTTAGTGCATTTATGCGCTGAGACCGTATCAACAAAAATAGTTGGCAAATCTTTCTGGTTTAACAGCCAATCAAGGCTTGTTTGTTCCAAATTGCAATCAACCACCACGATATTGGCAGCCTTTATTGCATCCATATGGCTTGCAAGCATGGTTTCATCAATGCGGCGAACAATATCCATATCATTAATGGCAATCACCATTTCGCCATGCTCATCAAGCACCGAGAGATAAGTTGAGGTGTTTTCATCATCAAGACGCATGACGCGCGCCATATCAACGCCAATTTGTGCTGTGGTTTTTAAGATGTTGTCACCATAAACATCATTGCCAACCGCAGAAATAAGAGAAATATCAACCCCTAAAAGCGCTAAATTATGGGCAATATTGCGGCCAACACCGCCCGAGCTATAGCTAATTTTACCCGGATTTGAATCACTTGGCTTTGGCGGCTGATGAGAGCGACCAGCAATATCTATATTTACCGAACCAATAACAATCACATGGTTTTCTTTTTGCAAGGCTAAATGGTTATTACCATCATCCATAATTAACAACCAAATCTAAATTGTTTCATTTCTATCTAAATTATATAGCAAAACCTACTATATTTATTATTTGTCAAAATGCAATTAATCACAAACCCTATCATTTTACGGTGGTCTCAAAGCTTTGGTTCAAGCTATTTTAAGTTACACTTTTTTCAAGCGCAAATATTTCTGTTAGGGCAATAAATAATTAGCACGAAGTCAAATTAAGTCACTTCTAAAATAAAGATCAACCATTTGGCAAATTAAATGGTAGATTATTAAAAGATATCCACCTTTTATTAGAAATATGACGTAGAAAATTAGGTTTAACTCTACCAAATATATAAAATTTATTTATGCTCACCCTTACTAACTGTAGGTGTCATTTGGTTAGCTTTCAATGAAGGATTGAAAAATGGTAAAAGATAAACGGCAAAAACTGCCTGAAGATTTTAAAAACCTTATAGAAGCTAAAAATTGGCCCGCTATAAAAAACCTTTTGAAAATACTGATATCAATGCCCGTGACAATACTTATCAGGAAACAGCTCTGTTTTTTGATGGTTTAAGTGACGAAATAACCCTTTGGCTGATTGAACAGGGTATCAATATTAATGCTCGTGACCGTTATGGGCGGACGGTTTTACATCACCGCTCACAAAGATGGCACGAAAACCTTGTTATTTTGCTGGAAAATAACGCCGATGTAAATGCCCTAACCAATGATGGCAATACGCCGCTGCATGAAGCAGTAGCTTTGGGCAATTTAGAAGCGGCGAAAATCTTGGTGGAATTTGGTGCAGATATAAATCTGCGTAATAGCAAAAATTATACGGCGCTAGAATATGGCTTGCAACAATGCAGCAATATTAAAATTGCTGATATGGCTGAACTAGCAGAGTTTTTGCTAAAGCTACAAAATATCGATAAAACAAAGAAAAGCTTAAGCAACAAACTAAAGGGGTGGTTTTCTGGCAATAGCATTCATAGCGATGGGCAGCAAATAACAACACAGATGCAGGATTTTGTAAAAATAATTGGCCAAAACTTTGAATTTCACCGCGAAAATTTTAATAAAACTTTGCTTGAAGAAGCAAGCTTTGGTTTAGAAAAGCTCTACCAATTGTTTAATGTCGAACCTATTGGTGCGCGTATAAAATATGATGGTCATTCACCCATCATTGCTAAAGGTGAAAATTGGCAGCAATGTCATGAATATTTATGGCAGTTATTAGTACCATCTAGCGGACCATGCACCACCATGCAAGGCGAAGTTATCCGCATAGCTAGCCGCTTGAGCCATGAAATTGAAGGTAATGGCGGAGGCAATTACGACCAAGACTATCAAAAAATGGCGGTTGCTTTTTTAAATTATTTAAAAGAAGGGAAAGCCCTATCAAAAGCCCAACTTGATGAAGTCGCCCAAATTATTAACGCGATCAAGGATAGTTATACCCCAACAGACCGTTTGACGGAACTCGGAGTTAAATGGGTTGGTTTAAACTCAAACCCTATTCAATTGCCAAAGGTAAATTATAAACGATAATCTAATCAACAATCTGACATTGCAATAAAAGAGGAAACCAAGAACTGCTAGAAACGAGCCGCAGATCAAGGCAGTCATTTTGCACAAAAGGCAATGAATGGGTTGAACGAATAAAAAGCGGTAAAGGTGCATGCCTTTACCGCTTATTCATCTTAATTGCTTGAAAAAGATTCAAGCAATTCTAGATAGGTTTCTTTAGTAAGCTGTGGTTTAAAATCAGATTTTACTTTTTGTGCGCCTTCGCCATCACCATAAAGCAAGTCAATCACCGTCATCGCCATAGCTTGTGCACAGCGAATATAAGCGGTGTCCTCATCAAAGATTTTATAATCCTTGCCATGCAAAGTGCCTTCAATGCCGCCGGCATGGGGGTGGGCAAGGGGTATGATTTGTGATAAATCACCCGTATCGGTACTGCCTGCCATGTGCTTACCTTGGCGAACACGGTCTTTACCTACCAATTCCTCGGCATTTTTTTCAAAAAACGCATTAATATTGCCATCATTATTAAGCGGCAAATAACCTGGAAGATCTTCAATTTCTACTTCCGCACCAATTGCCATTGCACCAGCTTTTAACGCACGATCAATTTTTTTATTGGCATCGATCATTGCGTCAATATTGGCAGCACGCACATAGCTTTCCATGCGCACATCACTTGGCACAACATTAACCAAATCTCCGCCCTTAGTGATAATTGGGTGAAAGCGCACATTGTCTTGATCTTTAAATGTATCACGAATAGCATTAACCCCCATAATGCCCATCATAGCGGCATTAAGAGCATTAACACCTTCATAAGGTGCGGCGGCAGCATGGGCAGGTTGACCTTTATAGGTGATTAATTTACCGATAAAGCCATTACTGGTGGTTGATAATTGTAAATAACGCTCATGATTATTATCGGGCACAACATGCATTTGAATGGCCATATCAACATCATCAAAAGCACCAAGGCGGATAAGCTCAGCCTTGCCACCAAGATATTTAATCTTGCCTTGTTGGCGCAATTTATTGCGATAAGCAATTTCAACATATTCTTCGGCCGGAACAGCAAATAAAACCACATCGCCGCTTAAATGTTCCATGGCATCAGCATCTTGCAGACCCATGCCAACCGCAATCATTGTAGCAATCTGCACATTATGCCCGCAGCAATGGGCAGCGCCGGTAAGTTCATCTGCATTTGGGTGTTCATGGCAGATAATTGCATCTAATTCGCCAATGACAGCAACACTATGATCAGAATTTTTGCCCTTTAACCGAGCTTTTACACCCGTGATTGCCAATTCTTTTTCATAAGGCAATTGCATGCGCTTAAAGGTTTCTTCTACCTTTGCTGCGGTCTTAACTTCCTTATAGCCAAGTTCCGGCTCATGGTAAATGGCGCGGCCAAGAGCAAGAATGTCATCGCGGCGCGCTTCAATTGCTGCGCAAACTTTCTTTTTTAGTTCTTCTTTATTCACTATAACACCTCCAAAATTATCTTGTTGGCTTTATGATTTAAATTGCGCCTTCAAGATGTAATGCCCATTGGGCAAGCAATGTCGCACAAATGAATGTACCTGCAATCACTGCAAGTGCAACTGGAATAATGCGCCATGAAATTCTTTTGAACGCTTCTAAATCCTTACCGATGGAAAGCCCTGCATAAGCAAGCACTGGCGTACAAATCGCCAAGAAAGGAACTTGTTTTACATAGGAAGTTATAATTTCGTGATAAGGGAAAATTGGGCTTGATACGAGGATAGCAAACGCAGAGATCCATAAAATGGACGGCAACATGTTGAATAATGGCAATTTTGCAATGATATAGCCGCAAATGCCAACGCCAATAATAATTCCAACGCCAGTCAATGAAACGACTATATCAACATCGCTATAGCCAATATAATGGCCAATAACGATCAATAGCCCGCATAAAATAGTAAGGCAAATAACTTCAAATGTACTCATTTTACCGCACCTTCATTGTTATTATTGCGACCAAATAGGCGGTTTAAAAGTTGATAGAATTTTACAGCAAGGGGAAGTGAAATAAATAGTGCAAAATAAATGCCTAAAATACCGGTCATCAAATTGGCAGCTCCTGCATAAGCAAGAATTTGCTCTTTCATTTCTGGATAAAACTCAATGATTGAACCTGATGCAGCAGCAAGCATACTACCAGAGCCAACCCCAGCACCCATTGCCAAAGCATAGGGGTGAAAAATATCAAGGCTAGCAATTGCGCTTGCAAAAATGCCAATCCACACAGCGCCAAAAACGGTACCGCAAATATACATTGCCATAACGCCGCGCCCTTCAGGTGAATTAAGACCATATTTTTCAGCGATGATAGCAATATTGCCCTCGCGATCAAGCGAATAGGTGGCGCCTATGGCTTCACGGCCCATGCCAAGCGCTACCGCAATTGGCATACCGATTATGATGGTACCAAAAAAATGACCAAATTCTTGAATGAGTAAGGCAAATTTTGCATTAGCAAGCTCGGGAAGATTGGGGCCAATACCAAGACCAATAGCGGTAATTAATGGAATAAGTACCACGGTGAGCATTTTGCCCGCATTGTCACCTTCTTTAAAGCTAATAATTTTCCATTTTGGAAAACTGATAAAGCCAGAAATGATCATGGCAAAAAGCATTGGAAAAAGTACAATAGCAAATTTGCCAATGGAAAATTTCATGGTGCCAATGGTTTCACATAGCACAACAACCAACAGCGCTATGATATGAAGTTTGACGTTTTTCAAGACAGCCATAGACTTCCCCTATTTAAAAAGATTCTTAATACATTCTTTTGAATAAGCGCAGACCAATATTCAACACAAAAATGTCATATTTCTTTTTAAAAGGTTAATTTCTACAATCAATGTGGTTTTTTTGCCTCGTCATGCTCTAAAACAGTGGTTATTTTGGTAAGCTAAAGCTAAAATTTAGTAGTCAATGCTAAAAGTTGCGCTAGCACTTAGATTTTCATTACAGATTTTTATGCTCCTGTAACATTGTTCTAAAGTTTAGACTCTAATCAAGATTTGCGTCTTTCAATGGCATGCAATTTTTAAGCTCATACGTCTTATTGATATAATTAGCCACCAAGTGATTAATGATGATAGGGTCATTTACCAGTCCTTCGGCACAAGTTCACAATCATCTAATATGAGTTTTAGCCCAATCAATCATTGAAACGATAACGCCGGGCAATCGGCTTTCGCTTAAGAGCTAAAAAGGCTATTATAAAAATAGGAACTCGCAAAGGCACAATGAGGCTAAAATAATATTCATAGGTTTTAGAATGAATGACTTAATATTATTAAGTACTTATAAATTACTAAAAGACACATTTGGCGATGAACTACCAGAAAAATATTATGAAGCAGTCATAGTTTTAATGTCTGAGGGGTTATGCCATGAAAATCTTATTAAAGCGGTTGGATCTTTTAAAAATATAGGACAAGATCGGGTGGACTGCGATTATCCTAAATTTTTAGCAAAAGAAAACATGCAAAAAATTCAACAAACCGATGAATATCATGAAGCTTTTACCAAACTTCGGGATAATGGATTTTTTGAATGGCTAGAAGAGCCAGATTAAATTTTTTTGCCGATTGATAATGCGCGTAAACAGAAATTTTGAACTAGATTTCCATGTCAACGATCAATAAACATGTTTTAATTACAATCAATTTGGGTGCAAATAGACTTATTTACTTCAGCCTCAATTAGCTTTAGTCGCTGTTAAATCCATACTACACCCGTAAAGCATATATAGCTGATTATGCTATAGAGTTTTTAACGCCTCTTCAGCATCCTTATAGCCTTGTGCTGCCGATAAGCGATACCATTTTTCGGCTTCCGCCAAATTTTTACCAACAGCTTCGCCAATTTGATATAATTCACCTAGATTATATTGCGATGCGGGTTCGCCTTGCTCTGCGGCTAAACGGTACCATTTTTCTGCTTCAATAATGTTTTTAGCAATACCATCGCCAACGCCATATAAATAACCTAGATTTGCCTGAGCTCGAATATTGCCTTGCTCCGCAGAAAGGCGGTACCATTTGGCAGCTTCCACTTTATCTTCTGCAACACCTTCGCCATAATCATACATATAAGCAACATTATGTTGGGCTTCTTCATGTCCTTGTTCACCAGCTAATCGAAACCATTTAATCGCTTCCAATTTATCTTCATCAACGCCATTGCCTAAATCATAAAAACAACCAAGACTAAATTGTGCTTCCACATCGCCTTGATCTGCGGCAAGGCGACACCATTTCAGTGCTTCGTGTAAATTATAGTCAACACCAACGCCTGAAACATAAAGTTTAACCAAATAAGACTGGGCAGCAGCTTCCCCTTGTTCAGCGGCACGTAAAAACCAAAATGCTGCTTGCGCACTGTCTTGCCTTAAGCCAATACCCTCTTCATAAAGGCTACCAAGCACAAATTCAGCCTCGGCAAAGCCCTGCTCTGCAGCAAGGCGCACCAATTTTACCGCCTCTTTTTCATTATAGGCAACACCTTCACCTTTTAAATATAAACGCGCAAGATAGAGCTGTGCATTGGGAAAATTTTTTGCAGCCACCAATTTATAAAGCCTAGCCGCCTCTGCCTTATCCTCATCAACCCCTAAGCCCATTTCATAAAGCAAAGCCAAGTCAAATTGGGCATAGGCATAATCTTGATCGCTAGCAAGCTGATATAAGCGTGCGGCTTCGACATAATTTTGCGGCACAAGATCCCCATATTGGTATAATGAGGCCAAATTATATTGTGCAAGTACGTAGCCATTATTAGCGGCAAGATGCAACCACTTGACTGCCTCTTCAATATTAACCGCAACACCCTCACCGCTATAGAAAATATAACCAAGCTGATATTGTGCTTCTGCATCGCCCTTTTCCGCTAAGTTGCGTAAAGCAGTTATATTCGCGTCATTAGAAAGCGAACCCATTAAATCATCCCCTGCATTTTTTAACCTTGTACCTTTACATCAGCATCTATTCTGAATCTAATGTTACATATCCTTGTAAAAAAGATATCCTTACCCCCGCTCATAGCGTGGTCGTTAAAGGGCTTTTAATGCCTTTTCAGCCTCGCTGTCGCCGTGCTCTGCCGCTAAGCGGTACCAATGGGCGGCTTTTTTCTTATCTTGCTCTACGCCATCACCATTTTGATATAATTCAGCTAAATTAAATTGCGCGTCACCATCACCTTGCTCCGCCGCTAAGCTATACCATTTAGCTGCTTGCGCCTTGTCTTGAGGCAAACCTTCGCCCTCACTATACATGTAGCCTAAATTAAATTGCGCGACAGGATGTCCTTGCTGTGCCGCCAATAAATACCATTTAGCCGCTTGCGCCTTGTCTTCTTCAACGCCATCGCCATTATCATAAAGGCATGCAAGAACAAATTGCCCTTCTTCATCGCCTTGCTCTGCGGCAAGACGCGCCCATTTTGCCGCCTCCATCAAATCTTGCTCAACATTTTCGCCTTCAAGATACATTTTAGAAATAGCTAATTGAGCAGCTGAATTTCCGGTCTCTGCTGCCAAACGATACCATTTTTCAGCCTCATGCATATCCTCGTCAATGCCTAAGCCATGTTCATAAATATAGGCTAAATTATATTGGGCAAATTCATAACCTTGCTCGGCTGCAAGCTGGTATAATCTTAAAGCATCTTGATTGTCTTTGGTTGCTACCTCTCCACTATGATAAAGCGCTGCCAAATTAAATTGCGCAACAACATCGCCTTGCTCGGCAGCAAGACTATACCATTTTTCAGCTTCATTATTATCTTGAGTGACACCATCGCCATCAGCATACATCACACCCAAATCGCATTGAGCCTCTGCATAGCCTTGCTCTGCGGCAAGAGTAAGCCATTTTACCGCCTCTTGCTTATCTTGCTCAACCCCTTTACCGGTATCATAAAAACTACCAAGTATAAATTGCGCTTCGGCTAGACCTTGTTCGGCCGCAAGCTGCAACCATTTTACGGATTGCTGCAAATCATAGGCAACGCCTTCGCCTTCAAAATACATTTTGGCAAGGTTTAACTGTGCATTCATCTCGCCTTCCGCTGCGGCAAGTTTAAACCATTTGGCAGCTTCTACCTTATCTTGCGCAACGCCGTGGCCTTCGTCATAAATGACCGCCAAATTATTCTGCGCACTTGCATCGCCATTTTCGGCCTCACTGCGAAGAGCTGCGATATTTGCGTCATTTGAAGCTGAACCCATTAGATAAATCCTTGTATTTTTAAATTGTTTAAATCACAAATTCTAAATGGTTAATTATTAAAATCTAAATAAAAATATTAGATTAACGATTGCAACAAATATTAATTAAATATCAATCGTCAGGTATTATCTAAATAGCCGAATAATCGCGAGCCGCAATATTTATTGCAACATTTGGATGCAGATATTATTTATTATAAAAAAATATATTTCAATTCAAAATATAAATAAGGGCTATACCTCAACATAATCTAAATTTTCAATTATTTGGTCGGCTTCGCCAGTCATCCGCTATAATCCAATTATCATTGGCATCCTTTAAATACCAGTCAAACCAACCATTTCGGCTTGTATTTGTTACCGCTTTTGAAGCAGTTGAAAATGACTTAAATGAACCTAAAAATCCAGCTACTACAAGTTCTCCGTCTCTAATGACACCTTGATAGGTACTTCCGGAATATGCAAATTTGCACTCTGTACCTTCGGGCGGAAGAGGCATACCCTGTTCATATGTTTTTGTTATTGGCTTTTCTACCTCAAGGGGTTCCATCCAAATTGCTTTGGCTATATTAAAAAGCTTTTTTCCGCGCTCTGTTATCGATGTTTCATTCCAATCACCATATTCATTCAAGCTCCTATTAAGGGCAAGGCTAGATTGCGCTCTAATTGCTGGCATTTTTATGGAATACGAACCGTTGGACACCGACGAATTCAAAGAATGGGTTAATAGGGTTAAATTCCCCATAGTATTGATGGCATCATCGCGATATTTTCTTTTAATAGCATAATCAACATCCATGGCTTTTTCATCGTCACTTAAGTGAGAAAATTCGCTAAAAGGCCAGTTAGCTTCCCATTTTTGGGGCATAATATGTTCAACTGATAATGTAGATTTAATAGCGATTTTTTCATTCTGCTTAGTTTGCAACTCTAATTCAATAGCTTGAAATATGAAGCGTAATCTTGCTTGCCGTAAACCTTTATATTGTCCTTTCTCTAACCAGCTCCGCTGCCATTCTCTGTTATTGGGCCATCTATCGTTTTCAGAGGTTCTACTAGATAAGTATTCTAACAAAGTATCGACTTTATTGCCGTCAAATTTTCGCAGGCGATCTATAACACCAATAAAAAATCGGTTATAAGCCTTGGTTGGAAGTCTGCAGAGATCCCTACGTAAGATAAAGCTTTCAAGTGCTTTAAGTGCACGTATCAGGTCTTGGTTATCTTTTAACTCGGTAGCCAAATAAATAACAAGTGGCATTGCTGTTGAAACGTCAAATGCATCTGCAAAAATCCCGAAATTACCCAATACATCATCAGAATCTTGGTCAAAAAGACGTTTTTCAATCTCAGATGTAGCCGCAATTGACTTAAGTTCTTCTGTCACCGATGAAAAATGTTGGCTTTCTAAAATCCAATATCTGTAACGTTCGAAAAGATTTTCTATGGAAACTATATCCCCTGTGTGCATAGCCAGATGATCTGTCATCATCCAGTCCAACCTATTATGTTTTTGGCGTCCTCTAGACGCAGGTTCGCTCCAAAATGTGAAATCCAATGGCAACCAATATTTCTCATATAGCTTATCTATTACCAGAGAATGATTTTCTTGCCCCAACCCTTTGGCTCGTTGAAAAATAAAATTGCGCATTAAATCGCTAGGTGATAGATCAACTCCGCGACTATTTAATGTTTCAAATATAGTCTGAGGATCATCGCCACCCTCCAATTCTATTGAAACAATTGCCAAACCAGCTTTAAGAGCTTCAAAAAGAATTTCGATTCTATCTTCATTAAATTCACCATCTTCACTAACATAAGATTGAATTTTATCCTTTAAATATGAATAAGCAGCGATTGATCGTTTAGCCCTCTCATCTTCATCCGTTAGCGGCAGACCATATGCGTCCTCATCAATTTTAGGATCAATGATAGATACAAATGCCCTACGATCAGTAAGTGACGGCCATAATTTAAATTTTTCTTTTATAGGATCTTGCATGATACCATCATTTACAAGATATTTATTAATTTCAGTTGCATAATGAGAACTATTAATATTGGCTACATCTCTTAAGGCAGCTAAAAGAAGCTGAAATGTAGTTAAGCGTTGCTGCCCATCAATTATTTCAAAAGATTGTACCTCTTTTCCAAAAGTCTTTATCTGAGATATAACAATTGCTCCCATAAAATGGGGGATCATGTTAGATCTATCTTGCATCAATTGACGAACTGAACGGAGAATATCCTCCCATAAAAGCTCCAGCTGAGGCTTAGCTTGCCAAGCATACTTACGCTGATAAAGAGGAATAAGAAACCGCTTTTTTCCATCAAACAGTTCAATTATTGACCGCGTATATGGCTTCATCCTTACATTTACTCCAATAAGATAGTGCTTCCTCAGCTTAATTTAGCTTTTTGCGAATGTTGCAACAAATGCTTTATTATACTTATCAATATTGGAGAGGGACGCTACAAATAAGTAAAAACCCTCAAACAATTATCAAGCCATGTATTACATTAAATATTAACTATTTTATTTCAAAAATCAATTTTTATTTATTACTATAAGTAATAATATTTTCAAGCAACAATGTTGAATAGCAAAAATATATGAAGTCAACACCTATTAAAAAAAACTTAAATCCAGAAAGCTTATTTAGATTTTATCCAATCTGCTCCAACGTATAGGGTAAAACATCACGCAAATCATGATTAATGTTTAAGCGATGCTTTAAGGGTGGCACGGCGCGGTTGGCGCATTTTGTACGCGAACAAATGCGGCAAGAAATACCGATAGCTTCATAAGCTGCCCCATTGCCAAGATCCAAGTCATCGCAATAGACAAAGCTTTTAGCATTGGAAATTTCGCAACCAAAAGCCAAGGCATAATGGGGGTGTGTACTGCGATAACCACCATTACCCTTAACCACTTGCACTGCAAGGCAAAGATAGCGCACGCCGTCTGGCGTTTCAGCCAATTGGCGAATAATGCTGCCCGGCGTTTCAAAAGCTTGGTGGGCATTCCATACCGGACAGGCTGAGCCAAAGCGGGCAAATTGCAGTTTTGCCGCACTATGGCGTTTGGTAATATTGCCGGCGCGATCAACACGGGCAAAAAAGATTGGTACTCCTTTTGAGCCGGGGCGTTGTAAAGTCGATAAGCGGTGACAAACTTGCTCTAATGAAACACCAAAACGCGCGGCCAATAATTCAATATCGTGGCGTAATAATTCAGCCGTGCGCAAAAATGGCATATAAGGCAACACCAAAGCACCTGCAAAATAATTGTGCAGCCCAATGCGGCAAATTTCCTCAGCTTCATGCGATTTAAAATTGGCCTTATTGATAATTTCTTCACAAAGATCATCGGTTTCAAATTGTGCTAATTGTACAGCAAGTTGAAAAATACGGGTTTGCAAAGGTGCATAAGGGTTAAGGGTTAGGGTTTTGCTCATCGCGTCAAAACGCCGCACAGTAGTGTCGTCAAGGCTACCCCAACGAACCAATATTTGATATTTTTCTTCCAAAATGCGGATTAAAGCAGCGTGATTATCATTTTCACCAATGCCGATAGAAGCAGCCAAATGTTCAGCTGCCTTATCAAGGCTATCAATATAATTATCGACAAAATGGAAAAAATCGCGCACTTCTTCATAAGGCGAAACTTCGCTAAGCCCGCTAGTTTGCAAGCGATCATCACTGCTTGCCAATTGTTCCGATGCCAGCCGATAGGCTTGGTGACAAGAAATCAACGCACGGGCAAGACTGGGGGCATTTTGAGCAATAAGCCGCAATTCCTGGAGGCTCGCACGGTTATTTTCAAACAGTGGATCGCTTAATGTGTCACTTAATGCTGAAAGCAAACGGTCATCTTCACCAGAGGAAAGGCTTGCTATATCAATGTGAAATTTTTCAGCTAGCGATAATAATACAGCCGCAGAAACCGGTCTTTGATTATTCTCTATCTGGTTGAGATAAGAGGTTGATATGCCAATACGTTCAGCAAATTGCATCTGGGTGTTTTGATGCTCTTCACGCAATTTGCGCACTTTGCGCCCAATATATAATTTACCAATAGCCATGATTTTCACAATTTTGCAATTTACAATTTGCATTTTTATAACTTATGCATTTGCACACAATCAAGCTTTATTATTTATAAAAATCTGTTACCTTGATTCCTAAGCGAATATGGCTGAGAGTCTGATTGCAAACAAAGTCGTTGTCAGATTTGCCATTTTAAAAGGTTACGTTTGGCCGGGGAGGCACAGGGGTTGGTATGCTTATGGTGAGTTAACGAGTGCTATTGGTTTAGGGAGAAGAGGCCAAATGCGCATTGTTACACGAAGAAGCATCGTCATTAATTATATGCATACCACCCCTTTTGATTTTAACTTTACACTATAAACTACTGTATTCATTATTTAATTAAGCTAAATTACTCAATGTAATTTTAGCCATTGCACACTTAACTTTGTTAGTTGGGATATTTAAAGACGTTTAGGACGAAACCAGAGCCAACGTATAAGGCAATCATATTATTTAGCCGACTAATTATTTTTGACGTAAAAATATCAACGGGATTGGAGTTATAATGCGGGCAATCTTGCAACAATTGGAAGAGCGGCGTGAAAATGCGCGCCAAGGCGGCGGAGAGCGGCGCATAAGGTCACAACATGAAAAGGGTAAATTAACCGCTCGCGAGCGGCTTGACGTTTTGCTTGATGCCAATTCCTTTGAAGAATATGACATGTTTGTTAGCCATCGCTGCACAGATTTTGGTATGGAGCAGCAAAAATTTGCAGGTGACGGCGTTGTAACCGGTTGGGGCACCATTAATGGTCGGCAAGTTTATGTTTTTTCGCAGGATTTTACCGTTTTAGGCGGATCACTTTCTGAAACCCATGCACAAAAAATATGCAAAATTATGGATATGGCGGCACGCAATGGTGCACCTGTCATTGGTCTTAATGATTCAGGCGGGGCGCGTATTCAAGAAGGTGTCGCATCTCTTGCAGGTTATGCGGAAGTATTTCGCCGCAATGTTGAAGCCTCTGGCGTTGTGCCGCAAATCTCGGTGATTATGGGGCCATGTGCCGGCGGCGCAGTTTATTCACCGGCAATGACTGATTTCATCTTCATGGTGCGGGACTCGTCCTATATGTTTGTGACCGGCCCTGATGTGGTTAAAACCGTCACCAATGAAATTGTCAGCGCCGAAGAACTAGGCGGTGCCACCACCCATACGCAAAAATCATCGGTTGCCGATGGTGCTTTTGAAAATGATATTGAGGCCCTTGAAAATATCCGCCTGCTTTTTGATTATTTGCCACTAAATAGCCAAGAAAAGCCACCTGTGCGGCCATTTTTTGATGATCCGCAACGCCTTGATATAAAGCTTGATACGCTTATTCCAGATTCTTCGACCAAGCCATATGATATGAAAGAGCTTATCCAAACCATTGCTGATGAGGGTAGTTTTTTTGAAGTGAAAGCAGATTTTGCCAAAAACCTTATCACGGGCTTTATTCGCATTGAGGGGCGCAGCATTGGCGTTGTCGCCAATCAACCCTTGGTGCTTGCCGGCTGTCTTGATATTGATACGGCGAGAAAGGGTGCGCGTTTTGTGCGCTTTTGCGATGCTTTTAATATTCCTATTTTAACCCTTGTGGATGTACCGGGCTTTTTGCCAGGAACGGCGCAGGAATATAATGGCGTTATTATTCATGGTGCAAAATTGCTTTTTGCCTATTCGCAAGCAAGTGTGCCGATGGTGACAGTCATTACCCGTAAAGCCTATGGCGGTGCTTATGATGTGATGGCATCCAAACACATTGGCGCCGACGTTAATTATGCATGGCCAACGGCAGAAATTGCAGTGATGGGTGCCAAGGGCGCAACGGAAATTCTTTACCGCTCCGACCTTGGCAATGAGGAAAAAATTGCAGCCCATACCGCAGAATATGAAAGCCGTTTTGCCAACCCCTTTGTAGCGGCGGAACGCGGCTTTATTGATGAAGTGATTATGCCCCATTCAACCCGCAAGCGCGTTGCGCGTGCTTTTGCAGCGCTGCGCAATAAAAAGGTTGAGAGCCGCAAGCGCAAGCATGACACCATTCCGCTTTAGAGAACGTCTCTTCATTATTGAGATAATATCGTGTTTTTATTTTTTACTTTGTCGCATTGTCCGAGGCAAAAATGATACAAAAAATTCTGATCGCCAATCGTGGTGAAATTGCTTGCCGCGTTATTCGCACCGCACGAAAAATGGGTATTGCCACTGTTGCCGTTTATTCTGATGCCGATGCTAACGCCTTACATGTCCGCGAAGCGGATGAAGCTATTCATATTGGCCCCTCCCCGTCAGCGCAATCCTATTTGGTCATCGATAAAATCATTGAAGCCGCAAAAATTAGCGGCGCCGATGCTGTTCACCCCGGCTATGGTTTCTTGTCGGAAAACCCAATTTTTGCCGAGCGTTTACAAGAAAACGGCATTATTTTAATTGGCCCGCCCGCCAATGCCATGCGTGCCATGGGCGATAAAATTACCAGTAAAAAACTTGCAAGTGAGGCTGGTGTTTCCACTGTACCAGGTCACATGGGTTTAATTGAAAACAGTGATGAAGCGGTCAAAATTGCCAGTCAAATTGGCTATCCGGTGATGATTAAGGCGTCAGCTGGTGGCGGCGGCAAAGGCATGCGTATTGCATGGAATGATGAAGAAGCCCGTGAAGGTTTTCAAGCCTCTAAAAACGAAGCAAAAGCATCTTTTGGCGATGACCGCATTTTTATCGAGAAATTTGTCACCGAACCGCGCCATATTGAAATTCAGATTATTGGTGATAAGCATGGCAATATTATTGCCCTTGGTGAGCGTGAATGTTCCATTCAACGGCGCAATCAAAAGGTTATCGAGGAAGCGCCATCACCGTTTTTAGATAGTGCTACCCGTAAAGCCATGGGCGAAGAAGCCGTAGCACTTGCCCGCGCCGTTGGCTATTATTCAGCCGGTACGGTAGAATTTATTGTTGATGGCAATCGCAATTTTTATTTCCTTGAAATGAATACGCGCTTACAAGTCGAGCATCCGGTCACTGAATTTATCACTGGACTTGATCTTGTCGAATTAATGATCAAAATTGCTGATGGTCAACCCTTGCCGCTTACTCAAGACGACGTAAAATTGCATGGTTGGGCTATGGAATGTCGACTATATGCGGAAGACCCATTTCGCAATTTTTTACCCTCAACTGGACGTTTAAGCCGCTACCAATCCCCAACCCATATTGATGGTTTGGATGATATAAAATTGCGCAATGATACCGGCGTATATGAAGGTGGCGAAATATCCATCTATTATGACCCAATGATTTCAAAATTAGTGACATGGGGTAAAGATCGACAAAGTGCCATTTTAGCGATGAGTGAAGCGCTTGACCGTTTTGAAGTTGAAGGCATTGGCCATAACATTCCATTTTTGTCGGCCGTTATGGGGCAACAGCGCTTTCAAGAGGGCCGCTTAACCACCGCCTATATTGCTGAAGAATTTGCTGATGGTTTTCACGGTGTTGCCCCAAATGCTGGGCAGGTACGCGCCCTTGCTGCAATTGCAGGTTTTATCAATCTCATTTTACAAAAACGCGCCACCATGATTTCTGGCACTTTAGATAATCACCGCCGGATTATTGGCAAGGATTGGGTGGTTACTCTTAATGGTCTTGATGAAAACTCCTTTAACCTCAAAATAACAGAAGACGATAAAACCATATTGATGCACTTTGGCGATGGTGAAACCATGAGCGTTGAAAGTGATTGGCAACCGGGCATGAGCCTTGGTATTTTCAACCTTGATGGGCTAATCCTCGCAGTTAAAACCGAGATTAAAGGCACAGCAATAAGGCTGCGCTATGCTGGTATTGCTGTCTTAGCAAGAATACGCGAGCCCCATGTGGCGGCACTTGCCAGCATAATGCCCGTAAAATTACCACCTGACACCTCAAAAATGTTGCTTTGCCCCATGCCGGGGGTGATTACCGCAATTTTGGTCAATGAAGGCGATGAGGTTGAAGCAGGCCAGCCACTAGCAATTGTTGAAGCAATGAAAATGGAAAATATGTTGCGGGCAGAAAAGAAGAGCCAAGTTACAAAAATTGCCGCCACTATTGGCCAAAGCCTAGCCGTTGATCAAATTATTATGGAGTTTAATTAAATGCCCCATGAGCCAAATAACCTAAAGATCGATGAATGGACAAAACTTGCCGAAAAAGAAATTAAAGGCTCACCCGACCAACTTATCTGGCACACAGCAGAAGGCATCGACATTAAGCCAGTTTATACCGCTGATGATATTGCCGATATTGCCGAATTGGATAGTTTGCCGGGGCTTGATCCGTTTTTGCGCGGCCCAAGGGCAACTATGTATACGGGGCGACCATGGACTATTCGCCAATATGCAGGGTTTTCGACCGCCGAGGAATCCAATGCTTTTTATAAAAAAGCATTAAATGCAGGGCAAAAAGGCCTGTCTGTTGCCTTTGACCTTGCAACCCATCGCGGTTATGACTCCGACCATCCACGCGTCTTCGGCGATGTTGGCAAGGCAGGCGTTGCCATTGATAGTGTCGAGGATATGAAAATCCTGTTTGATGGTATACCGCTTCATGAAATGTCGGTATCTATGACCATGAATGGCGCAGTAATCCCTATTTTGGCAAGTTTTATTGTGGCAGGTGAAGAACAAGGCGTACCAAGATCGCAGCTTTCTGGCACTATCCAAAATGACATTCTAAAAGAATTCATGGTACGCAATACCTATATTTATCCCCCCGAAGCCTCGATGCGGATCATTGCCGATATTATTGAATATACCGCACAGGAAATGCCAAAATTCAATTCTATTTCAATTTCTGGCTATCATATGCAAGAAGCTGGTGCAACGTTAGTGCAAGAACTAGCTTTCACCTTAGCAGATGGCCGCGAATATGTACGCGCCGCCCTTGCCAAAGGGCTTGATATTGACCAATTTGCAGGGCGACTATCGTTTTTCTTTGCCATTGGCATGAATTTCTTTATGGAAGCGGCGAAATTGCGGGCAGCAAGGCTTTTATGGTCGCGGATTATGCATGAATTTGCGCCAAAAAAACCATCATCACTAATGCTGCGCACTCATTGCCAAACCTCAGGCGTGTCTTTGCAAGAACAAGACCCTTACAATAATATTGTGCGTACCGCCTATGAGGCGTTAGCGGCGGTGCTTGGTGGCACGCAATCCTTGCATACTAATTCTTTTGATGAGGCGATTGCACTACCAACCGAGTTTTCTGCCCGTATTGCCCGAAACACACAGCTTATTTTAAACCATGAAACGGGTGTCACCAAAGTGGTTGATCCTTTGGCTGGCTCTTATTACGTTGAAAGCCTTACCCATGAATTAGCGCAAAAAGCATGGGCATTGATAGAAGAAGTAGAAGCGCTTGGCGGCATGACCAAGGCAGTAAAAGACGGTTTGCCCAAACGCTTGATTGAGGAAGCGGCAACTGCGCGGCAAGCAGCGGTTGATAAGGGTGATGAGGTAATTGTTGGCGTTAATAAATATCGCCTTGAAAATGAAGACACGCTCGACATTTTGGAAATTGACAACAGCAAAGTGCGCTTATCGCAAATTGCCCGCCTTTCCAAAATACGCGAAAGCCGCGACCCTGCCAAAGTTGCAAAAACTCTTAGCGACTTGGAAAATATCGCTAAAAGCGGCAAAGGCAATTTATTGGCAGCAGCGGTTGAAGCGGCGCGGGCGCGGGCAAGTGTTGGCGAAATATCGGATGCTATGCGCAAAGTATTTGGCGATCATGTTGCAACGCCAAAAGTTGTGAAAAATATTTATGGTAAAGCCTATAAAAATGAGCCAGAATATCAGCATCTACAAAGGCGCATGGGCGAAATAGCCAGCAAAATTGGCCAAAAACCACGTATTATGGTGGCAAAGCTTGGCCAAGACGGCCATGATCGCGGTGCAAAAATCATTGCCTCCGCCTTTGGTGACATTGGTTTTGAAGTTATTGCTGGCCCACTTTTCCAAACACCGGATGAAGCCGCCGATATGGCAATTGCCAAAAAAGTGCAGCTTATTGGCGTGTCCTCCCTTGCTGCCGGTCATAAAACCTTGTTGCCGCAACTGGTAGAAGAACTCAAAAAACGGGGAAATAGTGATATTATTGTGGTGTGCGGCGGTGTCGTACCGCGCCAAGATTATGAATTTTTACAAGCCCATGGCGTTGCCGCAGTGTTTGGCCCGGGCACCAATGTGGTAGAGGCAGCGGCAAAAATTCTTGATCTTTTAGAAGGTAAATTGCGTAATGATTAGAATAAAAACGCAATTTGCCACAAAGCATAAGGGGAGTTTAGTATGAGCCAATTTGGCCGCCTTAATCATGTGGCAATTGCCGTTCCAAACCTCGAGCAAGCGGCAAAACCCTATCAAATGCTTGGCGCGGAAGTATCAAGTATTGAAGATTTGCCAGAGCATGGCGTTAGCGTTGTTTTCATCACCTTTGAAAATAGTAAGATTGAACTATTATATCCGCTTGGTGAACATTCTCCCATTGCTGGTTTTTTAGACAAAAATCCTAATGGCGGCGTGCATCATATTTGTTTTGAAGTTGATGATATATTGGCAATGCGTGATAAGTTAAGGGCAAATAATTTTCGTATTTTGGGCGATGGAACTCCAAAAATCGGCGCTCACGGTAAGCCGGTGCTTTTTATCCACCCCAAGGATTTTGACGGTACATTAATTGAAATTGAACAAGCTTAGCGAGTGATGGGGGGGCATTTCATTGTTTATAAGACTGCTCTATTTTTGATTTTCGCGCCGTCCCAAAATAAAAAATTGCTTAAAAATGTGGCTTTATTGATCAGATTATAAAACTATTAGCTATAAAGCCTTAGATCACCTTATTTTCCATTGTTGGGTAGTGTAATGCTGTTTTGATAAGCGGCACTTTACATCAGTCAATCTCAATTGATGAGTTATCATCCCAAAACACTAGCATGTAACCCAAAATAGGCCTAATTTAGCCTTAATGATAAGGCCATATTTTTAAAAATTTTCAATTGAATAAAAAGCAATCTGACGTGGCATTTGCTGTTATTTAATTTCGCACTTCTAACCCCCATGATCGAAATAAATTGCGCGATTTTTCATATTCTTCATAAGGAAAGTTTTTAATTAAAAGATAATTCTCTTTACCATCTTTAAGTTTGAGCATTAGAGCGCCGCCAACATAGGCAATACATTCAAAATTATAAAAATCGGAGGTTCCTTTTATTATTCCCCATTGAAACCGGATAAATCCTTTAGGGTTATCAATGCCTTCCGCATTTTCTGCCTCTAGCTGATTTATGAATGATATACTACCATATTGTTTTATTGGCTCAACAATATAGGAAGGTATAAAGATTATATTATCGCTATACTGCACTTCAACAAAATCTATAATTAACATTTTAGTTCCTCACTTATGCCTTTTAAGCGTGGGGGCATCTGAAACGAAAAAATTACATGCTGTAGTTGAACCTAATTCACCTTAAATACAGCTTTTAATCACCTGTTGGAAGTTTTGGCCATAGACCTTAACTAAATAAAGAAGGTTAACGCAATCACATAAGCATATTTATAGCCCATGATACAAATAATAGAAACTTATGTTTATAATGATCAAATGGTCCATATCATACAATTAAAAATGCGAAACATGTTACACAAATAAAAAAGTGGATAGCTACAATAATAATTCCGTTGATTTGAGTAATATTTTCATAACAAAAGAAATGAAAATATAAATACGTCAGCCAATAGCTAACGCCCAGATAGTTAAGCCTCAACTTTTTTTGCCTATTGGCATTGTTGCGTTTTTCAGCCAAAATCATTCGCTAAGATTGTTTTATAAATTGAATTATAAAAGAGCGTGCCACATGCAAAAATTGGACAAATTTGTTACTTTGGATCAAACTGAGATTTATGCCCTGATTATGTTAATTAGGCACGTAAAATTTTTGGATAAATCTGATGGGTCCATTCCATTTTGTAGTAGTGATATCATCAATAGCATATTGGCGAAATTGCTTGAAAATCATCATGCGTCAGATCAGTTGACGAAAATGTATGAAACCTTAGATGAAGCAACCGAGTTGAATCTCATCAATAAACTTAATGCCTATATCATAGATTTTCCAGAAATTGGTGATAATATCGAAACCGTTTATGAAAAGTTTTTATATCCTTATAAAAACATCAAAAAAATTAAAGAGAAAAATGTAACCTTAATAGATTATGTTTTTTAATATATTTAAGAGATATTAAATACCTACCAGACAATAAGCATATAATTAAATGTGGTCGCACTGCATCGCGACGGGCTGACCGTCGGAACTATGCTTTTCTTGGATTTTTTAAAAAAAACTGTGTGATAATGGTGTAACAATTATAAAAAGTTAAATACGCCCCTTATATGTAAATGAATTTTGGCAAAATTATAAATTATATAATGGGTATGCCAAAATTACTTTAACCATAATCGATTAAATAGTACTAAGTATTATGCATAAGATTGTCTTAAAGAGCATTAGCGGCTATCGGGGTGAATAGCCGCTAAA
Organism: Bartonella sp. HY761; assembly: GCF_026743145.1. Classification (NCBI taxonomy): domain Bacteria; kingdom Pseudomonadati; phylum Pseudomonadota; class Alphaproteobacteria; order Hyphomicrobiales; family Bartonellaceae; genus Bartonella; species Bartonella sp. HY761. Next base: position 155,669 of record NZ_CP104888.1, read on the forward strand.
GGGGAGTTGTCAAAAAAGTTTTACGCTTCAAGCAACTTGGCGAATATTGCGCTCAATCAGTAATTGCTGCACTTCTTGCAAAGTTGATGGGTCTTCAATTGTGCTTGGCACTGTCCATTCTTCGCCATCGGCAATTTTGCGCATCATGCCACGCAATATTTTACCCGAGCGTGTTTTGGGCAATTTATGCACAGTAACCACAAGCTTGAATGCCGCAACGGGGCCAATGATATCGCGGATACGGTCAACACATTCTTTTTCTATAACATCATTGGTGCGGCTAACATCATGTTTTAGCACAATGAAGCCGCAAGGAACCTGTCCTTTTAACTTGTCGCTAATTCCGATAACTGCACATTCAGCAACATCTTGATGACCTGAAATAGCTTCTTCCATACCGCCGGTGGATAAACGGTGACCCGCAACATTGATAATATCATCGGTGCGGCTCATCACAAAAACATAGCCATCCTTATCAATATAGCCTGCATCTGCCGAGTTATAATAGCCGGGAAAACGCTCAAGATAGCTTTTTTTAAACTGCTCGTCAGCTTGCCAAAGGGTTGGCAAACAGCCAGGAGGCAATGGCAGACGGAAGGCAAGATTGCCAAAACTATCGGGCGGCAGTTTTTGACCATCATCATCAAGCACATCAATGGCATAACCCGGCATTGGCCGTGTTGGTGAACCAAGTTTAATCGGCATTAATTCAATGCCAATAGGATTTGCAGCAATTGGCCAGCCTGTCTCGGTCTGCCACCAATTATCAATGATGGGAATGTCAAAAAGCTCATGCGCCCAATTTAATGTATCTGGATCGGCGCGCTCACCGGCTAAAAACATCGCTTGCAAATTGGGTAATTGGTAGTTTTTGGTAAAATCGCCATGGGGATCTTCACGCTTAATCGAGCGAAGGGCGGTTGGCGAAGAAAAGAACGAGCGCACATTATATTCAGCGCAAATGCGCCAAAATGAACCGGGGTCTGGTGTACCAACGGGTTTACCTTCATAAAGCACCGTAGTTGCGCCAATTAATAGTGGTGCATAAATAATATAGGAATGGCCAACCACCCAACCAACATCAGACGCGGTAAACATCACCTCTTGCGGTTTAACATTAAAAATCGCTTCCATAGACCAAGCAAGCGCCACGAGATAGCCGCCAACATCGCGCATTACCCCTTTGGGCTTGCCAGTGGTGCCAGATGTGTAAAGAATATAAAGTGGATCAGTCGCGTCCACCTCAACACAAGGGACTTTGCGCCCCATATTTTCTTTTAGCACCACGGCAAAATCAAAATCGCGACCTTCTTTTAATTCAAATAAGCCTTCAGGCTTTTCTTGTATGATCGGGCGTTCGTGAACAATACAATGCTCCACCTGATGCTCGGCCATGCTGATTGCTTGATTAACCATGGATTGATAAGGCACAATGCGATTAGGTTCAATCCCACAAGATGCGGCAAGAATAAGTTTTGGCTTGCAATCATCAATACGGATAGCAAGTTCCTTGGCAGCAAAACCACCAAAAACAATTGAATGGATAGCGCCAATACGCGTACATGCCATAACAGAGGTGAAAACTTGTGGTATCATCGGCATATAAATCAGAACGCGATCGCCCTTTTTAATGCCAAGATCTTGCATGAAAGCAGCTAATGCCTGCACCTCGTCCAATAATTCGCGATAGGTAATGGCGCGCTTGCCATGGCTCACCGGACTATCATAATAAACAGCGACTTGTTCACCGCGGCCATTTTCAACATGGCGATCAACCGCATTATAGCAAGCATTGGTTTTACCACCCGTAAACCAACGGCCATAAACGCCTTGATCCTTGTCAAAAACTTTGTCAAATGGCTTCGACCAATCAATAAGTTTGGAAACCTCCCCCCAAAATTGCTCAGGCTGTTGCTGCCACTCATTATAAATTTTGTCAAATGCTGACGTCATGGAATCCTCCCAGATTACACTCACTCCAAATAAGAGTGTTGATGAATCTGCAGCACCTGTCAAGCGACATATTGTCCCAGATTAAACGCAATTATGCTAATAAAATCAAATATTAGGCAATTAAGATTTGGTGACAAAAAAGGTATTTTTTTTAAATCGTTTTAAATTGTTTTGAATTTTAAATGCATAAAGCAACAGCATTTTGGGCTAAAACGATAGTACAATAAATACTTGCCTATCTTCTATCATCACTTTTTATGCTTTAAATCGAATAGACCATCAAAGTTTTGCAATATGTTCGTTTTTTAAATTTAACAAAACGATAGATGACGAACTAAAAACAGCGTTTTTTAATCATCTTCTTCATCATCTTCTAAAAGACCAATAAAAGAAATTGTATCGCGGGCAAATTCAAGCCCTTCGTCGCTATCCTCTGACATCCATGCCAATGGTGTCATGGCGGTTAATCTTGTATCAATAATTTCTTTTGCCCGACTATAATCCTGTGCCCAATCTAATGTTGCTATTTGGCGGTTTACAATCATTTGTCCGCCAAAACGGTTATATAAATCATCAAAGCCTTGATTTAACAATTCTAAATCGCAAAAACTATCCTCAACCTCGTGGTCGGCTAGGCGAAATTGATAATGATAAATCAAGCTATAAACGCCATTGCCAAATCTATCCTTGGTTTTTTCAATTGCTTGTCGGGCAAAATTATCCATGTCACGCATAGAATTGCCATGCCAGCGGGGCAATAATTTAAAAGCATGCAGGCAATAGTGATTAAGATTATCAGGATCCAAGGCAATTAATTTTTTGAATAATTTATTTAATGTCTTAACATCACAAATGCCATCAGAATGATAATTATAATTGGCCAAATTCCAAATTAAACAATCATCTTTGCCTTCAACATCTCGGGTTAGAGCCGTTTCCATCTGAACAATATTGCGGAAATAGCCATCTATCTCTTCTTCGCTTGCTTCATCGGCATAATGATCGCCACCTTCAGTCCATGCAGCATGGTGAAGACAATAAGCATAAAGACCAAATCCAAAAGCACTTTGCTTTTCTTCAGCCCATTTTCCAATTGCTGCAAGTCCCTGTTGCAACTGCTCAAGCGGATAGCGCCCAAGTTCAATACCTAATCTTTGCCAAACCAAACCGCTTTTTAAAACACCGCCTTGTAATAATTGGTCATTTTTACGTAAAATTGTATAGCCTTGCTCAAAATCATCGAGCCTATTTTCAAAAATACAATCAAACAGCTTTTTTACATCTTGATAATGAGAGCCATATTCATCAGCAAGGCTATGATGCACAGCGAAATTTTTACTATTTAAATAGCGTTGATCCGACCTTTTACAAAATAGATTGTATAGAACCTCCCAAAAGCCTTGTAAAAACCTTTGTAACATCTTTTTCCCCACATGCGCTGAATAAACCCAAATATTCTGGCAATATTGCCTATTTTAAAACAAAAACCAATAGGAGCGTTCCGCATTGAACCTACTTCTTCCAATTTATCAAAATAATAGATTGACTTTATGAAGCAAAAGGATAAAACTTTTGAACAAAGTTCATGTTAATTAAGGGGGATTTATGTGGCGTTTTATTTCTGCCTATTGGCTAAGTTACCTTGCAACCAACCTACTGATCATAGCTTTTATAATTAGTATTACATTTAACCAGGAAATAGGAATTGATCTTAATGATGGCATGACGATGCTAGTTATAAAGATAGTTCTTGGTTTATTTCTGGCAATATTTATTATTAATATAGGTCTATTTATCGCAATAAGCATACCGCTCTTTTTAATATTACAAAAATACTTTAAATTAAATTTTTTATATATCCTTAGCTGGAGTACAGCAATTGGCTTAGCCAATGCAACCCTCTTATATTTTTACGTGGTAAAGAGTTTTGTGCCATTTTACATCATATCCATTTTTTTTACGGTGATTGGCGCTATAACCGGGCTAATTTTTTGGGCTATTTATAAATGGCTTACCAAACCAAGAATAGATAATGCTATCTTTATTCGATAGAATTTTAAGCTATAGGAAGAAAAATGCGCAATTTTCTAAAAGCCTATTGGCTGAGTATTATCATTGCAACGCTGATTATTCTTTGTGCGTTTTTCGGCTGTAGTGCCGGTGGTATTAAAAGTTATTTTGGTTCCTATACAATTGTATTTGGATTTATAATTTTTTTTGAAATATGCCTGCTTGCCATACATGCAGCTATTTTTTGCCTGCTTACATTGCCGCTTTATTGGTTTTTCAAACCTCATATTAACCTTATAGGAGCAATTATTTATAGTATATTTATATGCGAATTGAGCTTGTTGGGTCTTGATATTTTCGTTTTGAAAGATTTAATTTCTTTATTAGAATTACATTTGATCTTTTGCTTGATGGGGCTAATTACCGGGTTATTGTTCAATTTTTTATATAAATATTTTCAAAAAAGACAAAAGCTCACCCCATAGCCGCATTAATCCTCAACTATAAAAGTTGGTGCATAATATTGAGCAATAGATGGTTCAATATATTGCCAATTATCTCCATCTAAATCCAAAGCTTCGGCAAAGAAAAGGCTAATCATATATTCTGGCTCATCGGTGTTCAAAGCAATACAAGCTTTTAAACTATATAAAACATGTAGAACAAGTCTTCCCTCATTATAAAACCGACTTTGTGAATAATTCCCTATCTTTTTCCAAAGTTCAATTCTTTTTTCCTCAAGAAATTTTTCATCACCGACATGGCTACCAAAGTAAAATTCCTTTGAATATTCGATAAAGGGATGAAATTCTGGGTTTATTTTATCCTTGATCTTTTCTAAATATATTAAAAATACCTTATTTACATCATCATGATCCAATTCTTTATTTTGATTATAATAGTAAAAAACATAATCAGCGGATATTCTTTCTTCAAAATCTTTTTGGGTGAAATGCCGATTAATCATAAAACACCTTTCGCTGCACTCTATAAATTCAATCATTATTTTTGTTAATAAAACTATATGTTATATATTATTATCAAGATTTAATATTTATATAAAAAGGCCTTAACAATAAAATAAAAACAGAGAGCTCAATACATATTGACCCTTTATTATATTATATAAATTAAATTTTACTTGTGATGTTGTAATTTTAACAAAGTATTTTTTCGTATTAATATTAATTATAAATATAATAATTTAATATAACAATATATTTTACGTTTTTTTCCTTTTATCACAGATAATAGTTCAAATATTCAACTGAAACATCACGCATAATAGCCCAATAATTTTGATATTTTTAATGCCGTTGTGCTAATTTTACTGCCAATAAGTTCAATTGTTGTTGCTGTTGCTTCTTGCTCAGTTAAGCTTACTGCAATACCGGCTATCGCTTGCTTTGCATGGTTTTTAATTGCTGCACCGAGGCAAATCATGCCATCGCGTATCTCACCATTATCAATCGAATAACCGTTTTTGCGAATATTTTGCAGGTTCGTCTTGAATATTTGGAAATCCCGGGCACTTGATGGGGTGAGCGGTTGCGGCCAATCATGAGTTTTCACCAATGTGTTAATTTTGGCATCACTCCAGCTTGCCATCATTGCTTTACCGGTTGCGGTAAAATAAATTGGCAAACGCATACCAATTTTAAAAGTAAATCCCAAGGGCGCATTGCTATTACGGCAAGCAATATAAACAACCTCACTCCCTTCAGGAACTGATAATGTCAGTGTATACGGTGCTAAGTCGCAATGTTCACTGGCAATTTGATGAAAAGCATCAACCAAATCAACATTAGATAAAAACCTGCTTCCCCATTTTGATAATTTTGTACCAAGTTTAAATGTACCATCAATATTGCGTTGTATTAATTCCAATTCACACATTACATGCAGCAAACCATGACCGGTGCTTTTGGGGATTTTCAACCTTTTTACAATATCGGCGGCATTTAGCAATTCATCACTATCAACCAAAAGATCAAGGATTGCCGCAGCACGGCGCAAGGCTGGAATATTATGGGCAGTTTCTTTTTCCATTGGCTCAAATTCTCAATTGACAATTTATTCATTTTAAATAAATATACACTATACTGAATGAAGTTCAATATGATGAACTCGTAATTTGGGAAATTTACGGATAAGTTGGGAGGCAACTTAAATGTTTAGACATCACATAAAATTTTTAACAACCAAATGCTTTAAGGTTTTTTAATCATTAGGTCGCCGCCAATGGTTTAGAAATATTATTGCCATTAGCACTTAAAAACCTCTTATTGATTTCACCCTTAAATCACAAACTGCATGAATTGCTTAAGCTTTGCCATGGCATGATGCCTTTATTTACGCTTCATAATGAAATCACCCAGATACCCCATTAAACAATAGACCTGCCTCTTTGCCGTAAATAATTTTTCTAATAAAAATAACAACAGGAACAACCTATGAGAAAACCGCAACCGATACGCGCAGCACTGGCTGCATTTTTAGGTACTGCCATTGAATGGTATGATTTTTATATTTACGGTACTGCCGCAGCCCTTGTTTTTGGGCAATTATTCTTTCCAAGTGAAAGCTCTTATCTTGGCAATCTTGCGGCCCTTGGTACTTTTGCGGTTGGCTTTATTGCACGCCCCTTTGGCGCGGCGATCTTTGGTCATTTTGGCGATAAGCTTGGCCGCCGACTTAGCCTTGTAATAACTTTGCTCATTATGGGCGGCGTTACCACCCTTATCGGTGCTTTACCAACTTATGAATCTATTGGCATGTATGCCGCTATTTTGCTGGTATTTTTGCGACTTATCCAAGGTATTGCGGTTGGCGGTGAATGGGGCGGCGCTGTTTTAATTGCCGCCGAGCATGCGCCCGAAAAATGGCGAACATTTTTAGCATCCGCTCCGCAATATGGTAGTCCCGTTGGTCTTATACTGGCAACCCTTGCTTTTCGCTATGTCTCTGACTTGCCAACTGAAGATTTAATGTCATGGGGCTGGCGCATTCCATTTCTTGCAAGTGGTGTGCTTGTTCTTTTGGCTTTTATTATTCGCCTTGGCATTAATGAAAGCCCTGAAATGCAGGCGCAACTTGACAGCAAATCTAGCCATGAAATTATCCCTATTAAAGAATTATTAGCTAAAAAATCAACAGCTTTAATTCTTGGCATTGGTGCGTGTATCCTTGGCGTTGCTGGTTTTTATTTCATTACTACCTTTATGATTAACTATACCACCACCTATCTCAAAATAGAAAAATCCACTATTCTCAATATTATTTCATGGGTTGGTGTGGTTGAAATTATTTCATTTCCTATTGGCTCATTTTTGGCAACCCGTTATAGTGAGCGTGGTTTATTAATGACCATGACTGGGCTTGGTGTTATTTGGGCATTACCAATGATGCTGTTAGTCGTTTCAGGCAGCACTATAAATATTGCCATTGCTATTTTGGTGGCAACCTTCCTTGTTGGCGCCTATTACGCGGTGATCGCGCCTTTCTTACCGCGCGCCTTTCCAGTCAGAATGCGCTATAGCGGTATTTCGCTGAGCTATCAGCTTTGCGGGGCAATTTTTGGTGGCGCAACCCCAATGGTTGGTGTTTGGCTTGCTCATTATTTTGGTACCAATTGGGTTCCATTTGCCGGGCTTTTCGGCGGTCTTGCATTGATAACTTTTTTATGTGTTTGGGCATTGCCGATTGAAAATGAAAAATCCGTGCTGCACACATATAAAAATTAATTCAACAAACCATGTTTATTTTGGGCAGCAATGCCCAATCGATAGCGATTTAAAATTGGCCGGCAAAACTTAACTTATAGATTTGACCTAAGCTGCTATAAATTAAATCTAATTTTGAAGAACAGGAAAACCTCGAAATGGACAAAAACGCTTTAGAAGCCTTAAAGGCTCGCTTTGGAGGCGAAAACGAAAATAAGATCTATGACGAGCATTTCAATGCAGTTGCAGCGGGGGTTATCAATAAAAGCGGCACGCGTGCAGCACCTTTTGCTGGCGTTCCCACATTGCTAGACGCGCCGTATCGACAAATAGATTGGAGCGCCCCAGATTTAACTAATCTTGATGTTGCCTTGCTTGGGGTGCCGATGGATTTGGCGATTAGCAACCGCAATGGGTGCCGTTTTGGTCCACGCGCTTTAAGAACGATTGAACGCGTTGGACCTTATAATCATGCTCTAAAAATCGCCCCCAAAATGGCGATGAATTTTGCTGATATTGGCGATGTACCATTTCGTAGCCGCTATGATCTGAATGGTTGCCACCAAGATATTGAAGAGACTATAACCCAAATTATTGATGCTGGGGTTATGCCACTATCGGTTGGCGGCGACCATTCAATATCCTTGCCAATCTTGCGGGCAATTGGCAAAAGCCGTCCCGTTGCGATGATCCATATTGACGCCCATTGCGATACAGGTGGCCCTTTTGACAATTGCCGCTTCCATCATGGTGGCCCTTTTCGTCACGCGGTATTGGAAGGCGTGCTGGATCCAACATTGACAATCCAGATTGGCATTCGCGGCTCATCTGAATATTTATGGGAATTTTCTTATGCATCAGGCATGAGCGTTATCCATGCCGAAGAAATCCAAAAACGCGGCATTGCCGCAATTATCGAAACAACCCGCAAATTAATTGGCGATCATCCAGTTTATTTATCCTTTGATATTGATAGTCTTGATCCAGCCTTTGCTCCGGGCACTGGAACGCCAGAAGTTGGTGGATTGACAACCCGTGAAGCACAAGAATTATTGCGGGGGCTTGCTGGTATTAACATTATTGGCGGCGATGTGGTGGAAGTATCCCCTGCTTATGATGCAACCACAAATACTGCTCATGCGGGTGCACAAATATTATTTGAAATTTTAAGCCTGATGGCCCTGCGAAAGGCAAAGGGGTAGGTTTGCGAAAAGCAAAAAGTTCTTGATGCACCAAGTTAGCTATTAATAAAATATCAATCAATCATATCACAGCATAAAGGTTAGCCCTCATGTCATCAGTCCCCTACCCCAGCAACGAAGATATCAAATTGGCTGTTGATCGCCTTTTTGATCAACAGGTGGAATTTCTTGAAAAACTGGTTAAGTTTCCCTCACTAAGAGGACAAGAAGCAGCTATTCAAGATTTTATGGCTGAGGCAATGATCGATCTTGGTCTAAATGTTGATAAATGGTTGATTGATATTGAAGCAATTAAATCCCACCGTGGCTTTTCTCCCGTTAGTGTATCTTATGATGATGCATGGTCAGTGGTTGGCCAATATCTGCCCAAGGGCAAAACTCTTGGCCAATCGCTTATCTTAAATGGGCATGTTGATGTGGTACCAACCGGCCCTCTGGAAGCTTGGTCATCGCCGCCTTTTGAACCACGCATTGAAAATGGCTGGATGTATGGGCGCGGTGCAGGCGACATGAAGGCAGGCGTATCGGCCAATATTTTTGCATTGAAAGCCTTGCAATCCCTAGGCTTTATGCCAGCTTCACCTTGTTATGTTGAATCAGTCATTGAAGAGGAATGTACGGGTAATGGTGCTTTATCCTGCCTTGTGCGTGGATATAGTGCCGATGCAGCTTTCATTCCTGAGCCGTTAGAACCCAAATTAATGCGGGCGCAAACTGGACCTATCTGGATAGAGGTCGAAGTATCAGGCGCCCCCGGTCACGCATCTGGGGATTTTGGCAAAGGCGCAAGCGCTATCCATATTGCAATGCAATTAATCCAAGCTTTGGACGAGTTAGAAAGCAAATGGAACGCGCAAAAGTCCAACCATCCGCCTTTTGATAAGCATCCCCACCCAATTAATTTTAATATTGGTAAAATAAATGGCGGCGAATGGCCGTCAAGCATGCCAGCCTCTTGCACGTTTGAAGTGCGCATTGCCGTTTATCCTAAACAATCAATAAACGAAATCTGTAAAGAATTTGAAGCCTTTATTATGGATAAAGCAGCTCAAATTAAGGGCTGCCAAAATATGCCGAAAATTCGCTATACGGGCTTTTTGGCAGAAGGCTATGTGCTTGAAAATGCTGAAGCGCAAGAAGCTGCCTTACAACGATCGCATAGGCAAGTATGGAATGAAGAACTTGGCGAGCATGTGTTTGCTGCCACCACGGATGCGCGCTTTACTGGACTTTATGGCGATTGCCCAACTCTCGTCTATGGACCATATTGTAAAAATCCGCATGGTTTTGATGAATGTGTGGATTTACAATCCTTGCGCAAAGTAACGCAAACCATGGCATTATTTATTGCTGATTGGTGCAAATTAGAAAAAATTATAGATTAAAAAAGGTGGGCCCCTATTCCTTAAAAGCGGGGGGAGGAATAGAATAGGAGCCCAAGAACACTTTTTACGATCGAAAAAAGTGCTCTATGCAATATTTTTATTTTTTGAAAAATACCCAATGGGTCAAGAAATGGAGGGTTCTTATCCGTGAAAGGGGGAGGATGGATAAGAACCCTTGAGCAATTTTTTTGCAAGTGATGATCCATAACTTACAAAAAATGCTCGTCATATTGCAGTTTTTTACATGACGGGAGGAATAGAAAAAACTGCAAATCTAAGTTAAATCTATTTTTCACGACCCAAGCGCACCGCAGTGGTGCCAATGCGTGCATGACGCAAAGTGGGCTGCAACAAATAGCAATTATCATATGGCGTGACAATTTCCTCATCGCCATCATAACCAATGACTGTGCCTTTTTTAGCAATAACTTGCATACCAACATAATCTTCAGCAAAGCGGAAATTGTCAGTTTTAATCGTCACAGCTTCGGTAATATCAATGACTTTTTGTGTAACTGGTGCTTGATTAAGCAAATAATCTGAAACGTCACTTGCATCAGCAACACCAGCAACGATTAAGAAACGCGCAGCAACATCTAGAGCTAGCGGATAGGCTTGCTTTTCAAAATGATGCCCTGATTCATATAAAACCGCTGCCTTATCATTATTTGGATTACCAAACTGACCATAATCACGCAAGCGTTTGCCAGCCTTATGCCCTTGGTCCATAATAATAAATTCTGGCACGCCAATGGCTCGTGCAAGCGCTTCACCTTTTGGTAATACGCCGCCCATCATAATTGGCGGATCAGCTTCATGCATAGAATGAAGATCAAGCAGTAGATCTACATCAGCAAGCACTGGTTCAATTTCACGGGCGCGACGAATTTCGATGGTATCACGCGTGCCGTAAAGCGATTCATTATCCCATGCGCGGTTCATATCTTCTTCGATAAACCGTGTTGCATCTGGGTTTTCAGCTGAAAAAGCTTCATAAGCAGCAATATTTGCAAAGCCAAGGGTAAGCTTGCCTTGTTTTGGTTTGAAACCATCACGTAATAGGCGGTCAACAGTCAACGCACCGCTGACTTCATTGCCATGCACCAATGACATAATCATTGCATGCTTACCTGGCTTACCTGAATCAAAATGGTGAATATATTGAACGCCGCAATTGCCTTCTTTCCAAACGGAAATATCTGGAAAAGGCAATTCAATTGGATAATGTTTGAATTTTGAAGTCATAATTTATTTTCTCCCTCCATTTTAGCAAAATAGTAAAACGGACTTTCAGTCAAAAATGCGTCAAATCAAAAATAAAGAGCAGCTTGGTTTAATTTAATCAAAGCTGCTCTAGCCTTATATTAGCGGCGTTTTGGTGTGCGTTGATAAAGCGCAGTAATGGCAATTAAGCTTAGCACAACGGTTGCTATAACGTAAAAGCTCGGAGCAAGATTATTGTGTGTCTTATCAATCAACCATGTTGCGATAAGCGGCGCGAAACCACCAAAAATAGTTACAGAAATATTGTAACTAACTGCAAGCCCGGTACTGCGCACATTGGTTGGGAAAATATCAGCAATAAGTGCTGGCATAGCTGCCAAACTTAAAGCAAGAAGGAAACCAACAAAAGCTTGCACAGAGAATAGCGTGGTTGCACTTGGCCATTTGTTCAAAATATAGATCAACGGAAACGAAGTTAAGCCAAGCAATAGCAATGAGAAGCCAACAAGCTTAATGCGGTTAAAGCGATCTGATAATGCACCAACCATGGGAGACACAAACAACAACATCAAACCGGTGATTAATGCACCAATATAAGAAACAGTTGCAGGCAAATGCAATTGCTTGATGGAATAGGTTGGCATATAAATTTTATGAACATAATTATAAGCGGTTGCCGCAGCAACAATGCCAATGCAAAGCAACATGCTATTTAGATTATTGGTCAAAAGTTCCTTAAATGGCTTATGATCAACCTTTTCATGCTTAACTTGTTCAAATTCTTCGGTTTCAGCCACATTGCGGCGAATATACCAACCAACAGGGCCGATGAGCAAACCAAAGGCAAAGGCAATGCGCCATGCACCATTTTCAATTTGGGTTGCATCAAAATACCAAAAAATCAATGCTGCCATACCTGCCGCCATGACCGTTGCTAGGCCTTGGGTTGCCATTTGCCAACTGGCAAAAAAGCCACGGCGTTTGGTTCCTGCATGTTCAACAAGGAAAGCAACAGACGCGCCAAACTCGCCGCCGGTTGAAAAGCCTTGGATCATACGCGCAATGATAATGACCAAAGGAGCAATGAAACCAATCGTCTCATAACTTGGTACAAAGGTAATCATTGCCGTGCCAAGCACCATAAGCCCGATAGACAAGGACATTGAGGCTTTTCGGCCAGCCTTATCAGCATAGCTACCTAAAATGATCGAACCAAGCGGACGGGTAACAAACGAAATACCAAAAGTACCAACCGCAATAAGCAGTGATACTGTTTCGTCAGAATTTGGAAAAAATAGCTTACCAATGGTTATGGAAAAATATCCATAAATCAAAATATCATAAAATTCGAGCGCGTTACCGGCGCTCGCTGCAACAAATTCGCGCCAATTTTTGCGCATAATTTGCCCCACTGTCATTGTGCCCTGTGGATTAGACATATGGCCTCCCTATTTAAATTGCAGTTGCATGTGCAGGATGCAAACAAAATCGAGCGAAAGATTTAAACTTGAATGGGGCTTAAAGCCTTAGTCAATAATTTGCCCAACTATCTTTGCAATTCATCCAAGACATCAATCTTTGCGTCTTGAATGACGGACTTACAACGGCATCTAAAAAATCTCCAAATTTTCAAGATGCGTTACATTTTATGATTTTGGTCACAATATTGGCAAATTATTCCACTTAATAGCATAATGGATTGCTATGTCTGGAATCACACAATTGATGACGTTTTTAAAATCGATTTAAAAACTAGCAAATATTATTGGAAAATCTCGTGCTTTTTTGGCACATCTATGTGCAATAATGGCACAAAAGCGAAAAAAGACAGAACTGATATGATCAGTGCTACAATGCATATATCTGCAATATTATAATACAAACAAATACTTATAATAAGTCATACGCATAGAAAATAATAAATAAAAACCAAAAGAAAATCCAACCTTATTTTTATGAAAAATATGGTGCTCTCTTTGCAGAATTAAGTTTATTTTGTTTATATAACATTTTTTAATCGCGATGTATAATAGTTTTTTATAATAATCGGCTTTTTTTAAATCATTAAAAGCGAGCAAAAAACGCTGTTAATTATGCATAATGAGTGATGATTAGAGCCTGCCTCTAACCGATACCTGCAGTTTTAAATATCAATTAATCAATTTTATGAAGAGAATAATTTTCCCAAAGCTGATTGACTATTTTATGAGAAAATAATTTACGCCGATAAAGAGCAATATCCAGTTTTGCCTGCCATGAGGGTTGATCAATCAGCATGATGCGCTTTGCATCAAGGCTTGGACGCACCAAACGCAAAGGCAGCCATGCCATGCCTATACCAGCCGCAACAAGTTCCAATACCGATGAATAAGAATCTGTCTCATGCACCATTTTAACATTAGGTTTGTTTTTAAGGCTTGATAAATGGCGGGTAATAATCGGGTGAAGAGCAGTTGTAGTGGTAAAACCAATATAAGGGGTAGAACTTGACTCACTGCCGGTAAAAAGTGGCTTGCCGTTTTCACCAATCGCACTTATTGGCACTAATTCTTCCGTCGCAATAATGATCCAATCATATTGGGCAGGGTTTAATTTCAACCTTGTATGATAGCTTGAATAGGCAATTAAAATATCGGCATCAAGATTTGCCAAAGCGCCAATGGCTTTTTCGTGATTGCCAGCAATGATACGAGTGCTAAAATTGCCAATAATTGCGCTCACTTCTTTTAACCATTGGGGAAAAAAGGTTGATGAAATCGTCACACCTGTAGCAATTTTTAAATCTGGTTCACCGGTCTTATCACTGCTATCCAAACGCTCGCGCAAAAGCCGCAAGGTTTCAATAATTTCAGTTGCTGTTTCAAGAACAATAATGCCTTCAGCGGTAAAATCAATCGGCACAGTGCGGTGAATAAGCGGCACGCCCGCCCATTCTTCCAATGCTTTTATGCGCCGCCCAAAAGCTGGGTGGGTGACATTTCTATTTTCTGCCGCCCGAGTAAAACTACGGGTGCGCGCAAGTTCCATGAAATCGGCAAGCCAAGTTGCAAGCATTGAGAGGCACTTTATCGACGTTAATATTTAAAATCCTATTCATTATAAATAGGATATTTTCTTAGCAATGACCAGATCTTATCATAATTGACATTTTAAAAGCGCGGTGGATGCCAATTTTTACCTGGAATTGAAGCCAATAATTGTTTGGTATAATCAGATTTTGGATTGCTATAAAGAGTGGCAGTTTCTCCTTGCTCGGTAATTTGCCCCTTTTGCATAACAATAACCCGGTCGCATAATTGTGCAGCAACCCGCAAATCATGGGTCACAAACACAATTGATAGCGACAATTCTTGACGCAAATGGATTAACAACTTTAAAACCTGTTCTTGTACCGACACATCAAGGGCGGAAACTGGCTCATCAGCCACAATGATTTTTGGCTTTAATGCTAAAGCGCGCGCAATGCCAATGCGTTGGCGTTGGCCGCCTGAAAATTCATGCGGGAAACGCTCAAGGCTGCTTTGCGGCAATTCTACCAATTCAACGAGGCGGCGTGCTTCCTCATGGGCTTTTTGCTTTGCTACACCATGAATAATTGGCCCTTGGGCAATAAGGTCAATCACCCTTTTGCGCGGATTAAGCGATGCCATTGGGTCTTGAAAGACCATCTGTATATCTTTGCGCAAACGCTGTAATTGGCTGGCACTGGCGGTTAAAATATCTTGGCCATCAAAATGTACTTCGCCGCTATCGCTTGCTAATAGCCGCGTTATCAAGCGCGATACGGTGGATTTACCTGAACCACTTTCGCCCACAATGCCGAGGGTTTCACCATGATGCAATTGAAATGATAGATCCTTTACCGCATGGACGGCTTTGCGCCCCTTTGAAAAAAAGCCGGCCTTTGCCTTATAGATTTTATTAAGCCCTATGGCATTTAACAAAACTGGCCTATCCATTGAGTTTTGACGCTCAACCGGTGGCACAAGTGATGGCACGGCACTGATAAGCTGTTTAACATAAGGATGTTGGGGGCGGTTTAGCACCTCGTCAGCGCTGCCATGCTCGACCAATTCACCCAGTTTTAAAACCGCAACATTGTCGGCAATTTCCGCCACCACTCCAAAATCATGGGTAATGAACAAAATGCCGGTTTTATGCTTGGTTTGCAGTTCCTTGATAAGATGCAAAATTTGCGCTTGTGTCGTGACATCAAGGGCGGTTGTCGGTTCATCGGCAATGATAAATTCTGGCTCTAAAATGAGCGCCATGGCAATCATCACTCTTTGCCTTTGCCCACCTGAAATTTGATGGGGATAGGCATGGTACACCGATTTTGGATCGGGGATATGCACCTCTGTCAAAATATCTATGACCTTTAGAAAGCGGTCTTTTTTGTTTAATTTGGTGTGCAAACGCAACACTTCATCAATTTGCCAACCAACGCTTTTTTGCGGATTAAGCGCCGTCATCGGTTCTTGAAAAATCATCGCCATTTTATTACCGCGCAAGGCTTGCAGCGATTTTTCTGGCATTTTCAATAAATCTTCACCGTGATAAAGGATTTCGCCATTGCTTACTTTTACCGTGCGTGAAGGGAATAGCCCCATAATGGCGCTTGCTGTCAAGGATTTGCCTGAGCCGCTTTCCCCAACAAGGCAAGTGATTTCACCGGCATGGATTTTAAGCGATAAATCCGCCAAAGCAAAGACTCGCTCCTGCCCCTTTGGCAAGGTAATTTGCAAATGGTTAATTTCAATAATCGGTTGCTTGGTCATTTTTTCTGCCTAGGATTTAGAGCGTCATTAAGGCCTTCACCCAAAAGGGAAAATGAAAGAACCGTCATAAAAATTGCAATGCCGGGAATTACCGCGCAATACCATTGGCTTTGCAGCACCGCCCTGCCCTGCCCGATCATATTGCCCCAGCTCGCATAATTTGCGTCACTTAAACCAAGAAAGGCAAGCGCCGCCTCCATCAAGACCGAGCTTGCCATGATAACCGACGCAAAGACGATAACGGGTGGCAAAGCACTTGGCAGGATTTCTTTAAAAATAATGGATAAATTGCTGCAACCAAGATTGCGCGCGGCTTCAACAAATTCGCGCTGCCTTAGCGACATATATTCAGCCCGCACCATGCGTGCAGGGGCAGTCCAAGAAACAATGCCAATGCAAAAAATAATATTTTCAATTGTCGAGCCAAAAATGGCCACCAAAGCCAACAGCAAAATAAAGCTTGGAATGGTTTGGAAGGCTTCGGTAATGCGCATTAAAACATCATCAATTAGGCCGCCAAAATAGCCAGCAATGGCACCAATAATAACGCCAATAATAATTGAAATTAAAGTGGCAACCACACCAATTAACAGCGATATACGTGCGCCATGAACAATGCCGGCCAAAATATCGCGGCCAAGCTGATCGGTGCCAAGCGGGTTTGCGCTATTCATAAATGGAAAAACAAGTGCGTCACCTGCTCGGCGCAATGGATCACCGGGTGCAATAAAGCCAGCAAATAGCGCCATGCCAACAAGGATTATGAATAAGATTAGCCCAAGCACTGCCGCGCGGTTGCGGGCAAAGCGGCGCCAAAAGGCGTTAAGGCGTGATGGTTGTTTGATGTGCGGCAAAATGGTTTCAGCACTCATGATAGTTCAATCCTTGCGTCAAGGCGGGCATAAATAAGATCGGTGATAAAATTAACAATCACCACCAAAATCGAGCATAGCATTATAATGCCCATCAAAGAATTCATATCGCGTTTGATAACCGATGTATAAGCAAGCTGCCCAAGCCCTGGAATGGAAAACATTTGCTCAATCACCACTGAGCCACCCAAAATAGTGGAAAATTGTAGGCCTAGCAAAGTGATAACCGGTAATAAAGCATTGCGCATAATGTGGTGAAACATTAATCTTGCGCCGCTTGCGCCCTTAGCTTTTGCCGTGCGGATATAATCAAGATCCATAACTTCTAGCATTGAGGTACGCATTAAGCGCATATAAAAAGCAAGGTAAATTAAGGCAAGCGATGTTGCCGGCAAGATAAGATGAATAGCAATATCAAGCGCATTGCGCCAACCCGTATGAAAAGCAATAATATCCTTATAGCCACCCGATGGAAGCCAGCCAAGTTTTAACGAAAAGACAATAATCATCAAAATCGCAAGGAAAAAGCTTGGCAATGCGTAAAAAACCAATCCAAGCGTTGAGATAACCGTATCGGTTGCCGAATAGGCTTTACGCGCAGCCAATGCACCAAGAGCAATGCCAAAAATAAAAGCGGCAAAAAGCGATGACACCATTAATAATAAGGTTGGCACCAAGCGATCCAGCAATACTTGTAAAACGGGCTGCTCATAAACATAAGACCAACCAAAATCAAATTGCGCTAATTTAACCAAATAAAGCCATAGCTGCACATAGACGGGTTGGTCTAACCCGTATTCAATACGCAAATTTTCAACAAATTTTGGATCTGCACCGCCCATATCACCGACAAGCGCATCAACCATATCGCCGGGAGCTAGATGCATAAGCAAGAAACTACCCACCATGATGAGAAGTATAACGGGAACCGCTTGCACAAGACGGCGCAGCGCAAAGGTTAAAATGGCAGGCATGAAAACACCAAAATATTGTACATTGAACGAAAAGGCAGGGCAAAAGCCACTGCCTTTTATGCTGATAAGGATAGTCGTTTAAAAAGAGTAGAAAACCGATCTATTGATCTAACCGTAAATCATAATTGCTAGATGAATCCCAACGCGGTGTATTATGGTGGTTTTTCATTACCTTGCTGGTGGTTGCCACAAATGGATGCTCTATCGCGAAAATCACCGGCAAATCTTCCATCTCTAATTTTTGCATTTGATGATAAAGATCAGCGCGTTTTTTTGGGTCTATCTCAACTGCCGCTTGTTCAATAAGACTGTCCATTTTTTCCGATTTATAGCCATATTGATTGCTCCAAGGCGTGCCAGCTGGAATACCCGATTGCAGCCAAACAGTGGTGGAAACCGCTGGATCATTGCGGAATAAATGCCAGCCGCTCGCCGTGTCAAAATCATGGTCACGATAAACGCCATTTAAAAAGCCGGGTGCATCATTGGCAACAAGTTCCACCTCAATGCCCACCTCTTTTAACGCTTGGGCATAATATTCTGCCCAAAGCTGTGTATATTCGCCCCAAGGTGCTGGGCGGTGGCGCAATTTAAAGCGAATGCCATTGGCATCGGCTTTGTAGCCAGCCTCGTCAAGCAATTGCTTGGCTTTTTCAACATCATAGGCATAGCTTGGTACATCATCGGTATAATTTGCGCCGCCCGTGCTTGGAATTGGCCCATGCCCGGGCTTACCATAGCCACGCATGATATTTTTAATCGCAAAATCAATATCTAAAGCGTGATAAATTGCTTGGCGCACTTTTAAATTGGCAAGGATAGGATTGCGCAAATTAAACTCAACCGTGGTATGGGCGATGTTATTTTCAAAACCTTTGGGACCTATGTCAAATTTGCCGCTCGCGCCAAGGCGTTCCATATCCGACATAGAAATGCTGTTAAAGCCGCTTTCCATCAACTCACCTGATTGAAGTGCGGCAGCTGCCGCAGCCTTATCGGTGATAAAACGCCAAACCACGCGGTCAAGATAGGGATAATTTTTGCCGCGCCAATAATCATCATTGCGTTCAGCTATAATATATTGACCGCGCTCATATTTAGAAAATTTAAATGGACCGGTACCAATTGGCGCGGCATTATATTTATTTCTTAAAATATCAATGCCTTCATAAAGATGCTTGGGCACAGGGTGACCAAGATCAGGCATAGCAGCAACCAATAGCTCAAGCGGCATTGGCTTTGCATAATTAAAAACTGCTTTATGCGGGGTTGGGCAATCAACCGACACCAAATTTTCTTGTAAGGTTGAGGAATAATTGAGCAAAGGCTTCCAAAGATTCATGGCACTATAGGCAACATCATCACAGGTAAAATCAACCCCATCATGCCAGCGAACATTTTCGCGCAAATCAAAGGTAATGGTTTTACCATCTTCTGATGAAGACCATTTGGTGGCTAAAACGGGCACATAACCTTCATAAGAACGATCAATCAATGGTTCCATGATCTTGCCAGAAATCATATAAACACCGGTAGACGCCCGCAAGGCTGGATTTAAAACCCCTTGCTCTTGGTTAAGGTGGAAAATAGCAGTGCCGCCTGTTGTAATAATATTTTCGGGTTTCACATATTCGGCGGCTGTAGCAAAGCTACCGCTACCCAAAGCCAACACAACACCGAGTCCCACTTTAAATAAATTCATAAAAATTTTCCCGTTTCATGCGACAATTGATATATTGGTTGATATATTGAGTGTCTATTGCAACCAAAAGCAATTGCATCATCTAAATTGGCTATAAAATAGAATTTTTTTCTAAAACTATGAAGCGTTAAAATTTTCAAAAATAAATAAAAATTAGAAAAATTATGCTAAATTACCCATATTTTTCAGTATAAAATTCTTGCAATTAAGAATGTGATGATAAAGCCAAAGGCATCACAAATTTCGATCAAAAACGCACTCACTTTTAAGCTTAATTATATTGCCACTTTGCTTTTAAACATATCTCAAAAGGTGCCTGCCAAATATTTTTATCACCTTCATAAATATTGGTGATTGTTGGATTTGGAGCCATCTTTTTTATATCGTGTAATCTTCCTAAGGCGCCAAATGTTATATTAAAGCCATTTTTTTCAAATATTTCGGCAAAATTAATAAAACTTATAGAATGAACTTTCGACATATTCATGCCTTTTTTTAAAACATCAACTTTTATTAAGCTTTCTGATACATTTGGCCGAGTAGATTGTATAAGAAGACCTTTTGGGTCATTGCCATTCATATACCAAATATCGATACCAAAACTATATAAATATTCCTGCCATTGAATATCTTTATCAATAGCTGTAAAACTTAATCGTATTCCAGGAGGTAATCTTTCTTGCCTCTCATCATTAAAGTCATTTTCAACTAATTTATTGGTATTTTTGTCAACAATAATTGGCGCCGTCAGCGATAATTCGACTTTCATGCCATCAATAAGAACTGAGCTTTGACACCTATCCTTGCTAAGTACTTCTGCCCCAAAAGACGAGCTTGCAAATGAAATAGCTGCTATGAATAAAATAATCGAAAAAGCTTTGCTGAATTTAACCATTCATTCGCCTCACGAATTGCCGCCTCTTTACTTATCATTGAGCTAATATTTTATACAATATATATTATAGGAGGCGTGTCCTTTTTAACGTTAAATATCTACGTCTTATCAAGCTGATAAGAAAATAAAATATTGCTATGATTGTAATGCATAAAAATAGAACAAAATTGCGGCCAGCCACAGAAAAGTTATTTGGTAAAATTAAAAACCTCTTTATAGTGACTTCTTGATTATATTGGGAGGTATTATCATGGCGGAGGCTTTTAATTATATTATTATTGGTGCAGGTACTGCTGGTTGCTTATTGGCCAATCGCTTATCAGAAAATCCAAATAATCGGGTTTTACTGTTGGAAGCAGGCAAGCGCGATAATTATATCTGGATTCATATTCCCGTCGGCTATCTTTATTGCATTAACAATCCGCGCACCGATTGGTGTTTTACAACCGAACCGCAAAAAGGCTTGAATGGCCGCGCCCTTGCCTATCCTCGCGGTAAGGTGCTTGGTGGCTGCTCGTCCATCAATGGTATGATTTATATGCGCGGCCAAGCGCAAGATTACGATCATTGGCGCCAATTAGGTGGCATTGGTTGGGCGTGGGATGATGTTTTACCATTTTTTAAAAAATCTGAAGATTATTTTGGCAATGATAGCGAATTTCACGGCAAAGGCGGCGAGTGGCGGGTTGAAGAACAGCGTTTGCATTGGGATATTCTTGATGCGTTTCGTGATGCTGCTTATGCCTATGGTATTCCTATTATCAATGATTTCAACCGTGGAGATAATGAAGGCATTTCTTATTTTAATGTCAACCAAAACCATGGTGTACGACTTAATACCGCCAAAGCCTTTTTAAAGCCAGCTGCCCATCGCCCCAATTTGGTCGTGCGCACAAAGGCGCAAGTTAAGCGGCTAGAATTTTCAAAAACCAGTGAAGATGCAGGCTTGCGTGCAAGTGGCGTGGTGATTAGCGGCGCGCAAGGTGATGAGACAATTTTTGCAGACCGCGAAATTATTCTTTGTGCGGGTGCCGTTGGGTCGCCGCAAATATTAGAGCTTTCCGGTATTGGTTGCGGTGATGTTTTACAAGCCGCCAATATTGATCTTATCCTAGAGCGCAAAGAGGTTGGCGAAAACTTGCAAGACCATTTACAATTGCGCTGCGCTTTCAAAGTGGAAAATATTGCCACTTTAAATGAAAAGGCCTCAAGCCTTTGGGGTAAGATGATGATAGGCCTTGAATATTTGCTTAAACGCTCTGGCCCAATGGCGATGGCCCCAAGCCAGCTTGGTATTTTTACTCGCTCTCATGACAGTTTTACCACGCCCAATTTGCAATATCATGTACAGCCTTTAAGCCTTGGCAAATTTGGTGAACCAGTGCATAAATTTCCAGCCTTTACCGCAAGTGTTTGTAATTTACGTCCCGATAGCCGTGGCACTATTCATATTAAAAACAATGATTATAAAGAAGCGCCTGCTATTTCGCCTAATTATTTAAGCGCCGCCAGCGATCAAGCCGTTGCGGCCGATTCAATACGTATTACCCGCAAAATTGTCGAACAAGCACCTTTGCAAAAATATAATCCGGTGGAGTTTATGCCGGGCGGCAATTTTTTTAGTGAAGATGATTTAATTAAAGCTGCTGGCGACATTGGCACAACAATTTTTCACCCTGTTGGCACGTGCCGCATGGGCAGCGATGAAAACAGCATTGTTGATCCTGAGCTAAGGGTGCGCGGCATACATGGTTTACGCATAGCCGATGCTTCTATCATGCCAAGAATAACGTCAGGCAATACCAATTCACCAACCTTGATGATTGCTGAAAAGGCCGCGGCTTTTATTTTAAAAAATGATTGAATCCATTATATTTAACTAAAAAAGCCTTATCCCCTGCCCTATTATGCGCTCAAAAAATACGCAAAATAAAAATTTAAAGCACGCGAAAAACTAATTTGGCGTGCTTTAAAAAAGGCTTTAAAAAACGTTGATCAATTAAGCGGTCAACAATTTATCAATCATGGTGCGAAGGGCGGTTAAATCCTTGGCAAAACCGCGAATACCTTCTGACAATTTTTCAGCTGCCATCACATCTTCATTCATCATCCAACGGAAGGTTTTTTCATCCATGTGGATCGGTGCTTCAGCCGTAACTGTTTCAGGTGATAATTGACGTGGCAATGCACCATTGTCATTGGCCAATTCATCTAAAAGCGCAGGGCTAATGGTTAGGCGGTCGCAACCAGCAAGAGCTTCAATTTCGCCGGCATTGCGGAAAGACGCACCCATAACAATGGTTTTAATGTCATTAGCCTTGTAATAATTATAAATCGAGCGAACCGATAAGACACCGGGATCAGTTTCAGCGGTGTAATCAAGACCAGTTGATTTTTTGTACCAATCAAGGATACGGCCAACGAATGGCGAAATAAGGAAAGCGCCAGCATCGGCGCAGGCAATGGCTTGCGCTTTGCTAAAGAGCAAGGTCAAATTGCAATCAATGCCTTCTTTTTGCAAAATCTCTGCGGCACGAATACCTTCCCAAGTAGAAGCAAGCTTGATTAAAATGCGCTCGCGATCAATGCCACGTTCTTTATAGGCAGCAATGATATTATGGGCTTTTTTAACCGAAGCTTCGGTATCAAAAGAAAGATCTGCATCAACTTCCGTTGAAACACGCCCCGGAACGATATTGACCAAAGCTGCCCCAACCGAAATTGCAAGGCGATCCGCAATAGCGCTGATAATTGCTTCACGGCTGCCATTTTGTCCCTTGCCCCAGCTAACGGCTTCACTCACCGCAGAGCTAAACATTGGCGTGCCCAATGCTTTTAAAACAATGGTAGGATTGGTGGTGCAATCGGTTGGCTTGAGGCGAATAACTGCATCAATATCGCCAGTATCGGCAACCACAGTCGTCATGGCGCGCAATTGTTCCAACTTGCTGGTCATAGAAAACTCCAAACTCAAATAAATGATCCTATTGATTTGTTAAAATGCGCTAAAAAGAATAATTTATCAATGGTGATTTGTGGCTATTTTTAAAAAGAAATAATGCTCATAAAAATCATTATTGATAAATTATTTTTTCATATAATCTAGCCAAGCTTTTCTATCTTTAAATATGGTAAGTAGATCACCGGTTTGATCATTTTCAATCATCTCATTGCACTTAATAATTGTTGGCCCAGTCACTGCAGCCATTTTATGATATATATTTTCAAGGGCTTGATAAAATAAGTTCACATTTTTAAATGTAATTAGACTACTTTCAAAAATTTTTGTTGTTTTTTGCCTATCGCAACAAAATAAATAATAATAATAAGTATGTTTTATGTTTTTTGAATATAAATAATCTTCACCAAAATAAAATATTAAAGCAGCGTCCATTTCTTTTTCAATAAAATCTATCAATCCTATATCATTTTTTTGTCTTTCAAATTCTTCGACCTTGTCAGATAATTCATCATTATCCGCAAGCCCACCAAAAGGTGCTAATAAATTAACAAATACATATTCATATATAATCATCTCAATTTACCTAATTACCAATGGATCAATATTGATATAGGTTAGGATCATGCCTGCCAATGAATTAGCAGCCATGACCTCAAATTTTATCTCAATTTATAAACAATATATCAATTTTGCTTAACACTTAGCGAAAGTGGTAGTGTAAACAAAATCTTATTTTTGAAGCGCATTAATAATCTGATTTGTATTATAATTCATTAGTTTTATATAGGTTGCTGCAGGTCCATCAGCCGCCGATAATGCTTCTGGATAAAGTGCGCCGCCTGCTTGTACGCCTGTTGCTTTTGCAATTTGTTCCACCATGCGCGGATCATTTGAGTTTTCAAAGAAATACATTTTGACATGTTCTTTTTTAACTTGATCAATCAGCTGTGCAATATCAGCAGCTGATGCTTCTGTTTCCGTTGACAATCCTAATGGTGACAAAAATTTTACCCCATATTCATGACCATAATAACCAAAGGCATCATGGCTAGTAAGAACTTGCCGTTCATTTTGAGCAATTTTTGCAAATTGCGCACGAATAGATGCATCAAGCTCTTGCAATTGCTTGCGATACACATTTGCATTGGCTTTAAAGCTTGCTGCATCTTCAGGATCTGCTTCAATAAGGGCTTTTTCTATATTATCAACCCAGATAAGCACATTTGGCACACTGTTCCAAACATGGGGATCGGTGACTTTTTTTCCGTCTTCTTCAAAATCATGAGTTTTAATGCCGGTCGAAACAATGATCGGCTTTTTGGCGCTGCCAGAGGCTTTGGCAAGCCGCTCAAACCAAGTTTCTAATCCCTCACCGCTAATAAAGGTGACTGCAGCAGCTTGCAGCAATTTGGCGTCATTAGGGGATGGCTCAAACTCATGAGGGTCGCCATTGGCAGGTACAAGATTATGCACATTAACATGATCACCACCGACATTTTTTACAACATCACCAAGGATTGTAAAACTGCTAACCACATCGATGGTTTTTGCATGAGATAATGTTGGCGTAAATGCGAACACCAATAAGCTTGCCAATAGTCCAAACTTAAATTTTTGTTTCATGATCGTTTTTCCTGTTGATTTACTAGGTTAATTTACGACTATGCCATTGGCGTTTTAAGGCGCCGGCAGGACTTATAATAAGGGAAACGGCATAGATAATGCTTGCGGTTATAATAATGGTTGGTCCGGAAGCTAATTTTAAATGATAGGATGCAAGCAAGCCAAAATATCCAGATAACATGGCACATGCCACCGCAATGGCAAACATGATTGGTAAACGACGAGCCCATAATTGCGCAATTGCAGCCGGCAACATCATTAAACCCACAGCCATTAATGTGCCTAAGGCTTGAAAACCAGCAACAAGATTAAGCACCACCAAAAATAAAAAGACGAAATGGTAAAACGGCCCCCATCCACCAACAGAACGCAAGAAACCGGGATCAAAACATTCCGCAACCAGTGGCCGATAAACAAGTGCAAGCACAATAAGAGTTATAGAAACAATACCACTCACAATAAAAAGTGCTTCGGCATCTATTGCGAGAATTGTGCCAAACAGCACATGCAAAAGATCTATATTAGAGCCACGCAAAGAAACAATCAAAACACCAAGTGCGAGTGATGTAAGGTAAAAGCTAGCAAAGCTTGCATCTTCTTTCAGTATTGTTGTGCGGCTTACCAAGCCAGAAAGTAAAGCAACACTAAGACCGGCAATTAAACCGCCCAATCCCATAATCGGCAATGACAAGCCACCAGCAATTAAAAAGCCAATTGCAACACCTGGTAAAACAGCATGGCTCATAGCATCCCCCATAAGGCTCATGCGGCGCAACATAAGTAAAACCCCAATCGGCCCTGCCCCCATGCCAAGCGCGAAGGATGCAATTAATGCACGGCGCATAAAACCATAATCGACAAAAGGCGCAATTAAAAAGCCGTAAACGCTCATAATGCACCTTGCGTGTTTTTGGCGAAACCACTTTGATCAACCAAGGTGGCTTCGTCCCAACCTTGCGCTAAATCTTTAGCTTTGGCTAAATTGGTGGGAGTTAATGTGGTTTTAGTCGGCCCCCAAGCTATAAGATGGCGCGCTAATAATAAAGTTGATGGAAAATTATTTCTAACTTGCTCAATATCATGCAAAACGGCAAGTATTGTGCGCCCTTCTTGGTGCCAACGACCGATCAAGGCTAACAAATCATGCATGGTACGCTCATCAATTGCATTAAATGGTTCATCAAGAATAATTATTTTAGCGTCTTGTAATAGCAAGCGGGCAAAAAGAACCCGTTGAAACTGCCCTGCTGATAAGGCGCCAATATAGCGCCGTTCAAACCCTTCAAGGCCAACTATTGCTAAGGCTTGTTGAGCTTTATCGGCAATTTGTTTAGAGACGCCACCAAAAGCACCAATTTTATGCCATGCGCCTAATAAAACTGTATCGGCAACACTCAAAGGAAAATGACGCTCAATGTCAGAAGCTTGCGGTAAATAGCCAAAGTCTTTAAGTTTAAGGCTTCCTTTATTAATTTCACCCTTATACTGTTTTAAGTCGCCCATAATGGTTTTAACCAATGTTGATTTACCGGCACCATTGGGCCCAACAATAGCGGTTAAACTGCCGGCATCAAAACAACCTGAAATATCTTGAAGAGCCGGCTGTCTTTCATAAGCAACAGTTACATGGCTTAAGGAAATGAGAGGCGTATTTCGAAAGGCGATCATAGTAAATTAACTGCCCAAATAACCCCAAGCCATAGGATAGCTAAAAGGATTAAGACGTATAAGAACCGCCGCCATGATGTTTGGGCAAAAATACTTGATAAGAAGGGATTGTTTTTATTCATTAAATTTTGCCTCCAACATTATTCACTTTATGTTATATTATAACGTTTCATTTGTGAATAGTTGATTGAGACATTGGCAGTAAACTTTTAATGATTAACAATGAGGGTTCACTCATGAAAATATTTCTAGAGCCTTTTTTCTTTATGCTTTAAAGATATGTTTTAAAAGTTCATTTAATTCATTAGCAATCCTTTGGTTTAATCAGCGGTTTTTTATAAATATAATATAGTTTGATATTCTGTCTGTTGATCGGACTCAGGGTTTTGGTATTAAAAATTTAAGCTTGGTTTTGAGTTTTCAAAAACATTTGCGAGCTTTAGAAGCTGTTGGGCAAGTTTGGGATTATCGTTAAAATCAAGGGCGATTTTTTCTTCATATGAAAGAGTATTGAACATGGCTTGTTGTTGGTTTTTGTGGTGTTGTTGTTGATCGCTCAAATGTTGGCAAATTGGTGCTTCTTGTTTAACCAAATGGGCACATTTTTCTGGCAGGCTCAAGCAATAGGCATTGCTTGCTTGTTTAAATGCTGGTCCTTCGGCTTTATCATTGTGGCTATAACGGCGTACCCAATTTAAAAAGCCATGATTTTGCAAGGCCTTTAATGCGCGCACTACACTGTCACGAGAGCGGCGAATTTTGCCCATAATTGTAGAAATTGCCGGTTCAAGGCGCCCGGTTTTATAATCAATAATATTGATAAAATATTCTAATATTTCTAGCGCAATAGTGCCAAGTGGGCCGCAACGTTGCCCCTTTTGCCGGTTTTGTAAATCAAAACGCTTTGCGGCAAGCAAAAGCTTTTTTAAAGATTGGCGATCGGTTTTTTTAAATATTTTCTTTTCGATAAATCCTAAAAGATAGGATTTACGCCGATAGGGTTTTGGCTTTGATATTACATCAACTATGTTTAATTGTTGAGTTGATTTAATTGAAGCTGCGCTTTGATGTTTTAAAAAAGCTTTTTTAAGCAGCGCATTTTGCAAAAGGCTTTGGCCTAGTGTTTCCATGTTTTTTAACAATGCAAAAGACAATAAATCATTATTCGCAAATTTGTTAATTAAATTTGCGTTACAAACAGATAGGAATTTTGTGCCTATAATGGCTTAAATATCTGATTATATTAATCTATTATCTAGCATCATTCCTTTCATCTTTTAAAGCGTTGAGCGGGCATGCCGTCTTGTTGAAACGGCGGTTTAAAACGGCTTATAGTTTTGGGAGAGAAAAAGGCGGGTTTTAAAAATGCCACTGCCAAATATTTATCAGATTATTTTGCTTAAAATTTAAAGTAATAAACATCGTTCGCAAAAGCTAAAAAACTTGAGCGGCAAATAGTCTTATGACTTTAAATCATGCAAAATGATCGAATAAAGGGATAATTTGGAATGACTGGCCAACAAGATTTGATAAAATTCTAACCAATCATCGCACATTTTTAACGCAAGTTGACAACGAGGATTAACCGTAACCAACCAATAATCAGTGGCTAACATTTAAGTAAACACCACCTTACTTAATAATGCTGATAATTTTGGCTTTAAGCTATTATGCTAAAAAAAGGCAAAACAATATCATGCACTAAAAAGCGCGTAAAAATACTTGACAGTTTTGTGCGGAAATGCGATTCTCAAACTGCTACATATTGAGAAGAGGCTTCCACAGCGTTGAATTGGGGTAAAACCTTAATTTAAATCTGGCGAGGCCTTTTTTTGCCTATTCGTCTCCTTTTTTTGTGGTTTTTGCAGCGCGTTGATAGGCGCTATACAGCGCATCAAAATTGCTGCTTAAAAAATCTGCAAAGTCATCAAAATTTGTAAATGCTTCAACTGTTGTCGCGCTTTCCAGTGTTGGATTATTTGGCGCGCCATGATCAGCCGTGTTTTGATGATTTATGCTTTTTTCTATGGGATGAATGGTAAAAACCGCATTACCGCTACTTTTTATCATTGTAATTTCAAGATTTTGGTCAGGGCTTTGCCATTTATTTTGATGTTGGCTTTTGGTATTTTTTACCCGATTGCTTGACGATTTTTTATGAGGCTTAGGCACCGATTTTTCACGGTTCAAGGCGTTGTTTGTAACAAAGCCATCATAAATACGGGCAAATTTATCGTCTGATGATAAAGCATTAAACTGCTGCTTGTCGCCGCCATCTTTGCCGATAATCAATTGAAGCTCGGTTGTAAGATCATTGTTTGGCAGGGCGGCTAAAACATTGGTTAATTCCTCCCATCTGCCACGGCCAATGCTTGGTGCTTTGCCAATAATGTCCAAGAGTGGTGGTGGTAAAAGCCGCGCTAGTTTGATCATTTCCGAAATATGCGATTTACCTGTGCTTAAAGATGCGCAAATTACTTCGCGTTTAAAGCCTGCATCTTCTTGTGCTTTGGCAAAAAGACATTTTTCAATGAAGGATAAATCATTGCGGGCGGTATTTTCCTCACCTTGGAAGATTATTGCTTCCTCATCGCTTAAAGCGCGAATAGCTGCCTTAAAAGTAATGCCAAGGCGCTTGGCAACAGCAAGACGGCGGCGGCCATAAACAATTTCAAATTCATCATTTGTGCCGGCAATTGGCCGCACGAGACCTGGCACAATTTGGCCGCGCTCACGCATGGATGCTTCAAGTTCTGCGATCGTTGCATCATCGAGATTGCTGTCTAAGCGATCTTTAATTGCGGATTGTTTGATTTTATCAGGATTAATCTCAACAATTTGACTGCCTGTCCGCAGCAATTCGTCGGCAAGCTTTGAGCGTTCCTGCATTTCCTTAACGCCAGCGGCAACTTTCATCAAATGCGGACTTGTTGAACGCGCTTGCTGTTGAACATCGCTCACGTCGTCCTTTTCTTCATCTAATTTTGACAATACCGCGGCAAACAGCCCTTTTGAGGTTTTAGCTTTCATTATTCACGCCCCCATGCTTGCACAATCAAGCCTTCAATCTCACCATTGGCGGCATTTAATGACTCCATGGCGCGATCATAAGTCTTAGGTGCTGAAAAACGCGACCTTTGTACTTCATAAAGGCTTTGTTTCCATGTTAAAGCATCAGCAATCGCCGTGGATTTGGCAACGCTGTTTAACAAAAGATCTTCACCAAATACTTGCCGCATTAATGCCTGCATATTGGCTTGCGGCATGTCATTGGCTTCAAATTTGGTTATGAGGAATTTAGCAAAATCCCATTGGCTGCTAGCCCCAGCATCGTCAAGAATTTGCATATAAGAAGCAGCAAGTTCTAAAAATTTTCCGGTGGAATCTACATCAAGCATATGGGCAGGAACGGGAATTAACACGCCTGTAGCAGCAGTAAGCGATGATAGGGTTAAAAAGTTTAAGGATGGTGCACAATCAAGCAAAATAATATCATAATCACTGCTTACCTGCTCAAGGGCTTGCGAAACGCGCAACAAAAATCCGGTGCCGCCCTTTTGGCGCATCTCAAGAGCAACAGCAGTTTCAAATTCGGTAAGTTCAAGACCTGCGCAAATAACATCAAAGCCGCTAATATGGGTTTTGTGAACGATGTTTTTTGTTGGCACCGGTGCCTCAAAACGAATGGCAGAATAAAGTGTGTCGCCGCTACGATAATCAAAATCGGGGAGTGAACCATGCAAGCTGGTTAACGAGGCTTGCGGATCCATATCAACAGCTAAAACGCGATAACCACGCAGCGCTAAAAAATGACCAAGATGAATGGTGGTTGAGGTTTTTGATGAGCCGCCCTTAAAATTGCTAACTGCAATAATTTGGCATTCCTCGCCATTAATCCGTCGCGGATTGATCCATTTTTTGCGACCATTTTCAGCCAAATAAAAGCGCAATTCCAAAACTTGTTCCAAAGTATAAAGCCGCTTGCCATTATTGGTGGTTTCTGGCATTGGCCCCTGCTCTTTTAAAGATAATTGGCGAATATAGGCTTCAGAAACGCCGAGCAGATTAGCAACCTCGGTAGAGGAAAATTTGCGCATGGCACGGCGAGCATCTGGAGGGAATTGCATCATCGTCAAATTATTAAGGGCTTTTTCCAATTTGGTGGAAAAGCTGTTCATAAAATGCAAACTGCTTAAATGGCGCGACAAAGGTTTTCTCCGAAATATTGGCTCATCTAATTTTGGCTTACCTAAATTTAGTTGAAATTGCATCTTGTGAATAAACTGGTTGGATAATCTGATATAGAATATAGCGCAGTTTAAAAGATAGATGCTGTTGGTTAATAAGCGGTTTACATTTTCAAAATACGGCAAATAAACGAAATACGAAAATTTAGCGTTACAAAAATATGTCAGATTCGGATTGTCTTTGCAAAACCTAATTGCCTTAGTGATGAAAAAAAATTAACCATAGTTTTTTTGTTATTGTTCGCTATTTGTTCTTTTAAATAATCAAAGTGCATATTGCTCTAATCTTGCCATTTAAAACCCATTTTACCATTTTGGGAGTAGATGACATTTATTCTATTTTTTTAAATTTTGCAATAAAATTGACAAAAATTAAGTAAGATATTGATTTTAAAACGTAAAAATCTATTTATTTTTGACGTTGTCATACATCTATTAAACGGCGAATTGATCTTTGCCTTGGGTTATTCTAAGTTCCCAGCTGGGAACTTTATGTAAAATGATGGAATTGGTGGGCAGGTGCATGCTTGCTTAGTTCCCAGCTGGGAACTATTGAAACATAAAAAAGTGTTATTGTTAAAGGCCTATTTTACCGATATGTAAAATTTCCATACAGGGTCAGCGAGATTATAAAGCCAATATTGACACTTATATTATATATGTCCAATATCGCCATGGTTGGAATATCAACAATTTGGCTTAATTAATTACCATTATCGTGTTTGATTCTAACCAACTAAGAAAGGGAGATTGATCATGACACAGCATCGCCGCCCTTTCCGCACTCTTTGTTTAAGTGTTTTTATCGTATCCGCTATTATCGGTTTTTTTGTTGATGATGCCGAGACACCAGCCAAATTATTTGTCTCATCAAATGATTTATTGCAGGATCCAAAACCTATTCCCTCTCATCCCCGCTATGTTGATATTAATGAGCTTGAAAATCATGCCTTGGTGACCAAAGATGCTTGGGCGCGATATAATATTGGTGAGCGCTATTTGGTGGGGTGGGATGTTCAGCAAGATAGTGCCAAGGGGATAAAATGGCTATTGCTAGCAGCGCAACAAGGCTATGCACCGGCACAATATCGTTTAGGCATTATAAATTTTTATGGTGATGGTGCCCCTCAAAATTATCGTCAAGCGTTAAAATGGCTTACTCTTGCTGGCGAGCAAAATTATGCGCAAGCACAATATCAGCTTGGGCTTTTATATTATTATGGCATTTACCATTATGATAATCATTATTATGGTAAAATCTATGAAAGAGATGAAGAAGCCGCATTTAAGTGGTTTAGTCGTGCTGCCGAGCAAGAATTGACTCCCGCTTTATTTTATGTGGGGCTTATGTATTATAATGGTGAAGGGGTTAAACGAAACTTGTTACAAGCCTATCAATACATCAAGCTTGCTGCTGATCGCGGCGATGATAAGGCTCAATACCATTTAGCTAATATGTATATGAGTGGGGTTGGTGCTAAATATGACGATGCTTTGGCACTGCAATGGTTTAAAAAATCCGCACAAAATAACAATAGCTACGCCATGCTAGAGGTCGCACAGTTTTACCTAAATGGATGGGGTGTCGCAAAAGACGAAAAACTAGCAAAACTTTGGGCACAAAAATCAGCAGAGCGTAGCAATGAACAAGCCAAAAATTTATTACAAAAATTGAACTCCCAATGAGAAATTGTTGGCTCACTACCCTGCCCTATTGTGTGTTTACGCTAAGGTAAAGATATTTTCCCATTAAAAGCACTTGGCTTTTTAAAAAAATATCTTGTGCTTTTTATGACCTTAAGCAATGATGCTAGCGTAAAATGGTTTAAGGACAGCGCACAAATATTATGACTGATGATTTTACAAAAGCAAATATTGAAACGCTCGAAAAACCGGCTGAACTTGGCGACGTGGAAGCCCAATATAAGTTGGGCATGATTTATCTGCGCGGTGAGGGCACTCGTCGCTATGATGAAAACGCATTTAAGTGGCTGCGATTAGCGGCGCTTAATGGCAATAAAGCTGCCATTCATCCTTTGACAATGATTTATTTGCGTGATTTGCGCGGCTTTCAAAGTGAGGAGGAATATGAGCTTTTCAAAAGGCTTGCTGAAAAAGGTGATGCGCAAGCGCAGTATCATTTTGCAACCTATTGTATTACGGATGCAGATGGTGAGAATTATTTAAACCAAGCTATTTATTGGTACGAAAAAGCTGCGGCACAAAATTTTGCTAAGGCACAATATGCCCTTGGTCGGATGTATAGTTTAGATCGCGGAATTCCAAGAGATTATCATAAAGCCTTTGTTTTTTTTAATCAGGCAGCAGAAAACAATCATCGTTTGGCGCAATTTGAATTGGGCGAACTATATTATAATGGCTTGGGCATTGCGCAAGATGTTGAAAAGGCGATTTTTTGGTTTAAAAAGTCTGCGGCACAAAATACCATTGAAGCCAAACTTGCTCTTGCTCGGGCTTATCATCAAGACTAAATATTTTACCGTCGTTAAATATAAGATGCTTATCAAAAAGAATTTAAGCGTAATTTTATAGCTATTGCCGCTTTAAATGCCAATAATAGCGGTTTAGCTTATTGCA
Source organism: Bartonella sp. HY761 (assembly GCF_026743145.1). Classification (NCBI taxonomy): domain Bacteria; kingdom Pseudomonadati; phylum Pseudomonadota; class Alphaproteobacteria; order Hyphomicrobiales; family Bartonellaceae; genus Bartonella; species Bartonella sp. HY761. The sequence goes on from NZ_CP104888.1 coordinate 189,484, forward strand.
GATAAATGCAATTACACATTAAGGGGTATTTATGGGGATTTTCAAAAAATAACCGCCTTGATTGGTGCCGTGCTTATTGCCCTTTGCGCCTCGCCCGCTTTTACATATTTTTCTTATCCTGATAATTACCTCCTATGCCTTAAAGCCGATATCGGCGAAAAGGATGGGCAATATCAATTGGGTAAAGCTTGTAAATTTGGCGATGAAATCAACCAAGATTATGTTTTAGCCGCTCATTGGTATGAACTGGCAAGCTTCTTGGCAGCATCTCCATTGCCTATCAAAATATCAATGCCGCGAAGCAATGAAATGGTTGACGCTTAGCACTAATAAAGGCAATGATAAAGCAATGGCGCATCTTGGTCTGATAACTTTAAATAAGTTTGAGGGAAAGCTAAATCCACAAGAAAATGCCTATTCCCTGTTTAAACGTGGGGCAGAGCAGGGCTCTGGACAGGCCGAGCCAGTTTAGGCTTCATATATGAAAGCGGTTTCATTGTCGAAACAAATATAATTGAAGCGATAAAATGGTATCAGCGTGCCAGTGATGCTGTCCGTTCAAAAGCTAAGAGAAAGCTGTGAGACTTGCAGAAAACAAATTAAATAGGCGTGCCATTATTTTTGTCAGCCGTATAAAATGCATAAATATTATTTAATTACAATTATTTATAGTTTTTGATAATGGTTTTGAAACAGCAGTAATTCTTGCCTTATAGTTGAGTTGCTTCACTCTGCTGCTTTATCGCTTTGAGCATTCTTTTTCTAATCAACCCACTTACAGGGCGGATAAGGTTCCAATAGGGGGCAAAGCGTCTTTTACTTTCACCATCAGGGCAAAAAACGCGTGTTTTTGTTTGTAATGTAAAACGGTTTTGACAAAGCGGTGTTTTATCTGCGTCTTGATCGTTTATTTTAAACTGCAGTACTAATTTTGCACTACTGGGCTTGTCAAAGGCACAAAACGTCCCACCATCGTCAATCATTTCCAAGCCATAATGAGCTTGCCAAAACTTGCCCACCAAGCCAAAGGCAATTTGGTTATTTTCTAAGGTTTCAAGCAGGGTGAATTTATCAAGGCTAAACGGAGTAGGGGAGACGTCTTTTAATAATTTACAAGCATGTAAAACCCGCAATGGAATTTCACGTAAAGCAATAAAACTGGCAATGAGCCAATCATCTTGTGCATTATAATGCTGGAGAGCGGAAAATATCTTTTGGCGGGGTGCATGAATTTCAATTGCATGCACTTCTTCAAATTGGAAATCGGGTAAATATTTATCGATCAAGTCGTTCATGATGCAGTATGATAGTGGTTTTAAAAAAAAGGCAAGTTAAAATCGCCATTTACTTTAAAAACAAGATTTTTATAAATTTGGCTGGTCATCATTTTTGATTGCAGCATTGCCATAGTTTTGTAAAATTTGTAATATTGTTGAGTTACATGATAAAATATTTAAAAATATCATGGCGTTTGGTTTTATTGGCTTAACATGGCTTTTTTGCACTTAAACTTCAATGGGGTAAAATATGTTTAAAGTTTTGCAAAACAAATCATTGCGCCTAACCTTAAAAATTATTTTGTCGGCTTTATTGGTTTTGGGAGGCGCAATGCCAGTATTGGCTCAACAACAAATCGTAACGAAAATACAAGATTTTGAGTTTAAAGACAATAAATTCATCATACAGACAGATGATGGAGAATTTTACGCGACCTTATTTCAACAAGATGAAGACGGCATTACTAGATTTTTAATGCAACTCTCGTCGTTGAAAGAACACCACAAAAAAGTTTATATTGAGAAAGAGGATGCTAAAATTTTAGCTATTCAGGGTTTGTCTTGTCAACCGCTAGAATTTTTAAAAGAAGATGATGACTTTATATATATGATTTACGGTATAGCACCCGGTATTATGCAAATAAATAAGCACAATGATGTTTTATATAATAAATATTTGCAACATGCCGCTGTTATTAAAAGAAATTCGCATGACAAAAACAAGCGATTTTTGGAATTTGCCTCAACGAACGAAGGCATTGTTGAATATATGGGTGGGCTTTGCCCAAGTTCAGACATTTAACAATAAATAGCAAGCAATAGATAGTCAAACGGTCATTGGCAATGGTTGCTGCAAACTGGATAAGCTAAGCGCAAACCCATCATTTCGCTTACCATCGTACATAATCAACGCTTTTAATAATTCGAGCTGTCACATCAAATACATGCTTATAATCAATATTACTATTGTTAACAATAAAGCATAATTCATTATTTTCATAAAAGACGTAAGTGTAATTATCACGATGATAAAGATCGTCTTTTCTTTTTATCTCGAAAACAATGTCTCCCTTTATATTTAATAAAAATGCTTTGCCTGTTTGGGTCTTATCTGTATCAACAATAGCAAAGCCCTCACCAGATATTAAAGGGCAACAAAACCCTGTTGATTTGAACATATATTTATATATTTGATTGTCATGTTGCCATTGAAAACCAATAGGGGAGAGTTCAAAAACATTTTTTTGTTCTGGATTGGTCACTTCATTATATTTTGGATTTCTTTTTATATATTCAAACATTAAAGTTCCCAATTTTTGCTCCTCTTTTTGTCTAAAGGTGGGAAAGTCTATGAAATGAAAATACAGTATTAGCGATTTTTAACAGCACTACCAAAAAAATTTAAAAACCATTTTGTTTTTTTAGATATTATAGGTTTAATAAATGTAGCTAAAAATAGCCTTAGTTAAAGGCGCTTTTTTACCTAAGGCTATTATATGATTTATCTCTTGATAAAAATATAGCGCGCTCGTTTGCACAGGCGTTTAGACCTCGCAGGCTATCACATAGTCAGCGCCATAGCGTAAGCCATTTTCTTCGCGGCAAAGGGCAAGGCCATTGTGGCGCAAGGCTTCAATAGTGGTCGCAAATGATTTGGCAAGTGCTTTGTCTTTAAATAGCGGTAGGCGGCGCACGCACATATCTAATTGGGAATTAACCCATTTTTCACGGTAACGGTTGGGAAAACGCCGCGCTTCGGTGATTTTAAAGCCGGCGGCATTTAAACTATTTAACGTCCATTCGGCAGGAAATTCGCGGTAAGGACTTTGGTCGGCGAGCAAAAGGCAAACATCGCGCATACGGCCAATTTCACGCACTATGCGTCCAGCTTCAGTGGCGACAGGTGCGTTAATATAGGGATCTAAGCCAATGACATAAAGTGTTTTTTTGACATGAGGATAAAGGCGGGCGAATAATTTACCTTGAAAATAAGGAGCAAAGCCTTCAATTGCGCCCAAAAGATAATCGGCAAGTACGGTATCAAAGCTTTGGTTTTGTAAAAAATTCTTGTCTCCCCAATTGCCAACCAAAAGTTCATCTTGTGGCCGTAAGCTGTCGCCTAAACTTTGTTCAATTTGCTTAGCATAATCTTTTGCACCAGTAACTCCGACCCATTTGGTTGTTTGCAAACTTGAACACCATTGGGCAGAATTTACCCCAGTACCCGCGTCCAAAAAACTGCCCCATTCATTGGGAGCTTGCAGACTTTCAATAAATTGGAACAAAGCCGAGGTACTGGATTTGGCGTTTACAGCGGCAATTGGTTTATTCACATTGTCTAATGAATTGTTCGTCTTTTTAATTTCAGTCAATGAACCAATCCTATCCTTGGGTTTAGAGAATAAAAAGTAGCTATCTTGAATTTTATATTTTTGCACTATATTTAACAACCTGATGATATTGTTTTAGTGACTTGTAAATGTAGTTGAATTTTGCCTGATTTTGTTCTGTTATATTATAACTTCGCGGGCTGTCAATCCTTTTGGCAAATTGTTAAAGGCTTCAATGCAATGATGCCTTGAGGTGGCATCACATGTTACACGTGAATCATTGTTGCATTTGTTTAAAGAGATAGGATAGTTTCGAATTCATAAATAAGCAAAATAGCGTTTCCATATTTTGCGGTTCAATTTACGCCAAACAGGCCTAAATATAGGTTAAATGCCGATGCTTTCTATAATTGGCATTTGCCATTTTATGAAGCAAAGTACTGGCAAGAGTTGAAGGTTTTGATGTTTAAATTTGAAGGTAAGCATTTTCTTGAGCCACCCAGATGCTCTGCTTTTCTTATAACTATCTATGGTGACGTGGTTGAGCCGCGTGGTGGTGTCTTATGGATGGGCAATCTTATTGATTTATGCGCGGTGCTTGGGTTTAATGGTACACTTGTGCGTACATCCATGTCACGCTTAGTTGCGGCAGGCCAATTACAGGGCGAGCGTATTGGCCGCAAAAGCTATTATCGTTTGCAGGAGCATACGCGTGAGTATTTCCACCGTGTTGGGGAAAGTTTGTTTAACCCTCAGCCACCAAGCAATGAATGGTTTATTGTTGCGCGACGCGATATTGAAAACGACCAGAGTTACTTAGAAAATGGCTTTGCAGTACTTAATCGTCATATGGTGATTGGATCAAAACACGCAAAGCAACCCAGCGATGGGTTAGTTTTTGAGGCGAATATCGTGCGAACCGAGCGATGCTTGAAGGAATTTGTTGCAAATTTTTGGGACTTAACAAGTTTACAAAGGCGTTATGAGACTTTTTTTGACCATTATAGCAATCTATTGAAGCAAGAGGCCATTGCTGAGTTAACGCCTTTTGATTGTTTGATCGCTCGTTTGGCCCTTGTGCATGATTTTCGTCTGATTTTGCAAGGCGATCCGCATTTGCCAAAAGAGGCGCTACCGCAGCCATGGGCAGGCGATATTGCTCATGTACTTTTTGCCAAATTATATCTAGCCCTTACGCCAAAAGTTGAACAGATGATTGCGCGTGATCTTAGAGGGGATAAGGGTAGTCTTGTGCAAACTAGTGTGGATACTGATCAGCGTATAATCAATTTGCAAGGATTTATCGCGCGTAAAGATAACTTATCGGCAAAAGACCAATAGTCGCTAGCACTCTAAAAAGCAACGTTTCTCTAAACATCCAATAATTTACATAAACAAGTAAGTTCAGCAATAAAACATAAAGGGGGAAGCGAAAAATGGGCGATATAGGCATTTTAATTTTAGGGTGCTATTGATTGATAGCTGTTTACGCCATTGATGAAATGGTAAATTATTTCCAATAATCCTTGGCTGACGCTTTAATATTTACTAATCCGCTTAATTTAAATTTAAGGTTTTTACTAAAAGTTTAGCATAATATGTGGTTCAATTGAGTTAGCTGGCATTCTAAGGTTAGTCTAAAAAACTATATCTTAGGAAAGGTCACTGTTAAATACTTGAAAATTATAGAGTTAATCGATCTTATCTTGATATGTTAATTGCTAGACCTACATATTATGGTTCGCCATAAGTGGTACTATATTAGGCAGTATTGGTGCAAAAGCGCTGTTAAGCGATGGTAACATTGAAAGCAAAGAGGAAAAATCATGATTAATGGATTTGACAATATTATAGCCCTTGAGGCGCATATTAAAAATGGCGGCGTGATTTCCTCTCCGCGCAATGTTACTTCGCGCTATCGTGCGGATTTGTTACGCTTGATGGCGTCTTTTGTGGATAGCGAATTTGCCGCTTCTGCGGGTTTTGCTAGCATATTGAATGAGGCACCTGGCATTGTCCAGCGGATTAATGTTGCACGTATCATTTTAGAAAAGGCTGAGAGTGGTGAGGCGGTGTTGAATATTATGGCTGATTTTGGCATTGATATTCAACAATATGGCAATAATCACCCCGATAGAAGCAATTTTGATTGGTCCGATCGTTTAGAACGTGATGGTGATATGGGCGCTTTACCGTATAACTTGCGTGATATGCGCTTGTCGGTATTTTATTATCCGTTCAAAAACTGGTGTGATGCTATGATGATGGGCGTGTTAATGGGTAAGGCAAAGCAAATTCAGCTGCAAGAATTAAGTCAAATATCTTACGCGCCACTTGCTGAAGCTTTTCGAACCATTAGCACTATTGAGCAACGCCATACCAATCTTGCCCGTGATGAATTATTACGGCTTGCTAAAGGCGCTTCTAAAAATGGCACGAGCGATGAACTAAAATCGCTATTTCACTACTGGCTGCCAAAAGTAAGAGCAATTTTTGGATCGGTCAATTCTTCGGGTTTTGAGCGTCTTAAAAAATATGGGCTGCGTTATCGTAGTAATAAGGAAATGCTAGATGAATTTAATCTGCGTGCGGAGGAATTACGCCAGTCCCTGCGGATTATCGCCGGCTTATAGGTGTCGCTACAGTATAGACAATTCAAAGCACCAACTAATTCTGTGGCTTGATGATATTTGAAAGAAATGTGTGGTTTAAAATATAATTTTGCTTTTGACTTTTTTCTGCGTGTAAGACGGTAATCTACTTTGAATATTTTTGTAACCAAAGCATTTATTGAAATACTCAGTTAATCTGCGTATATTTATTTTTCAAATCGAATGATAATTTTGAATGTGCTAATATTGAATGTGCCTAACATTTTTTTAAAAGATTTTAAAATATCGTAATCATTACTTAAAAGCATGCATTATATCCTTTTTGATACCGTTTTTTGCATAAATTTTGAAGCTATGGCTTGAATTATGTTTTAATATTTTTGTATAAGAAAATTATAAACTATACTATGGTGGGAGAGATTTAATGGCGGGGCAAAAGATTAGGGAGCGAGATCTTGGTGAATTTCTTAAAAATGGTGGTCTATTGTTATCACCAGAAGAAGTGCTAGAGCCCTATCGTAGTGAATTAATTCAAATTATGGCTGCATTTTTTGATAGCGAGCTTGCGGTATCGGCGGGCTTTGTTGATCTTTTGAACATGGCTCCTAATATTAATTTGCGCATTAATGTCGCACGATTAGTGGTTGAAAAAGCAGAACATGCTAAGGCTATCCTTGATATGATGCGTGATTTTGGTGAAGAGGGGCAAGAATATCAAAATCGCGTTAATAATGAAAAAGGTTTTAATTGGGCGGCTCGTCTTGATCGTGGCGATAATGGTGCAATGCCTAACGTGATTAACTTAGATAAGCGCGTTAACGTGTTATATTACCCTTATGAAAATTGGCCAGATGCGGTTATGATGTATGTTGTGATGGAAAAAGCTGCTCATATTTTAATTAGTGAATTATCTAAAATCTTTTATAAGCCTTTGGCAATGGCTTGTCAGTTAGTCATGACATCTGAACGCCAGCACTCTTATCTTAGTCGTAAGGAACTGTTACGCCTCGCTAAGGGGAGTATGAAAACAGGTGATCTTGGTAAAATTGAAGCTTCGTTGGATTATTGGCTTTTTCGCGCACGGGCCAATTTTGATTCAGTTAATTTACCTTATTTTGAACGCTTACGCGCATTGGGATTACCCCATAGGAGCAATCAGGAAATGCTTGCTAAATTTAATATAAAAGCTGATGAGTTGCGCCAATCGTTGAATCTTGTTTCGCGTCTTTAGCTTATCTTCAATAAATATAAAATATCCTTTATTACAGCTATTTGCTATCAATAAACAATTCAAATTATTATTGAAATAAACTGCGGTAAAAAAGCTTAAATTTTTAAAATATTAGTTAATTGCAAATAATCTATTGCAATTTAGCGCTTTAATATTTTATCCTTGTGTCGACAAAATGGCGTTTTCGCAAATGGGGATATAATGAAGCATTTTTTTAAATCATTTTTACTAACAATTATTATTCATAATATTTTGTTAGGTTTTTTTATTTGGCTGTTTGTATTCAACTATTTGGGGGACGATACTGCATCAGACATGATGGCTGGTAGCTTACTCACACCTCTATTGATCGTTCTTAGTATTTTTACCGTAATGGATCTGCTTTTAATGTTGTTTATTGCCTTACCATTCTTTGCAATTGTCAGAAGAAACACCAATTTTGCATGGTATTATGGCATTCTTATGGGGCTTGTAATGGGGGGCGCTACAGGTTTGTTTCTTCGGTTAACATCAAAGAGTTATAATTCTGCGCAATTTGTTGGTTCGCTGCTTTTGTGGTTTATTTTTGGGCTTATTTTTGCAGCTGTTTATTCTTGGTCGACTAGGCGTGAAAAACGCCCCTTGGCAAAAGTGGACCAAGTTTTTAAATAATTGATGATCTTTGAGCCTTAACATATTTCATATCTTGAGGCCTATTTTTACAAATGTCAGTATTGGCTTTAAATATTGAATGATTGAGCAATATTTTACTCGTATCAAGGTAATACTCTTTAAGCAAAATACAGTTTTTAACAAAGAAGAAAAAATGGGCAGTTTTTTTAAATCATTTCTATTAACAATTGTGATTCATAATGTTTTGCTAGTATTGCTATTATATTTCACATTGTTAAGCACTCCCAACCCAATTGGTGACGTAGTTTCATTCTTTTTATTTAGAGTTATGGTCATCATTGGTATTTTTACCCTATTTGATCTTGTTTTTATGTTTTTGATTGGCGTGCCTTTTTTTGCAATTACGCGCAAATTTGCCAATTTTTCTTGGTTTTTTGGTATTCTCATGGGCTTTTTAATGGGTTGCGCTATCATTCTATTTATTTTCGCAACCAATGAAAATGTTTCTAGTGTACAAGTTATTGGTTCTTTTGTTTTGGGTATTACTTTTGGCTTGATTTTTGCGCCCATCCATTATTTTTTTAAAAAACGTCAAAAGCCAGCTTTGGTTAAGGTAGATGAAGTTTTCAGTTAATGTTTTAAATAATCAAGCAAATGGCTAAGTTGTATTGATTGAAATTGAGTTTTGTTTATTTCCAAAAGATTGAAGAATTTTTATAGATATTCATAAAAATATCGGCTTAGTAGTTTGATATTTTAAGTAAATAGCAGTTATAGTGAAATGTTATAGTGATTAGCGGGGTTGAAATGAAAAGTTTTTTTAAATCTTATATTATTATGCTTATAATACTAGCTTTCTTAGCAGTTGGAATAAGATTATATTTGCTTAATGATGTGCTAGGCAATACCATCAGTGTTTTAGATGTGATAACACATACGATAGTCTATGACGTGACGATGCTCGTTGCTTTAATGTTTGTTGTCGCTTTACCATTTTTTATATTAGTTACAAAATTTACCCAGTTTTCTGCAATCTATTCAATCGCTATGTGGTTTTTGGTATTTCTTTGCAACGATTTTGCTTCTCAATTTCTATTTGACGACTTCCTACCAACTAAAACAAAATCTTTGTGGCTAGCAAGTGTCTTTGTCGGGGTGATTTATCAGCTTATTTACAATGCATTTAAGAAACGTGAAAAAGTCACAGCGGTTAAAGTTGACGGTGTGTTTGAATAAGCTTCTGGCGATAAACTACTCCCTCAATATAGTCTTATAATGAATTGAAAATTTCATGATAGGTGTTTTGCATTATCAAGCACCTATTTTAAGTGTCAGTATTTGTAAAATAGTTTTTAAAGCATATGGCTTTGGCTTAAACGGTCTTAAGCGTGGAGTTTCTATTGTATTTTATAAAACGTGGGATAATGAAAAGCTTTTTTAAATCCTATATAATCGTCTCTTTAGCTTTAACAATGTTGAGCCTTGTATTGGAATTAAACCTTAAAACCAATGGACTAGACGGTGCTCTACTTTATTTAAATATAATGAAGAATTATATTGCCTTGGATTTGGTCGTGGACTTCGTTTTAATGATGGTTGTGGCTCTACCCTTCTTCATACTGGTTCAAAAATTTAGCAATTTTTCATGGGTTCATGGCTGCGTGATGTGGTTTTTAGTGTTGTTTTGCGGAAGATTTACGGTCGAGTTTTCTTTTGCCGATTTAACATATAATTTAATTAAAAATATGTGGCTAGCAGCCGCGATTATTGGCTTTATTTTTACGGCGGTTTATAATTTTTTCAAAAATAGAGAACAGCGACATCAGGCTAAGCTTGACGAGGTTTTTGAATAGGTTTTTCTATTTTTCAGCTGCAACAATTGATTATATTGATTTCAAAACACTGGCAGATTTTAGTTTATGTGGTCAAGCATGGCATTATTAAATCATAGTTCATTTGATTTTTGTTGCTATAGCTCCTTACAGTTAAGGAAAATAAATGCGGACGATTAATAAAGAAGGCATCATCATATCAATGAAATTGCGAGATGATCTTTATACTATTGGTATGACGTTAAAAACTGCTGGCTTTTTGGTGTTTGATATAAAAAGCAAAGATGGTCAATGGCACAAAGATAGTCTTAAAAATGTAAAACCCTTGCTTCGGGTTTTTGCTGCAACAAAACTTATTTTTAATCATTTGGGTGTTGAAAGACTTAATTTGGATTATGACCAAGCCGCGGTTGAAGCCTTCGAGGATTATAGGTGGATTGATCCATATATTTATTACTATAATCCAGACTATGACGGCACATTTTATGATAAGTTTTGGCTTGGTGGTAAATTGCTACAAATGGATAGCAATTTTGATAAGCGCGAAGTTATTCATTGGAATTTAAAACTGCCAGAAGATCGTGAGGTTATTGAAAAAACTGAAATGATTAATATGTGGGCGCATGAAGATTTACAAGATCGACTTGTTCGTTATTTTGACACCGGCATTAACCGAGATGACCTGAAGTTTTTTGTTTTCCCTGACCTTTGGGATGATATTGATAAATTGCGTCCATTAACCCGCCGAGTAGCGATACCTTGGAGATAAATTTAGCACAAAATAATTACTGGGGGAGGGATTATGGAAAATTTCATGAAAGCTTATTGGCTAAGTTTTGTTATTACATTAGGCAGCATGATTATTTTGTATTTTTGTTGGGTGGTATTTCCTAATGGTGATGTTTTAGCAACTATTATTGTATTTTTGTTTCTTTTTTCGGTTTTTGTTCCCGTTATTACCGCCATAAATACTGCTATATTTGTTATTATTGCTTTACCACTGTTTGCGATAGCCCATAAATTGCGCATATTTGGTTTTTTTGCGTCAATAACGCTCGGTATAATTATCGTATTAATGCAAAAATTATATCTTAATAGCGAAATTTATAATATATATACATTGGTTTTTACAGGGTTTGGTGCGTTTTTCGGGCTTCTTATTTTTTACTACTTTCGCAAATTCAATAAAAATGAAAGTCGGGGATAAAATCTTAAACGCGCTTGGCTTA
>NZ_CP104889.1:0-55938 GCF_026743145.1 Bartonella sp. HY761
AAGTGTGTTTTATTTTGCGGTTTGGTACCTAATACCACGAACTTTGGTACCTAAAATCTTGATATTGGCACCTGATAACACGAATCTTGACAACGGTACCTAAAAACACGAATATAGGCTATGGAACCTGATAACACGAATAGATTCTCTCAGCTTATACCCGATCGTCATCCGCAACATGATTTGTTCATTTGTGATGTGTCTGATGCTGTTTTGAAAGATGTGATGCAACATTTGGAGCATCCCTTTTATTCTCTATCCAAAAAGCCGGAAACCTGTGTGCGCCGTTATGAGCATAATGGCCATTGGTTGGAAATTACGCCAAGTGTTAAAGGCCTTGCGACTATTTATGATAAAGATATCCTGATTTATTGTATTTCGCAGATTATGCATAAGATCAAACAAGGAAAGCCGGTTTCACAGCGCGTTCGGATTAATAGTCGTGATTTATTGATGTTTACCAATCGTGGTACATCGGGGCGTGATTATATGGCATTGATTGAAGCCCTTGATCGGCTTGAAGGCACCCGCATTCGCACGAATATTGTAACGGGTGACGAAGAACAGATTGATGGTTTTGGTTTGATTGATGCTTCCTCTATTCGTCGTAAACACGGTCTTGATGGCCGTTTATTATGGTGTGAAGTTAAATTATCCGATTGGGTTTTTAGTGCAATTGAAGCACAAGAAGTTTTAACTCTGCACCGCGATTATTTCCGGTTGCGAAAACCACTTGAGCGGCGTGTTTATGAAATTGCCCGTAAGCATTGCGGTCAACAAGATAGCTGGAAAATAAGCCTTGCTTTATTGTTAAAGAAAACGGGTTCGCAAAGTTCAGAAAAACGGTTTCGTCAAATGATCCGCAATCTTGCCCAACACGATCATTTGCCAGATTATCATGTTGCTTTTGAAGCTGAGCATGACATGGTAATGTTTAAAAACCGTGGCACGATGAAAATCACCCATCATGTTGAAAATCGACCAATATGGACTGGGCAACTTAGTAGTGCTGTCTATGTTGATGCACGCGAAGCGGCACCTGGTTGGGATATTTATATGTTAGAAGATGAGTGGCGGGCTTGGCTTGCAGAAAATGAGATTACGCCCAATTATCCAGAAAAGCATTTTCTAAAATTTTGTTCAAGTTGGTTTTCAAAAAGAGGAAAGCCGGCTTAAGCCCCCCCCTGCTCTAGGGTCAGGACCTAACGCTTGATCTTATCATTGCTAAAAATATTCTTTTCTGCTATGTAAGTATATATAATTATATGTAATACAGGTGATTTATGCCCCGCACAACAATTATGACCGTTCGCCTTGGCGAAACATTAAGTGATTATGTATCCTCACAAGTTGGCGGTCATGGGTGCTATGATAATATAAGTGAATATGTACGTGATCTTATTCGTAAAGATAAGGCACAGCATGAAGCCCAAACCTTTGATCGCTTAAAAAGTGAATTACAATTGGCTTTTGCAGCTCCCGATGAAAGTTATTGTGCACTTTCAGCTGATGATATCATAAAGCGTAATCGCACGTAAGATGGCTCATTATCTCATTCAGGAAGCGGCAAGCTATCGTCTTGACGAGATTTACCGCTACAGCCAACATGTTTGGGGCGACACACAGGCAGAGGCTTATATTCGTGGTCTTTTTGATGCCTTTGATAAAATAGCCAATCAAACTCTTATATCGCGGGTTATTCCTGCAGAATTTGGTGTCAATGGCTATTTTTGCCGCTATCAGCATCATTATATCTATTGGAAACGACTTTCTTCAGGCGATGTTGGTATTGTGACCATCTTACATGAAAAGATGCATCAAAGTGAGCGGATACGAGAACTTTTTGATACGCCTTAGAGTGTGTTGTTTGATTGATTGTTAAAACAATAAAGCGCTTTTTTATTTTTTAATTTGTCGCACATCCAGCCCAAAAATTGAAACAACTTTTGGCAAAAATGCTTTTTAAAAAAAGCCCCCTGCCCTATTTGGCTTTATATTCTTTTTCTAACAAGGCAACAGCTTTTTCCAATGTTTCACCAAGTCCCCATTCTTGACTATCGGCAATGGCGCAAAAGGCTGCAATGGTTTCTGGTCGCGCTTTAAGATTGAACTGGGCATTGCGTCCAGTACGGCGGCGGCGAGGCAAAGCCACCTCTTCTTTTATGATTGGCGCTGCTTTTTTGGGTTCACGACTTTTAAAGCCTGCAGCTTTTGCAGCTTGACTTGCTATTTCACTAGCTAGCTGTTTGGTATCTTCTTCTTGACCATTTGATGAAATATCTTTCGCTTTATCCGCTTTCTTTTCTTTAGGCGCCCATTCATCAAGATTGAAATCATCCAAACTATCAGCAAAGCCAAGACTTGCTCTTTGTTTTGTCATTTATGCCCCCTGCCCGCTTTCATTGACTTGCTTTAATTTCGCTATAACTTCACCAGTGAATTCTTGCGCATTGATACGGGCCTTTTCAATATTATTAACTTGCTCATTGGTTAAGGCAGATAAAAGCCCACCATAATCAAAAATATCACGATAGGCAGCGCGTTCGACAATTGAAGTTTGAAAAACATCAATGCCGGCTTGATTGAGTTGATCGCGTACATTTTTAAACGAACGGGATATAACAGCTGCACTTGTGCGCGTGAATAAGATACTATGGGGAATGGGTCTTCGCGCGAGGCGTTCTTGATTGCGAATGAGCTTAATAGTTTTAGCCGCCCCTCTTGCATCCATAGAAGCGCCTTGAGCAGGAATAATCACTAAATCTGACATACCAATAGCATTAGCTACCATCAAGCTAGCCGTACCTTCCAAATCGACAATAACAAATTGCGCCTTCTCTGCCGCCTCTTCTATCGCATCAACAATGCTATCTTCGCTCACATCAGCAATAATGGTAATATTATCGGGCTTGCCATCCAACTTTCCCCATTGGGAAATCCACCGTTCAGGATCTGCATCGATGATGGTGACTTTTGCACCTCGGCTAGCAAGTTCGCTAGCAAGAAGCAACGCAGATGTGGTTTTGCCTGCCCCGCCCTTTGGATTTGCAAATGATATGGTTGGCATAATCATTCCCTTTTTTAATAATATTGACGCATAACTACATCATAGTAGCTAACAAATAGCTAACCGATATTAAAAAAGTACCAAAAGCCTATCAATAAACTATCAATATATTATCTGATAGCTATCTAGTAGCTGTTAGATATCTTATTGATATTTACAAGATATTTGGAAAATATGTTTAGGCATAACAGTTAGAAGCAAAGCATAAGTTAGCACGAATTGATAATGATCCAATTGCTACCCATCATTTTATCATCACATAAATATAATCTTAGCCGTTAGCCAGTTTACTGTATTTGACACTTCTTCAAAACGTCTGAGATCATTTCACCCAATTCCCCATCATTGGTAGTAAACGCGTATGAATTATTTACGCCTTGATACGTCGTTTCAAATTTAACTGTCTTCGCTTTTTGCAAATATCCCATAAATTGACGAAAATTTTGGGCTGTAGCGATTTTATCATCAACATAAATGAAGGCGCTCTGCGATCCTGCGCTTACCTCAGCAGATATGATCAAACTATTCATCTCGTCAAAAGTAACCTTTATATCTGTGATGCCACTTTTAAAACCGCCAAACTCCCATATTTTATACCTAAATCGTCCACCATCACCAGGTATACAATCAAAATAAATATCGGGACCACCATAACCATCTAGACCATTGGCATTTTGAACAACATATACTGTTTTCTTCAATTCGTCATTATAGCGCGAATAAGTTTGGTAATATTCTGTTTCAAAATCATCGGCAGCAGCCAAGAAGGGCAGGTACGTAAATGCAAAGACAGCAGTTGCTATAATTTTAGCTATCATAATTCTTTCAACTTTTCTTTTTACGTCGATGTTTACTTAACAAGTTATATAACTTTTAAAAGCGACTGGCGAATACTTTCACAATATATTTTAATTGAATTCCATACTTGATATCTAACAGCTACTAGATAGCTATCAGATAATATATTGATAGTTTATTGATAGGCTTTTGGTACTTTTTTAATATCGGTTAGCTATTTGTTAGCTACTATGATGTAGTTATGCGTCAATATTATTAAAAAAGGGAATGATTATGCCAACCATATCATTTGCAAATCCAAAGGGCGGGGCAGGCAAAACCACATCTGCGTTGCTTCTTGCTAGCGAACTTGCTAGCCGAGGTGCAAAAGTCACCATCATCGATGCAGATCCTGAACGGTGGATTTCCCAATGGGGAAAGTTGGATGGCAAGCCCGATAATATTACCATTATTGCTGATGTGAGCGAAGATAGCATTGTTGATGCGATAGAAGAGGCGGCAGAGAAGGCGCAATTTGTTATTGTCGATTTGGAAGGTACGGCTAGCTTGATGGTAGCTAATGCTATTGGTATGTCAGATTTAGTGATTATTCCTGCTCAAGGCGCTTCTATGGATGCAAGAGGGGCGGCTAAAACTATTAAGCTCATTCGCAATCAAGAACGCCTCGCGCGAAGACCCATTCCCCATAGTATCTTATTCACGCGCACAAGTGCAGCTGTTATATCCCGTTCGTTTAAAAATGTACGCGATCAACTCAATCAAGCCGGCATTGATGTTTTTCAAACTTCAATTGTCGAACGCGCTGCCTATCGTGATATTTTTGATTATGGTGGGCTTTTATCTGCCTTAACCAATGAGCAAGTTAATAATATTGAAAAGGCCCGTATCAATGCGCAAGAATTCACTGGTGAAGTTATAGCGAAATTAAAGCAAGTCAATGAAAGCGGGCAGGGGGCATAAATGACAAAACAAAGAGCAAGTCTTGGCTTTGCTGATAGTTTGGATGATTTCAATCTTGATGAATGGGCGCCTAAAGAAAAGAAAGCGGATAAAGCGAAAGATATTTCATCAAATGGTCAAGAAGAAGATACCAAACAGCTAGCTAGTGAAATAGCAAGTCAAGCTGCAAAAGCTGCAGGCTTTAAAAGTCGTGAACCCAAAAAAGCAGCGCCAATCATAAAAGAAGAGGTGGCTTTGCCTCGCCGCCGCCGTACTGGACGCAATGCCCAGTTCAATCTTAAAGCGCGACCAGAAACCATTGCAGCCTTTTGCGCCATTGCCGATAGTCAAGAATGGGGACTTGGTGAAACATTGGAAAAAGCTGTTGCCTTGTTAGAAAAAGAATATAAAGCCAAATAGGGCAGGGGGCTTTTTTTAAAAAGCATTTTTGCCAAAAGTTGTTTCAATTTTTGGGCTGGATGTGCGACAAATTAAAAAATAAAAAAGCGCTTTATTGTTTTAACAATCAATCAAACAACACACTCTAAGGCGTATCAAAAAGTTCTCGTATCCGCTCACTTTGATGCATCTTTTCATGTAAGATGGTCACAATACCAACATCGCCTGAAGAAAGTCGTTTCCAATAGATATAATGATGCTGATAGCGGCAAAAATAGCCATTGACACCAAATTCTGCAGGAATAACCCGCGATATAAGAGTTTGATTGGCTATTTTATCAAAGGCATCAAAAAGACCACGAATATAAGCCTCTGCCTGTGTGTCGCCCCAAACATGTTGGCTGTAGCGGTAAATCTCGTCAAGACGATAGCTTGCCGCTTCCTGAATGAGATAATGAGCCATCTTACGTGCGATTACGCTTTATGATATCATCAGCTGAAAGTGCACAATAACTTTCATCGGGAGCTGCAAAAGCCAATTGTAATTCACTTTTTAAGCGATCAAAGGTTTGGGCTTCATGCTGTGCCTTATCTTTACGAATAAGATCACGTACATATTCACTTATATTATCATAGCACCCATGACCGCCAACTTGTGAGGATACATAATCACTTAATGTTTCGCCAAGGCGAACGGTCATAATTGTTGTGCGGGGCATAAATCACCTGTATTACATATAATTATATATACTTACATAGCAGAAAAGAATATTTTTAGCAATGATAAGATCAAGCGTTAGGTCCTGACCCTAGAGCAGGGGGGGGCTTAAGCCGGCTTTCCTCTTTTTGAAAACCAACTTGAACAAAATTTTAGAAAATGCTTTTCTGGATAATTGGGCGTAATCTCATTTTCTGCAAGCCAAGCCCGCCACTCATCTTCTAACATATAAATATCCCAACCAGGTGCCGCTTCGCGTGCATCAACATAGACAGCACTACTAAGTTGCCCAGTCCATATTGGTCGATTTTCAACATGATGGGTGATTTTCATCGTGCCACGGTTTTTAAACATTACCATGTCATGCTCAGCTTCAAAAGCAACATGATAATCTGGCAAATGATCGTGTTGGGCAAGATTGCGGATCATTTGACGAAACCGTTTTTCTGAACTTTGCGAACCCGTTTTCTTTAACAATAAAGCAAGGCTTATTTTCCAGCTATCTTGTTGACCGCAATGCTTACGGGCAATTTCATAAACACGCCGCTCAAGTGGTTTTCGCAACCGGAAATAATCGCGGTGCAGAGTTAAAACTTCTTGTGCTTCAATTGCACTAAAAACCCAATCGGATAATTTAACTTCACACCATAATAAACGGCCATCAAGACCGTGTTTACGACGAATAGAGGAAGCATCAATCAAACCAAAACCATCAATCTGTTCTTCGTCACCCGTTACAATATTCGTGCGAATGCGGGTGCCTTCAAGCCGATCAAGGGCTTCAATCAATGCCATATAATCACGCCCCGATGTACCACGATTGGTAAACATCAATAAATCACGACTATTAATCCGAACGCGCTGTGAAACCGGCTTTCCTTGTTTGATCTTATGCATAATCTGCGAAATACAATAAATCAGGATATCTTTATCATAAATAGTCGCAAGGCCTTTAACACTTGGCGTAATTTCCAACCAATGGCCATTATGCTCATAACGGCGCACACAGGTTTCCGGCTTTTTGGATAGAGAATAAAAGGGATGCTCCAAATGTTGCATCACATCTTTCAAAACAGCATCAGACACATCACAAATGAACAAATCATGTTGCGGATGACGATCGGGTATAAGCTGAGAGAATCTATTCGTGTTATCAGGTTCCATAGCCTATATTCGTGTTTTTAGGTACCGTTGTCAAGATTCGTGTTATCAGGTGCCAATATCAAGATTTTAGGTACCAAAGTTCGTGGTATTAGGTACCAAACCGCAAAATAAAACACACTTTTCTTCATTAAAAACAAAAACTTAACAAAACTAAGATTCCCCTTAACACTATATTTAACTCAATATTTAACACCAGTACCCTGTGGATAAGTTTTTAACCAATAAAAACTAATGATCATCAAGAACTAGCCGGAACCCACTCAATCAAACTTATGTCATAATTTTATTTCAGCAATTTTTCTTATCCAAGATAAGCCGCATATCTAATTTTACAACAAAATCATTTTATCTTTGGCTTATATTAGCTTGCAATATGCCCTATTTTTGACACTAAATTTCCTCTTTTCAATTTTAAAAATTAATTCAAAACAAATAGATAGTTGTGTGGCTTGCCTTTTTTCCGTTTTGTAGCGGAAAAAAAATCAATTGAAGATATTTTCAGCTGTGTTTTGATAAGTCGATAAATTAAAAAATGGAAGTGTCCATGTCAAATCAACTACAGACAAATGCTACTGAAACGATAGCTACACAAATTCAAACTTTGGCAACAAATGCCATGGTAAAAATTCCGGACATTCTACAAAGGAATGGTAAAGCTATGGATGATGAGCAGATAGAAAAGCTATCCGCTCATGTCTTTGCAATGGCTCGGCGCGCTTTAACCAATGAAACTTTACCTGAGTTTGATAAAAGTCTTTTTGACGAAGTTTCTGAAAAATCTATTTCTACAGCGCGTGAAATTGTTGGCCTGTTTGATGGCCTGTCTGATGACGAAACTTACTTGTTGTCCATTCATTTTGAGGTTGCGCAAGACCTTTAAAGTGCAAAAGGGCTAGATCATTAACATTAATTATCCGACTAATTCAAAATATATAAAAAAATACATTCTGGGCTTTGTTTAAAACAATAAACACATATTTTTCAATTCATTAGGAATGGGACGTCACTCATGTCAGAAATCACTATTGTTATAGGCGATCGTTTAGGAAAAGGTCAAAAAGTTGCTGCCGGTGCAGAAGCTGCTGGGGCAAAGGCTATTGTTATCCCTGGTATTGCAGCTGACATGAAGCTTGGCGATGTCATGAATGCAGAGCAAGCAACCCTTGGTATTTCTTTTTGTGGTAGCGGTGGAGCCGGCGCAATTACAGCTCAATCTAAATATGGCTATAAGGCAAAACACAGCTTACGCTCAGTTGAAGATGGTGTATCTGCCATAAATGAAGACTTTGTCGTTCTTGGCTTTGGTTTTATGGACACAGAGGAACTAGGTGAAAAGCTTGTTGAAGCCTATAAGAAAAAGCACGGACTTTAGAGCATGCTAAAAACCTTCGAATTAGACGTAGAAGTATCTGGCAAAGGGCAGACCAAGCAACATGCATTTGCGGCAGCCCTTTCGGGTACACAACGTGCGGTTGGAAAGAAGGGAGATAACGTTCTTGTTCGTATTCAACCACAAGATGTTTACGTATTAGAAGCACGCGAAATGACGCGCGTTGATCGTTTTTTATTCATATTTTTACCACGTGAACGCAAGCAATATTACGTCAAATTGAAGGTGACCGTTCAGGTGAGCGTAATTGAGACGGATCATATTGAATTTAAAAGATAATTGATCGGTCTTGCTGAGGGAGATCAAAATAATGGATTTCATAATTCTTATAAAGTCGCTGATCATAGGTGGCTTTATTGGTACTGCGGTTGGCGCCGGCGCTGCTCGTATGTTTCATGCCCCAACAGTTCAAGGTATGGGTGCATTTCGCACATTAGGTGAAATGAATGCCTGCGAGGGAGATCCGGCTGCCCATTTTTCATTTGGCTTAGGTTTTTTCTTTAATGCATGGGCATCAATTGTTGCCTCTGGTGCAGCGACACAAGATGTTGATCATCGTATTATCCCAAACTGGGGGGCTGCGGTTCTTTTAATGAAAAATCGCAATGTTGCACAAACAATGCATGATCCGCGTAAGATGGCTATTGCTTGCGGTATCATTGGCGCAATTGTTATTGCATTTTTGAATACAACCGCTGCGGCAGTGCCTGAAGAATTGCGTATTACTGCGGTTATGGTGCTTGTGCCTGCTGCCAATACTCTCGTTAATATTGCAATGCCGGTTATTTTCTGGCTTGCAGCAATTGGCGCAAGTAAGCGGGCGGGTTTTTGGGGTACTTTATTTGGGGGGCTTGCTCATATGATTATGGGTAATGCAGTGCCAGGTATAGTGCTTGGTATTTTACTTGGAAAAGGTATTGATGACGGCGGTTGGAACCATGTGGTTAAAATCATGTTTGCGGCCATTATTTGTCTATTTGCATTAAGTGCATTTTTCCGTGGTTTTGATATGCAACTATTAACGCAGTTCCATTTAACCGTTCCTGAATGGTTATCCGATGTTCACGGTAAAATCAGCGGTAAATAGGGAGAATTATGATGCAAGATGCTACTCATACTGAAGTAAAACCAAATGTTTGGTTTAGCGAATGGTTATTTCCTATTCTTGTTGGTGTGCTATCTGCGGGAGTTTTTGCCGGCACTCATATGTATTATGTCTATAAGGTGGGCGCATTTAATGAAGTTGCTTTCGTTGCCATGCTTGCCGATGGCATAAATACCGGCGTATATGGTGCAGTTGCGGCCTTTGGTGCAAGCTTTTTATTTGCCCGTATCATTGAAGGCTCACTTGTTGGTATTCTTGATATTGGCGGCGCTATTATGACCGGCGTGGGCCTTGGAATTCCAGCCCTCTTTCTATCATTTGGTTTTGTTTGGCCTATCGAAAATTTTATTCCCTCCTTGCTAACAGGTTTTATTTTAGGTCTTGTCATTGGTGGGATTATTATTTTCGCGCGTAAATTCACCATTGGTCAAGGCAATTCTACCTATGGGGCTGATGTTATGATGGGGGCAGGTAATTCTTCAGGTCGCTTTCTTGGGCCATTGATTATTCTTGCTGCCATGCAGGCATCTATTCCCATTGGCGTTGGATCTCTCATTGGTGCACTTATTTTCCATCTTTGGAATAAACCTATCACCGGTGGTGCTATTTTAGGTGCTATGCTCTTTGGTTGGTTCTTTCCAATTACTATTCTTGGATAGGGGGAAGCTGAAAGGCACGTTTTATAACGGCGCCTTTCAGCCTTTTTAAATTTCTTTTAAAAAAATCTTAGGTAAGTCAATGTTTGATATATTGTTCGAAAATGCGCGTTTAGCAAATGGTGAAATCAAACATATTGCTATTACAGATAAAAAAATTACTTCTATTCATCAAGAAAATGGTTTAGCGGCAAAACGTGTAATAGATCTGAAAGGTCAAACCTATTTAAGTGCTGGCTGGATTGATAGTCACGTTCATTGTAATCCAAATTCTCCTATTTACTTTGATGACCCTGATGCTATTGGCATTGCTGGTGGTGTAACCACTGTTATTGATGCAGGTAGTACTGGTGCTGATGATATTGACGCTTTTCGCTTGTTATGCAAAAAATATAAAACCAATGTAAAAGCACTTCTTAATATTTCTCGTATTGGCTTAATTACACAACACGAATTAGCTAATCTTAATGATATAGATATTCCATTGGCAGGGCAAACCATCTGTAAACACTGCGGATTTATTCTTGGTATAAAGGCACGCATGAGCGGCAGCGTCATTGGCGATAATGGTTTAAAACCATTAGAAATGGCAAAGCAAATCCAAAGAGAAAACAATAATATTCCCTTAATGGTGCACTTTGGTAACAAGCCACCGATGGTTGATAATATTCTTGAATATTTAGGGCAGGGAGATATATTAACTCATTGCTATCATGGCAAACCCAACGGTATTTTAACACCTGAAGGCCAATTGCGCAGCGCAACTAAAGCGGCGCTTGATCGCGGCATGGTACTTGATGTTGGCCATGGCGGCGCTAGTTTTTCGTTTAAAATTGCCAAGCAGGCAATGGATATAAATATTTATCCTAATACTATTAGCTCTGATATTTATTGTAAGAATAGAATAAATGGTCCCGTTTATGGCTTGGCCGCAGTTATGTCTAAGTTTTTAATGCTTGGCATGTCATTAGAAAAAATTATTACAAGCGTAACGAGCAATGTCAGTACTACCTTTAAAATCGCCAATAAAGGGCGTTTAGAAGTTGGTTATGATGCGGATTTAACCCTTTTTAATATTTCTAATCAACCGCAAAACGCACTTGATAGCGAGGGCGTTAGCCAAAAATGCCAACAAAATTTTGTTCCGCTTGCCGCTGTGGTTGCAGGTGAATTATTCCCAACACGCGAGGGAGAAAGCAATCATGACATCGATTTATGAAAAATATAATGTAAAGCCTGTTATTAATGTGTCAGGTCGTATGACCAAGCTTGGCGTTTCAACTCCCCATCCACAAGTGCGTGATGCCGTATCTCATGCCTTGGGCGAATATTTTGAAATGGCTGATTTGGTTGATAAAACCGGCGAATATATTGCAAGTTTATTAAATGTTGAAGCGGCACTTGTTGTATCGTGTGCTTCGGCAGGTATTGCTCAAACGGTTGCAGCCGTAATTACCAAAGACAATAAAAATTTGGTTTTTAATCTACACAGTAATAAGCAATCCGTACCAAGAGAAATTGTTATTCCAAAAGGACATAATGTCAATTTTGGTGCTCCCGTTGGCACAATGATTGAACTTGGCGGCGGTACAGTTGTTGAAGCTGGTTGGGGCAATGAATGCTCAGCTGAGCAGTTAGCCATGGCAATTACACCTAATACCGCAGCCATCATGTTTGTTAAATCGGCACATTCTTTACAAAAAAGTGTGTTGAGTGCTGAACAAGCGGTTGCGGTT
Organism: Bartonella sp. HY761; assembly: GCF_026743145.1. Lineage (NCBI taxonomy): Bacteria > Pseudomonadati > Pseudomonadota > Alphaproteobacteria > Hyphomicrobiales > Bartonellaceae > Bartonella > Bartonella sp. HY761. Next base: position 11,973 of record NZ_CP104889.1, read on the forward strand.
GCTAAAGCCCATAATGTGCCAATCATTGTTGATGCGGCAGCAGAAGTTGATTTGCGCGTTTATTATGAAATGGGCGCGGAATTGGTTATTTATAGTGGCGCAAAAGCAATTGAGGGGCCAACCAGTGGTTTGGTGCTTGGCAAAAAACAATATATCGATTGGGTAAAGTTACAATCCCAAGGTATTGGGCGCGCCATGAAAATTGGCAAAGAAGGCATTATTGGTCTTACTGTTGCTATTGAACGTTATTTGCAAGAAACACCAGAAACAGGTGCGCAAATGAGCGAAAGATTACAACCTTTTTTAAGCGCGATTAATGACGTAACCGGATTGCATGCCGCCATTATACGCGATGATGCAGGCCGAGACATTGTTAGAGCAGAAATTACCATTGATCCAGATCTTTACGGCCATAATGCGCTTGCGGTTGCCAAAGCTTTTCAAAAAGCCAGCCCAGCAGTTTATTTTCGTGAATATCACGCCAATGAAGGCCGCTTAGAAGTCGATGTTCGCAGTGTAAATAACGAACAGTTGGCTTGGCTTGCTCAAATATTTAAAGATTTTGCATCAGGAGAATAATATGAAACTTAGCGCAAATTATTATAAAGATCGTGTGTGCCTCAATGTCCTTGCAGGTTCGAAACAAAATGCAATTGAAGTGTATGAAGCTGGCGAAACCTATGTGCTTGTTGGTGTTTTATCAAAAAATTATCCAACAGTAGAAGCAGCCCTTAGCGATATGCGCGACTATGCGGCCCTTATCGATAATGCCGTATCAGTAGGGCTTGGCGCAGGTGATCCAGCTCAGTCAACCATAGTTAGCCTTATTGCTGAACAATTGCAGCCGCAGCATGTTAATCAAGTCTTTACCGGCGTATCGGGTACCCGCCAACTCTTGCGTCAAAATGAAACCTTGGTTAACTCGCTTATTTCGCCAACAGGTATTGTGGGCAAAGTATGTGTTTCAACCGGTCCGCTTAGCTCAAAAGAGACCCCAGCAATTATTGATGTTGAAACAGCAATTGCTATGGCGAAAGATATGGGCGCAAGCTCATTAAAGTATTTTCCGATGGGTGGGGTAAAGAGCCGCGATGAATTTGAAGTTGTTGCTAAAGCATGTGCAGCAAAAGACTTTATATTGGAGCCAACTGGCGGTATTGATCTTGATAATTATAGCGAAATATTACGCATAGCCCTAGAAGCTGGCGTTAAAAAGATAATTCCGCATATTTATAGCTCTATTATTGATAAAGATACAGGTAATACACGGCCTGAAGATGTGCGCCAATTATTGGCTATGACCAAAGACCTTCTTGGCTAATAACATCCTATTGTGTTATTTAGAATATTCTAATAATAGGCTAGGTAACACAATATTTACGGTTAAACCAGTCTGCAATTTTGCGTCAAATGATGAAGTGTGAGAGGAGGATTCTATGCCCGGTGCCGTTAAGTTTCCTTATCTGCGACTTGAAAAACTTTTTGAAGAATTGCGTGATACTGTTTTACCGCAAGATGAACTTGCCCGCCGTCTGTCGGTATCAACCCGCACCATACGTAATGATATTGATATAATTAATTCTATTTTGGCGGATCATGGTGCACGTTTCATTTTACAACGGAATAAAGGGTATCATCTAGAAACTGATGATGTCTCTATTTTTGAAGGTACAAACCAACAAGAAATTTTCAATAAATATATACCGCGCAGTGCAAGCGAGCGGATTATGTATTTACTGGTGACGTTCTTAACATCATCTTATTCATTAAACTTGCAAAGCCTTGCTGATAAATGGGGCTGTAGCAGAGCCGCCTTACAAACAGATCTTGCTGATGTTAGACAAAAACTTAGTGATTATGGCTTAGTTATAGAAATCCGCCCAAGGCATGGCATGAAATTGGTAGGGGCTGAAACCGCAATTCGATTATGTTTGACTGATATTCTACGTTCTATTTCGCGTATTAATAGCGACCACCCGATTTTAGCCTATGATATTGTTTTAGCGGATGCATTAGAAATAACACGTTCAAAAATTTCACAGGTTTTAAGTACTGCTACCTTGCGCCTAACGGATGAAGGATTGCAGTTTTTAACACTTTATTGTGCTGTTGCTGCCAAAAGAATAGTAGAGAACTTCCCTATCGAAAGTTTTAGTGTTGGTGAAATGGGCGAGGAAATCAACCGCGCAGCACAAACCATTGGCGAATTTTTGTCCACTTTGACAAGCCGGAAATTGTCGGTTGCAGAAATTGCATTTTTAAAAGCAAATATTGCGGGGCGTGCAACTGCCCAAACACTACCAGATGATATTAATGGCGATGATGCTAAAGATTTGGCTCATTTTATATTAGCTTACATCAATAAGCATTACAGCTATGATTTACGTCATGATGAGCAATTGCTGCAGGATTTAGTCACTCATATTCGTCCAATGATAACACGGGTTCGTTATCAAATTGATCTCCCTAATCCGGTGTTAGATGATATTAAACAAAACTATGCTCTTGCTTATGATATGACCTTATTGGCAATTTCAAATTGGTCAAAACATTCATCTTATACTATTTCAGAAAACGAAATGGGGTTTCTCGTTTTACATATTGGGGTTGGATTGGAACGCCACTATCAAATTGGCTATGTGCGCTATCCACGCGCTCTTTTAGTTTGTGACAGCGGCAATGCAACTTTACGCAACCTTGAGGCTTTAATTCAGCGCCATTTTCCGCAAGTTGAAATTAGAAATTCTATGAATTGTCAAGATTATAATCATCTTGATGTGGTTAAGGAAGATTTTGTAATCGCTAATACAAAAGTTGAAAATAAGAATGCACCAGTGGTGGTTATATCAAACTTTCCAACTTCTTTTCAAATAGAACAATTGGCAAAATTGGCAAAAATCGACCGTACTCGCCCCTATATATTAGACCAATATTTTTCCGAAAAACATTTCTTGGTCGCGGATAAAACTATGACGCGCGATAAGCTTTTTGCTTATATTTGCGGACAATTGGCACAAGAGGGCTATGTTGATGAGCGGTTTTTATCATCTGTGCAGGAACGTGAAGCGATAGTCAGCACGATGCTGGGTGATGGCATTGCGCTGCCGCACGCATTGGGACTATTTGCACAAAAAACCACAATTTACACCGTTTTAGCACCACATGGCATTGAGTGGGGGGGCGGGGAAATTGCTCGTTTAATATTTCTCATTGCTATTAGTAAGGCGGAATATGAAAAAGTATTGTCAATTTACGACATTTTTATCTCAATACTTCGCGACCGAGCTGCAGCAATTTTAGCTCAATGCAAAGATTTTCAATGTTTTAAAAAAAACGCTTTATCAGTTTTAGTTCCTGATATTTCTTAAATGTTGGTTTTTATTTTACGTAATAAGATCAACCGCTTCACGCTTATTTAAAAAGGGCACCATAATGTGTGAAAAACTTATTTCGCCAGAACTTAACATTTTAAATCCTGCGGGTTTGCATGCGCGCCCTGCCGCTGTTTTTGCCAGTAAAGCGAAAACATTTGCATCTGCCATTAATTTAATTGTCAATAATAAGAAAGTGAATGGTAAGTCAGTTGTTGCGATTATGGGGCTTTCAACACGCAAAGGCGACTTAATCCAAATCGAAGCCATAGGCGATGATGCAAGCCAAGCTATTGATGATTTGACTAATTTAATCAACGATCGCTGTGGTGAACATGACGAGGAAGCACCAGAAGAAATTATTGCAGATCTTGCGACAACAGTTTTAGCAGAAACAAAAACAATCTTAACCGGTGTTGCAGCTTCACCCGGCATAGCAATTGGCAAAGTGTTTCAATATAAATTGCAGCAATTCGATATTCATGAATATGCCGATGACTCAAAAAAAGAACAACAATTATTTGAAGATGCTTTGGTGGAAGCTTCTGGACAAATTGAAGTTATAAAAGCCGCTCTTGGTAGTAGTGCCAAACAAGCTATTTTAAGTGCCCATCAAGAATTATTGCAAGATCCAGATTTACTAGCGTTGACTTATGCAGGCTTAGCGGAAAAGAAAACAGCAGCTTTTGCGTGGCGGGCGGCATTTAGTGCTTATTCTGCTAAGCTTGAATCGCAAGAAAATAATTTGCTACGCGAACGTGCGACGGATATTCGCGATATAGGGCGGCGGGTTTTGGCTATATTGGCAGGTACAGATTTAAAGAAAATTGAAGTTCCTGAAGGGTCAATCCTTGTCGCAGAAGATTTAACGCCATCGGATACTGTTGCCCTTGATCCTGCACGGGTGGTTGGCTTTTGTACGCGTACTGGCGGTGCAACCAGTCATGTCGCTATTCTTGCTCGCTCACTAGGAATACCGGCTATTTGCGGAATTTCTCAACGCGCTTTATCTTTACCTGATGATTTATTGGTTATGATGGATGCTTCACAAGGATTTTTAAATATTAATCCTAGTGAACAAGATATTCAACAAGCCCATGATGAACAAGATCGTATCGCTGCGCGCCAAAAGGCAGATCAAGCTGTGGCCCATCAGCAAGCCTATACGAAAGATGGTTGCAGGGTTGAGGTTGTTGCTAATATTCGAAATGCAAATGATGCACGCGAAGCTATTGAGCATGGTGCTGAAGGTGTTGGTCTTTTACGTACGGAGTTTTTATTTGCAGATAAGGCAACAGCACCTGATGAAGTCGAGCAAAAGCGCGAATATTGCGCAATTGCCAATGCGCTAGGCAAAGATAAACCCTTGGTCATTCGCACCCTTGATGTGGGGGGTGATAAACCATTGAGTTATCTGCCGCTACCTGCTGAAGATAATCCATTTTTGGGGTTAAGAGGAATTCGCGTTGGCATCGTACGACCTGATTTATTGCGTATTCAAATTAGAGCTATCTTGCAAGCTGCGGGTTTATGTAAATTACATATTATGTTCCCCATGATTACCTCGATTGCTGAATTGCGGGCTTCTAAAAAAATTGTCGAGGAGGAATGCGAAAAGCTCGGTGTCAGTGGCGTTAAAGTGGGCATTATGGTCGAGGTACCATCTGTCGCATTCTTAGCCGAGCGTTTTGCTGCCGAAGTTGATTTCTTTTCGATTGGCACCAATGACCTGACGCAATATGTCTTAGCCATGGATCGGGGGCATCCCGAATTGGCGCGTTATGCCGATGCTTTACATCCAGCTGTATTAACGGCAATTGATGTAACGTGTAAAGGTGCAGCACAACATGGCAAATGGGTTGGTGTTTGTGGTGGCCTTGCTTCTGAACCTCTTGCAACGCCTTTATTATTAGGACTTGGTGTAAAGGAACTTTCTTGTAGTACACCGGTCATAGCAGAGATCAAAGCGATTATTTCTCGGTGGAGCTTATCAGATTGCCAGAAATTGGCAGAAAATATTTTAACTCTTGACGATACCGATGCTGTTCGTAAAGCTTTAAAACAACAACAACGCTAGGGCGCAAATTTAGCTGTAAATTTGTTCAATAGAAATGACATCCTTTTTCCTAAAGTCTTGGGAACAGCAAATTTAGTCAAATCAAGAAAATTCTAGGCCTGCCGCAATTACAATTTGCGGCAGGCCTAATGATTTTAATCAAGAAACGCTAATCAATATAAATATTTTCAATGTTTGTTGCAAAACCTATTGGTAATTTTCTGTCTCTTAAAAAAATAACTTTAATTGACAAGTCGAAGAGCTCCACCAATTTTACATTCTGTATATTTAAAATATCATAGAGTTATTTCATTCGAAATAATCTTAATATTGCAATAATTATAATATTATAATGTTTAAATATTTCCATATTAAATAATAGAAAATTATTTAAATAATAAATATTTTTTGTTTTGAATTTTCAATTCACCATGCTAGAGGATTATATTATTAAATATCTAAATTTATATTGATCTTATCAAAGGGTGAAAAATGATAAAATTATCTTTATCTTTTTTAAGTATATTATTACTATTCTCTTTATCCGCTTGCTCCACTGTTGATGAGAATATAAAAAAGTCATCTAATAATTACGTTGAGGAAGATCCTTTTAGATCAGGCGAGCGAACAAACTATAATCCAGGTAATAGCGTTTTTAGTAAAACTAAAAATCAAATCCGCTATTGTAACTATTATGATGAAGATGGTTTCGCTTATGAAGCGCCCTGCGGAAAACCCTAAACCTTTGTAAGCTGAGTAATACGTGCGATTAGATCTGGTTCAAAATCTTTAACAAACAAACTACTTATTTCATTTTGCAATCGATTAGCCTGCGCTGATACTAGTTTTTGCATTCCCCATTCGCTTAAACATTCAAGCATTAGCATTTCCCATAATGCATGAGAGCGTGGGCTATCTGCAGTTGGTTCAGCATCTTCCAAAATTTTGATAGCTTCATCAACCTTACCATTATTGGCCTTTTCGCGCGCTACACGGATAAGTGTATGCAAATCTGCACCAATCATTTCATTATTATTGTTACTTCCAGATGTCTTTCGAAGGTTTTTAAACTCATCAATCCACGCCTTTACATCTTGTGAGATAAATGGGTCGCCATTCATAAATTGTAATTTAAAAAGCCACGGTAGAGACGCGACAAATTGTGCCGTTTCTTGATAAATAGCATCTGCAGCCGATTTTCGTTCACAAACAAGTGCTAATTTATATGCTAAAAATTGCCCTTCGATCCAAAATGGTTGCAAATGGCAGCTTCGCTCTAATTTTTGCGCTATTTCGTGATCAATTTGACCGCGCTCAACAGCTATTTTATATTCATCAATTGCATTGGTGGATACAGGCATGATGACAGTTTTAACATCATCTTTACGTTTTAACTCTGGTGGATTATGGATTCCATACCATGTTGCAAACCGACGCAAGCGATAAGATAAGGGATTAGTAATGTCAACATTTAACAAAAAATCTGCGACAATAGCAAGGCTTTGCTTTAACGCGCGTTCATTCTTTCCATCCAGCACCAAATTTTCAGGATGAATTTCAATATTGGGCTGGCTAGCCTGCGTCTTTTCTTTAACCTCAACAATCGGTTTTGCTTTGACAGGCTCTTTAAGCATTCGTTCTAAAGAAGGCAGCCCATTTTCATCTTGAGCAATCGAAAGCGCCTCAACCTTATTCGCAAGCGACAATATCTTTAGTTCAAGATCACTATCAAAAGATTTAAGATAATCAGAGGTCGATCTAAAACTTTGAGTTATGAGGCTAATTTGATCATCGTTTAGTCCTATCCGCAATGAATAATCATAAAGTTGGTCTATCGCATCGACTAATTTACGTAAAACAGGCAAGCGTTTTTTGGCAACGGGATAAGCATTATCGCCCCAAAGGTTGATGAAGCGCGCAAAAATTGCTGCCCCAAGCGTTAAAGGTTCTTCACATTTTTTTAGGCTTGATAAAGATTGCAGTATGAATAAGATAAGACGAAAATCCTTGGTTTCCGTCTTTAACAATATTTCACTTTGTTCACAAACCCATTCCCAACGGATTGTTGAGTGGTTTAGGGTACCACGTTTCATCATTTCAGTGTCTATTAAATCATAGACATCATTTTCATCAATGGCCACTCCCACAGGGGCTTCTTTGTCTAACTGAGCGCCTATGGCGAGAAAAAGCGAATTTGTATTGATCCAATCCAAATTCGTTATACCATTTCTTGGGAAATCATTGACACTCATTATAATTGCTCTGGGAGTTTTAAGGATATAAGTGGCTTTAGAACAAATGGGTTCTTATCAGTCGCTGACATCTTAATTTTATATTTTATTTGACCATTACCAATATTGAAATTTAATTCAGCGCTATCGGGTAAAACATTTGCTACTGTCGCACGATCAAAAAGACGGAAACTTGACCAAAGACCAGAATAAGTTATTGAACCATTATTACCTACTGATAATTGGCTAATATCTTGGTTACTAGATAGTGCATTTGGCCATAATATACTTATCGGACGTGACGGCCCATGACTATAAGGAACTAATTGTCCCTCGATATTAAGGACACTACGAGCAATATTGCCGCTCATTGTTACTGGTTCAACCGAATAACGCAATGTTGGAACACCATCAGCATTAAAGAAAATATCGCGTACAGCGCGAATTTTTGCTATTTGAGCTATGAAATTTTCGCTGACACTTAAGCTCTGCCCATCAATCATAATTGGTGTACCATTATTGGGATTCATAAATGTTTTCAAATGATCATTGAAAAATTTATCAAACTGTCCCTCTGGCCCAAAAAATCTTTGAAACTCGGTAAGGGATACTTCTTCCTTGCTGTTAATGTTAAATGGATAACGTCCTGCCAATTCTACATTAAAGGTTCGATAAACACTATTTTGCCAAACAGATTGTAAATCTGTCTTGGCGGCATCAAGAATAACTTTCCAACTATTATCAGCTATTTGTGCATAAAATTTATCAAACGGCTTTGGCATATTGCTACCAGTTCGACGTATGATAAATATAGGATCATCCCCCTGCAACTTGGCGCGCTCTTGAGCTTTTTCCAAAGCCACCGGTTTGCTTGATTGTTGCCCACTAAGAATAGCGCGCATATAAGCTTCTAAACCAGAAAGTGGTGCCATTGTTTCTTCAAGAGGCGGAGTTTGCCCCTCTTTTGCAGTGACCAATGCTGAAAGATCAGCAAAAGCACGGGTAATACGCAAAGCATGTTCACGATTTTTGTCAAACAAAATTTGGGTTTTAGGTTGCTCTGCATTAGTTTGCGTTGGTTCAGCAGGGTAGATTTCAGTTTCTGCCTTTATCAAATTAAGCAGTCTTCCAAATGGTGCAGAAGATCCATTAATTTCAGATAGAACGCGCCCTGCATCATCAATATTTCTAAAATCGGAGATATTAAGATTATTAATCATATTTTTCCAATAATTGATATAATCCGTAGCATAAGCATGACGTATTTTTTCAATGAAAGCTTGAAGATCTTCTTCTGAATATTTTATATCTTTACGTTCCCCACTAACCCAAGCATCTTCAATCGCGATGACAGATAAATCCTGACTTTTAGGAACAAAGAAATCTAAAAAACCGCGTTTGGTGTAAAAATAGGGAACAGAAAAATCTTGTGATAAAGCTTCATTATTCGCGCTATGCTTAAAGACAATATCGAAACTTGATGCTCCTATTTGGTTTCTTAAATTAAGCCCATTTGGAACTTGACGTTGCGCGAGAGTTTTCAAGTTACGATAAAGGCGCACATCACGCGGCACTTCACGCAAAGCAAGCTGTGTTGTTTCAACCAGTGGCTGATCAATAGGAGCAGCAATGTGATTGGTCGAAAGCGCATAATCTAAATGCTGCAAAAGACCTATTTGTTTATCTTCCTCACCTTCAAAACGCCTTTGCCAATCATTTTTCAACCAGGCTATTACTGTTGCTTTACCTCGTGAATTCGTACTATCTGTTGCATCCAATTCTTTACGGCGTTGAATATCACCAAGTAGTAAATATACGCGCAATGCATCAAGACGTTCATCACTATTATAAGTGTTGGGATTTTGACCAAGCCTAATGATTTCAGCCTTAATTTTTTCGGCAATACTCGGCAGGTAGCGATCACGCAATAAATCTTCATAAGCTTTATTTACGACGGGTCCCACTCTGCCACCTTGGTAAAGTGCGGCATAACGACGAATTTCACCCTTTTCTTGCCAATGGGGAAATTCACTATTTGCAGCCGAAATTGCATTTAAAGCTGGTAAAAGCTGTACTTCACTTCCATAAGCGCTCGCATCATGGGGTAAATTAATAAAATTTTGACTAGCTTTTAAAACATTATTAGCGCGAGTAATATTATCTTTGCTCGTTTCAGCCAAAATAAAGCACAATACTAAAATACTGATGGAACTAACCAATATTGTCCCACGCAAAACAAAGCGCTTATGTTTTTCAACAATTTGGTTATCACCCGCAAGACCGGCCTCTCTAAAAATGACATTTGTAAACAGCTTACCTGTAAAATATGGAGTACTATTACCAGAATATGCCGGCATTACCGGCAAAGTCATATGATAGTCATTTGAAATTTTGGTTAATAAAGCATTGAATGGCGCACCTTCCTGAACCGTAGATGTAAAATAAATACCTCTGACCATTGGCGGAGTTGAAAAGCGATCAGATAAAAGTGCTTTTTTAAAAAAGTCTGCAATGATTGGCCCAGATGCTGCAAATTCGCGCAAAAAAGTATATATATTTTTACGAATTTCAGTTTCACGTTGATTATTGACCCTGTCAACTAAATCATCATTGGCCTCGGTAAGAAAACTGCTAAATAGTTTTTCAAAATTATTCGCCCATTCATCAGCCTGTAATTCATCAAAAATAGCGAAGGAAAAACCAAAAGGTTCTTGCCGTTCAGCCTTTGACAATTGTGCAAAATAATCTCTAAACCCCGCCAATCGATCTAGTTTAGTCATAACAATGTGAACGGTAAAACGTGTGCCTAGCTTTTCAGCAATTTCAACAAGACGCGCATGGATGTTTTGCGCCATTAGATTGCGTGTTTCACTATCCATACGAATTAGATCAACAACATCGAAAGTCAATACGACACCGTTTATTGGCCTACGTGGGCGAGCCTCGTTTAAAAGGCTCATAAATGCCTGCCATAAACGCTTACGGCTGTCTTTCACAGTTGTTCGCACAACTGGAATATTGGGATCTATGTCGTCATTGTCCAACCCATCAAAGGAGATTGGCGTCCTCATATCAAGCCAAGAACCAGGAATGTCGAATAAAACACTTTCACGCGTTACCCAATATTGCGGCAATTCATCGCTAATGGTTTTATTTATATGCGCTTGCTTTAATTCATGGGTCAGCGGAAAATTTAACTCAGAGTCTTGTATTAACGATGTTTTGCCTGATGTGCTCGGTCCAATAACTAAATACCAAGGCATTGCATAAAGAGTGCGCGCGCCTTTATCTTTTCCCATCCATTTATCTTTGATGGTTTTCATAGTCGTGCGAAAGGATGCATTTAAAATAGAGATGAGTTCACCCACCGGGTCGCGGGGCTTTATTTCTTCTTCCACTTGCTTTTTAGGCTTTTTCTTGGCAGCAGAGCGTGCCAAGAAATAATTATTTAAACCCCATAGAATAATTAATACGCCAATAACAATAATACGATTGGTCGTTGGCTTTAACGGTGTATATTCTAAATATTGAAAGCCTGGCCCATAAAACCAGACGAAGCATACCAATAGAACAAGAATAATTGTGCTAATAAATAAACCTGAACCAAAACTACGTGCAATCATTTTAAATGTGCTGTTAATACGGCTTAGGAGTGAAGTGAAACCAGAGCTTTGCATGATCGTTTATTCCCTTACCAATGGCACGCGGTTCTAAGCGGCTTTAATCTTGATGCAATATCATTCATATCAAAGATAAATGCTCTGGGGCCATCGGGATAGTTAACTTGTAATTGCAACCGTTTATAATTGGCTAATGTCTTTATCGTATCGATACTTTCTAAACCGCGCCCGGCAATTATCACTTTACCATCTTCTACATCACGCCAATTAAGGTGAAACACGCTGCCAGTACCCGATGAAAGTGAAATATTGGCTTGTAGTGTTTTTATAGGTTTTGGTAAAAGAACCGCTAAAGTTGAAATATCATTTTCACAACTTAGCATCATAATTGCCTGATCTTCGATAGCGCGATCTGTAGGGATATCGGTCTCTTTCATGGTCATAAAAACATCTACTGTTTGTGGTGTCCATTGATGCTGAATAGAATTTTCATTACGCTCTGGCCTGTTGGCTGGGCTTAACATGACCTTTTCATAATCGATCTGAGTTAAAAGCATGGTTTCTTGCCAAGGTCGCATGCGCAATACCCAATTTACATCATTTGCTTCACGCAAATTTTCTAAGGTCTTTGCCATAGTTCGAAGTGGGCCATCGACTTTGAGTATTTCTTCTGTGACTGTAACAGGCGGTTTAATAGCAACAGGTGTCTCGAAGATTGCATCAAAACACAAAAGTCGTTGATTGCGATCTTCAATAACGCGACATTTTATCGCCTCTTGATTGATGTTTTGTGCATTAGCCTGTGTTTGAAGTGCGAACCCTGCAAAAAGAAAACACAATGACTTGAATGCAATAAGCCTATATTGCCTGTTCATTTTCTTAAAACCTCCAAGTCATATTTTTTTAACTTATAAAACAATGTGCGCTCAGATATTTGCAAAGCCTTTGCCATATCCTGTTTAGACCCTCTAAATTTTTGTAAAAATTGGCTTAATATTTTTTCTTCAAAGTTATCGCATGCTTTTTGGAAGCCATCTTTTAAACTTGTTTCTTCAAACACGGTTGGATGGCATGTATCGATAGAGTTATCATCATAAGTTTGCTGCACCAGTTGGGCGGTAATACTGCCAAGCTCTTCAGCGCTATGACAAATATTTTGAACCAATGAACGCAATTGCCGGACATTTCCTGGATAATGTAGCTTACTAAGCACCGCTACACTTGCATCATCAAAATAATAATCGGTATTATAAGTTTGATTATAAATTTCAATAAAGTGTTGAGCTAACATCGCAATATCAGATATGCGATCACTTAAGGGTGAAATAAGGATACGGCTTTCAGCAATTCGATAATATAAATCGCGCCTAAAATGTTTTTGTTCAACCATAGAACCTAGATCCTTATGAGTTGCACATATAATACGGGCTGAAAATAAACTCTCTTCAGTTGATCCTACTTGCCTGTATTTTTTTTCTTGTAAAACGCGCAATAATTTTGCTTGCAAATCAAGCGGAAGATCACCTATTTCATCTAAAAATAATGTTCCATTCTTAGCTTGACTTAGAAAGCCTTCCTTATTTTTATCGGCACCCGTAAATGCGCCTTTCACATGCCCAAAAAAAGCACTTTCAATAAGATTAGCATTTATTTCAGCCATATTGACCGCAATAAATGGCTCAAGGCGACGATCAGAAAAATTATGTAAAGCATGAGCAACTAATTCTTTGCCTGTACCTGTATCACCTAAAATCAAAACAGATGAGTGTGTTGGCGCCAGCTTTTTTATATCATTGCGAACTTTTACAATATTGGTAGAACTTCCCAATAGGGTGTTGGCCAATTCCTGATTTTTTAATTGGTCATGTCTTGCAAGTGTTGAATTCAATGTTTTTATTGAATTTGAAAGCTGTTTTTCACGAAAGCCTATCATTTCTATGCTAAAATTCATCCGTGTAAAAACAGCACAATGATTGGCAAAGCTCTGAGCAATTGCCAAATTTTCTTGCGTAACAGATAGGTCATTACCAATTACAAAAAAGACAAGATCAGGATATTGATTATCTTTATAAACTGCAGGCACGACAACAAAGCCATCAAAATTTAAAACTGGGAAAAGCTCCTGTTTTAAACGTCTTAAAATCGGTAAATCTGTATATTTTATCGAAAGTGGTGTTACTTGCTGAAAAGCCCAATATAAAGGCGATCCTGCGCGTTCAGCTTCATCAATTCCAAGCGTTATATAGTTTTGTTTATGTGGCCAAGCTGCAAGCTCGATGAGATTTTCATTGGTTTCATCTCGGCCACATAAACAAACGGCACTTGCATCAAATAATTGGCTTAATGCTTCAACCATGAATAAACGCATATCAGGCGTCTGCCTAATATGTAAAATATCGGTATATTTTGGCAGAAAATCTGTCAAAGCAATCATTATTGCGCAGCCTCGTTTATCTCTTCGGGCTGCTCAGCAAATGTAAAATTATAAGACCCATCTTCATTAATATCGACTAAAACGCTGATTAGGTTTTTTTCAGTTAACCGGCTTTCAAGAATAGTTCGTGATATTTCGGGTAAAATACGCTTTTGAATTAATTGATCAATGAGACGTGCACCGCTTGCGGCTTCATTGCAAAGACTTTCTAAATGCTCAATGGCCCTACTACTGATTTCAAAAATAAGCCCTTGACGCTCAATAAACATATCTGCAAGTTGCGTTAATTTTGCCGCGATAATATCGCGCATAACTTCCTTACTAAGCGGCATATAAACCGTGGGTTGCATACGTGCTAAAAGGGCTGGCTTAAAATGCTTGGTTAAGGCAGGTTTAATTTCACTTAATATATCATCAGATGTTTTTTCAGGAGAGTTTAAAGCACTTTCGGTGATGCTATGGCTTGCAAGATTAGAGGCGAGGAAAAAAACGACGTTTTTACAATCTATTTCTCTGCCTTCGCCATCGGATAAAATACCCTTATCAAAAACTTGATAGAAGATGTTCAATACATCGGCATCGGCCTTTTCAACTTCGTCTAACAATACAACTGAGTAGGGTTTTTTGCGAATAGCTTCAGTCAAAATACCACCTTCACCATAACCAACATAACCGGGAGGCGAGCCAATAAGACGTGATACGGTATGTTTTTCTTGAAATTCGGTCATGTTGATGGTTGTCATAAATTGCTCACCACCAAAGAGTTTGCGGGCAACTTCTATTGCAGTTTCAGTTTTACCCACACCCGATGGACCAACCAATAAAAACACCCCTAATGGTCGGCCAGATTTGTGTAAATCCAGACGAGAGGCTTGCAATTGCTCTTGAATAATTTGCAAAGAATAGTCTTGGCCTTTAATAACATTTGCAATATTATTTTTTAAATTCAATAAACTATCAATTTCATCCTGTGCCATTGACGAAACAGGAATTCCGGTCCAATCAGAAATAACGGCGGCAATTTCTTGTGGGCCAACTTCTAAACTAACCAGGGAATATTCACGCCGTGCATCTTCAAACCTTTGACGAGCAAGGACTATTTTTTCTTGTAAAATTGCCTTTTCATCATCAGTTTGTTCAGCTAATTTTTCGTCTCTTAAGGTCTTTAGTTCATTTATGAGGGTTCTTTGCTCACCAAGAATTTCAGTTAATCGCTCCTTTTCAATATTAATATGAACGAGCTTATCATGGATAAGGTCAATGCGTTCTTGCAATGCTTTATCATGATGGCCAGCAGCAATATCGCGCTCGATACTATCTTTTTCACGCTCTAACGCTTTGGCTTCTTGAATATATTTTTCAATTTGTAAAGGCATGCCAGTGGCGCCGGCTTTCACGCGCGCGCAGGCGGTATCAAGCACATCAATAGCTTTATCTGGTAATTGGCGGCCGGTAATATAACGCGAAGACAACCGCGCTGCAGCTTCCACCCCTGCATCACTAATATAAATACCTTCATGCGCCTTTTCATAGGCAGGAACAAGACCACGAATAATGATGCTGGCTTGTTCTACACTTGGCTCATCAAGCTTTACAAGTTGAAAACGACGCGTTAATGCAGGATCTTTTTCAAAATATTTTTTATATTCAGACCATGTTGTTGCAGCAATAGTTTTAATTTCCCCGCGCGCTAATGCGGGCTTTAAAAGATTAGCAGCATCGCTACCCCCAGCATTTCCGCCTGCACCAATCAGGGTATGGGCTTCATCAATAAATAAAACCGTTTGTTTGTCGGCATTCTTTAACTCATCAAGGACAGCTTTTAACCTTTTTTCAAACTCACCTTTTACTGAAGCGCCGGCCTCTAATGCGCCCATATCAAGACCATAAATCTCAGCACCTTGAAGGCTTTCAGGTACATCATTATTAACAATTTTGTAAGCAAGTCCTTCAACAACTGCAGTCTTACCAACGCCTGCATCGCCAACACAAATAGGATTGTTTTTACGGCGGCGTGCTAAAATATCAATAATTTGGCGAATTTCATTATCACGGCAAAAAACAGGGTCGATTTTACCTTCTCTGGCTTGCTGTGTGAAGTTTTCAGCATATTTTTCTAAAGCACTTTCGCTCACAGCAGTTTTTTCTGCTTTTGTGCTGCGATCATTATCATTTGAAAAAATTTGCTCAACAGAACCACTTGTTAAGCTAAAAAATCTGTTCATTAATGTTATAGGTGAAACTTTTTCTAAAATATCAATATATTCATAACGACAATAACGGGCAGGATCTCGAACAAGCGCCAACAAAATAGCACCGCCTCTGATTTTTTGTTCATTAAGTTCCAACGATGTAATTAACCATGCCGCTTCTAATAAATCGAAGATCAACGGCGATAGGGATGGCATTTCGCCATTGCTCACGCGAAAGCGGTTAAAGCAACTGCGTAATTCATCACTCAATTTATCAAAATCAAGATTTAAATTGCGGAAAATTAGCCTAATATCATTGCTATTTTGCTCACATAAAGAAACTAAAAGATGTTCGATGACAACTTCACGATGGCCCGCTCCAACACAGACATTAGATGCCTCTGACAACGCCGTATGGCATGCTTTGTTAAGACGATCAACCAATTGGCGTCTGATATCGATATTTGCCATAATAATTACCCGCTTTAATCTTATGTATAAATTGTTTTGATAGTGAAGAAGAATTACTTGGCTAGGACACCCGAGATATCCCTAATAATACTTCCCGTGTAAGCTTCAGTATAAATAAAAAATGCAAAATACAGTAAAATCGCACAAGCAAGCGCGATTAACACAACTGCAATAACTGGAGTTTGCCATTTAATTTCATGTTTTTTGATCACAACATGGTCAGCCTCAAAAAGGCGCAACGTGTCTGGATAGCCACGTTCCTTACGGATAGCGTCATGAACGTCTTTAATGAACGTTTCAAGGTTAAGTTTACCATTATGCTGAGGTCGATATTTTCCCTCATATCCTAAAATCATACATAAATAGAGAAATTCAACAATATCTATGTAACGATGAGGCTCATCCATCAACCGATCAACAATGACAAAGAATTTTTCACCACCCCAAGTTTCCTGATGGTATAAGGCAAGCAAACTATTTTGCGACCAACGGCTATTTTCTCCCCATGGTGTGATAAGGACGGCTTCATCAATCACACTGCATAAACAATATCGAAACGCCAAAATAGTTACGCGGTCATAGCCAAATTTATGTAGTTCCAATTCGATAGCATCAATTTCATGGCAACAGCGTTTATGTAAATCTTCTACATCGTCAAAATTACCAAGATTAGAAATGCGCATAATCAAAGCAATCAACGGAGATGCGCAATCAACAATTTTATTAAGCGTCATTCCCCGCAAGGCAAAGGCGAAATTTTTGCCTTTATTGACAGAGGAAGAAAGTGGCCTTGGTTTGGCTATCTCGGTGTCAATGGTATCAATATCTGTAATTCCGTTACCAAGATAAAAGCCGCCTGGGTCCTTTACCTTTGGCACATTTGAATTATCTATTATTTCGTTCATGCTATGCCTCCATTATCCCGTCGTCCACGAATAGCCCAGAACTGCATTTCCAAATCAGGAAATTCACCAGCAATATGGAAAGCAAAACCGCTCGATTTTATAATATTTTTCCAACCACTTGAGTGATGATCAAGGAAGAAATAAGTATATTCTGCGTGATAGGGTAGTTGGCGTGGTGCAGTTGCTAATGGTTGTAATACCACGCCTGGAAGATGGTGCTGAACCAATTCTCTGATTTTTTCAATCGAAGAGATCTTAACCTGCGAAGGAAATGTTTTTGCAAGACGATCGAGTGGCATTGCGGCCCGAACCGCCAAGACAAAGGAACATGTTTCAATAAGTTCACTATCGCTAATAGGCGAGGTAAGTACACCATATTTATGTTTTTGCAATGGTAGTGCGATAGCATTTGGCTCAAGCATCACAGAAAGTGAACGGCGTAAGGACGCTATAAGCGGATGAAAACAAATATGTGGCTCTTCATGCGAATAGACTGGCCAAATTTCAGGTAAGCGTCCTTCATGGGTAAAGGTCGCCAGTTCGCCAGCCGCCCCAGCAAAAAGCTCAAACAGCCGCTCTGGATGAATACGCATGATGGTACTTAAATGCTTAAATGTAGGGCCTAAACGATTTGTTGTTTGCAAAAGCATAAAATCTGCAACATCAGCAACGCCGCCTTGAGTTAAGCCACCAAGACGTTGCGCAATCTGCTGGGAGCGTTGATTGAGTAACCCTGTAAAGTCATCCAAAACGCGGCGTAATTGCGGTAATGCTTGAATATCATAAGCAACAGGCATAAAATCTGCATCTAAAATAACGCTACCATCGCTACGTTTTTCTTTGATACGAGCAATAGGAATACAGCTATAGGAACTGCGGTCATCACGTTCGGTTAGAAGTGTTAGACGTAATTGACCAACCTCGATATCCCAAGGATCAGCGTCGTCACTGGTGACATCGCGTGTTTCTTGGTTATAAATATTTAACCGTGCGGATTCCTTGGCGCTTTCCTCAGTTAAAATTTCTGCAACACCACTTGTCCATAATGGCAAGCATAAATAAATAGTTTCATTAACGATATTGGTACCACTCACATCTAATGCTTGCGGTGCAGGTGTTTCACCAGGAATTTCAAAAACTGTTCTATCGGGAAATATGCCCATTGCATGAACGATAGATATACGTCCATGCAAGAGATTTTCTTGATTTATTTCAATTGATTCAAGTCCATATTGATAGGCATTAATAGCATCGCTACGCCGACGCGTAATATATTCGTGATAGCGTGTTTGCTGTTGAAAATGATTTGGCCGAATAAATTGCCCATCTTTCCAAATGGGAGGATTGCGTAATGACACCGTTAGCCCCTATCTATGAACCTGAATTGCAACACCAGTGTGTACAATTGGAACCATTATTTTATATTGTTCTCCAGTTGCATTCACCTTTTCAACGGCCTTCCAAGTTACGTTGTCCATATTGGCATAAGCTGCAACAACAGCGATAAAATTCGTTGTATCGGTAAATTTAAATGGCGTTAATACTGTTGACTCTCCTGGCTTCACTTGTTTTTTGACATGGCGAATATAGGATGTTTCCAAAGCCTTTTTGGGATCTTCAAAAAGTGAATAATAATCGGCACCTTCAAACTCATCAGGATCGCTTAATTGGAAAACCCACACATCAATTGGTGCGTCTCCATATTCAGATGTATTAGCTTTTTTATCTGCATAAACTGTAATGAGCGCGGTTGATGGCTTATCCGATTTTTGTTCACCCACTGGCAAACTAGGGTCGGCCATAATTTGCCCCATTTTTTTCATAGCTTCCGCACTTTGGGATGGAGTGCATGCACTTGCTGCAACTCCTAATAAACCAATAGATATAATTGAAAAAACTGTTTTAACGCGCATGCCTCAACCTTCCAATGTTTGTTCGCGCATTTGGCGATCATAAACTTGACTATAAACTTCCCAAAACATACGCGATAAGCCACCTTGCTGTTCTGAGCGCATTTCCTTGTAATAATGCTGGTACATTTCCCAATGCCAAGCATCTAGATCGCCGGCGCGTGGCGCATGGCCTTTGTATTTCTTAAATCTTTTTGCCAAAGCCACTGGACCAAGTGAGCGCAAGACCATGTCAAGTGCCTCTTCAACTGCTTTTTCATTAGCCTTTTGATGATATTGGATCAGTTGAAGGCTTTCTTCTATTGCTGCGCGTGCCGATAGGTGAACGGGACTGCGAACTAATAAAAGATCTTGAATAACTTCTTCTACTGACTTTTTTAGGCGCAATGGATTGTCTTCAATGGCATGAAGATGGGTTTCAGCCAGATGACTTTTATCGGATAATTCTCGCTGATAGCTTTCCATCAGCCCAGAAATTGCTGCCTTTAATGCTTCACCAACATCGCCCATCAGCCGATTTGCTTGAGGAACAGACATTTTTTGTATAGGTAATCCTAATGCCGCACATAAGGGGCGTAAAAGGACATGATCAACCAATTCTTCAGTGCCATTTTCAACCGATACATCAGCAAGATATCGATCGCGAGTAAAGACATCACCGATATTGTGATGATTTTCTGCATTTGTTACTGCAGCCCCAGCCAATTTTTCAAGATATGAATCTAAATCATCATCATTCTGAGTTTTTGAGGATGTTTGCCCCGACATTTTTTCGCCCCTTACTTTTGGCATATTCATATAAGCCGAACCTGGTTGTAAATCGTCTGGAATCTCAGCAAATCCAGCATCTTCAGGTTGCACATCAATAAGATCACCGATCTTACTCGCCATATAATTTTTATCTGCCTTTTCGACCTTATCGAATAATTTTACTGGATCCATTTCGTGGGTAGAACGACTATCAACGCTTTCCTCAATGAGATTGATTGGATCAACATCTTGAGCACGCTTCACTGTCTCACGCATTTTAATGCTTCCACCATTATTCATGGCTTTACTTTCAAAAAAATTCTGTGCAGTGATATCTTCGTCTTCTTGTTGATCTACTAATGTACCAACGGAAACAAATCGTTTTGCCCAACGCTCGCCGCGTGTTTCCAATCGATCCGCTTCATTTAATGTCATCTCAACAAAAGCAGTGACTGAAAACTTGCCAATTTTTATCGTGTCACCATCGGTAATTTGAATTTGTTCACCTACTGGCAAATGTGCCTTTGCACCATTAATGGAAAGGCCATCGACAACGAGAGATTCTAGGCAAAATTGATGGTCAATATAATGGATACAAGCGTGATTTGGTGCAATACTGCCATCGCGATCAACAATTTGCCAATCAGCAATGTCGGCCGCGCCAATGATACCACCGCTTTCATTAAAATCTCTAATAGCGCTATAGCCACCACTCAAATCATCGGTATTATTAATGACAAGACGTAAATGCATTGCGTTTAACTCCTCACCTTAATAATCACATCACGGACTTCGTCGAATTTTCTATCCCCTAAGAATGTTGACCACCCCAAACGACTTGGACTATTTTTGGCTAATGTAATTGGATAGGCTTGTTTCTTTTTGAGGCCTAATTTTAAATCGTAACTAAGCTGATCGCGAAACATGAACTCAACGAGACCGCGTAAGCTATTAAAATCTTTGCCATGAGGTAAGAAATCCTGAAATCTTTCAAAATCAAGATCTTGTATGACAATGCGGATTTTTCCTTGAATATCTGTTGCGAATGTGCCCGAAATCATGTTTTGGCCTAGAACGCAATTTTTTTGGCCCAGCCTAGTTAATTGATGCGGAGCAATTTTTACCTTTCGCGGCGTCCATTCTTCGATCCTAACCGTTTCAAGGTTAAAGGCGCGCGAAATGACCGTTGAAAATAAAGCTGGTGAACGGTTTCTCGTTGATAATAAACCAGCAAAGCATAGCAGTTTGGGCCAATAAATATTCGTAAATTTACGAGATTCACCACTACCAAGCCCAAACATGGAATAAATCCAAGTGGAAAATTTATCCTCACCACCAGGTTGGTAGCGCCTAAAATATCGTGGTTGGCGCCATGCTCGATAGAGTAAACCAATAAGCCTATTATGAAAGAAATCAAAAAAATCTTTGGTAACCGATTTATCCTGCTCATAATGAGCAATTTGCTCGGCATAATAAGATGGTAGGACGGTACTTGCCCCATGAAGCCCCATAAATGTGACCTTCATTTTATATCTTTCTAGATCAGAGCCGTCATCAATTTTTTTTATCCGCACGATGTCAGACGTAGGAAACCCCAATGCTGAGTCAACTTCGAAAAGAATTTTCTCTTCAAAAGCTAATTCATGAGTTCCCACTTCGATACCATTATCGATTGCTTTTTCAACAAGCTCAATTGCTTCAAACGCCGAAAATTGTCGAGCATTTTGTGATAGAAAGCCACCTAGATCAGCGGCTGACGTCCGATCTTTGCTGGCCATTGGTATATTTCTCCGTTTTCTAGTCCGTGTACTTCCAATTCATGGAAAGAGTTAACTGTTGCATAAAGAGTAAAAAATTCAGCAAGAACTGCTGCGAATAAATACATCTCTCCTTCGGTATAAAAAGCACTTTCATTGATCTGCATAATTGATTTCAAACCACGAACGGGAAGCCCTTTAAAAAGCAAGTCAATTGGCTTGGTTTTTAAATCAACAATACCATTAATACGTTGTTTCGCCGCCCGTTCAGCTTGGCGATTGGTTAGGCTTTGATAATCATAAATAGATAGCATTGCGGCCAAAGCATCATGACTTAGCAATGACATATAATTCAATGAAAGGTTGGAGATGAGGTTCCAATTAAGAGTACCGTCAAGAGGAGGATAAATGGGCTCCGTTGGCCGCGTAATATTTGAATAGGATACGAAAACAGGTGCTTTTTCAGTTGGTATACAAATATCACCAACCGCTAACTCTTGACAAAGATCGCTGTTAAAGCACGTAATGTCGATCGAAACTACTTCTTCACTTGGTACTGCCGGCTCACTGTTATGTAAAACAAATGACACATCATATTCAAAACCATTTGTACGCAAGGATTGTCGAGGTCGACTATAAAAAAACACTTGTTCTGCTAATTGATTAAATCCCACCTCATGGTTGAAGGACTCAAAGGCTGGATAATTGCGCTCAATGAGAAAGTGTTCTTTATCATCAGATGCCCTTTGGCCTTTAATTGCATCAATTGAAAAAATCTCTATATGGTCAGTATCAAAACCTAAGGGACGCACACGATAATGCGTCTTTGTATGTTTAATAATTAACGGTTCAGCATCCGTTTCAAAAAGATTAACTGCAGGCGCGCAATATAATTTTATATTATCAGTTTTTAACCGCATATCGGACGGTACTGCTCGCTCAAAATCAATCTCTAGTGAAAAATCACTTTCTTCTGTATTTTCAAAGGCTGCCCCTAGTTTAAGAAGATCATAGCCGTAGAATTTATCTGGAAATACAAAATATTCTTGTAATAAACGGTGGCCATCAAATGCGTTATTTTGATGAGGTAAAATAGACTCTTCGCTTGCAAAACCAATGGGAGCTATATTGTTTTTTGAAATAGACTTGCGTTTGCCATTTTTAAAAACAATTGAAATTTTCTTTAAATATCGACCGAGCCACAAATAGAGCATTTGGCGCACAGGCATGTCACCACACAAAGTTAAACGCAAATCCTTAAGATTTATTTGACTTAAAGGAAGACCTGATAATGTTTTGAAATCAATACGGATTTTAGAGGAGTCGCGGGAACGCTCTAAAGCAACATTTTCAATTTCCAACGGATAGATGGGGCAGTCTGAAATCGTTTGGAAAACGCATTGTTGACCACGAATTGAATTTGACAAAATAGCAGAGCCTTTTGGTAATATGTGTCGCTCTGTTATAACACGGTCCGCAGGGGTAAATTTCATCATTGTTGTTGATGGAAAAGGACGTAAAAAATTAGGCCATAATAATTTGATAACAGAAATAGTAAATTCTGACATCTCGTCATCAATTTTTTCACGAACCCTGCTAGTTAAGAATGCAAAACCTTCTAGTAATCTTTCAACATCAGGATCTGTGCTCGTATCGGCTAAATAACGAGCAAGCTTAGGATTAAGCCGTGCGAAATCACGCCCACTATCTTTCAAGTAACTTAGTTCATCTTGAAATAGTCGGCTCATATAATTCCCCATTCTATAATAATATCAATCAAAGCAATAATATTAATAATTCTAAAAAATAGAGTTATTTCAAATAATTATGATGGGTAAAAATGACCATCTCTCATTGCAATATCTATTCTAATTTGTTCTTCACCCTTGGCAATTTTTAACATGGCAGTAATGAAAAAATTCAATTCCAAAGGCGAATCCACATCGGACTGAGACTTGACCTCCACATTAAAAATTCGCGGCTCTGCTGTTGCTATGCATTTTCTTATTGCATCAATTAATTGCATGGAAACTTCAAAGGAGCTCACTGTACTATGATTAAAATCAGGGATGCCCAGAGCCATATTCGAAAGAGCGCCCCCTGCATGAACATTGAGAGCACGATTTAAGTTTCTCTTTATAGATCTGATAATGCCATCAATCTCATAGGTGTAATGAGTTTGCGGCAAGCCTTCATCATCTGTAATCAACCGATCAAGCAGGCTACCACTTGCAATTCTTGTTTTCGCATCAATGACCTGTTTCTCTGGTGTCCCAGAAGGTTTCTTCTGGGACGTGGAGTAAATTCTCATAACTTATAATCCTAATCGGATTCAGTTGTTGATTTTTCAAGTTTACCAACAAGCGATAGCTCAAAATTAGCGCCCATATATTTAAAATGGGGACGTACTTTGAGAGCAACCTGATACCAACCTGGATCACCAGCTACATCAGAAACATCGACACTAGCTGAGCGTAATGGTCGTTTACTGCGAACCTCTGATGGTGGATTTTCCTGATCCGCAACATATTGCTTAAGCCAAACATTTAGTTCACGTTCTAAATCTTCACGCTCTTTCCAAGAGCCAAGCTGTTCGCGCTGTAAAACTTTCAAATAATGGGCAAGACGATTAATAATCATAATGTAAGGAAGTTGTGTTCCTAATTTATAATTGGTCTCGGCTTGTTTTCCTTCACGTGTATTGGGGAAACGTTTAGGCGCTTGCACGCTATTGGCTGAGAAAAATGCGGCGTTATCAGATCCCTTACGCATGGTAAGCGCTATAAAACCTTGTTCAGCCATTTCTAATTCACGGCGATCTGTTATTAGCACTTCGGTTGGAATTTTAGCATCTAGTTGACCAAGAGATTCAAATAAATGTACAGGAAGATCGTGCACTGCACCACCGCTTTGAGGACCTATAATATTTGCGCAAAAACGGTATTTTTCAAAGCTTTCGACAAGTCTGGTTGCTAATGCAAATGATGTATTTCCCCAAAGGTAATTTTCGTGTTCAGAAGCAACATCTTCAGTATAAACGAAATTACGAACTGGATTATCTAAAGGGTCGTAAGGTTGACGAAGGAGAAAACGTGGGCCTGTTAGTCCGACATAACGGGCATCTTCAGATTCTCTAAAAGCATTCCATTTGCGAAAACGTGGGCTATCATAAACTGAAGCCAGTTCTTTTACTGCTGGCAAGTCAATATTACTGTTTATACCATACATTTCAGGTGATGCACCGGCGATAAAAGGCGCATGAGCCATAGCCCCAACAGATGATACATATTGCATCAACTTAATATCAGGCGCTGAAGGACCAAAATTATAATTGGCAATCATAGCGCCCACTGGCTCGCCACCGAATTGACCATAATGAGCAGAATAAATATGTTTATAAAGCCCTGATTGTACAACCTCTGGAGCTTGATCAAAATCTTCTAATAATTCTTCTTTTGAAGCAGATAGAAGATCAAATTTAATATTTTCACGAAAATCAGTGCGATCGACAACGAACTTCAAACCACGCCAAGCAGCTTCCAATTGCTGAAACTTTTTATGGTGTAAAATCTGATCAACTTGCTGGCTAATTTTGCGGTCAAGTTCGGCGATCATACGATCAACAGTATTTTTATTGACTTTTTCATTAACATTTTTAGACTTTAGAAGATCATTGATAAGAACTTCTACGCCCTTTTTTGCAATATCATATTCTTCTTGGTCTTTTTTATAAGTTGTTTGTTCAAGTAATTGATCAAGAAGCGAGCCATCTGTAACTATAAGAGACTTTGCGTTTGTTTCTTCCGAACCATGTGCTTTAGCTGCAGTCATTATACTACCCTTTTGATATATTTCAAAATTATGAATCTGTGACAAAAGTCAGATGTTGACATCTTACTGAAGATAAATGCCCACTATTTATCCGAAGGCTCTTCGGTAAGACTGGTTGCCCCGGTAGATTCAATGGCAGCAAGTTCTTTTAGAATTTTTTCGCGGCTATCTTTGTCATCAATAATATTTTGAATTGTTTGCCTAAAGGATGGAAAGTTTCCAAGAGGCCCCTTTAATGCATTAAGTGCATCGCGCAATTCTAAAAGCTTACTAAGCTCAGGTACCTTTTTAGCAATTGCATCCGGCGAAAAATCATCCAAGGAATTAATATCAAAATTAATTCTTAGCTCATCATCTTTATTGGCACTCAATGTATTAGGAACTGCTACAGCAATATTGATCTTCTGATCTTCCATCACAGCATTGAAATTATTTTTATCAATAGATAAAATTTTTCGTTCCTCTATTGGTGTTTGATCCTCTTGCCCTGTAAAATCACCCACAAAGACCATACGTAATGGAAGTTCTTTTTCTTCCTGTTGCCCTAATGTCGCTGGCGTATATTTTATATTCACACGCTCTTTTGGTGCAACACTACCCTCTTTTGTGCCTCTAGCCATTGAAAACCCCGATTTCAATTAAAGTTTATGATTGGAACGTCATGCTTACTAAACATTATCTTTCCAAGATAATTATAAATACCGCTTTTAAATTATTGCACCTAAGTCAGGAGCAATTTATAACAAAATACCCTTTTACAATAGAAGTATAATTTACAAATAAGTAATATATACATATTACATTGCCGATGTCATTTCAGTCAACAATAAAAATAGCTTTATACTTAATTATTGATTTAATTTATAATTAGTAATATATTATATATTAATATATTAAATTATAATATAAGAACTTAATTTTGTTAATTAACACTTATTTTTTATATTAATATTTATTATATTAGAATATACTTTATATTATCACGATCTCCAATTTTATGCGAGATTGCGTAAGTTTGCTTATTGAATGTTTCTCTTCTAACTAAGTTTTTCGGCCGTTTGCATAGGGTACATTCAGCAACATGATAAGCAAAAGATAATAGCTTGATGACATAGGCTAGCATCAAAATACGAGCGCTCATAAAGCAATTGAAAATAAGTTTATATATAGCATTCACTTTGCCCTTGAAGGACAATAAAGTACGAATATAGAAAAATCTAATCCTATAAATTAGCAGGCCTGATAATAGTCAAATGGATTTAGTTTGCGATTACTCACATTTTAAATCGAAAACAAACGCAATTTATAACACTATTAACGGTAAAGTTAGGTCAAACTCTAACGTGCCAATTTTCAGCTTGTTTGCGCCTTTCCCAAAAAAATCTATAAGTGCCGTCTTTCGCCAATAAGCTTTGATGGCTACCTTGTTCAATAATTTTACCCTTATTAAGCACTAAAATTTCATCAGCCGATTGAATCGTCGATAATTTATGGGCAACAAGGATTAAGGTTTTGTTGGATACTAAAAATGCCAATGCTTGTTGAATGGCGCGTTCATTACTGGCATCAATTGCTGCTGTTGCTTCATCCAAAAGCACAATTGGCGCATCTTTTAAAATGGCGCGGGCAATTGAAATACGTTGGCGCTCGCCTCCTGATAGGCTGTCGCCAGCTTCACTAATTAATGTTTGGTAGCCATTGGGTAAAGCCAAAATAAAATCATGGGCATTGGCAGCTTTGCTTGCTGCCTCAATTTCGGCTTTGCTTGCCGCTTCGCGGCCAAAAGCAATATTGTCATAGATAGTTCCGGCAAATAGATAAACATCTTGAAAAACAACGGTTATCATTTGATTTAGCGTTGCTTCATCCATGTCGCGCACATCAATGCCACCAATGGTCACGCTGCCTTGGTTAACGTCCCAAAAACGCGCAATAAGATTAAGGATTGTGCTTTTGCCAGAACCTGATGCGCCAATAATTGCCGTTGTGCTTGCAGCTTTTACCTTAAAGCTCACATCTTGCAAAACCTCATTTCCCGCAATGTAGCTAAAGCCAACATTTTGAAAGGCAACATCATAATCGGTTGGCACTTTGCTGGTGGTTGGTTCTAAAAGCGGTTTTGCAGCAGCAATGCGGTCAAGACGGATTAAGGCGGCATCTGCAATGCGCGTTTGTTCCATAACACTGATTAATGCTAGCAATGGCGCATAGGCGCTAAAAATTAAAATGAGAAAAGTCACCAAGCTTGCAAGGTCAATGGCGCCGCTAAAAAAGCGCCAGCCAGCCATAAGCATAATAAGCGGTATGCCAAGACTAAGCATACCAGCAAATAAGATAAGCGGTACAGTTAGTTGTAAAACCAGCTTTATCGATATATCACGAAAGGCTTTTAGGGCATTATAAAAGCGTTGTTGCCCCGTTTCCACCAGATTATAGGCCTTAATAACGCTAATTCCTTGCACATATTCAATCATATGGGCTGCTGCATCTGCTTGGCCATCTTGTCGCTTAATGCCAAGAGCGCTAAGCCGTTTATTTGACCATAAAAATATCGGCACTGATAGTAAAATCGATATAAAGGCGGCAAGAGCCACAGCAAAATCACGCCAGGCTAAAAATGCCAACACCATCAGCGGAATACCAAAGGCTTGGGCAATACGCGGCAAAGCATCGGATAAAAAGCCTTCAATGGCTTGCATATCACTGGTAAGAGCGCTTACCGTGTCGCCTTTATGGCGCGAAAGGTGAAAACCCATTGGCAATTTACGTAAATGATCAAGAAGGGTCATACGCAACTGGCTCGCTAATGCGTAACTGGCCGACCAACTATTGGCGGCACTTAAATAGCCAAATAGCATTTGGCCGATAAGCGATACAATCATTAATGCAATAATTTGCCCAATCCAAACAGCCGTTAAAGGACGGCCATCAATGAGGTTTGTTACCACCCAAATCATAACCCCAAAAGCAAAACCAAGCGCTAAGGACTGCGCAAAACGAAAAAAAATACCAATTAGCACTTTGCCTTTAAGTGGGCCTGCCAATTGCCAAAGTCTTTTTAGGCTCTGCACGTCCGAGCGCGGTTGATTATTTGTGCTTTGATTAATCATTTTGCCCACCTTTTTCTTTTTGATCTTGGCTATAATTATAGTCTTGCCATAATTGTGCATAAATGCCGCCTTCATTAACAAGACTTTGATGATTGCCTTTGGCGACAATTTGCCCGTGGTCAATAACCAATATTGTATCAGCAGCAATAATTGTGCTGAGGCGATGGGCAATCATAATAAGGGTGCGGTTGGCAATTAAAGCGCCAAGCGCTTGCTGTAAAGCGGCTTCATTATCAGGGTCGGCAAAAGCGGTTGCTTCATCAAGAATAATAATTGGGGCATTTTTTAAAATAGCGCGTGTAATGGCAATGCGTTGCCTTTCGCCGCCCGATAGACGCCGCCCCAATTGGCCTAAATGGGTATTATAGCCTTGTGGCAAGGCCAAAATAAATTCATGGGCTTGGGCGCTTTGAGCTGCGTTTTCAATATCGGCTTGGCTAGCAGTCTTATTGCCACAACGAATATTGGCTTCAATCGTATCAGAAAAAAGAAAACTATCTTGAAAGACAAAAGCGACATTATCCATTAATTGTTGCAAGCCAATATCACGCACATCAACACCGGCAATGGTTATTTTGCCGCTATCAACGTCATAAAAGCGGGCAATAAGGCTTGCCATCGTGCTTTTACCTGAACCTGATGGGCCAACAAGCGCGGTAACACTGCCGGTTTTTGCGGTGAAACTTATATGATGTAAAACCTCGCGACCTTGATAGCCAAAGCAAACATCATCAAAACATATATCGCTATTTTTTAAGTCAATAACCGCGCCGCTGTCCTTTTGCTCGGCTGTATTGAGCAAGTCGCCAATTAACATCGATCCCATGCTGATATGGGCAAGGGTGTGAAATTGGTTAAATAATTTAAGCAATGATTGGCCGTAATTACCGCCTAAAATTAAGAAAAATAGCAGCGTTGGTAAATCAATAGTGTTATAATATAGCAAAATAACGCCGACGGGTAAAATAACCGTTATATTGGCAAGAACCAGCGAATAAAATGTGCTGCCAAGCGGCAAATATAACTTAGCCGAGGCTAGCTCAATATCGGTATAATCTTGCACTGCCTTTGCTGTTTGAGAAAAACTCTCGCCGCTGCGGTTGAAAATTTTAACCACGGGCATCGCGGCTAAATATTCAACCATTGACGCATTCATGCGGGCGCTTGCCGCTTGATAGGCACCAGCCAAGCGGCCGCCGCGCATCATCGCCATGGTAAGCAGCACAAAAGATAAAGGCGTGATGATAATAGTGGCAATCGCCATGCGCCAATCAACAATAAAAAGCCAAATGGAAACGGCAATGAAAGTTACCAAGGCGCTGATGCCTTCTGGCAAACCATGGGCGGCAATTTTTTCCAAAGTTTCAGGATCATCAATCATTATTTTTTTAGCGTCGCCACTGCGACGATTAGCAAAAATGCCAAGTGGTACACGGGCAATATGGCGGGCAAGACTGCTCCGCAATTGGTAGATGATGTCATAAGCGGCAATATGGGAAAAACTAATCGAAAAGCCAAGTGATAGAAAACTGATGATAACGCTGATAAGAGCAAAAAACGCATAAAGCACAAAAGTGCTTAAGGAGGCAGTACCAGCAATTGCCGCGCTTACAAGTTGATAGACCAGCCAAACCGGCACTAATTCGCAGGCAACTGCTAAACACGCAAGCAGCACTGATAAAACTATCTTAACCCGCGAATTTTGGCTATAA
Organism: Bartonella sp. HY761; assembly: GCF_026743145.1. Lineage (NCBI taxonomy): Bacteria > Pseudomonadati > Pseudomonadota > Alphaproteobacteria > Hyphomicrobiales > Bartonellaceae > Bartonella > Bartonella sp. HY761. Next base: position 42,323 of record NZ_CP104889.1, read on the forward strand.
CGAATGATAAGTTTTAAACTTGCGAGATAATCTGGCTTTTTATCAATTGCTAGTTTTGATGCTGTTATCGTTTCTGCCATTTTAAATACACTTCCTCTTAAGAATTGTTGGTTTTTAAGGGTGCAAGGGCGGCTGGTGAAAGCCTTGCTTTAACCAAGCGTGCGGCAAGTAAAATAAATAAACACCCAGCTGCAACCAGCAGAAACATCATGCCATAGCCAAGCATGGCAGCAAGGCCGATAACCATGCCAGCTAACATCATTTCGCCAACGACATTCACACTTTGCAACAAGGTGACATCGGTACCAGCTTGTTTGCCAGAGCCGCCAAAAGCCATGTTAAGAGTGGATGCACAAACGGCAATAATACCGCTGCCAATATTGAGTAATAAGGTTGCGCAAATAACACTTCCCCAATTAACGCTTACTGTGCCAAGTGCAAGTAAACCCCAAAAAGCTAGCCCCAGCATAACAATAAATACGCCGCTGCTAAGCCCAAACCATAAGCGATAGCTGGCAAGTTTACTGCCTATTGGGCTACCAATAAAAATTATAACAAGCCCACCCAAGGTGGTAACAATTCCAGTGTCTCGGCTTGTCCAACCAAGATCAACAAGAAATAATTTGGTAACACTGACCCCGCCGGCATGAGTACCGCCATAAAGAAAGGCAAGCAATAATAAAGACCAGATGCCACGGCGGGCAAAGCAGTCTTTTAGGCGGGCTTTGTAAACCACATGATCCGCAGGTGATAAGAAAGGTTCTATAGGATATTCCTGCCAAATAAGCGCAAGGACAAAGGCAAAAATTGGAAATAATGTTAATAAAAGCAATAGGGTTTGTTGGCCAAGGCTATCAATAAATAACAAAGTACCGCCGCTTCCAACCATGAAACCTGCCATCATGCCGCCAATTTGCAAAGCATTGGCACGGCTTAAGGCACCAGCACGAAGCCGCTCTGCTGCAAGCCCATCGGTGGCGGTATCTTGGGTTGCACTGGCAGTCATGCCAACCGCCATGAGTATCATCATCAAAATAGCATTATCACTTGTTATAGGAATAAAGGCTAAAATGATCATCGATAGGATCAAAATTGCTTGCATAGCTAATAGCCAGCTACGCCGCCGTCCAAGCCGCGCACTCCAATGATTATCAACCAAAGGTGCCCAAAATATTTTTAACACCCAAGGTAATCCTGCCAAGGGTACAAAGGCTAATAATTCAAGCGAAACCCCATTTTGGCGCATGATGACCGGCAATGCTTCCATCGCTAATCCCATTGGCAGGCCTTGCGAAAAATATAAAGCACCAATAAGCGTCATGAGCAAAAGGTTATTTTCCCCCGTTTTGCTCTTAGCTGATTTATCTTGGTTGATAGTATTATTTGCGCCTTGTTTCATCATATTATTTACCACTTAGCCGCTAAAGTGAAGCCAAAGCTACGCCCTAAAGCGGCAACCCCCATATCGGTGCCAGCATAGTTGAAATAGTTTTTAAGATAGGTTTCATCGCTTAGGTTTTTGCCCCAAAGGGTTGCACGCCACCAATCTTTTTCAATGCCAATATGGGCGTCTATAATATTGGTTGGTTTTTGCCTAAATTCATTATTGGCAGTAAAAGAATAGGAGCTGCGATAGCTATAATCGACCCCAGCACGGATAAGCCAATTATTTTGCAATTCGTGCTGCCAATTTAAACTGGTGTTAAAACTGTGTTTGGGAGCAAAAGGCAAGGGATTGCCGCTATAGGTTTGCCTTAAAATTTCATCAATGAAATCATCATATTTTGCATCTGTATAACCATAACCGCCGCTTAGCGATATTTCATCATTTATTGCAAATGTACCCTCTATTTCAAAGCCTTTCGAGGTTGCGGCGGCAGCATTGCGATAAACACGGGTAAATGGCGTTGTATAAATAACCGCTTGCTGGTTTTTCCAATCAATATAAAAGGTTGCGGCCGATAGGGTTAAACGTCCATCCAGCATGGTGGTTTTGGCACCAATTTCATAGCTCATTGTGGTTTCAGGATCGTAACTATTAGCGCGACCATCGGCTTCAATATAGGGGCTGATGCCACCAGCTTTATAACCACGGCTTATTTTTGCATAAGCAATATTGCCCGGTGAAAAATGCCAAGTCGCGCTTATCTCTGGTGAAAAATTGGTAAAGGAAACATCGTCGGCGGCAAAACCAGGATTACCAAACATAAAAGTACCGCTTGGCGTTGAAATTTTAGATGTTGTATCTTTGCGGTCATAGGTTAAACGGCCACCGGCTGATAATTCAAGCTTTGGCAAAATAAAATAACCCACTTCACCAAAGGCCGAATAGGTATCATTTGTTTGTTCAAAAATATCGCGGCTTAACAGACTACGCGGTAAATAGGCAAAATCAAAAAACTGCGTGCCTTCAAATTTTTCATGCATATAAAATAAGCCACCCATCCAACGCAATCGCTCATCATCATGTGACGTCAAACGGATTTCTTGGCTAAATTGGCGTTGCTTTTCCACCTGCGCTTGGATAATTGATGGCGATGGGGTAAAATCACCATCAAGATATTGCGAAAAATTATGACCGCGCATGGCGGTGATTGAAGTCAATTCAAAGGCATCAAAATCATGATCAATTCGGGCAGAAAATCCACCGGATTTAACATTATTTTCAGGGGTAAAATCATGGTCGGCTTTATGTCTTAACGCGAAGTCAAGCGGTGCATACCAAAGGCCACCATCACTTTTATCTTGCGAAAAATCACCAATAATTTTTATGCGTGTTGCATCGCTAATCTCTCCTGCAACCACAATGCGACCAGTAAAGTAATCCACATCACTAACATGGTGATGATTATAATTATTGACGATATAGCCATCATTTAAGCTCCATGAGGCATCAACCCGCATGGCAAGGCCAGTGTTCTTTATCGGTGTTTCAAATGCGGTTCTAACGCGTTTTTCGTGATTGCTGGCATAGGTTATATCAAGTTCTGCGCCCGGCTTATCTCCCGGCGAACGGCTTAAAAGATTAACCGCGCCGCCAATGGTGTTTTTGCCATATAAAACCGATTGCGAGCCACGCACAATTTCCACCCGTTCCAAGCCATCTAGCAAAGTGGGATAGCCTAAAGGGCGTGCGACAAATACATCATCAATAAACAGGCCAATCGCCGGCGAGCGATCCACACCGCCTGATATGCCAAGAGAACCAACACCGCGTATGGTAAGTGGCCCACCTTGGCCGTTAAAATTGACATTTGGTGCATGAAAGGCTGCATCTTCAAGATTGGAGACACGGCCTGGCACCAATTGATCTTGCTGTATAACGCTTACCGATACAGGACTATCTTGAATTTTTTCTTCGCGTCGTCTTGCGGTAATAATAATTGGTTCTAAGACCATATTATTATCCTCTGCAATGGGCGCATGGCTGATTGGTTGCGCCGCCACGCCATCTATCAATAAAACGGCGCAAAGCGCTCCAATTAAACTATTTGACCATAAAAATCTAAACCGGCTCTTAATCATGATAATTCCCCTCAAGTTTAATATTTTTTAAAATAGTTTATTTTTGATAACAAGCAGGTGGACTTTCGGGATCGCGTCAAAGATTTTAGGGATCGCGTTAAATTGAGCCAAATTGCACTTTGGCCCAATTTTTTTAAGATAGCTGCAACAATTTAAAACCGCACTGCAATGCCGGCGCCATAGGTTGCACCACGGGCATAAGAAACACCAAAGATAGATTGACCATCGGCATTGGTGCCAAAATATTCTTTAATATTTAAATATTGCTTATTTAAAAGATTATCGCCAAAGACATAAAATTCGCCCGATCCCCAATCTAAACCAAAGCGGGCAGATACAATATGAGCTGGATTGAGTTTGCCGGTATTTGTCGCGTTGGTATAGCGAGTGCCTAAATAATTATAGCCAAGGCGCGCATTAAATTCCTTATTGGCTAAAAAGCCGTTTATCCCGAGATCTTCGCCAAAAGCATGATATTCAACAGCGGCTTTCCCCGACCATAATGGCACACTTGGCAACTTATTACCGCTGCGTATTCCTTCTTGTAAATCAGAAATTTGTTGAGAAACATTGCGCAATTTACTGGTTGTATAAGCAACACCGCCGCTTAAAATAAAATATTTGCCAAGCAAATATTTACCATCAAGCTCAAAGCCCGCACTTTGCGCGTCAATATTGACATTGTAGCCGCTTACATTTTGATAATCCCATACCATGATTTGTTCGTCATGCATATCGTTAAAAAATGCAGCTGCGGTTAATTCAAGGCGATTTTCTAACAAAGCGGCGCGGCTACCTAGCTCATAAGTTATAATGTTAGATGAGCCATAGGGCTTGCGGGCAACGCCTTGCCAATTTAACGCATTTTCTTGGCCAAAGCCGCCGCTTTTATAGCCGCGTGAAATGCTGGCATAGCTCATTATATCCTTTGTCCAATCATAGGATAAGGCTGCTCTTCCAGTTAAAAATTTATAATCTTCCTTGCCATGCTCTTCAAAATAGGGAATGGCACCATTTAAGCCATCACTAAAGAATTGACTATCGAATTTCTTGCTTTCATGGGTCGCGCGTCCACCAAACGATAATTTTAGTTTTTCAGCTATTGGATAGGTCATTTCACCAAAAATGGCTTGGCCAGTTGTGGTTGTATTATAAATACTCGTACCAGTGGCGCTTGGGCCATAATACCAATTTTCTTTGCTATTATCGCGCATTGCTTTATCTTGATAAAATACAAAACCCGTAAGCCAGCTTATATTTGCTTGCGGCATGGAGCTTAAGCGAAATTCTTGAGAAAAGCGTGTGTCACGCTTATCATAGCTACTAAAATTCGTCTTGGGATCAAGAAAATCTTGCGGTGACAAACCGCTAATATCGGCAGCAAGCAAAGCATCGGGATAGTTATAAATATTGTAATTAGTGACTTTTGAATAGCTGGTTTGTGCAGTAAAAGTTACCGTTTCAAAATCATGCTCAAATCGTGAATTAATTAAATAAATCTTGCTGTCATCCTTACCAAGATTTTGTGCACCAAGTTTATGTGCAAAAGGATGATAGGCAATATAAGTGATGGGGGTAACTTTGCTATTTTCACCTTGAATACTAATTAACCAGCGGTTTTCCGCATTGGGGGTGAAAAGCAGCGAGCCGCGGCCAACAAAACTACTATCCTTGCCAAGTTTGTCGCCAACAAGATTATCAATAAAGCCATTTTCTCCATTTCGACGAATTGCGATGCGACCGGCTAAAATATCAGGAATAATCGTGCCATTCACCATGGTTTCAGCGCGATAAATGCCATCGCTACCAAATTCACCGCGAATAGTCGCAGCAAATTCGTGGCTTGGTTCTGCTGGAATTAAATTAATGGCACCGCCGGAGGTGTTACGGCCAAAAAGGGTGTTTTGCGGTCCTTTCATAACCTCAACCCGTGCTAAATCAAGATAGGAAGAAAAAGATGCGCCAATTGGTAGCGGTGCACCGTCAACAAAGGTTAAGACTGAGCTGTCATCGGGACTAAGTGGGGTTAAGATTGGGCCAACGCCGCGCATCACCACAAATGAATTAGACCGATCGCCAAAAATACCAGCACTTGCTCCTGCAACATCACGCAATGCCGATGCGCCATCAATAATACGTTTTTCCTCTAAACTTTCGGCTGTTTCAACATGGACTGATGCTGGTACATCTTTTATATTTTCTTCGCGCTTACGGGCGGTAATAATAATTGGTTCAAGGGTGGTACTTGCCTCATCTTGTCGTTGATGTTGGCTTTGCGCCCCTTCTTGAATTTGTCCCCGATCTTGAGCCTTCGCCGATATAAGAGGCAGAGCAGGGGACACCAAACAACTTGCTAATAATAATCGTCCAGCCATTTTATAGGTTATAAGATTTTTCAAGGATAAAGACATCGTTAAAGACATGGAAAACCTTTCATGACTAAAGGGAACGGGTTAAACAAGAATAGAGGGCTGCCAGATTTTTGGCCGGATTAAGAAAAACCAGCACCATGGCAAAAAGGCTTAATAAAAAAGCCAAACCAAAAAATGCCGATAGGCCGATAAACGTAACAATGCTACCAGCCATTGATGCGGTTAATAGCGAAAGAGTAAGATCAATTGAAGCAAGCATAGACACACGGCTAGCGGCGGTATGGTTATCGCCGATTTGCTGGCTTAACCACAGCGATAGAGCTTTTAAAGGGGCTATAAAGGCATAGCCAAGTGCCATATAAATAAGAGATATAAAAATGGCAAAAGGCGCATTTTGCCATTGATTGACACAGATTGCCGTTACTAGAAATATGATTGCGGTGGCAAGGCTCATCCAACCGATAAGCTTTAAGCCATTATAGCGCAATAAGATATGGCCGCTGATAAGGGCTGCACCAAGTCCCAAAGCATTGCTGCCAAATGCGCCCAAAAAGCCAACGAGGCCAGCAGAAACGCCAAAATCTACTTGCATAATTGGTAGATAGGCCGTGACCAAGCCTAAGCCCATTTTAGCAAAAAGCGCAATGAGGATAAAATGCCAAATGGTTTTATGGCGCAAAAAGGCTAAAAATGCCAAAAAAGACTGGGTTTGACCTTGGCTTTTTGCGTCTTTATGGCTGTTGGTCTCTATCGCTAATGCCGGCCTTACTGAGATTACTATAAATAAAAAGCCGGTTGCAAGCGCCGTGCAAATAATAATTGCACTAAGAATGATAAACCAGCTTTGACCATTCGCGAAAAAGGCAATCAACCCTAAAATAATACCACCAATGGTAAAGCCGATCACTTGCCAAATACTGGCATAGCGATAGCCTTGTTCATCTTCAGTAATAACAGCAAAGCCATCAAGTGCAATGGTGCCTGTGGCCAAAATGATAAAAAGCAAACTTGAAAGCACCATTAGCAGCGCAAAATTAGCACTCGGATCAACCCATAAAAATGCTAATAAAGTAAATGTTGCAATGAGCGCGGTTAGCAAAATAATATGGCGATAAGCATTGGGTGCGCCTTTTGCATAGCTATCAATAAGGGGTGCCCAAAAAACGCGCAAAGCATAGGGTAAATAAACCAGTGAAAGCAGGCTTATAGAAGCGGCAGAATGTCCAGCTTCGCGCAGCAATGCTGGCAAAAGATAAAATATATAAGACATGGGAATGGCGGTAACAATATAAAATGCGCCATAGCATAAATAGCGCAAACGTCGTTGCCCATAAGGCGCATTTGTAGGTGGATTTGTTGGCGCATTTGATTTTGCAATTGATTGAAACACGATAATCCCCGTCCTCCAAAGGATAAAACCGCTTGCGATTTTTGAATATCTTTGTTGAGTAACATCTTTACTTCAATGGATATAGAAAGTCGGCTTGTGGATTTCGGGATAATTCTTGTGTTATTCGATCAACTTTATATTTAAGCAGTCTCATGCTTATGGATTTTTAAGATGACAGCTTTATTTAAATCGATCAACTGTCGGTGCATGGCCAAAATGATTGCGATAGGCATTGGTAAAATTTGCTGGATCAGAAAAGCCACATTGATAGGCAATTTCTGCAATATGCAATTGGTTTAAACGCACTTGCATGCGGGCCATTTCCAATAATTTGCCGCGCAAATAAGTGGTAATAGATACACCAAAGGTTGATTTAAAAGCCCGCCTTAATGTGCTTTCATTGGTGGCAAATCGGCTCGCAATATCGCCAATTAAGTGCCGTTGATTAAGATGCGCATCAAGATAGGATTTAACCTCATAAGCAAGTTCATGATGGCGGCGGTTAAAATTGCTTTTTATTGGCTGGGCACTTAGAGCTGTAATACATTCTGCAATGAGGGCAAGTGCTAGTCCGGTGATCTCTATTTGCGTAACATAGCCATTTAAAGGTGAGGCATAAATTTTCTCAAGAATTGTTTGCATGGTTTTGGTTAGCGGCAAATTGCTCAAGCATGGCGCATTGCCAGCAATGAGTTTAAGTAATTCATCGGGTATAGGTTCATCCTTGGCTATTTGCTCAAAGAAATCTGCATTAATATAAAATGAAGTCATTTTAACATGCTGACCAATTTCCTGTCTTTCATGATGCTGACATATTTTACCACATCCACATAGGGTAAGCTCATTGGTATTGTCCATGATTATCGGCTGGTCTTCGGCATAGCTGACCCAATTACCCTTAATGGTTTGGCCTATAAATAAACCTGGCTTAAGATCCATTGCTGCTTGGAAAGGTTTTGTTGTGGTAAGGTCGCAATCAAAATATTGAATATTAGGAGTTAGTAACTTGCCGCGATAACGTCCCTCAAAATCACCACTATTTGAAAAATCAACGGATGGATCGCAGTTTTCGTGGCGAGCGACAATGTCATCCACCATTATAATACTATCGCAATTTGGTAGATCAATATCTTTGTATGGGGTGTCCATTTTTCTTTGTCTTTCTATCAAAGATATTTTCAGCCAAATTTGAAACCGCGTCCTGACCCTAGATTAACGCGGTTATCTCAGCCATCAAGACCGATTAATTTGCGATGGTGAAAAGCCAAATTTTTTGCGAAATTCGGTGGTAAAATGGGCAGGGTTATATCCCATATCATGGGCAACGCGTGAAATAGAGGTTTCGCCTGCCTCTAAAAGTTGACGCGCTTCTTCTAAACGGCGCGCCTTGACATAGCTATAAACTGGCATGCCAAAAATATCACTAAATCCCGCACCAAGTTTGCGGGCATTGGTGCCAACCATGCGTGCTAACTCCATAACCGTTGGTGGATTGGCAAGATCTGCCAATAAAATTGCTTTGGCAGCATGAAAACATTCAATATCCCGCAACGACCATTTGGTTTGCTTATCCATATTATCACCAGCTTCAGGTAATAAATAAGCCATTAATTCAAGCGCCTTGCCTGTCATATAAAGCTGGCGCGATTGCCCTTTAAGGGGGCAAAGCAATATTTGGCTCGAAATTGTATTGACTATATGGGAAGCAGTATGTTGCATTTTGCCAACCGCATTCATTATACTGGAAACGGTTTGTTCGCCAAATTGTACTTGTGCTTTTAAAGGGTCAAGGTGCAAAAATACCGCACTTAAAGCACCATCAGCTAGCGAGCGATGACAACTTTCTGAAGGTTCTTCGCTTTTAAATATGGTCATTTGGCCTTTTTGCCAAATATGATTGCCAAATTCAGTGTGGTCCACCTCAACCAATCCTTCAACCACGACCCCCAGCCAAATACCTTCATCCATAAGCGAGCGCCATTTATAGTCGCGTTTGACATTCATTGTGTCAAACATGATCGTTAATCCGGCAGTTTCGATAATTTCCATGCCGCTACCTAATGATGACTTTAATGATATACTTGATTATTATCTTCAAGTTTTATACCCAATCATTGATAAAATCAACCATCGGTATATCTGCTGCAATAGGGCATTTTAACGTTTGATATCATCTTTTCCGCGTCGAAATAGGTAATATCGATTATATAATCATAAGCAAAATGCTCTTTACTGCCATCACCTTATCTCATTCTTGACCGCTCATATCTTCTATTTTAGCAATGGTAATGACACCGGTATTGTGAATTGAAACATTGACGCACCAAATTCTTTTTCAGCAACATCAAAAAGCGTACGCGCACTTTCCTCGTCCACAACATCACAAATGACCACCTTAGCCTTGACACTTAAAGTTTGAAGCTCTTTTGCCACCTGTTCAATGCTATCTTCGTTAGCGCTAACCATTATATTGGCGTTCTCTTGGGCAAAATGCTATCAATACCAACCATTTGGAAAAATACATCAAGCTCAGGAAATAATTCATTTAATGGCTTTGAGTGTGCGGGTGATAGTGAAGCGAAAATATTAGAATATCTCGTCAATAACTATAGACTTGAACAATTATCTGCAAGTACTTTGAAAAATGATACCTTAGGAGATTAAAATAGTAATGCTTCAAGCATAAAGAGCAGAACTAGCATCTTGTAAATATTATTCACAAGGAATTAAATACTTCTCCACCAAATATGGTATGAATATTGAGTATAGTTTTATGATAAAAATACAGGACTTAAAACTACATATATATGGGGTAGAACAGGAAAATTCCTTAGGTGTTGCCAATAATAAAGAGTGTTAAATATGGCTGATATGGAAATTGTAAAAGCAAAATTTGAAGAAGTTAATTCACGCAAGCTTGTGCCTGATATATTTGGCACACCGCGCACGTTAAATCCCGTTTTGTCAGAAAAAGATATTATATTTTTTCAAAAAAAATTTAGTGTCGAATTGCCAGAAGATTATATATTTTATCTTACAAATATCGCCAATGGTGGTTTAGGACCAAGCATGGAAATGATCGCACTTGATTTAAATGGTGTAAAAGATCCACGAATATATGGCAATTTCATTGATGACTCCATTGATTTAAGCGAGAAATTTTCTTTTGAACAATCTTGGAATGATAATGAAATTTTACGTTATGAATGGAACAACGATATTCCATACGAGTTATTAATTAATTATTATTCACCGAAGAGAATTAGTGGGTGTGTTCCAATTGGTGTTTTTGGTTGTGGTGAGATTGCATGATTAATCGTTAATGGCCCCCAATTTGATAATATTTGGCGCGATGATCGGTTGAGGAAGAATGGTATATATCCATTAAATGAGAGCGTAAATACAAGCTTTTCAGACTGGTTAGATATGTGGCTTGATGATGTTTTAAATGGTGTTGGCCAATATGATCGTCGCGGCGATTAAAGGTCGCTGCATTAAAACTAAGTTTTTAATCATTATAACTAACGGTTAATTAATGATATTGCCTTCTAAAACATACCAACCATTAGCAAAATACCAGATATCACCGCTACTTTGCCATATCTTATAATAAGGCGTAAAATCAACTTGGTAATCAATCATTTCTTGCATCAAAAATATGGTAATATTTTTTGACTTAGTTAGAGAATATAATGCGTCATAGAGACAACTACATATTGTATCAGATTTGCTAAGTGTTTTATCAAATAACTTATAAAAAAATGTATCTGTAATAAAATCACTTACGCCTCCGCCAATAAATTTTTTACTTTTAATTGTACTTAAGAATTCATCTTCATTATTCGTTGCACGCCAAAATCCTTTTTTAAGATTGTTAAATACACTTATATCAATGTTTTTAGAGAATATTTCTAAGTTTTTTGAAAAATTTTCGCAAAAACTATAAAATTCTAATCGTGAAAAAACTGAATTATTAGGCAATACATAAAGGCTATTATTTTTATTGTCTTTTAATAATTTTTCAATTTTTCTAATGAGTATATCCCCTTGACGAAGAGAAGAGAATGCCTCTTCCAAAAAAAATCGATTTGCATTAAATGGAATAAAACCTTCAAATTCTGATGAATCTATTATTTGGCCAGATAATACAGACTGCCATTTTTTCATTTTTTCAAACATTATAATTTTACCTTGTAGAGTTTAGAATTTTTTGAGCTTCAGGAGATAAAGAAGAAACTCCATTCGATTGCCAATCGTTTATAAAATTATTTATTTCATTAAATAAATCTAGCCTTGTCGCAAATATTAATTGTAATCTGTGTTATCGTAAAAATATGAAAACTTGAGACTATGCTTCGCTGTTTTAGGAAGGCATAGATGCTAGCAAGATTAATAAGTTATTTCATCGTGCAAGGAATGATTTTAAAGCTAATTTTAATAGTTCGGCACTTTGATGCACTGATCATTATTCAAGCTATCAATTGGTATGAGTATTATTTTTTAAGCTATAGAAATATTATTGGAGCGCGAAATTTTAGAAATCCCCATTACGGTTCTGTTCGCATTGATGAGATCTACATCAAGGTTAAAGGCCAAGGATTAAATTTGCGGAAATATCTCTATCTTAGCTCATGATAAACACGGCGTTTCCATTGATTTTTTGACAAAAGCATCGAGGGATAAAGGTGCTGCCATGCGCTTTTTCCGCAAAGCTTTCAATCATTCAGGACAGCTAAGCGAACGATAAATGGCTACGAGCCAGCTTCAAGCTTAAAAAGATTTGGGTCAAAAGGTGCATGAAAATTAAAGAAAAAACAATTGCTACACGATATATTTGTAATCAGACAAGTTAACAATACCTAAAAACTAGGCGTTCAAAGGCGTAAATGCATCAAATTTAAACTTTGCGACAAGGCCAAAAAGGATTTTTAAATGTTCAATAATGATATTAACTTTAACTATGAAGAATTAGAGAAAAAAATAGGCGAAGTACTCTATTGCTGTGATTTTTATTTTTTTAAATGCCCTAAATGCAAAACAATATATCTATATGATATATGATGGGGGAAGTTTTTTCTTTAACCCCGACAATATAAAAGAAGTTGTAAACGAGTCAAATTTTAAATGTTTAAAATGTGGTTTTGAATTTACAGCCAATGATAAAGTATCTAACGGCATTTGGTTCGGTGATAATCAAGACCCCAAGTTTCATGTTACAAAAAAAGATGTTCTTTCCAGTAATTGGGAATGGGCAATAATTAAATAAGGGCATTGCCAGAATAACTTTGCATTTGAATAATGGCGTGATATTTTTGCGCCATTAGTAAGATCAATCCTAAGCAATCAGTTAGGGCAAAAATGGCTTTTTGAACGTGATGCGGCTGGCCGCGTCATTAAAGAAATAGACTTTGCTGGTCTTATACAAAATTATAGCTATGATAAAGCAGATCGCATTATCGCAACGCAATATGCTGACGGCGCAAAGTTAAATTTTGCTTATGATAAATCAGCGTTTTTGAGAAAAATTAATTTAATTAGCTTTTATGCGGATGGTTTAGCAGTTTTTATTCTTGAAAACCATTCTTGAAATAGTATTCTCTTTTTAGTAAGATTAATTGAGTTTTAAGAATGTTAATTTGGCTTTGAAGGAAAAGAGAGCATGCTGATTGGTTATGCCCGGGTATCAACACAAGATCAAAATTTAGAATTACAACAAGAGGCTTTGTTGAAAGCAGGCTGCGAGCGAATTTATGAAGATAAAATGAGTGGAAGCAAATCGGAGCGACCAGGTTTAACCAAAGCCATGGAAATGCTGCGTGAAGGTGATACCCTTGTTGTTTGGAAGCTTGATCGCTTAGGCCGCTCAGTGAAGCATTTGGTTGATCTTGTTGGTGAGTTACAAAAACAAGGTGTTAATTTTAAAAGTCTAACGGATTCGATTGATACGGGTAGTGCTTCTGGTCGGTTCTTTTTTCATGTTATGGCAAGTTTGGCACAAATGGAACGAGAATTGATTATTGAGCGCACACGGGCAGGTTTAGCGACAGCAAGACAAATGGGTCGTGTTGGTGGTCGTCCGCGTAAAATGACCAATAGTAAGCTCAAATCTGCCAAAAGCCTTTTAGCTAGTGGTATTCCACCAAAAGATGTAGCAAAAAATCTTGGCGTTTCAGTTCCTACCCTTTATCGGTGGGTTCCAGCTAGTTCTTGATTATCCTTAGTTTTTAATGGTTAAAAACTTATCCACAGGGTACTGGTGTTAAATATTGAGTTAAATATAGTGTTAAGGGGAATCTTAGTTTTGTTAAGTTTTTGTTTTTAATGAAGAA
>NZ_CP104890.1:0-18714 GCF_026743145.1 Bartonella sp. HY761
AACTGAAAAGCTATTTAGGATAGAGCCAAACTTCTTGGCGCATTTGCAGCTTCCACCTTTAAAAAAATCACCGAAGATGAAATTCTTGCAAATATTGATCTATAAGAAGGGATAAAATTTTTAAAGTAGGGATTTACTATTTGATGGCAGTAAATACTCTTAGCGACTATTTATGGCGATTTAAACGCATGTTTTAGTTGGGATGTGAGGTACTGTTTTATTCTTAAGCCAAAAAACAGTTAAATGATTAACTTAGTTAGCTAGAAAAAAATTGTTTAGCTAAGTTGAAATGTATTTTTAATTATAGTGCTAATAATTGTGAATGTAAATGAAGCGGGAAATGTATTTTGTCATCGTTACATTTGATGATCACAAAAATTATTTAATTATTACGTCAAAGTTGTAACTTTTATGAGTTGTAGAATTTAAAGAAATTTACGGGTTGTGTGTTAAATATAGTGTTAAATATAGTGTTAAGCTGTGGATAATGTATTGTAAGCTATTGAAAAATATATGTTAATAAAAAGAGCTGGTGGGCAAACCATCGAAAAATGGTGTGCAAATCATCGAAAAACGGTGGGCAAACCATCGAAAGCAAAATATGGTGTGTAAAATATCGTTTATATTGACGCGGTGTGCGAAATGTCGAATAATGAATTATGGAACAAGATCTAAAATCTAAAAAATCACCGCTACTTCCTGCACGAAATGTCCAAAATGATTTTTTCGTATGCGATATATTTGATGCTGTTCCGAAAGGGGATATGGCATCGATGGAGCATCCAATATTTTCACTATCGACAAAGCCAGATTGTCGTATCAGACGATATGAAAATAATGGGATATTTGTAGAAATTACGCCGTCAGTAAAAGGATTAGCAACTATTCATGATCGTGATATTTTAATTTTTGCGATCAGCCAAATTATGGCTGCCCTTAATGAAGGAAAAAAAGTATCTCAATTTTTAAAATTTAAAGCCTATGATTTATTAAAGGCAACCAATAGAACAACCAATGGTCAAGGATATGAAGGGCTTAAGGCAGCTTTAAGTCGATTGCGCGGGACGACCATTACAACTAATATTTTGACAGGTGGCATTGAGCAGACTAAAATATTTGGTCTTATTGAAGAAGCCAATATCATTAGAACAACACGCGACGGTAGAATGCAGGAGGTTGAGATCAAACTTTCTGATTGGGTTTTTAATGCTATCAAACACAATGAAGTTCTTACTTTACATCGAGACTATTTCAGGCTCCGCAAACCGCTAGAACGTCGAATGTATGAATTAGCGCGCAAGCATTGTGGACAGCAAAATGAATGGAAAATTTCTTTAAACCTATTGCACAAAAAATGTGGGTCTACATCGACTGCAAAAGAATTTAAAAGACTAATCCAAAACATTGTAGAACAAAACAAATCACATAAACATATACCAGACTATGCCTTAGACCTTATTGAGACAAGTGTTGTATTTAAAAATCGCCGAACGTTAGAAAAAGAAAAAGCTGCAAATCAAATTTACGGACATATAATACTTAATCCAGAGATTTATCATGATGCACGCACTATTGCGCCTGGGTGGGACATATATTTCATTGAACAAGAATGGCGCAATTGGATGGCAGATTATGATATAGAACCACCTCAAAACGCAGAAAAAGCTTTTATAGGCTTTTGTAAAAAATGGATTGAAAAAAACACATCAAACAAATTTTGAAAATTTATCATCCTAAAATTTTCCGCCACCATGGCTTCAATGATTTCTGTAAAGTATCAATCAGTTCTTTATGTTCAACAAGAAGGTTTTCTGATTGTTTTTGCCAATTATCCCGTTCTTTTTTTAATTCTAAATTATTATCAGTTAAGTTAGAATTTTTTTCCTTAATAACTAAATTTTCAGACTTTAAATCAGCCAACTCATTTTGCAAAAGTAAAATTTTATTTTGTAAATCGAGGATTTCATCTTTATCACCGCTATCATTCGTACTTATAAGCAAATTATAAGCATCATTATCTTTATCTAAACGTTCGATTGGAATGCCAATTGTAATTCTATTCTGATTATTTTTTGACTTAGGCCAATTATATTTACTTGCCATTACTCGTATTGATTCAACTGACTTTTTTAGAGTTTTGGAAGCCTCTTTATAAGTCATAAACTTATAATCCTGCATAAAAATCCACCTTATTTTATAAAAAACTTATAACTTCTTTATAACTTCCTTATAAAAATATCATAAAAATTTAATTATGGACAATAAATAATATGTACTATATATTGTACAATATAAGATTAATTAGCAATGAGAGTAAATTATGAATGTAATTTCTTATTCCAATGCTCGAGCGCAATTAAAAGACGTTATGGACAGCGCAATCCATGATAAACAAGAAGTTGTCGTATCGCGAAAAAACGGTGAAGCTGTCGTTGTTATATCATTAGAGACATGGAACTCTATTAGCGAAACATTGCATCTTCTTTCTACGCCTAATAACGCTTCGCGCTTGCGATCGGCTATTGCACAATTAGATGCCAATAATGGTGAAGAACACGAGCTTATTTAATGAAATTGACATTTTCAACTGAGGCTTGGGAAGATTATCAATATTGGATAAGCACAGACAAAAAGAAGCTTGAACGTATTAATGAAATTATTACGCAATGCCAAAGAACACCCTATAAAGGCATAGGTAAACCAGAACCTTTAAAAGGCGATCTAAGCGGATGGTGGTCAAGACGTATCACACAAGAACATCGAATAGTCTATCGCATTTCAGGGGAGAAACAAGCGCAAAGCTTAGAAATAGCACAATTGCGTTTTCATTATTGATATTATACTATTAAAGATATCTACTATATTTGGTGGAGAAGTCTTTCATGCCTTATAAGTTTTTTATAAGCTGATAGTTCTGTTCTGTATCTTAAAGCATTACTATTTTAGCCTCCTAAGGGAGAAATTTTCAAAGTACTTACACATAATTGTTCAGGTAGGTAGTTATTAGCAAGATATTCTAATAATATTTACGACAAGGCCGTTATACCTCATAAAACTAGGCGTACTATAACAAGTGTAGAAATTGTATGGCATGAAAAACAAAACCTTACTTCAATAAAGCGTGAATTAGATCAACATAAGGTTGGTAAAAAGCGCGCCGATCAGGAACAGTGGAAATTATCACCGCGGATCAAAATATTCGCAATTCTAAAATTTAGGGAATATGGATAATTTCCTAAAGAAGGTTTTATTTTTTATAGTAAATGGCGTGTAATAGCTTGTGAAGAACAGCCCGCACCAGTTCGCGATATAGATTTGGTTGCGAATGATTTTAGATATTGGTGTTCAGCTAAGTTGATACCTCTTGATAATAAAAACATTGAAAAGACATTTCGTACATTTTGTAAAATACAACCTTAAGTAAAACAATAAAAAATTCTAATAAGTTATTATAAATATAGCAATAATCGTTTTTGAACCATTTCGAAACTTGGATGAAGACTATAAATTCTTAACTTATAAAGATGCAGCTATTGCTTTGTCTTCAACGGTTTAATCTGTAAGGGTTCAGGCGCGGCGTAACAATTGGCCAAAGCAAAAAAATAATCGTAAACAAATAATAAATGGCGTTCCAATTGATCGGTTAGGTAAATTTAAAACTGCCGAAATTTAAATAGATCGTTTTTAAGAAAATTCAATTTTGATAAAATTTAGACATTATTTTTATGTTTTTATTATTATAAACCATTCTCAAAATAAATTATTAATTTTTCACCCAATAATTAAGTTATGAGCATTTTAATAAGAGATATTAAATTTAAAAGAAACTCCGGAAAGGCTTTAAACAGCCTTTCCGGTAAATTTTAATTATACAAGCTGAACATTCATGCCCATTTGAACATAAATATCTTCGCCAATTGAGTTGGTGTAATGGTTATAATCAACGCCTGAACGATCATCATGAGAGATATCTTGAAAAGTCCAAGAACTTCCAACCTTCACTGTATCATTGGTATCACCCTTAATGATTAAGTCATTATGAGTGTATCCGCCAGAGCGCAAAGTATTACCGATTGTAAGTTGATTGCTTTGGCTACCCTCAAGGCTAATTTCACCAAACGAGCTTGTATAAGCTTTAGTGAA
Source organism: Bartonella sp. HY761 (assembly GCF_026743145.1). NCBI lineage: Bacteria > Pseudomonadati > Pseudomonadota > Alphaproteobacteria > Hyphomicrobiales > Bartonellaceae > Bartonella > Bartonella sp. HY761. The sequence continues at coordinate 4,144 of NZ_CP104890.1, forward strand.
CACATCTGCCAATTTGAAGCTTGAAGCAAAATGATCAAGATTCATAGCGTAATCGATGTATTTTTCATCACTAGCATGGCTATTGTAATCATTTACAAGTTTTGTAAGCCAATCTATTCTGAGCATATCAGTATTACGATCAACACCAACTTGAATAGATTCCATATTCATTGAACCAAGACCACTGGTTTTAGCAATATCTGTTAACCAAGGCTTAAATGATGCTTGAAAGGTGTTATCGCTACGTGATTGTTGGCCTGCTGAATTAACATGATTAAAGGTGTCTAACACCAATGTATCATAGCCGTCACCACCATTAACGGTAAGACCACCAGCACGAATACCCGCACCAACCACATCTGAGTTTTCAGTAATAATGAGTTTATCATTACCGGCACCTAGGTCAATGTAATTTTTACCTGTACCCGTTACAGCTGCTGCATGAGGATAACCGCGTAGAATGACAGTATCATTACCATCGCCTGTTGAAATAGTATTATTTGCGCCATTTGCAGCATACATACCACGATTGATAATAACAGTGTCGTTACCTTCACCAGTTTCAATCAAATTTTTTGAACCAGAAGCTAATGCCTGGAAATATTGTTCAATATTAACAGTATCATCGCCAGAACCTGTGTGAACTTCTGTGGTTCCGGAGGATTTTATTGAACCAGTTACCTTAAAGTTGGTTGAACCATAACCATCAAAATTCTGGTTCATTGAAAAACGATTGGCACCGCCCGCATTTGACAAGAGGTCACCATTAATGACAACATTATGGTCACCATAGTTAAATGCAAACTCATTAAGACCGCTTGTTGTCACATTTCCAGTTATAGTAAGGTCGTTGTTACCACCTAATGAAGAAAAGCGATTAGTACCACCAGAATTGGCGGCTATACCACTTTTAATAGTAATGCTATGTTGTCCTTCACCTAACTGGATATTGTTAATACCAGAACCTTGTGCAAGGATGCCTGCATTGAATGCCAAACTCTTTTGGCCATCACCAACTAAAAGTGAATTATTTTTCCCAGTTGTTGCTGTATAACGTGTATTATACACATATGAGCTTTGCTCGGTCTCTTCGAGAAAAGCACTGACTTTAGGCGTTGAATTAGTTGTTGTTTTTGGGGATAAAAATCTTCTTGCCATAACTATTCTTTCTAAATTCATGATCTATACTTAATATATATTTATCATTGTGTATTATAATGTATTAATATAAATTTTGAAAAAATTATTATACACAATGTAAATAAGATTTATTTTTTTATTAGTGATGGTACCTGATACTACATTTGGGTGAGAGTATCAGGTACCTTTTGCTCTTCCTGCGCTTATGGTTGAGCTATTTTAGAAAAATTAGGACTGTATGGGTTTTCATCCTAATTTTTCTTGTAAGGTGTATTTTATTCGGGGGGAAATTAAATACACCTTCAATTGCAGACTTGTGACCGTCTGCAATCTTTTTCACTAAACAATGATCTGCTGATTTTGTATCAATGTATTCAAATCAGTTTGAACATTGATTAGTGTTAAAATATCAGCCGAAGCAAATTGGTTGCCATTACCATCAATATCAACTGAAATAATCGTATTATTGCCTTGCTGTTGAACGGTAATATAATCTGAAAGTTGGCTAACCCCAGACTGATAACCAATTAACAAGCCCGAAAGATCAATACGATCGGCATTGGCATTGCTATTAAAATCACCAACGGTAAAGCCATTTGCAATATCATGGCCGTTTCCGCCAGTTGCATCGGTCAAATCAATGCGTTCATAGATCAAGGTATGATGACCATTATGGTTTAAATTAAAGGTATCATTGCCACCACGACCATTAAAATAATTATCTTGATCATTGCCCGTAAAGGTATCATTACCGTTACCCCCGGCTACACCTTCAATGTTTTTCAACATAACAGTATTAAAACCGGTATTTTGATAAGTTGTTTTACTCAAATCTACATTAATGGCGGTAGTACCTGCCAATTTAAAGTCGATAATATCAACGCCGCCGGTTGCGCTCCATTCTTTTTGACCATGAACCACCGTCCAACCACCGCCACCATCATATTTATCAGTGCCTTTGGTTGCATAAAAAGTATCATTATAACCCGTGCCAACAATACCATTACCAAGATTAGCGTTTTTAGAACTATCGCCTTTTTCAGCTGTTAACACATGAGCTTCATAGGCTTCACCAGCTGTAAAGCCACCCCATGCATCATTAACCGTGGAGTCAATATTAGCACTTTGACCTTTTACATTACGTAATAACTTAACTGAATAAGTCTCATTTGGATCAAGACCATAGAAATTTACAATACCGGATGTGTCACTTGTTTGATTACCCGATTGCGGATTGATAATCTGCGAAGCAACAAGATGCCCTTTAGAGTCATAGAGTTGAATGGTATTTCCAAGCAGCGAGTTAATACCTTCCTGATCAAGAATGCGGAAATGTAAAGCCGTCCCCTTTGCTATTTCGGTGTGATTGCGGATAATTTCGGTATTGCCTTGTTGGGTAAAGATCATAAGGTCTTGCGAGCCATCCCAATTAACATCAGCAACAACAGCACCAGTTACAGCATCGGTTTTGCCAGGGCTTTTATGAGCATTAACACTACCATTAACACCAATTGTATTATTGTCACCAAGCAAGTTAGAGGTACTAAAACTATTGCCACTAGAAGAAGAATTATTGGTGTAAAGATTAACCGTACCGGTAGTGCCTGCCTGCGTCACACCATTGCCAGCTGCATAGGCAGGCAATTCAATAATATCCATTTTGCCATCGCCATTCCAGTCAACAGCAATAGAAGGACCACCTTGTAAACTATCACCCAACCAATGAATATTATTGGCCGTACCAATACCATTTGGAGCGGTCGAGCCTAGATTTCCCTTTCCATCATTATAAAGAATACGACTTTCATATTCAGAATGACCATTTTCTGCCTTGCCACGGCCAATAAACAAATCCATAAAGCCATCGCCATTAAAGTCGGCCCAAGTCATAGAAATGGCATTACTTATTTTTTCATTGGCTAGACCGGTGTTTTGGAAAACGCCATTGATGATTTGGCTGGTTGAATAGCCATCTTTTCCATCGCTTGAAACGACAACTAAACGCTGTTGGTCATTACTCATGCGGCGTATATCGGCTGTGCCACTGCCCAATTTGCTGTAACCGCTAACACCATGAAAAATGAGATCAACATTACCGTCATTATTTAAATCAACGCCAGAAATTTCTGGTCCAGGTTGCGCATTATTTGCATTGGTTGAGGATTTAAAGTTTGATGGTCCTGAGCGCGAATTGGTGAAGTTCTGATCTTTTACCAATGATTGCACATTACCATTAATATTTCTAACGATTTGACTGTCCCAAGTACGATTGGAACTGTAGCCAGTGCCTGGGGCAGTTACTGAGCCAGATCTACCTGGAGCAATATTTCCGTAAGCAATATCAGCAAAGCCATTGCCATTTTTATCAAAACCAATAACGCCAGCATATTGTGACAAAACATTAGCAGCCGGATTTGAATCGACCTTATTTCTATATTGGCTACCAATTTGATAGGATAGGTAAACATTATTACCGATGTTATAATACATTTGCTGACCAGTCTCAGCATTGCCATCATTAGACACAAAGTCCATATAACCATCACGGTTTATATCAAGCCAAGTACCATTTTGCGTGCCAGCAGTTGGTTTATTAATCGGTCCATTAATATCTTTGGCTTGTAGGTGTGTTTGCCCAAAACTACCAAAGGTTTTGCGATCTGTTGCATTTTGATCAAGTACTGTACCATTGGTGTAAATTTTCCATTGACCATTTTCACCAAGGGTCATAGCCGTTGCTTTTTCATCATCATTTGCTGCAACGACTGGTGGCTCAATAGGCGTATCAATGAATAATTCATCATTAGTATTATCTTTAACAATGATTTCGCCAGTTGCTTTGTGAAGAGCAGCTTCAACCTCATAGCGGCCTTCTGGCAAAGCATCACTATCTGGAATTTGCAAAGACCAAGTCATTTTTGCCTGATCAACAACAACGGCACCATTGGCTGAGCTATAAGTCTTACCATTAACAGTGACAGTTACATATTCTGTTGGCAGCAATTCAAAGCCAATTTCACCGGTAAGAATAGGCGTATAATCATCTGTTGTTAAAGGGTCTACCGTTATTGACAATTCAACATGAACATTAAAATTTTCTGTTGGCGTACCAGTAAGTGAAGCTGCATTTTCTACCGCTGCGGTAAAATGATGGGTTTGTGCATTTTCCAAGACGCCTGGCACATCATAAGACCAAGTGCCATCGGGATTAACTGTTGCATAGCCAATTAATTGGCGCTCTTGGTAAATTGCTAATTTATTGACACCACCAAAGGGGCTTTGAAAGAAATCACTACTGACTTTACCATTTAAGGTAATTGTGCGGTCATCCGTTGTTGATCCAGAGAGCAAATTACCCGTAATTGGCCCGACATTATCCGTAAAACTATCAATGCTTGCTGTTGCCGTTGGATCATTTTGAGCTATAAGATTGACAGGCCAAGTATTATTAATATTACCAGGGGTGCCGCCAACAAAAATTGTAAGATCATTATTGCCAACACTCAAAATGGCACCAGCGGTAGCAAAATCAAATTTCCATAGACCTGATGCCTGATCTAAAACACCATTAATAATAATCTCATGTCCCTGCTCATTAACACCGAAAATCACCGGATATTCGGCTGATCCGACGTCGGTCACTGAAAACCATAATATTGGTTTTGTACTTGTGAAGTTATTATTAACTATATTACCGTTTTGATCTGAACGCCCTATATAGGTAAATTGAGATATCGGTGATGTAATAGTATTGTTATCAAATGTATTAAAATCTTTTGGCATATAATTTCCCCGACTTAATAAGTATTCGTAAATTTATAAATTAATTCATTGGCTTAATAAGATAAATTCTTATATTTATTGATTGCAGACTATAAAAGTCTGCAATCAATTCTTTTATTAAACAATGATCTGTTGATTTTGTATCAAAGTATTCAAATCGGTCTGAACATTGGTGAGGGTTAAAATGTCAGCAGACGCAAATTGGTTGCCATTACCATCAAGATCGACAGAAATTACGGTATTGCTACCTTGTTGGCGGACACTGATAAAGTCAGAAATATTGCTGGTTCCTGCTTGATAACCAATCAATAGTCCAGAAAAATCAATTCTATCTGCATTGGCATTGGTGTTAAAATTACCAACAGTAAAGCCATTGGCAATATCATTGCCATTACCACCAGTTGCGTCAGTCATATCAATACGTTCATAAAGCAAAGTATGATGGTTGCTATTGAATAGATTGAATGTGTCGTTACCGCCACGGCCATTAAATACGTTGTTACCACTATTGCCTGAGAAGGTATCATTACCATTACCACCAGCAATGCCTTCAATATTCTTGAGCATAACGGTGTTAAAGCCGGTATTTTGATAGCCTGTCTTGCTTAAATCAACATTAAGCGCTGTGTTGCCAGCAAGTTTAAAGTCAACAATATCTACACCGCCAGTAGCTGACCATTGTTTTTGACCATTGATGATATCCCAACCACCGGCACCATCATAAAGCTTGGTGCCTTTGGTAACATAGAAAGTATCATTATAACCGGTACCAACAACACCATTGCCAATATTCGCATTATTGACATCAGTTCCACGTTCGGTAGTCAAAACATGGGCTTCATTGGCGGCACCTGGCGTGAAGCCACCCCAAGCAGCATTATTGTCTTCGCTAATATGGGCCGATGAACCGTTAACATTGCGTAATATTTTAACAGAGTAGGTTTCGTTGCTATCTAAGCCATAAAAATGCACTATACCGCTAGTATCGCTAGTCTGATTACCTGATTGTGGATTAATAATCTGTGCTGCAACCAATTTGCCGGTTGAATCATATAGCTGTACAGTATTGCCAAGCAAAGAATTGATGCCCTGTCCATCGAGAATACGGAAGTGCAAAGCTGTGCCATTGGCAATAACATTTTTATTTTGGATAACTTCAACATGGCCTTGTTGGGTAAATGCCATTAAATCAACAGAACCATTCCAATCCAAATCAGCAGCAATAGCACCGGTCACAAAATCTTTCTTACTGCCGGTTGAACTGCCATTATTTACAGTGCCATTCACACCAATAGTGTTATTACCACCCAATAAATTGGATGTTTCAAAGTTGATAACACCATTAAGCGATACATTTCTATGAAGGTTGATAGCGCCAGTATTGCCAGCTTCGGTCATACCATTGCCATTACCATAACCGGGTAAAGCAATAATATCCATTTTGCCATCACCGTCCCAGTCAACAGCGATAGATGCACCACTTTGTAAGCTATCACCTAACCAATGGACATTATTAGCCGTGCCAACACCATTTGGTGAGGTGGAACCAAGATTACCATTGCCATCATTAAATAGGATACGGCTTTCATAAGCCGAATGACCATTAACGGCAGCACCGCGGCCTAGGAATAAATCCATATTACCATCGCCGTTAAAATCGGCCCATGTCATAGAAATGGCATTGCCAAGTGCCGCATTGGCTGAGGCATTATTCTGAAATACATTTTCAATAATTTGCTTGGTACCATAAGTACCATTGCCATTATTAGACACAACAACAAGACGCTGTTGGTTTGAGCTCATTGCACCACTTGTTGTTACATTAGCGCCATTAACACCGTGGTAAACAAGATCAACTGTTCCATCATTATTAAGATCAACGCCTGAAATTTCAGCCCCTGCCTGCGCATTGCGGCCATTGGTATCGACAAAATTTTTGTCTTTTACCATACCATTTAAGGAAGCATTCGGATTGGTAACAATTTGACTATTATAGGTAGTAAGCGATTGACCCGCACCGGTCGTATTGCGTACAGAACCAGATTTTCCAGGTGTAATTGTACCATATGCAATGTCTGTATAACCATTACCATTACGGTCGAAACCAACTACACCACCATATTCCGACATAGTATTGGCTGCTGGATTAAAGTCAGCAGTATTTCTATTAGAACCACCAACTTGATAATTATAATAGCCGGTGGTTGAATAAGGAGTATTGGCCTTCATATAGATCTGCGCACCATTGGCGCCATTGCCATCGGTAGCGACAAAATCCATTTTGCCATCACGATTAATATCTAACCAAGTACCGTTTTTTGTGCCTTGTTTACCTGTGCGTCCATCAATACTATTCAATACAATTTGACTAAATTCGCCAAAACTTGAGTTGTTAGTGGCTTTCTGGTCAAGTACAGTACCGTTTGCAAAAATTTTCCACTGGCCATTTTCGCCAAGGGTCATCGCAACAGCATGTTCCGTTTGTGAAGCAGCAATGGTAAAATCATCAATAGGAGGGGCTGCTTCAATAATATCAGCTTGCCCGCTATTGGATACTATAATTTCTCCTGTACTTTTATGCAGTGCAGCAACAACTGGGTAATTCCCCTCGCTAAGCGCATCTTGATTAGGGATCGTCACACTCCAAGTCATATTTGCCTGATTGACGACTACTTGCCCACTGGCTGAACTATAGGTTTTACCATTGATGGTAACGGTAATATATTCACCTGACAATAACTCAAAACCAATACTACCGTTTAAAACAGGCGTTGTATCTTCGGTTGATAGAGATTCAACACCAATGGTCAAATGAACATCAACAACAAAATTAGCAGATGGTGTACCAGTAAGTGTGGCAGCATTTTCAACGACTGCTGTAAAATTATGCACAGGTGGGCTATTTTCTAAAGCACTTGGCACAGTATAAGACCAAGTACCATTGGCATTAACTGTTGCATAACCAACAAGATGACCATCTTGGTAAATTGCTAATTTATTAGCACCATTGGCCGGGGCTTGAAAGAAATCACTACTAACCTTACCATTTAAAGTAATTGTTCGGTCATCAGTCTGTGATCCTGATGGTAAGTTACCCGTCACGGGGCCAACATTATCAGTAAAACTTTCAATCGTTGCCGTTGCTGTTGGATCATTTTGAGCTATAATATTGATAGACCAAGTATTATTAATATTACCAGGGGTGCCATCAACGAAAATTGTAAGACCATTATTGCCAGCATTCAAAATGGCACCTGCGGCAGCAAAATCAAATTTCCAAAAACCCGTCGTCTGATCCAAAACACCTTTGACAAGGATATCTTGTCCTTGAGCATTGGTGCCGAAAATCACCGGATATTCGGCTGATCCGACGTCGGTCACTGAAAACCATAATATTGGTGTTGTACTTGTGAAGTTAGTATTATTTATACTGCCATTTTGATCGCTGTGCCCGATATAGGTAAATTGTGATAGCAATGGCGTTGGAATATTTGTTGACATTATACTTGGTGTTGTACTTACAGCGGGAGATAAAAATCTTCTTACCACGATCGAAATCCTTTGTTATTAATAAAATATGAATTAATAAGTTGTTGTTATTGAAACTTGATCCGAATAGGTACCATTGGGTGGGTCTAGTACTTCCGAAGCACGGATAACCGTTCTGATTTTTATTGCGGTATCATTGGCAGACGTTATGCCTTTATAGGTGTTGACATTTGTTGTTTCTCCCCATTCAGTTTGCGTATTAGGCAGATAAATATGATAGGGTATTGACTGGCTGCGATCTTGAGTACCACCAGCAACAGCTAAGTACATTTTGCGTGCATTAACATCGCCAGATTGTCCACCATTAATTTTAATTTCATAAGGTGCATTAACATTGCATTTCAGACTTATTTCACCATCTTGGCTCAAATCACTTTTGATATATACGTGATCTCCAAAATTAACAGATTTAACAGTTACGCTGCACCCGGCAACAACATTTGCTGTTACTGTAAAATCCAAGGTTTGAGGGACACCAAAAGACGCTACACAGCCATTAGAACTATCTGGCACAGAACCAGGGCTAGTCCCACCATTAGGGATGGCAACGCCACTATAAATAACATACCGGAATGTATTTGAATAAATTCCTACGGGAATATTCAATATTGGCGGCTCTAATAGCAGCATCCCTAAAGAAACGCTTGATGAACTTACCCTCTTAGAATCAATAGGAGGTACTGGCCCTGTAAAGTTTTCTCCGGCAACACCTGAAATTATTGGCATGCCACCACCTATTGCTCCAGTGCCAACTGCTTGTGTCCGGCCTACAACCCGATTGTATATCTCAAAATTAAGTGCATTGGTTTGATCAACCCCACCACCTTCTGCTGTAGACTTTTGACGAAAGAGCTTTTTGACCCGGCCACCACTATCAGTTCCGTTCAAAGCTAAAATTCCAATGCAAAAATTAGCTACAGCAGTGTATCTACCGGTATTATCTGGGCCATAATAACCGCGTGTGTCACATTGAACGGATAGATTGCGCGTAATCATGACCTGAGGATTAGTGATAGGATTTACATTCCCAAGATCAATATTCTCAGTATCGGTTGTCAAGCCACAATTAGCAAGTGATGAATCAATTGCTTGTGCATTAATAATGTCAATAAATTGTGTGTTCACAATAGGGATTGTAATTGCTAAAGAAGATATATAGCAAAATATTAATTTAAATCTTGATGATGTTTTTTTATATTTAAAAATATTCATTGCTAACACTCTTTTTCTATCAATTTTATTTTATTTAAAATACAATAATAATTGTGATTTAAATATTTATTGCATGAATGATCATTACTATTGAGCCGCAACGGCAGTTCGTATCGTTTGACATGAAACAGCCTGTATGCCAGCATTAAGACCCTTGGCCATGTCATTTGATAACGTTGCTTGGCAAGCGCTGCCATCAGGTTTCATGATATGAAGAGTTGCCGGCAGCTGCACTTTAGCAAGTGGTATAACGGCTGAACCGTCATAACCAATATCAAAGGCAGTATCGGTTCCTGCAACCTGCGCAAGCGACCCTACTTCAACGAAATGTCCATTGGTTTCTTTGAAAGAAACATAAATATATTGGTCACTACTAGCCCCGCCAAAATTTACAACAACGCCGGCCATTTGGGCTGGTCGAACCATTGCTTCAGTTGATTCAACGATAGCATCGACAGGCATGGTTTCCATATCAAGGGCAATGCTTGCCGTACTATAAGAGCCAAGATTATTAACGACATAGCGACCATTAGCCCAAGTTTTGCCTGATTTTTGGTTGTCAACCTTAACACCAACACCGCCAACGCCAGCATTAACCACTGCAAATGCATCATTAACGCGCTGCGTTGGAATGACAGCACCGTCAGCAAAAACTACACCACCGTCAGCAGAAAGCGTACCACGCCAATTATCACCATCATATTGATCAACCGAGGCCGCAAGCAGCGCAATACTGCTACGATATTGTCCAGCGGCTCCTCTTTGAGAGCGCTTACCTTCTGCATCACGAATAGACCAACCAAAATCACCCACATTAGAACCAAGATTCTTGTAAATGCGCGTATCAATCTGTGTACCATCATGGGTACTGTTAACCCCTGACGAAACACCAATTCCGTCATCAAAGGAATAAGAAACCCCGGCAAAGACACTGTAATTATTGGAATCTTTAAGATTTTTATAACCGACGGCATAGCCGTTCAGTTTTTTACCAAAACGCCTATTGGCAGATAGGCTAATAAAACGACTATCCTTTTGATAACCACTATCGGCTTGATCATGATAATCAATTTCACTATAGCTTAGCGTTATATTTGTAGGATCAAAACGCAAGCTAGAACTTAAGGACACTTGATTAATTGCCTTTGGTAATTTTCCTATCCTACGACTATCAACTAGATAATCAATCTCAGACCAATCAATCGTATTACTTTTTGCGCGTTGATATGCTTTTCTATCAACAATCGATGCCATATCATTATAATCGCCAAAGGTACGTTGTGTTAGACCCGTCAATACAAATCCCCAACGCTGCAATTGCATACTGGCATATAATTGCTGACCAGTTTCGCTCTTATAGCTGCTTGCGGAACCTGCAAGTGATACTTGAGCAAAATCTGAAACTGTAAAGATTGCCCCCATACCGCCATTAAAGAAGTCGCCACCAGCTTCGCCATGGCCTTCAAGCGTGATACGATTGGTTAAGCCATAACGTGCAGTACCTGAGACGAAAAAATCTTTGGTATAATTACCTGAATCGCTACCATAATTACGCCGTGGCGTTCCCGCTTCCAAAGAAAAATCCCATAAACCACGGGATAATAAGTCAGCAGATGCGTAGAATGAAAGATTTTGTACTGTTTCACGCCCTGAAGCGTCACGCAAAACAAGCCGAGCATTATTAGGCCCTGTTATAACAGGCATATCGGTTAGAGAAAATGGTCCCGATGGTACATTTTCAACTGCACGTTGCGCATTATTTAAATAAAGATCGACGGATGATGGTACGGCAGCAGAACCACTCAGTTCTGGCATCGCCATAGTAACCAAATTATCTCGGAGTGAAAAATTTCTTGTTAATTGTGCGCCACCAAGACGGGTGGAGCGAGACCAAGAAAGGCTGCGGGTAATTACGTCACCCACTTGATAAGTGAGCATGCGTTTTTCATCAGAAAAAGTCCAATAACTATCTAGGCGAATGGCATCTGTTTTATCGTTGCCAAAACCTTGTGAAGAATAACGAATAAGCTCTGATGTATAAAATGTACCAAATTTACCGGTAACGCGGCCGTCAAGTGTTGCTGATACGCCCTGAAAGTCCCAAAGTTTACTAAATTTATCATTACCAGAATCGGCATAAATACTATAATTGAAAACGGCAGCTAAATCTGACTGGGGCTTAATTCCCTCATCATCACCATGTCTAGCCGCACTAGCCTTAGGATCAAGACTAACTTCATAAGGAGCAAGCGCATCTTTTTGAGTAGTAACAAATTCAAGCGTTTCGCTTATCGTATTATAATAATATTGGACATCTTTAAGCTTATCTAGTGTTACCCAACCGTCTCTATTAGTGGCAGATCTTTGCGGCAAAAGACCAATTTTGCGTAAAACACTATCTCGTATGATTAGTATGCCACCATCACTTTGCCGTACAGCAAACATTCCTGGGCGGCTTTCACCATTGAGTGAAATATAAACGTAAATATCAGGATCGCGAAACGCTGTTGTCTGGGGAATGCTTGGCTGATAACCAATAGCCTCAACCTGCGTTGCTGCTTCTGTCGTTGGCGCTGTTGGCGCTGAATAATTTAGCCGTGTAATATCTTCAGCTGACAGCCATTGAGTGTCAGATGAAGCATTTTGAGCTTGAGCATATGTTAAAGAAGCAAAGACAATTCCAGTACCCAAGGACATCAACGCAAATGCGCTAACACTGGAGCAGAATTTTTTATTTCTAATTTTTAGCTTTGTCATTCTTTATGCCTTTATAAAAATTCATTACGCCAACTTAACCAAACCACTTAGCGTCTTGAATTGATTTGCAACGGTAACTCCATACGACCTTGATCTGTTGTAAAACTAATAGAGTTGGGCATGCCGCCGCCTTGAGCGGGAACAAAAAATTTAATTGCAGAACCAGGTAAAGCATAACCAGCCAAATTGGCCTTACCGCCAATAACCGCACCATTAGCGACAAGGTTCACATCAGAAATTCTAATCCGATTTGCACTACTATTGCTGGCTGTAATATTAAAGCCGCCACGCGCTGCTTCCGCCTTAAAAATCAAACCATTTTGTGATTGGTTTCGAGATTGATTTGCAGATGCAGGCCCTGAGCCTGGACGGAAAAAAGCTGGTATAATTTGACGTAATGCCATATTAATACCGGGAGTCACAATGCCTGCTCGTGCCGTTCTTAACGATGAAACTGGTATTTGATCAACAAATATACGGTAACTTTCTTCACCAGTTAATGGTTGTTTTGAAACACGTGTTACACGCGCGGTTGCACGCGCACCGGGCTGAACTTCAATAAAAGGAGGATTTACAATAACATCCGTGGTTGGCGCATAATAATCTTTGCCACCACGCTGTTGCCAGCGAAATACGCGCACTTGTAAGCGAACTGGCATTTGGCTGCCATTACGCACAATGACATTATCACCAACCTGTGGAGGCCTAACATCTAATACAAGCGGCATAATGGTGAGCGTAATACCACCACTTTTATTTTGCTGAGCGTGAGCCATTGAAATTGAAGAAAATAATATAGATAACCCAAAAAAATATGTCCAAAAGCGCATAATAATACCCATAAATACTAAGCTTTAGAGGAACTTGGGGCAGTTACACCGCCCCAAGAAAAATTTATAAAAATACTAATCTTAGTAAGAAAGAGTTGCAGTCAATGTATCTGCATAAACGCCATTAGCTGGCTGTGTACCAGTGATTTTTGGAATGCAAACAGTGAAGAAATGGGTGTGATCACCACTTACAGTACCTGTACCAGTGGTAAGTGTACCAGTGAATGTTTGGTCAGCAGCTGCACCCCAAAGCTTACCACCACAAACAGCAGAAGAAATGCTACCAGCTTGGTAAACAGTATAATCAATAGTATTTGAACCGCTTGTAAGTTTGCGTGCTGCAGTTGTTGCACCTGTACCCATACCGTCATTCAATGACAATGTATATTGTCCAGCAGTTGCTGAAGTAGTAGATGCATTTTTACAGTTGATTACAACCTTCTTTGTAAGGGTAAGATCTTCAGTAATTGCAGCATACTCACCAAAGTTAATATTACCTGCATTTTCAGGGAAGTTAACTGTACAACCATCTTTAATGGTGATCTGAACATCCATAGTATTTTGTGCTGTTTCTGCTTGAGCAGCAGCTACACCCAAAGCAAGAACACTGGCAGCAGCCAAGGCTTTAAGAATAATTTTCATTGAAAACTCCTAAGTTTTTATTTTAGATAAGTTAAATATTCTGTATAAAGCACACAGAACCCCTTATTGCTGCACGTGTCGTGCGCAGCAATTCATTTGCCGCTTTTTAGCGGTAATTTTGATATATTATTAAGCTTACCTAAATCCCCGATAACGCATATTCTATATGTGACAGACTATGGTTGCATTAGGTAAAGCTTTTAAAACCCCGTTAACACCTCACAAAATTTGTGGCCGTGCAAATACAACGTTTTCATATTATAAATAAAAACATTAGGCAATTAAAAAAATTAAATATATATAATATAATTTACTAGTGTTGCTATAATCATACGCTAATATTATTTGAATATTGAAAACAATAAAGTAGATTTTATATTAAAATATTATAATATAATTTATTATAATATTTTAATATAAAAAATATTTTCAATTTCAAAGTTCATGGAATAGTTTTTTAATTGAGAGCGTTCTCTCTCCATAACGCTAATGAATTGTAAATCAACTAAAATGGGAACTCTAAAAAATAATAGGTCTCGCGCCTAAATGGACAAGTCTAAGGATAAGATATGTCTTAATATTTTATATTGTTTACGTTAACGCAGTTTACGAATAATGTTTATAACAAGACAACTTCATAGGGTCTTATTGATAGTAA
>NZ_CP104891.1:0-15131 GCF_026743145.1 Bartonella sp. HY761
GAGGTTTTTGCGGTTGCGTTTGATGAAATTGATAAATATCAAGGATTTTTTATATTAGAATATTATTAATGTTCTAATAACTGCAAAAAATTGCAGTCGACTGCAAGTTTTTGCAGTCGGGTGTTTTTCTTTTTGTTATCTTATAGTTAGGTGCGGTTTTAGCTGTTTTGGGTGAATTTGGACTGCAATTTTTTGCAGTTATTAGTACTTGCTAATTATTGAATGTATGGCAACTAAAATTTATTTTTCTTTTTATTTTCAATTGCTTGGAATTTTATTTTTGTTGTTGCTCCGAGCTGGCATGAAACTTGCTTTGTATTTGGTGTGGGCAAGGGTTTTCATTTCTCCTTTGAACTTTCTTTGCTCACAGGACTGTTGGCTACCATCATTTTAAGCTCTCAATCGGGGGTAAAGTGCCGTCAGTTTTTAAAATGTAAGTTTGTTTGTTTATATAAAAGGATAAAGAAATGCCAACACCAGCCTATATTAAAATCGAAGGTACAACACAGGGTCCAATTACTCAAGGTGCAGCTTCTGAAGATTCAATCGGCAATATCTGGCAAGAAGGTCATGAAGACGAAATCCTCGTTCAGGCCATTGATCATGTTGTTACCATTCCTCGTGATCCACAGTCAGGTCAGCCTTCAGGTCAGCGCGTCCATAAGCCTTTCAAGTTCACAGCAGCTTTGAGCAAAGCAACTCCTTTGCTTTATAATGCGCTTACTTCAGGCGAAATGCTCAGCACTTGTGAAGTGAAATGGTATCGTACCAATACATCAGGTAAGCAAGAGCATTTCTTCACCACCAAGCTTACTGATGCGATCATTGTTGATATTGACTGCAACATGCCTCATTGCCAAGACCCAAAAAATGCTGACTTTACCCAATTGGTAACTGTATCACTAAGCTATCGTAAGATTGAATGGGAACATGCAGTTGCTGGTACTTCAGGTGCTGACGATTGGCGCGCACCTAAGGTTTAATCCTATTTGCAAAGAATGAAGCGTTCATCTGGGATTGAAAAATAAACGCTTCATTCTTGCACTTGCACCCTCATTGATAAGATCAGAGCTATGAATGAGGGAGTTAAGCATCGGCATGGCATGCGGGGTATAGCCATGCCGATGGATATTTAGCCATTAGGCTATGAGCTTAATGGCTTATTAATTTAAGTAATACTTTTTAAATAAAGACAATGGGGGCGTTTAGTTTTGTCCCATTGAAGGGAAGACTTGGCTTTTGTGGCTTTGTTTGACGTTTTAAATAATTCTGCTTTCAATACATCATCCGGAGAAGTGTAAAATGAATCCAATAATGCAACTTCCAAAACAATTCCAAGATCAGGATATTGCCTTTAGCTATTGGATGAAGGAAGCACCTAATGACACCTTTGTCGTCACTGCCTTTGCGGTTGACGAAGCGATCTTTGGTATGACAAAGATTGAAGTCATGCTGTCAAGCAGTGATGATAATATTGATTTGCAAGCCTTGCTTGATAGCCCAGGCACCTTAACTGTACATCATAAATATATGGAAACCTTGCGTCATTTCTCCGGCGTTGTGGTGGAAGCTGAGCGCGGTGACAGAGGTCATCACCGTACTGCTTATCGTCTTGTGCTTATGCCAAGTCTTTATCGTTTGGATCATGGTTCTGATTGTCGTGTATTCCAGACCAAGAAGGTTGGCGATATTGTTAAAGAACTGTTCTCAGAGCATGGCATTGACAATGTCATTTGGGATATTGATGAAGGGTCGCATGATGCCCGTGAATATTGCGTGCAATATCGTGAAAGCCATCTTGGCTTTGTTGAGCGTATTTTAGCTGAAGAAGGTATTTTCTATTACTTCGAGCATGATAAGGAAGGCCTGTTAAAGCTTATCATCTCCGACAAGCCCAATGTTTTGCATGATTGCCCAGGCTTAAAAGAGATTGAATATAATTCCTTATCATCAGGTTCAGTTAAGGGGCTATTTTGCTCTTCGCTTTCTTATCGTGAGAAATTGCGCGCCACAACGGTTGTGCAGCGCGATTACACCTTCAAGAACCCAGTTTATAATCAGGAGCATAAGGAGCGCACCGCTAACCCCAATGGTGAAAAGCATGATTATGAGCTTTATGATTATCCAGGTCGCTATAAGAAGGATAGTGCCGGTAAAGCCTTCACCCGTTATAAGCTAGAAGCAACCCGTGTTGATGCGTCGCTTGGCTATGGTGTATCTAATGCGCCGCATTTGCTGACTGGCCATGCGATTACCTTGTTTGAGCATCCAGATGATCGGTTAAACCAAAAATGGCGGCTCCTCACCATTCGTCATGAGGGCGTACAGCCACAAGCATGGGGTGAGGATGCACAAGGTATCGGCATGGCTGACACTGGCATTGTTGCACCGGGCTTGCATGGTACAACGCTATCGGGCTTAAGTTTTGGTACGACATCATCGCATAGCCCTAATCTGCTCACCCAGAGCTTAAACCGTCGCATGGGGCTAGCTATTGCAGGCAACAATAACGCAAGCGATAACGCCACCGTCTATGCCAATGCCTTTGCCGTGCAGCCATCGCATTTGCCCTACCGCGCCCCACAGACAAGCAAGCCTCTCATCGATGGCCCACAGATTGCAACCGTTGTGGGGCCAGAGGGCGAAGAAATACACACCGACCAATATGGCCGCGTCAAGGTTCACTTCCCATGGGACCGCCACAAAGACCCAAAAGCAGAGGATTCATCATGTTGGATAAGGGTGAGCCAAGCATGGGGTGGCGGTGAATATGGTAACCTTGCTATTCCGCGTATTGGCCATGAGGTGATCGTCGAGTTCTTAGAGGGAGACCCCGATCAGCCGATCATTATGGGTCGTACCTATCATGAAATGAATGTCTCGCCTTATAAATTGCCCGATCATAAGACCAAAATGGCGATCCGCTCTAATTCGCATAAGGGCAATGGTGGCTTTAACGAGCTTTCCTTTGAGGATGAGAATGGTCAAGAAAACATGTTCATGCATGCAGAAAAAGACCAAACAATCAAGGTTAAGAACAACCAGACACAGCGTATCGATGCCAATGCTATTCAAAATATCGGCGCTAATCAAGCGATTGAAGTCGGTAATAACGTCAACCATCAAGTTGGCGGCGGTATGAATACCGTCATCGGTGCCATTGGTGGCGCTGCATCAGGCATATTGGGTAATGTTTTACAAGGCCTTATGGGGCAATCAGCGGGGTTGTTACAACAAGGCATGGCAATTGCTGCTCAAGCTATGATGGCAAGTGCTGCAAAATCTGGCTCTGGCAGTGATAAGGGTAGTAGTGCGGTAAAATCAGCCGCAGCGACAGAACAAGCACCAATGCTAAAATCACCGGCACAAAAATCATCAACTCAAGGCGAGCAAACCAAACAGCTATCAACTCGTGATCAATTAATACAGGCTGGTGAAGATAGAAAAGCTGAAAAAGCCTTAGAGAAAAAAGGCCTTGAAAATATGATTAAGCCTTTATCAGATAGTGCAGAAGCCATTCAAAAGGAAACTGAAGGATTTAGCAAAATTTTATCAGCGGGTTCTGCCCTTGCCTCACTTGCTGGTTCTGGTGAGAAAATGGATATGTTGCGCGGTGCGTTAAACGTTGCCACGCAAGCTGGGCTTCGCTCTGGCGGTGGTGCAGGTATGGCAGCGGCAAGCTCAGGCCTATCACAAATCATTGGTGGGCTTATTGAAAAAGGTATCCGCAATACCACCGTCGAAAAGTTTGACAATAATACCATCGGCATTGGCTCAACCGAACAGGTGGGACAAGTTAAAGTGACAACTGTTGGCCATGTTCATACGGAAAAAGTTGGCAGTACAAGAGCTATCATGGCTGGAGAAGAATTTGCTGTTATGGTTGGTCCTGAAAAGGATGAAAATAATAATCCCATACCGCCAAAAGCTTTGTTGATTATGAAAGCGGATGGAACGATTGTTCTTAAAGGAGCGCGAATTTTTCTCGATGCTTCTGGGCCAATTGAACAAAAAGGTGAAATTATCAATCTCAATTAAAGTATTGTTATGCAAATCAAGAACCTAACACCATTTACACATTTGCGCTTTTCTAAATCTGATAATAAAGGTTTAGAATTTGGTGTTGTCGCATTAAAAGCAACTTATGTTTTTGATGATGATAGCAATTTGCAAATAAGTGACGAGCAAGAAGCCATTAATGCTGAAGAAAAGACCTTTGGTGCACCTGCCTTTTCCAGTTTGAAACAGCCAACGGATCTGGTGGGGTATAAACCATCAACTGATATCATTGTTAATGCAACGGCTTATTCGCCAAAAGGACAACCAACAAAGGCATGGAATGTTGGCTTTGAACTTATGGATGCTAATGGAGTAAAAATTCAAAAAACATTGCGGGTAACAGGTCCTAGATGGTGGATACCGAAATGGAAACGTACTTTAACCGATGATGAAAAAGCAAATTGGAGAGACTATAAACATCTCTTTGAGGGCTGGGAGTTATCTGAGCCTGAAGCTATTACTTCTTTGCCCATTCGATATGAATATGCATATGGCGGTAGTGTGCATAAAAGAAATGATGAAAATGATAATCCTATTATCGAAGCGTTTGAATATAATCCTGTAGGCCGAGGTTTTATTGACCCTGAGTGGAGTGATTACACTCAAAAAATTGCTGCCCCCCAGATTGAAGATCCTAATGATCTCATTAACGATCCCTATAAACAATATATGCCTGTAGGATATGGGGCTATTCAACGTGCGTGGTTACCGCGCCGTCCTCTTGGTGGAACATTTGACCAACATTGGATAGATAATATTTGGCCAAAATGGCCTCAAGATCACAACTTTGCTTATAATAATGCAGCAAGTTCTAACCTATGGGGACATGGCTTTTTAAAACTTCCGATAACGGTTCAATGTGTCAATCTTCATCCAATAAAAAGCAATTGGTTTTTTACCTTTAATGATTGCGATGTTCATGCAGTTTATCATTTAACTGATGAAACAGAATTTGGTGGCCAGCCTCGTCTTGATACAGTGCAAATCGATATCGAAGCAGACGATCCCTTTGATAATTATGCATTTTTAGTTTGGCGATTGATTTACAAACAAGATGAAACAGAACGTCTTATCATGGGTTTTTCTGATGACGCCCCAAATAATATTGAAATGAAAACGCCTCATCCTGATGATTGTGGCATTTATAGTGATGCATTGGAGAGACCTGATGGCAACTAGACCTGTTTCTGGCCGTATGGACGATTGGAATTATATAAGTGCGGTTGGGCCAGATGTTTGTTTAACCCCGATTGGTTCAGCTAAAGTGCCTGTAGCTTATGATTCATTTGTAACTTTTGAAGCAAGTGAGCGTACATCGAAAAGTGTTTACAATAATAAAAAAGAGGATTTTCAAGTCAATACACGGGCAAAAAAGATCCAAGGTCATGAACCAGGTATTGATAAGGGGGTGGTTGTCCAAGGCCACCAAAAATATGCAACAATCCGAAAAGGGTCTTCAACCGTTTTTTCTGAAGGTTGGCAAGTGGTGCGTGATGGTGATCCTGCATGGATTAATCGACCAGATAAAGGCGCAGTTGAAAAACGTAGTGCACAAACATCTGAAGTAATTGAACGGAATATTTAAATGGGATTATTTGATGATGATAATTACTTTCAGGATCGAAATATCGCAATACAATTAGGCCTTCCAGACGATGCCTATATTAATAAAAACTTATCCGAAAATGGAACCGTAAGCTATTATACCTATGGTTTCGGAGATGGAAATTTTTGTGTAGATACAAGCGAAGTAGGTACAGGTATAAAAATAAATACCTACGGTTTCCCGCAACAAAAAATTTTTCCTGAATTTTCAAATACTAATGGTGGATTTAGAGATTTAAGAGAAGTTATTGAAAAGAAAAAACGGGAAGAACTTCAAAAGAAATTATGTGAAGTTGAAACAAAGCATCGTGGCCCAGGAGAGCCAGGGTGTGAAATGGCTAATGCAGGTGCACGTGTTTTTACACGTACTGAAGACAATGATGTAACTCATCTTGAGTTAAGAATTGAAAAAATAGAAGATTTACTATCTAAAAAGAAAGCCTTAGAAAATTTAAGTGATAGAGAATATCAACTACAACGATATTCAAGTTTTATATATTTTGACTATCCCGAAAATCCTGCTGATGCCAAACAAAGAGATATTGCGAATATAAATTCGCAAATTGATAATCTTTTAGGAAATGAGCCTATTTATACTTTCAAAGAGAGTGTTGATGCATTCGCTCAAAATCCTAGGGTGCAGGGCGGCGTTATGGTGGTTGGAGGAACATTAGAAGCAGGAGCTGGTGCTACTTTAGCCACAGGAGGCGCCGCGACATCAGGTACAGGCGTGGGTGCACCGGTTGGAATTCCAGCAACAGTTGGCGGTGTAGCCTTATTTATTAATGGAATTGATATTGCTGCTACTGGTTTAAAAATGATTTTTACCGGAGAACATCAAGATACCCAAGTGAAGAAAATTGCAAAAAGCTGGAGCGACGGTACCCCTGAAGGGTTAGAAAGAGCTTCGAATTATGCAGATGGGTTTCAAGGGGGTATATCTTTAGCCGCAGGTTTTGTACCTATAACTATTGTATCCAAAACAATTAAAGTGGGAGAAACTATAGGCGACCCTGTTGTTGTCACGCGTGGTGAATATATAGAAACATGGGATGATTTTTATATTGAAGCAACCATTCCACTTCATGCAACACGCTATTACGGCAATCAATTTTATATTGCGGGTGGCCCATTAGGGCGTAATCGCATCTCACCTTTTGATGTTGTTTTTCGTGTTACGACTAAAAATACACTTGAATATTTTGATGAAGAAGGCAACCGCATTGGCTTTGATCGCCCGCATGGCATTGGCAGTGTTGGCAATGCGGCATTTCCTAATTATAGGCTTTCAGCGCCCCAATTGCGACATTTGCGCTTGCGTGATAGACGCGTCGAGAAACATTTTCGTCAATATAAGGATCGTCTCTACCGTCTTGAGAAAATTGAAGATTTAAACGGCAATAGCATCAAATTTATTCGTGATAAACAAGGAATATTGCTTGAGCTTCAGCATTCTGATGGTTTTTCTTTAAAGTTTGAAAATGATGCAGCGGGGCAACGTAGATCGATCAAATGGCTGGTTGATGGTGGCGAAGCGCATCTTGTAACTTATCATTATGATAATTTTGGTAATATGCTCAAAGCAGATTGCGAAAATTCTTTTTGCATTACCTATACTTATGATGAAAAAAATCGCTTAAAATCATGGAATGATCGAACAGGCCGCTCTAAAACTGTTTTCACTTATGATCATGAAGACCGCGTTATTCATACAGAGACAACAGGCCCTTGGAATAATGATATATTTGAATATGATAGGGAAAATCGTGTTAGCACCTATCGTCCAGGTGGCGGTGAGGTTTTTGAACGCTTTTGGTATGATGAAAATGAAAATATTTTAAAAGAACAAACGCCAATTGGCGCAATTAAATCTTTTGAATATGATGGTGCAGGCTTTAAAACATCTCAACAGGATGAAGCGGGAAATACCAGCAAATGGCAATATGATAATGCTGGCAATATCATCAATTTTACCGATGCTGAAGGGCGTTGGGCGCATTATGCTTGGAATGATTTTGGATCGCCCAATGTGGTGGTTGATGGTGAAGGGAATTCTTGGAAATATGATCATGATGGTGCAGGCAATGTCATTAGCGCTATTGATGCTGAAGGGCATGAAACGCGAATAGAATGGACACAAGCTGGGCAGCCGTCAATTATTCATTTTGCGGATGGCGGCAAAGAACAGCGTTTTTATGATCAACATCACCGTCTTATTGAAATTATTTTAGCAAATGGCGGTAAGGTTAGGCTCGAACGCGATATTTTTGGCCGCGTTATCAGTGAACAAAGCCCTGATGGCAACTTAACACGAATTTTTTATGACCACTCAAAAGGCAAAGAATTTTATCAACCAACGCGGATTGAGCGGCCTGATGGATCAGTCATTGAACGAAAATTCGATGCAGAAGGGCAAGCATCTCATGTAAAAGATGCGCAAGGGCGGCAATGGACCTATCATTACGGGCCATTTGATCTGCTTTTAGGCATGCAAGAACCTGGCGGCGGCCAGCTTTCTTTTGAATATGATGTTTTAAAGCGTTTAACCTGCGTTAAAGATGCGCTGCAACGCCAATGGCATTTAGAACGCGATGCTGCAGGGCGCATTATTCATGAATGTGATTTTGCCGGTCAAAACTTCTATTATCATTATGACGATGTTGGCAATGTTATTAAACGGATTAATGCCGATAATAGTTTTATCGAATATAGTTATGATAAAACCGGCCTTTTATTATTGGAAAAGGCTTTTTCTGCACAAGGTGATCTACAAGAGACCACTTCATTTGATTATGATGGCCGGCAATTATTAAAACGGGCAGAAAACGGCTCAAGCGTTATTGCCATTACCCGTGATAAAAATGGCCGTATCATACAAGAAGGCAGTAATGGCCGTAAAATTACCAGCCAATTTGATGCTATGGGCAGGCGCGTTAGCTATCAAATTGGCCAAAGCCTCACCAAGTTTTATCATGATCCCCTTGGCTCTTTAACGCAAATGGTCATTGGCAACCATAAGCCAATGGATTTCCAATATGATATTATGGGGCGTGAGACACACAGGCAGTCTCACGGTGGTTTTTCTTTAAATCAAAGCTATGATGCATTAGGGCTATTAACCAGCCAAGAGGCAGGTTTTGCCCTTTCCACCCTTGGTCGTGGGCTGGAGGGAGCAAGGGCGGCACAGTTGCGTGGGGTTGATGCAGTTAAGGCCGCCGCGCAAGTCAAACGCGATTATAGCTGGAACAAGGCTTTTGAACCGCTAAGCATTAAAGATCAACGTTGGGGTGAAACCAATTATTGCTATGATGATAATGGCCAGATTACCAAGGCAAATTCTAGCGATGGTAGGGTTGAACAATTTAACTATGACCCTGCACGTAATATTACTGGCTTTAGTGATGAAAATAATATTCTAAGCCATTGGCAACAAGCGAAAGGCGGGCGCATTACCGATGCCAAGGGCGCCAATGGTGAACATATTGCCCTTGAATATGATGCGTGTAACCGTATTATCAAACGCATTGTTACACGCAATGGCTTTCGCCCTAAAATCTGGCAGTATCAATGGGATGCAAAAGATAGGCTGATTGGCTGCACAACACCAACGGGGGAACGCTGGACATATCATTATGACCCATTCGGGCGACGTATTTTTAAAATTAATGCCAGCATTGCGCAAAAGGCATTATTAGCACAATCGCCCGAAATCACTGAGATTGAGAAGAACCGTGGTGCTTATCATGAAGATAGTCATCAACGCAGCAGTGGCGAACTATCAAGCGACACAATCGTAGGCACAGCCTATCTATGGGATGGTGATACCATTGCCGAGGAAGCACCGTTACAAGCAAGTGGTGAGGCTGATTGGAACAATGCCACCAAATGGCATTATGAGCCTGATACATTTAAACCAATTGCTAAAGAAACAGCAAATGGTGAACTGTTCTATATTGTCAATGATCATCTTGGTACACCGCGCGAAATGTTTAGCGAGGATGGCAAGCTTGTTTGGGCGGCGCAATACCGCACATGGGGCGCAATCCATAAAATCTGGCAAGCAGATAATGACAATGATATTTGTGGCCCTTACCCACCACCAATACGCGGCAATTTAGCATTCAAATACGATACGGTTGAAGCACAAGGAGCCCAAACCTGCCCCATCCGCTTTCAAGGCCAATGGGAAGATGCAGAAACTGGGCTTTACTATAACCGCTTTCGATATTATGATCCACTCACCGCGCAATATATCTCATCCGATCCAATTGGTTTAGCTGGCGGGTTACGCCCCAATGGTTATGTTCATAATCCCAATGCATGGATTGATCCGTGGGGACTAGAAGCTAAACTAAGTAAAGTATACAGGGTTATAAGGGCGGATGAGGACCCTACGAAAGGAATTACAGCTAAAAATCCTAGTAAGAGTTATACATTGACAGGTCATGTAAATACAAATAGCCGTCCTAATTATGGGTCACAGTTTATCTCTACAACAACCGACATAAATATAGCACGCAAATGGGCTGAAGCTACAGGAAATAGAATTATAGCAATTGATTTAAATCGTTATACAGGATCAGTATATGATGTTTCAACTAGAGCGGCTGCACAAAGCCTTCTTAAAGGAGTAAGAGCTCAAAATTTTGCGGTTAGTTCACGTGAAGTAATATTACATGGCAATATTCCGCCATCTATTATAACAGTTTTACCTTAATTTTATTTTAAGAGGAAAAAATGAAACTATTAGAAATTTATAATAAAAATCGATTTGGTGAACCGTTAACAGACAAGGATAAAAAATCATTACAAACTGGTCTGAAAAAAATAGTCGATAATTTATCTAAATCAGATACTTGTGAACCAAATGATGTAATATTATTTTATGAACATATACAAGCTATAAATATATCCTCCGATAATAATTGTTTAGATTATGAATTTTTTAGGTCATTGAATATGTTTATTAACGATTATTTTTATGATCATATGAAAAAATATTATGATAATTTAAAAGATGAAGAATATTAAGAGATAAATATATGGCTATTAAAATTATGAATAAAAGAGCACGTGTAAGTAGTATTGATGGCGAGAGTATTGTATTGGATGTGACATCGAAAGGGACACATCCTTGGATTAAGTTTAGCCCTTTTTTTCCAATTGGAAGAATACCAGTACCTTTTTCAGATAGCTACTTCTCATACACTGTGGAAGGCATCTGGCAAGGTCTTAAGGTTTTTGATAATGATGACGTAGATATAAAATTGTTTCAAAATCGTAGCATGAAACATATGAAGCGTACGGAAAGAAAATATGGAAAAACTAAAGGACATAGGAGGGGGGTTGATGGAGAAATAATCGATTATTTACAAGCTAAAAAAGATATTTATATACCATCATATAGGTATATACTCGATAATTATCTTAGCGAAGAAATTAAATTATTAAGAGATAATTACCATAATAAAGAAATTATATTATTAGATTATAATACATCGTCAGATCCTCTGTCTTTAGTTAAGCCTATATCTCACGCATATCTAATAAAATATTTTGTTGAAGGCGATAACGTTTTTGAGAGTAATCAATTCTGATTAAAATTGGCTGTTATTTTCTATATTTTTTTTCTTATAAACCATTATTAAAATAGACTTCTATTTTATTACCAGATAATTGAGTTATGAGAAGCCTAATATGATTTATCAGGTTGCTATTTATCCATTTAAGCTTTTTAGAACTACATCTGGCGCATTGGATGCTATTTTAAGTAATGCTGCGGCAGGTCCTGTTGGTTGGCGGCGATGCTGCTCCCAATTTTGTAACGTTCTTACGCTGACACGCATTAGGTGGGCAAACTCTCGTTGCGATAGACCTATTTTTTCACGCACTGTTTTCACGTCAGGTGACGCTACAGTGAAACGACGTGATGCTTCAGCTTCTCCTTTAGAGATAGCCTTCGCTTCTTTTAAACTTTGCATTAAATCATCAAATAAAGATTTTTCCATTTTTATAATTCCTTCACATAATCACGGATTAAAGCTACTTCTTTATCTGAAAGGGTATCTTTTTTTGATTTTGGGTAAATCAAAAGCATATAGATTTGCTCATCACTTGATTTCCAATAATAAATAATCCGTACTCCGCCGCTTTTGCCTCGTCCTGCTAATGCATAACGCAATTTGCGGATTCCTCCCCCACCCTTAATAATATCGCCCTGATCAGGAGTATCGGATAAAATGTTTTGAAGGCCACGATATTCATCATCAGATAATAGGTCTTCTAATAGACGAGTAAATGTAGGGGTTTCTATAAATTCCATCTCACTATATTATACGCCATTGGCGTATCTTTCAATTAAAAAGATAAGGTATGCAGTATTTTTTAAGTTTTTGACCAAAACCATTTGCGTTTTTTTGTTTTGGCTTGTTCACGCCATTCATCTCGATCGATTTTCAAATCATTGTTTAGTTTTTTTAAATCTTCGCACTGTTGTTTTACATCATCAATTTTATCAATCGCACCTTTTAACTCGACTTCTAGTACCGCAATTTTCATCTGCAATGCATAAACTTCGTTCGGACTCGTTTCGGAACTATTTATTTCAATTTCGGTATCTTTAACTTTAGTCAACCTATCAATTGGAACGCCAATTATTATTTGTTTACGATTATTTTTTCGTTTTGGCCAATTGTTTCGTCGCGCCTGAACCCTTACAGATTCAACGGTTGAAGATAAAGCAATGGCAGCATCTTTATAAGTTAAGAATTTATAGTCTTCATCCAAGTTTCGAAATCCGTCATAAATGGTTTATAAACAATTTCAATCATATTTCGAAACAGTTCATAAACGATTAACGCTATATTTCGAACAACTTATCAGGCTTTTTTATTATTTTACTGAAAGTTGATTTTTACAAAAGGTACGAAATGTCTTTTCAATATTTTTATTATCAAGAGGTATAGCCTTAGCTGAACACCAATATCTAAAATCATTCGCAACTAAATCTATATCGCGAACTGGAGCAGGCTGCTCTTCACGAGCAATTACACCCCATTTACTATAAGAAATAGAACCTTCTTTGGGAAAACTATCCATATTCCCTAAATTTTTAGATTTGCGAATATTTTGATCCGTGATGATAGTTTCTACTGTTCCTGTTCGTCGTGCTTTCCTACCAACTTTATGTTGGTCTAATTCACGCTTAACAGACACTTGATCATTTTTAACAGACCAAGAAATGTTAATTTCTGTTATAGTCCTACCGTTTTTTTTGTAATTAGTTTTTAATTTAAAGCGTGATAACTGGTTGATCTCTTCTATCGCAGCTTCAATTGCAAATCGTCTAAAATCAGCAAATCGTGTCATTTTTCCATTAGGAACACCAAGTAAAGCTCTCAATTCTGAAAGAGTAAAAGTCTTGGATTGAATATAATTTAAATTTACTAAACTCGCGATATATTGAAATAATAAAACTGAATATTTACTGCCAAGATTAAAAACCGTTTGTCTATCTAGTATCGCCCAATGATTAGATTTTTCAGCCATATCTACAAACAAACGACCAAAATACCAATTGATTAATGTATCTGTATTTGTCTCTAAATTATAGTTCACGACAGCACTATCAAGTAAACCACCAACCGTATAGCGCATAGCACCAGGTTCGTCATAAGTCAGAACAGCTGCTCTTAATTCCTCAAAAAGCGGCTTTAAACTTTCTTTATCGTGATGAGCCATTCCATCTATATTTCTAATATCAGATAAGCGCATTTCATGGCGAACAGGTTCTGCCATCTTAGCCCCTGCTTTAGCGATCATTAAGTGCATTAACTTTAATGCACGAAGACTTGGCGCATTATGCATATAAACGCCCCGTGCATACTCAACGGGAAGCACTGTTTTACTTTCATCATATGCACGGTCTGCTATTACATCAATTGTCTTTTTCATATGTGAGTTTTTAATGCATTTTTTTTCACATATCAAGTCACATTAACGGCCCAATTTCTCACATTAACGGCCCAATTTCTCACATTAACGGCCCAATTTCTCACATTTCAACTAATAAATCATTGTAATAATTAATAAATTTTCTCCTGAACTATATGAACTATATGAACAAGAAAGTTTTGCTACGCAAAATTTCGTTAAATTTAAAAAAATAAATGCAAATTCAGATAAAAAATTAAATCAAAACTCAAAAATCAATTTACACTTTTTGTGATGATTATCTGTTCATTGGAGACTTTGATGAGTGTAACGATGACAAGTTACATTTCCTGCTTCATTTACAAATACGATTTTTAGACATTTGAATTTAGCATCTATGGATTTCCTAAAACCACTTAATTCTTGTAAATTTTCCCAATTTTAACAGATCAAAAAAATCGCAAAAGTTACGCTTTGTTTTACATTTGTTTTACAAACGTATAATTGCGCCTTCAAAAGTTTTCATTTTTAAAATTGAATAATCTTTAAAACTTGAAGCTATTGAAATGTATTTTTGCTTTTGAATAAGAGGGGGGCAGCAAGGTATATGCTATAAATACCTCTATTTGAGCTGTAGGCGCGTTTTCGTTTTTTAAATGGGAATTGTATTAATTTATTTTGGTCGCGCTCTACGGGCATTTAAATGGCAAATAAACTATATCTAATCAGCTATACGGTAGTCAGCAGGATTATAATCAAATCTTAGCTTGTCTGGATGGTTCACAATTGGCATTTTTCGTTTTTTTAACTTCGCCATTGACCATAGCAGTTTTAGTATTTGAATTTTCAACTTTGGTTAAAGGCGTTACCTAATCTTGATTTTTATATTGCTTGATAAATTTTGATAATGACTGTTGGGATATCTGAATTGAACAATCTTTTAAAATTTCGTCCAAGATCATTTTTTGCGAATATTTTTGATCTAATAATTTAAAAATAAGGTCTTTATTGCGATATAGGACTACGCGTACAGCACCCCAGGCAACTTTATCATTTTTGTTCATTTTCATGCAAACTTCTTCCATTTTATTGTAAATTATTGTACTTCAGTAAAGTTTATATATTTTTATTTAAAGTAATTTAAACTTGTTGTAAATTTTACAAAATGGAAGAAGTTTGATCAATATTGAAGAAAAAAACTTTTAGTGAGTGTGGCAAGATGTGTAATGTAGCGCTACGCACAAAACATTACTCCTAACTTATTCGCATAAATGCTCAACGTCTATCTTGCTCTACGAGGTTTAGTTGCTCACGCAACGATAACATGAGCGGGGAATTGTTAAACAATTACTCATAAAAACGGCCAATATATTTTCGGCCTTGTAAGCCAATTAGCTGGTTGTGGCTTAGCTTTAATTTTCAGGGGCAGTCTTTAGTAATTTGCAATTTGCATTTAGTAATTAGTCATTTGCAGAAAATTTTAAGCGGCATTGCAAGAAGGTTTGTTTAAAGCGGCTTAATATTGGCTGTTTTCT
>NZ_CP104892.1:0-7646 GCF_026743145.1 Bartonella sp. HY761
TTCTAACAAAGGACTTTTTAATCGGCTTTATCTAAAATATTATTATGCTATAATTTGGTTTATTTCAATATCTCATCAAGGATAAGCAATGCAGGATAAATGGCTAAAGTCTCGAATTGATTATTTGCGCGGAATTAAAAACCTAAATGAACAACAAAAGCTTCTATTGCTCCTCATAGATAAGTCGGAAAAAACCTCAGATGATGAAAAAAAGATAGCCGCCATTGTCCGTGCAGAAAAAGCTGCCGAGCGCGCAATAAAGGCTAGAGCAGATGCTGCTAGAATTTTAAATACTGAGAAGAAAAATGAACGAAAATTAAGAGACCGTGAAATGTATCAATCTGCAGGGCTATTAGTCTTAAGCGGCCTTGTTGATGGTAAAACTGGAAAGCCATTTAGAGATCGGGCTGAACTTCTTGGTGCACTTGCAACACTAGCCTCATCAAAAATTGCAGAAGAACGATGGCAAGAATGGAAGATTAAAGGCGAGCAAATATTAGCCGAGAAGAAGGGATAGATTTTCCAAGCTAGATTTCTTACTTCTTACCCATAAAAACTCTCAGCGATCATCTGTGACGATTTAAACCTATATTCAGATTAATATTCGCCACAGCATTTTATTCCTAAGTCAAAAAAAAGTTAAATAATCAATTTAGCTAACCAGAAAAACACTGTTTGGGTGCGTTGAGATGAGTTTCTCATTATGCCGCTAATAATTCTGAGTGTAAATGAAGCGGGAAATGTACCTTGTCATCGTTACACTCGACAATCACGAGAATTATCGAATTACTGCGTCAAAGTTGTAACTTTTATGGGGCGCTGAATTTTAAGCATTGTCCTTAGCTTACTTCTTTTAAAAGCTAAGAAGCTTTTCCTGCAAAAAGCTTAAAAGAAAAAAGAACCAAAAAAAGAAAATCCAGTTAAGCAGTTAGTTTTTACACAATCAGCCCTTCGGGTCACTACGCGAGTTTAACCACAGTCGCTATGCTCCTGATGGATAAACCTGATTATGCAAAACTCTAATTATTTTTTTGACGCTCCGACTTGCTTAAAAAAATCGATCACTACTGCGCTTTTTAATGGCGCGTTCTCGATTTTTTACGCTTCGCGTCGCGTTCATATAGATCATTAGAAAGGGCAAAATATGAAGCTCAATAAAATCAATTACTTACGGAGGGGGGTGTGTTCTCCTAGGAGAACAGGGGTGTGTTCTCCTAGGAGAACAGGGTCAAAAACATTTATTGACTACTCAGTTAAAAAATGTAACTGAGTAGGTGATAAAAATATCCCATAAGAACAGGGGGGTGTTCATGACGACATTGCCTAAACCTACAACTAAAAAACCCAACTTTGTCCAAACAGAGCTTAAAGTTCACGAAGAATGGGCTCAACTAACGATGAAGAAGCCTTATGCTGCTGCGCTTATGCATGTTTTAACGGCACAGGTAGGTGAACATAATGCTGTAGTTGCCTCATATCCAACATTAGCCAAACTTTTAGGCGTATCTGTAATGACAATTCGCCGAGCTGTAACTATTTTAAGCGAAGGAAACTGGATTGAAGTTAGGCGAATTGGAGGGACAGGAACTTCAAACGCTTACATAATTAATGACAGAGTGGCATGGACGCAGCCACGAGATAATCTCCGCTATAGTCTTTTTAGTGCTAACGTAATTATCTCTAGTGATGAACAGCCCGATAAGGATCAGTTAGAAAATCAAAAGCCATTACGTAAACTTCCGAAAATTGGTGAAATGCAAATTCCTTTTGGCGATGGACTGCCACCGCCAAGCCAACCTAGCTTACCAGATATGGAACCTGATCTCCCAGCTACGGGGCAACAAATGGATATAGAGGATATTATTTAGCAGATTTACCAAAAATTCGACTTAGAAAACTTGTATGTGTAGTAGGGGCTGCCAACACTAATCGTTGCGCTTGCTCTCTCCATGCATCTCTATCTTCGCGCATATCTGAAAGCTGCTGACGCAACTGTAATACTAACGCATCAGACACTTCACTAGCCACTTCATGACGCTCCACCTGCTTTACTTTGACTTGCGTCGCTGACGCACCAGAATAAACACGGGCCAACTCAGATGGATCAAACATAAAAGCACCAGCATCATTGCGTGATGCAGAAACCTTACCTTTTTTGACAGCTCTAAGAAGAGTTGATTTGCTTACACCAGCCAATTTAGCCGCTTCACCAATGTAAATCATGACGCTTCACCTTTTGTAAAATTGACGCGTCATAGTGCAACATAAACATAAAAATAAAATTAAAATTATTGTTTGATTTTTAGCCTAAAACACATGAATAATTATTTCATAGTTTTGCACCAATCTCAAAACCTATAAAATTCATAAATCGTCAGACCTATTTCAATAATGCTTTCTGATAAAATAAAATGACAGAAGACAGGCTATTCATTATCAAAATTTAGGTTTCTTAAAAACGTTATTTAAAAATAAAATTACGAAAATATATCAACTATCATTATTACACTTCCAATAATCTAGTAAGTTACGTAGAGCAACTTTAAATAATGATGGGGCTTTTATTCCAAGTATCATTTTTCCTTTATCATTTAAAAGAAAACCAATTTCAATATTTAATTCATCATTATTTTCTTTAGTACCACCATATAATACGACAGTACGAATAATTTTATATTCTGGATATGAAGGGGTAATATAATTTTGTTCAATAAAATTGTAATTTTCTAATTCTCGAATGCCTACTTCACGATTATTATATATTTTACCCTCAATATTTATTATTTCAAGTTTATCAATATCAACTAAAATTAAATCAGGTATATGGATAATCGCTGTTTTATCTCCGGATTTATACAATCCTCTATCTGTATATTTCTTTAAAGGAATAAACGTACCGTCACTTTTAACAAAATAACTTTTTTCACACCCCGCATGGTTCTCAAAAATCGAATAACCTTTAGTAAAAGCTTCAACTACTAAATGGATAAATATTGTACCTAGTTTTTCTCCGCTTTTTTCAAAATGCCAATATTCATTTTTGTTTGGCTGGTATTTAGGTATACTAAGCCCCTGAAGGTTTATATTTAATTTATTGCATATTTGAATAAATTTATTCTGCCGTCTAAGAGGTATGTTTTTTTGAGATAATCCATGTTGAGTTATCGTTATTTTTTTGTTACATCCTAATTTTCTGATTACTGCTGAAATTATACTTAATGCACCAATATTAGGATCGTGAGATAATGTGCCTGCTTTATATAACCTTCCTGATATTTGGATCTCATCATCTTCATCTTGAATAAGAATTGGTATATTGCCTGCAGGTGGCCTACGCATAGAATTCTTTGCATCTATTAACTCGTTAATGGATGTAAATGGAAGCTTTACTGTTGGATTATCCACCTTGCCTAAAATTTCAACTCCATAAGTTGATAATAAACGATTACCAAAAATATTAGTCGCACTTGGACTTACGCTTTCATCTACTTGCAACGAATATAGCATAATTTTTTTTACATTTTGATAAAACATATCAATATATACAAATTTCGTACACCTTTGATAAACTCCCGTATTACGGCTTTCGCTATCATCTGTTTTAGTCTCTTCAATAGCAAATAAAGGTTGATCCGTTGGCACAGGTTCATGCTCTTGAAAATAAACGAGATAATCAACGAAGCTAGAGCTTCCTGATATTGTTTTTATTAAAATTTTTTCTATTGTTGGTGTATTTATACCTAAAACTTGATAAGTAAATGAAAAATTTCCCTCACTTAATAAAGGTATAATTCTTATTGCACCCGCAAAAAAACCTATTTTTTTTTCTTTAGCAAATCTTTCAAAAATTGCTGTGATAACATTCGCTTTGGGTCGCTCTTCAGTTAAAATCCACAAATTATTCATGTTACTTACTCAATATATATAAGCGTTCTTTAATAAATTTATTGTTTTTTCCCTTATTATTACTTTTAAATCGTAGATAATCAAAATTAAAAATCTCTACGTTGGAACCTTTATAATTTAAAATTTCAAGAATTGATGCTTCAGGCATTATACCTTCATTGTTATAACTCAATAATAAATGTTTATATTTTCCATTTTTTACGATTTTTTCTAAATCATCTAATGCTGTTTTTATATTGCAAAACCTTGATTTTTGCTCTGAATAATCGCGAATACCAGATATACCTTTTATTTCTGGATCATCATATTTAGCGATTGTTTCTAATAAATGATAATTCGGTGCATATTGACGTTGATTATAAGGAGGATCTAAATAAAAGATATCAGCTTCAACTTCATTTAAAAGCTTTAAAGAATCTTTTTGAAAGACAGTATTTTCATGAGAGTTAATAATTATTTCAGGTTCACGGAGATACATTTTTTTAAGAGCTCTGCTATCCCATTTTTTATGAAATGCAGCATAAACACCTGAGATATTAGCGTAAAATGGAACAGTCTCAATTAAGGCTGCGATTAAAATGAAAAATTCAAATTCATTTATTAATTTATTTTTTAACCATTCATCAATTTGAATGCGAACCTTATCAATGAAAATACCATTGTCGCCTGTATAGTACATTCTAGGTATTATAGCATCAAAACTACCTTCTGGAGTATAATTATTATATATAAAGCCTTTTTTTTGAGTTATATTATTTAAATATTCTAATACTTTTTGTAGTGGAGTTGCAAATAAGGAAGAGACTTCAATATTTCCTAAGTGTGGTAAAAGACTAATAAATTTAGGTTCATTATTATTTTCTATAGAAGCCTTTTGGAGTACATAAGAATAATACATTAAGTCACTACTAAATATTTTATATCCTAATTTTTTAAAAAATTTTGCAACACTTGTTGTTCCTGAAAAAACATCAAAAAAAGAGGTTCCATTTATTCCCATACTTTGCATTGCAGAATATATAGGTTGAACTAAGTTTTCTTTATTTCCGATATAACGCATTATATTTCTGTCACTTAATAATTAGTAATTAAAACTTCTTTACTACCCTCTTTATTGGGATCTTTTGTATTATATGACGAATTTTTATATCCATAATTTAATTCATACATATTATACCCCTCACTAAATAACCATTTTTTTAAAATGTCATTACTTTTACCTTTGTGCTCTATTACGTTAGACAATGCAAAACGTATACCTTTTTTACCTAAATTACTAAGCAAACATAATAACTTAACCTCTTGTATTTCATTCCAACCTGAAAATCCCCTTTTACCATCATTATATGTACCAGTCGTAATTAAATAGGGGGGATCACAATAAACTAAATCATCTTGACATAATTGATTATAGTTAAACTGATCAAACGATAAATTTAATAATTTAATATTATTTCTTTGAATCCCCTTAATAAAATTTATTAAATTAATTTTCATGGTATCATTAAAGCAGCTTCTTTTTTTTCCAAATGGTGTATTAAACTTATGTGAGTTATTAAATCTAATTTGATGATTAAATGAATAAGCTGACAAAATAAACAAATCTAATGGATGTCTATTATCATTATATTGGCGCCGTAACTCTAAATATCCTACTTCATTCACTTGTGATAAAGATAAACTTAATATCCTATTTTCAATATAGAACAAAATGTCTTTTTCCGTATTTTTTTGTAAAAATCTATATAAATCAATTAAATAAGTAAGATTATCATTTAAAATCAAATTTTGGGAAGTAATATTCATCCCTACATTACATCCACCTGCAAAAACATCAAAAAAAGTACCAATTTTTTTAGGAAAAAGAGGTAATATCTGAGGCAATAATTTATATTTACCACCTATATAATTCAAAGGTGATTTTATCATACAGTTTCTCTATTCATTAAAAGTTTTTCTGACTAATTTTATAAGTATTGGTGTTATTTAAGGTAAATGTTACGTTGCTACATACCAATTTTCTCCATGAAGATTTCAAGGTCAAAAAGGAACGACCATAAAATCGAATATACTATCATGAAGCTTCATTCTACAAACATTCTTGATGATTAAACCTAGTTTTACGCAAACTTACAATCTCACAATTCCATATCATAATCATCATCGCGGCTTTTTGACTTTTGCTTAGGTTTTGCTTTGCGCTTTTCCGCGCGCCTTTTATCCGCTTCAAGTTGCTGTTGCCGTTTTAACTGCTCGGCTTCTAATGCAAGTTGCGCAATACGCTTACGCTCGCCATCGCGTTGCCCCTCAACGCTTAAAGGGGCAATCTCAGCAATGGCCGCATCAATATCAATCTGCTCAGCTATCAAAGCCTCTAAAGCTTCTTTTCGCTGCTTTGATAGCTCTAATCCACGTGTAGCCTCTAAATGATCAGCCGCATATTTTTGCTTAATGTGATGTTCTTTGATCTCAGCTTCTTCAAATCGCTTTTCTGCATCAACCGCTTTTTTAAACAATTCCTTATTGTCTATGCCAAGTGCAGTTTTAAACCGATGCTGTGAGCGCCACCTCTCCAAACTATTATTTGCCTCAGTAAATGCCTTCTCAGCCCTAAACCGATCAATATCAGCCATGCGAACAGAACCAAAGCCCTCTGTTTGTGCCTTTAAGTCCGATAGTTTTTTCCAATATTTGGATATTTTCTTTTCAACCTGTTTAACAGCTTCAACAATAGCTTCAAAGGATTTACCTATAAATTCATCTCTAACGCTATCAGCAAGCTTTTTACGAGCAAAATCGGCTAATCTAACATAATCAATCGCCTCTAGCCGTGCTTTTTGCAGCCGCATTGCGCTCTGTAACTCAACAACGGCCGCACCAACAGAGGGAATAATCTCCTTTAAACCCTCTGTTGCTTCCCTTAATACAGCCTTGGCCGCCCTAAACTCTATAATTTGTGCCTTACCGCTCTTACGCCATTCACTCGGTAATAATTTGCGCTCTGGTTGTTCATCTATGCCTTGATCCTTAAGGGAGCGCATATCAATACGCACTTGCTCTCCAACACGCGTTAAAGCGTCATTACAGGCAATTTCCCAACGATGGCGTAATTTCTTTAAATCATCTGCACGCTCTGCCCTAGTTAATGTTTGCCCTGCATGCTCACCATATCCCTTTTTAGCACCGCCTTTTTCAGGAGATTTTCTATTATAGCGCTTAAAATACTGATCTGGATCACGATGCAGTCCGTCAATTTGACGCTCTGAGAACATCAGATGAACATGAGGCTGTTCTTTACCGTCTGCTGCAAGGGGAACATGAATTGCCCATTGATAAGCATGGCGCGTGCCTATCTCTTGCTCAACCCATGAGCGCACAAGCTCAATCTGCTGATCACCATTTAACTCACGCGGCAAAGCTATTTCCATTTCGCGGTAGGTTGTACCATTGGCTCGCTCATGAGCATCTGCCTCCAGCCAAAAGCGATTAGGTTCAGCCTCTGCCCAAACTGGCATATTGCCATGTTCTGAAGCCAACAATCGCTCACCACGTTCAATGCGTTTTGCATAGATACCTTCACGAGCAATATAGGCGGCATGAACTGCAGCTTTTCCAGTTTTACCAACTTTCATGGAAAGACGCGCTATCGCCATTTCATCAATCCTTACACTACAGCCACTAGACAAAATTCCCAAAGGGAACGCGCGTTTCTCTGCAAGAGAAACAACTAAGCGCGCCTT